>NZ_DAINRG010000022.1:0-40675 GCF_036741995.1 Flavobacterium sp. | reverse complement strand
ATCATTCCTTGTCGGAATTGATGCAGGTACCAGTCAGTTTGGTAGATGTTTGTGGTATATGCAGGACTTAACCACAGATGAGGTAATTTGGAGTTATGAAAATGACCCGGGAACTAGAGAGTTGCAAAGAAACATTTGGAATGCCAGCAATCCGGTAATCCTTGGAATGTTCAGTAGAACTATGGCGGAAGTAGCCTTGGCAAATGAATATTTGAGACAAACTACTCCAGAGAAGTTGAGTGGAAGAGGTGTTACCGATGCCGCTACTTTAAGTGCTGTTGCGGACTATCGAAATGAGGTTAGGGTTTTGAGAGCTTTTGCCTATTACAATTTAATGGATTTATTTGGTAAAGCTCCTTTTGTTACAGAAGCAGACCCTATTAATACTGCCGGACCGGAGTATAACAGACAGCAATTGTTTACATTCATTGAAACCGAATTGAATGCTGTTTTACCTGATTTGAAAGCTCCGCGAACTAATGAATATGGAAGATTAGATCAAGCTGTTGCCAGAATGATTTTGGCAAAAATTTATTTGAATGCAGAAGTCTACATAGGTACCCCAAAATATGATGATTGTGTTACTCAATGTAATGCCATTATTGCTGGTGGATATACCTTGAATCCTAACTATTTGAATAACTTCAAAACGGATAATCAAACTTCACCGGAAATGATTTTCACCCTTCAGGCTGATGGACAAGTTACTCAGGCCTATGGCCCAACTACTGTAATGATTAATGGAGAAGTAGGTTCTATTGAGCAAAATGGAGTTTCTTTAGGAGTTGGTTCAGGTGGATGGGGCGGTGCCCTGCGTTTGAGAAAACAATTTGTTCAAAAATTTGACGGAAGTGATTTTGATACTGATACCAGAAAAACAATTATTTCAGGCACGAGGGATATTGAAATTGCGGATGTTGCCAATAGAGATCAAGGCTATGTTTTGGCTAAGTATTCTAACAGATCATCAGCCGGTGTGGCCGGACCTAGTTCTACTTTTGTTGATACAGATTTTCCTTTATTTAGATTAGCCGATGCTTATTTGATGTATGCCGAATGTGCTGTAAGAGGTGCCTCAAATGCCACAACTTCTCAAGCGGTAACCTATGTAAACGCACTAAGAGAAAGAGCTAATAATGGTAGTACAGTTGCCAATGTCTCTGCGGGTGATTTAACTCTTGATTTTATTTTAGATGAAAGAGCCAGAGAATTGCACTGGGAAGCTCACAGAAGACAGGATCTGATTCGTTTTGGAAAATATACTGGAGGCAGTTACAACTGGGCATGGAAAGGAAATGGTTCTAATGGAATTGCGATTTCAAACAACCTGAAAGTATTCCCAATTCCAGCACAATCATTAGCTTCCAATCCCAATTTGACTCAAAACACAGGATATTAATAGTATAATAAATTTAAATACATAACAATGAGAAATATAATAAAATCAATAGTAGCAGTAACCATTATAGCTGGTTTTGCTTCTTGTACAGATGAACAAGATTTAAAATATGCCAACAATACGGGTGAGTTTAGAATTCTTTCTCCAGTATCTGGTGATGCCGTAATTTTAAGTCCCGATACTCCTACCAATCCGGGGTTATCAATGACTTGGGAAGATATGGACTACGGAACTCCAACAGAAGTGACCTACACGATTCAGGTTGACAAGTCGGGAGATAATTTTGACACACCAATCGATTTAGTAACAACAACGAATACCTATGTTACGGTTACTTCAGACGCTTTAAATGGAGCATCTGTTGGTGCTGGTTTAACCCCTTTTACTCAAGGAGGTCTTGAAATTAGAGTTCGTTCTACAGTAGGTACAACCGGAAGCGAAGAGAAATTTTCAGATGTGATTACTTATTTAGTAACACCGTATTCTACAGATTTGCCAAAATTGTCAGTACCTGGAAATCACCAAGGGTGGAATCCTCCAACAGCTCCAAGAATAGCCTCTTCTGCTTTTGGTGCAACAGACTATGAAGGATTTATTTGGTTAGATGGTGGATTCAAATTTGTTGCTCCAGATGCTGCTGGTAACTTCAACTGGGGAAATCCTGACTGGGGTGATGACGGAAGTTTTTCAGGGGTATTAGCCTTGACAGGTGAGTCTGATTGTTCAGCTACTGCAGGATATTACAGAGTTAGAGCCAATACCACTACATTATTATACACAGTAGAGCCTACCAATTGGGGTATTATTGGAGCTGCAACACCGCTAGGTTGGGATAACAGTACTAATTTAACATACAATGCTACCAACAAAACTTGGGAAGGTGATGTTGTTATGACTGCTGGAGAATTTAAATTCAGAGCGAATGGTGCTTGGACAATCAATTTAGGAGGTGATCCTGATGGAGATGGTTCTATGAACTATGATGGTCCAAATTTATCTGTTGCTGCTGGCGGTAATTATCATGTGGTTTTGGATTTAAGCAATCCAAGACAGTATGCTTATTCGCTTACAGCTCTATAATATAATTAATAAGTTACAAAAGGGCTTTCTGTTGAAAGCCCTTTTTTATAAAAATTTTCAGCTATGAAAAAAATATGGTTTTTACTAGTAACGGTTCTTATTTACAATTCAGTTAGTAGTCAAGTTTCGTGGCAAGGGGGGATAACTCCTGATGCAACAGCTTCGGCTACTATCCTTTTTGATAAAACAGGAACTGATTTGGCTACTTATACAGGAACAATTTATGCCCATACAGGAGTCACGCTTAACGGAACAGCTTGGCAAAATGTAAAAGGAAGTTGGGGAAATAATACAACACAACCAGCCCTAACATTAGTTTCGGGCAATATTTATAAATTAGATTTAACTCCAAGTATCATGAGTTATTATGGAGTGTCTTCGGGCTCCATAACCAAAATAAATATGGTTTTCCGTAATGCAGCTGGAAATGTACAAGCACCGGCAAGTGGTTATACATTAGATGTTGGAGCCTTCCAATCTACATTGGTCACTCCGGCAGAATATAGTAATACAATTATCAACAGTGGTCAAAATTTCACTATTTCCGCTACTAATACCAATGGCAATGCTAGTTATAACTTATTGGCCAATGGAGTAAGCATCAGCACCGCTACCGCAACTTCGTTTAGTTATACGGATACAAATGTTACGGTTAATAAAACTTATGATTTGCAAATTACCCAGGGAATCACTACGTTTTCTAAAAAATTCGGCGTAATTGTAAATGCAGGAACCACTTCTCAAGCGATGGCTTCAAACCTTGAGGATGGAATAAATTACAATACTTCTGATGCCACCAAAGCTACTTTAGTTTTGACAGCTCCGGGAAAAGATTTTGTTTACGTTGCCGGAAGTTTTAATAACTATCAACCGGATAACAGTTATTTAATGAAAAGAGATCCGTCAACCAATAAATTTTGGTTGGAGTTAACTGGTTTAACTTCAGGAACAAATTATACTTATCAATATTGGGTAGTTGACGCAACGCCAACAACCAATTCACCGGCTGTCGTAAAAACGGCCGATCCTTATTCAACATTAGTGCTATCACCATTTGATGACCCTTATATTCCTGCCAATTCCTATCCGAATATGCCAACTTATCCAGCGGGTCAGGAAAGAGAAGTTACTGTTTTGCAAACCGGCCAAACGCCTTATGCCTGGAGCAGTGCTACTACAAATTTTGTGAAACCAAACAAAGACAATTTAGTGGTTTATGAAGTGCTGATTCGTGATTTTGATGCCAACCGAAACTTCCAATCCTTAATTGATAAAATAGATTATTTTAAAAATTTAAAAATAAACGCTATCGAATTGATGCCGGTAATGGAGTTTGAAGGCGATGAAGGATGGGGTTATAATCCGGCGTATCATTTGGCTTTAGATAAATTTTATGGTACCAAAGCTAAAATGCAGGAGTTTGTTGATTTATGCCACCAAAACGGAATCGCAGTTATTCTGGATGTGGCATTAAACCATGCTTTTGGCAGAAGCCCGTTAGTGCGTATGTGGATGAAAGATCCTGATGGAGATGGCTGGGGCGATGCTGCTTCTGACAATCCTTATTTTAATGAATTTGCTAAACATAGTTATGGTGTTGGTAATGACTTTAATCACCTGTCAGCTTATACAAATTATTATACCAAAAGAGTCATTAAACAATGGGTACAGGAGTTTAAAATTGACGGTTTCCGTTGGGATTTAACCAAAGGATTTACGCAAGCTTGCTCTTCCGGAGATGATACCTGTACAAATGCTTATCAGGCAGACAGAGTTGGTATCCTTAAAGATTATGCCAATTACTCCTGGTCTTTAGATCCGTATCATTATGTGATTTTTGAGCATTTAGGAATCGAAAGTGAAGAAAAAGAATGGGCCAACTTTCATTATAGTGGGGATGCAGACGGAATTTCAAAAGGGGTAATGATGTGGGGAGAAATGACCTATGCATACTCACAACTTATTGAAGGCTATTCAACAGGTGGTGATATCTCAGGAATCGGAAACAAATCCAGAGCATCATTCTTAGGAAAACGTGTTATGGGCTATCCGGAAAGTCACGATAAAGAAAGATTAATGTACTCAGCCATGACCTACGGCAATGGTTCAGGGACAGCACCGCCATTAAATAATTTAAACAATTCTCTTTACAGAATGTCCGCTGTTGGAGCTATTTCTATTCTGGTTCCAGGACCAAAAATGATTTGGCACTTTGCCGATTTAGGAATGAATACTTCTATTTATGCCTGTACTGATGGTACAGTGAATACCGAATCTGACACGACTACAGGAGATTGTAAATTAGCCACCAAACAGCAACCACAATGGACAGGCAACTGGCTTGGTGTGGCTCAACGATCTGCGATTTATAACAATTGGGCCAAAATGATTGACCTTAAAAAGAACAACGCTGTTTTTAACGGAGATTATGCCATAAGCCCAAATACTAATAATATTCGTCAAAGAGTTTATATCTATGACGCTTCTTTATCAGGACTTAAAAATGTAGTGATTCTAGCCAATTTCTCTGTGGCTTCTCAAAACATTACAGCTGATTTCCCTTACCCAGGGACTTGGTATAACTTGATGGACAATACATCTATGTCGGTAACCAATCAGGCTATGACGATAACTATTGAGCCGGGAGGATTTAGAATCTATGGAAATGATCTAGCTTTAGGAACCGAAGACTTTAACGCTTTAGAAGCTGTTGTTTTGGCTCCCAATCCAACTTCAGACTATTTCACCATCAATGCCAATACGAACAGGGTACAGATTTATTCTGTCACAGGTCAATTGGTAAAATCATTTAACAGCGGTCAACTTGAAGATTATCAATACAACGTAACGGATTTGAGTAAAGGGATTTATTTGGTAAAAGCTACCGATGGCAATAACCACTCCAAAACAATGAAGTTAATAAAACAGTAAGGTTAGATTAGTTAGTATAATTATTTTTGAAAGGCCACGTTTTCATAACGTGGCTTTTTGTATTTTTATGACAGATTCTATTCAATCTTCTTTGTCTGTCTTTTGAATAATAGTACTTTTGAAGCATGAAAAAAACGCCAAAATCAGTAGTTGTCAAGATATTAAAGATTACCGGAATTACGATTGGGAGTATTCTTTTATTGCTCTTTTTAATTCCAATACTTTTCCCAGGGAAAATTGCCGAAGAAGTAAAATCATTTGCCAATCAAAAACTCGAAGGCGAACTGAATTTCAAAGAGGCCAACCTTTCGTTTTTCAATCACTTTCCATCTTTAACCCTTACCCTTACTGACTTTTCGCTTAAAGGTTCTGCTCCGTATAAAAAAGAAACGTTACTCTCTGCCAACGAAGTGTCTTTCGGAATTAATATAAGATCCTTGCTTTTTGATAAAAAAGTCAACATCGATAAGATTTATGTTTCCGATGCCTTTATCAATGTAAAAGTCAATGAAAAAGGAGAAGCCAATTACAACGTTTACATCTCTGATGCCAAAACCACTGAAAAAGATACGACCAGCAATACAGCACTGCGACTAGAAAAAATTGACATAGAAAATGCCCATTTGGTCTATGATGACAAATCAACCAAGATGCTGATTGACGCCCGCGGGTTTGAATATATCGGTAACGGAGATTTAGATAAATCCATTTTCGATTTATATACCGAAGCCAAAATTGAATCCTTTGATTTTACCTACAATGGCGAGCAATACCTGAAAAACAAAAAAGTCAATGCCGATTTGATTACCAAAATCAACACCAATTCGTTGGCGTTTGTGTTTGAACAAAACAATCTGAAAATCAACAAACTTCCGGTAGAATTCAAAGGGAAATTTGATTTCCTGAGCAATGGCTATGATATGGATTTCAACATCAAATCCGAAGACAGCAAGCTCAACGATTTCTTCACCGCTTTGCCACCGCATTATGTAACCTGGCTCGATAAATCAAAAGTAAAAGGCAGCACCGATTTGCTGCTGACCCTGAAAGGAAAATACATCGCTTCCAAAAATCAAAAACCCGATTTGGCATTCCGTATGAAAATCCGCGACGGGTTTATCAATTACAACAATGCACCGCTTCCGGCTTCGAATATCTTTTTGAATTTTGACACCAAATTACCCTCGTTGGATACCGAAAAATTGAGAGTCAATATTGATTCCGTTTTCTTCAATGTGGGGAAAGATTATCTAAAAGCCATCATCAAAACTGAAGGATTAGCAACGCCAAAAGTGGCTGCCCGAATTACGTCCAGAATTGATTTGGCCGAAATGGATCGAGCGCTGGGATTGAAAAACATGGACTTGAAAGGGATACTGGTGATGAACATCAAATCCGATGGGGTTTATGACAAAAGGCACAACAAAATTCCGGTTACTAACGGCCAGATTTCGTTGAAAAACGGCTACGTGAAATCTATTTATTATCCAAATCCGATACAAAATATTAATGTGCAGGCCACTATTTTAGATACCGAAGGCTCGATGAAAGATTTGAAAATCAACATCACGCCGGCTTCTTTCTTATTTGAAGGCAAGCCAATTTATGTCAATGCCAAACTGCAAAATTTTGACAACATCAAGTATGATATCAAAGCCAAAGGTGAGTTGGATTTGGCCAAAATCTACAAAGTTTTTTCCCGAAAAGGATTGAATGTCGAAGGTTATGTCAAAGCCGATGTTTCGTTCAAAGGTTCACAGGATGATGCGATGAACGGTCGTTATAAAAACCTGCAAAACAGCGGTACGCTGCAACTCAGAAACATCAAAACCACTTCGGAATATTTGCCAAAACCTTTTATTATCAATGACGGAACATTTGTGTTTCATCAGGATAAAATGAACTTCCGGAATTTCAATGCGTCTTACGGCCAATCCGATTTCAAGATGAATGGGTATCTGCAAAACGTAATTGATTTTGCTCTGACCAGTAAAGCGGTTTTAAAAGGGAATTTCACGTTGCAGTCGAATTACATCAATGTGGATGAATTCATGTCGAATACAGCACCAGCAAGCACCGTTACCGATTCTACTAAAACGAAAACGGTTGAAACCTCGCCAACCGGAGTTGTGGTGATTCCCTCCAATTTTGATTTGCAGTTTAATGCGACGGCGAATAAAGTCAATTTTCAGGATTTGAAATTGGAGAACTTGAAAGGCAAAATGAACATCAACAAAGGCAGATTAGAACTTAAAAATTCAGGCTTCGATTTGATTGGCAGTACTGTCAATATGGATGTGGTTTATGGTAGTCAATCGACAGAGAAAGCTTTCTTTGATTTTAAAGTATTGGCCAAAGACTTTGATGTAAAACGCGCTTACAACGAAGTAAAACTGTTCCGGGAAATGGCCACCGCTGCCGAAAATGCGGAAGGAATTATCTCCCTAGATTATAAAGTAGCCGGAATTTTGGATAATAATATGAAACCAATATATCCATCCTTAACCGGAGGTGGAACGTTATCCGTGAAGAAAGTCAAAATGAAAGGCTTTAAAATGTTTGGTGCTGTCAGCAAAAAGACTGGGAAAGACGCCATGAAAAACCCCGATTTATCTCAGGTAGATATTAAAACGACGATTAAAAATAACATCATTAATATCGAAAGATTCAAGTTTAAGGTTGCCGGTTTCCGTCCGCGAATTGAAGGCCAAACAAGTTTTGATGGGAAGTTGAATATCAAAATGCGATTGGGATTACCGCCTTTCGGGATCTTTGGCATTCCAATTAAAATAACCGGTTCTCAGGATAATCCCATCATAAAACTAGGCAAACAAACCGAAGATTTAAAAGAAACCGAATATGACGGTCAAGTCCCAACACCCTTGCCAACCGAAACAAAACCACAATAATTTGATGGCTAAAACCAACTTGCTATGCCTTATCTTTGTAGCCAATATTAGTTACTGCTTATGAATACTGCCGTTACAGGATTTTCCAAATTATCGAAAGACGCTAAAATCGATTGGATTGCCAATGAATATTTTGCTAATCCGGCAGAAGCTGTGGCGATTATAAAACAGTATTGGAACAGCGATATCCGATTGCAGCAACTGCACGATGAATTCATAGAAAATACTATTACCAACTTCTATCTTCCAATGGGTATTGCGCCCAATTTCCTGATTAATGATCAGTATTATTCGGTGCCGATGGTTATTGAAGAAAGTTCTGTGGTAGCGGCGGCGGCTAAGTCGGCCAAGTTTTGGAGCACAAGGGGTGGTTTTAAAGCTACGGTTTTGAACACTGAAAAAATTGGACAGGTTCACTTTTTATTTAAAGGAGAGGCTGGTAAACTTCAAAAGTTTTTTGAATTAAAAAAGGATAGCCTAATAGCTTCAACGGAGAGTATTACCAAAAACATGCAAAAGCGCGGCGGTGGCATCTTATCCGTTGAGCTTAGAGATAAAACCAGCGAATTAGAAAATTACTACCAGCTACATGTTACGTTTGAAACGAAGGATAGCATGGGTGCGAATTTTATCAATTCGTGTTTGGAGCAATTGGCTAAATCTTTAAAGGAAGAAGCGCTTCATTACAATGAGTTTTCTCCAATCGAAAAAGACATTACGGTTGTGATGAGCATCTTGTCTAATTTTGTTCCCAATTGTATTGTTCGTGCCGAAGTTTCCTGTACAATAGAAGAACTGGCGGAAAAAAAAATAGAAAATCCACAAGAGTTTGCCGAAAAGTTTGTTCAGGCGGTTCGCATTGCTGAGATAGAACCCTATCGTGCCGTGACGCATAATAAAGGGATTATGAATGGAGTTGATTCGGTAGTGCTGGCCACCGGAAATGATTTCCGTGCCGTGGAAGCCGGAGTACATGCGTATGCTTCCAGAAATGGGAACTATTCGAGTTTGTCGCATGCTAAAATTGAAAACGACATCTTTACTTTTTGGATGGAAATTCCGCTAGCCTTAGGCACAGTAGGGGGTTTGACCTCATTACATCCGTTGGTGAAAATGGCTTTGGAAATACTGGGGAAACCCTCTGCTCAGGAATTGATGCAGGTTGTTGCGGTTACCGGATTGGCACAGAATTTTGCCGCTTTACGATCGTTAACCACCACCGGAATCCAGGAAGGCCATATGAAAATGCATCTGAATAATATATTGAATCAATACGAAGCAACGGCCGACGAAAGAAAAGCGATTGCTAAGCATTTTGAAAATCACACAGTTTCTCATGCTTCTGTAGTGGAGTTGATTGAATATCTAAGAAAGTAAACTTTTGAAATTGAAGATTCACGAACACTAAAAAACAAATTTTAAAATTGTGAGTAAAAAGACTTTTTACAGCAACGGGAAACTACTCATCACCGGAGAATATGTAGTATTGGATGGTGCTAAAGCTTTTGCGTTACCCACAAAATATGGTCAGAATTTAATTGTTGGAGAAGGTGAGGAGCAACTTATTCATTGGACGAGTTATGACAGCGACGGGAGTATTTGGTTTGAAGATACCATTCCGTTTACCTCAATTATTCGCAAAGAGCGTTTTGATGATACAACCAGCATTAAAAATACACTAATTGAGATTTTACACGAAGCGTATTTAATGCATTCTGATTTTATTACAACCACTAAGGGATATACAATAAAAACCGAATTGACTTTTCCCAAAATTTGGGGTTTAGGAACCTCTTCTACCTTAATTAACAATATTGCGCAATGGCTGCAAATAGATGCCTTTGAGCTGCTGAAAAGAAGTTTTGGCGGTAGTGGTTATGATATTGCCTGCGCTCAAAATAGTTCGGGAGTTATTTATCAGTTGGTGAATGATAAACCAGTAGTGGAGACTGTGAATTTCAAGCCCGGTTTTGCCGATAAAATCTTTTTCATTTATCTGAATAAAAAGCAAAATAGCCGGAATGCGATTACGTCTTATTACAGCAAACATAGCAATATTAGCAAATCAATACCAATTATCAATGCTATTACCAAAACAGTTGTTGAAGCAACAGAACCTAAAGAGTTTGCTTTGGCACTGCAACATCATGAGATAGAATTGAGCAATATTTTAGAATTGACTACCATCAAAGAAACCCTTTTTTCTGATTTTGACGGAGTAATAAAAAGTTTAGGAGCTTGGGGAGGTGATTTTGTGATGAGCATTTCCAAAGAGAATCCAACGGAATACTTCAGGCAAAAAGGTTTTGGAACCATCATTCCTTATTCTGAAATGATCTTAGAGTAAACCAAATAAAAAACCCTGAAGAATTCTTCAGGGTTTTTTATTTATGGTTCAGTAACTGTTAGTAAAAATCAGCTCTGTTATCTTCAATATCAGCATCATTTTTCAAGGCTGGCATTACTCTTCCTGCATAGTTTACTACTTGTTGTTGTACTTTGGCAATATAGTCTTTGTGGTCTTTTAAAGCAGGCGCTTTAGTCACCGCTTTAGTCACGATTACATAAATACCAGAATTACCTTCAATTGGTTTAGAAACTTGACCAGCTTTTGCTGAAAATGCAGTTCCAACTACTTTAGGTTCAAAACCTGCACCAGGAACAGCTGGGTTTTCGATAGTTAAATCAACGGCATTTTGAACGGTTACTTTGTTAGCCGCAGCAATAGCAGCCAATGAAGCGCCAGTCATTTTAGCACTGATTTTTTCTGCTTTCTTTTTGTTTTTCAAAATCAATTCCACTTGTGGTCTTGCTTCTTCAACAGCCATTAAGCCTTTTTCTGTGATTTTTTTCAATTTGGCAATAACGTGTCCTACGTTTACAATTTCAAAACGTTTTACATCACCAATTTTAGTATCGCTGGCGAAAGCCCATTTAACAATTTGTCTTTGATTGGCCACAGAACCAAAACTTTCGTCAATGGCTTTTACTCTTACAGATGGATTTACCGTTAGTTTCATTTGTTTTGCCAAAGCAGCAAAATCTTTGTTAGCGGCATCCATTTCAAACTTAGTTGCTTGAGTATAGATTTTATCATTAGTAGCTTCTGACGGTTCAATTTTTTGAGCAATAGTAGCTAATTTAACAGCGTCTTGTTTGTCGGTAACCTGAATAATATGGTATCCAAATTCAGTTTCTACTAAACCAATTTTTCCAACCGGATTATTGAATGCAAAGTCATTAAATGGTTTTACCATTTGTCCGGGAGCGAAATAGCCTAAATCACCACCTTGTTGTGCGGATGAATCATCAGAATTTGCCATAGCTAAGAATCCAAAAGTTCCAGGGTTTGCCTGTGCTTGTGCTAATAAACCTTCTGCTTTAGCCTTGGCTTGCTCTTTCGTTCTTTTTTCTTTTTTGTTTGGAACTTTTGTTCCTTCCCAACTGATTAAGATATGACTGGCTTTTACTTTAGCTCCGGCTTTTCTACCTAAAGCTTTAGAGATGCAATAGTGATTCTTAAATATATAAGGACCATAAATTTCACCAATTGGCAAATTGAATAAAGCATCCGCGTTTTCTGCCGGTAAATCTTGTTTTGCGATGTAAGTGGAATCAAAAGGAATATCCGAATTGGCATTTACAAATTCAGCATTATCCGGAGCTGATTTGAATCCTGGGATGGTGTCGTTTTTACCCGTTTCTTTATTGTAACGAACGCTCGGCAATAACAGCGCATCAACATTTTTCTTGATTTCAGCTTCATCTTGAGCTGATGGTTTGTCTTCTATCAAAACATAATCCAATTCACGAGTTTCTTCTGATTTGAATTTCTTTTCTTTGGTTTTCATGTAAGCAATGATTTCATCATCAGTTACTTTGACATCACTGTCTTTTATAGATGAAAAGGGAACGGTAACAAAATCAAAGGTTACTTTGTTGGCTTCAGATTCATATTTGAATTTTCCTTCTGCTTCAGTGGTGTACATAGCTCCTTTTACTAAGGAGTTGTAGATTTGATATTTTGCATTTAATTCAGCGTCTTTCTCTTGGTCTTTCAACATCTGAATTCCTTCCGGATTTGTTTTAAAGTAGTCTTTGAATTTGTTTAAATCAAATTTACCGGCAGCATTTTGGAACATTGGATTTTGCCCGAATTGCGGGTTCGATTTCAATACTTCAACAATATGTTTTTCGCCTACACGGATTCCTAATTTTTCAAATTCTGTCGAAAGCAAAGCAATGTTTACTTCTTGATTCCAAACTTGTGATGAAGCTTGCACCGAAGTCATTGTCTGACCTTGCCCTTGACTGTTTTTTTCAGTATTTGCTACTTTTACTCTAAAGTCTTCAAAAGAAATATCTTTTCCATTAACGCTTCCTACGTCTTTCGATAAACTTTTAAAACCTTTGGTAAACAAATCCTGCACTACAAATGATAATAATGCAAAACCTATAGCCAGTAAAAGTAAACCTGAACGTTTTCTAATTTTTGATAAAACTGCCATTTCTATTCTTGTTAAATTTTATTTCAGTTTGCGAAAATACAATTATATGTGAAATAATAATACTCACATAGTTATAATTTCAACTAATTTTTGATTTTTTTTAAAGAAGCTAATCCAATAGTGTCATTTTTACTAATTCGATTTTCTTATTTGTTGCTTCTTCGATTATAAATTGGAAGTTTCCAATAGTGATTTGGTCTCCTTTTTGTGGAATTTCTTTAGAAAAATCGACAATAAAACCACCAAGAGTTCCATAAGAATCGCTTTCCGGAATGTTGAGTTTGTAGGTTTCATTAAGGTATTCAACATCTAATCTTGTGGAGAACAGGTAAATAGCATTGTCTAACTGTGTTTCAATTAATTCTTCATCCGAATCGTGTTCGTCTTCAATTTCGCCAAAAAGCTCTTCTACAATATCTTCTATAGTGACGATGCCAGAAGTTCCGCCATATTCATCTAAAACAACAGCCACGCTCTTTCTTTTTTTTGTAAGCAAATTCAGCACATCTTTAATGAATATAGTTTCCGGCACAAATTCTACCGGAATCATGATGGATTTGATGCTTCTGGGTTTTTTAAACAATTCAAACGAATGGACATAGCCAACAATATCGTCAAGCGAATTGAGATAAATCAAGATTTTGGAGTATCCGGTTTTGATGAAAAGCTCTCTTAAATCGACTATCGAGCTGTATAAGTCAACCGCAACCAACTCGGTTCTCGGTGTCATGATGTCTCGTGCTTTTACAGCTGAAAACTCGAGCGCATTTTGGAAAATTTGAATTTCAGAATCCACACTTTCGTGGTCTTCTACCGAGTTCATTTGTTCTGAAATGTAATTGCCCAGCTCGACTTTGCTAAACGAAAGATTGATTTGGTCGCCTTCGGTTTTGAAAAATTTCTTCAGAATAAAATCCGAAATCCAAATCATAAAGGACGAAATGTAATAGAAGAGTTTGTAAAAAAAATAAGCCGGGAGCGCAAAAACTTTGATGACTGTATTGGCATAAATCTGAAAAAAAACTTTTGGTAAAAATTCAGAAGTCATTAAAACGATTAAAGTAGAAATCGTGGTTTGCAATAATAAATTGGTCAAATCTGAAAAGTGATACCCAAAGGTCAGGAACCAATGCATCAGCAAATCGCCCATGAAAAATCCGTACACTACCATCGAAATGTTGTTGCCAACAAGCATGGTAGCAATGAACTTGGATGGTTTTTGAGTAAGCTTAGTTAGGATTTTGGAAATAAAATCATCCTGTTTTTTTTCAATTTCAAGATATATTTTATTGGAGGAAACAAAAGCGATTTCCATTCCGGAGAAAAAGGCGGAAAGTATCAGACACAGTATGATTATTCCGGCTTCCATACCTTAGGGTTTTTTATTTCGTTCTTGAAATTTATTGGCGAAATTCCTTCTGAAGAAAAACATAAAAATAGCCACTAAGGTAAAAATGCCCATGATGATGGCTTTGTTCATGTTGCCCGCTTGGTACTGATTATAGCTTTCGATGGCTACAAGAACTCCGGCAATCAAGTAGGCGTATTGGGTGAATTTTAAATAGTTCATAGTTATTGTGATTGGACTTCTCCTGATATTTTTTGTGAATTTACTTTTTTGAAATCTTTACTGAAATCAATGCCTTCGCCATAGGAAACTCCTTTTGATGAAGTAAATTTAAACTTTTTTTCGGTAAAAAACCATTCGTTTTTTTGATCGTAATACAACTGCTCCGTTTCGAGCAAATCGCCGCTTTGGTTGGAGATTTTTACGTGGCCTTGTAAATCAATCAGGTTGGTGGCTTTATGCGAAATGGCATAATCAGCTACCACAAAGGTTTGCTTTCCGTTTTTGTCGAATAACGTTAAATGCATGCCTTTTGGGAATTCTGTAAACGGGAATTCTACCGTAGCATAATCGAGCATTTTTGGGCTGACCAAATTGGCGGTTATTCTGCCGGAATCGGTGTATTTTAAATTGATGGAATCCGCATCTCCGCTTGGGGTAAACTCAGCAATGCCCATTTTTTGCACATCGCGAAAATTGCTTTCACAAGCGACTATCAGCATACAAAAGGGTATTGCTAAAACGAAAGGAATGTTATTTTTGGAAAAGCGACTCATTATTTAGACGGAAATGTAATGGTTTCATTTATCCAACAACCGATGGTTATTGATTTTCCGTTCATTTTAGCTTTGGTGATTTCTGCCGGTGTAAGTGATTTTTTGGCAAAATTCTCAGTCATTTTATCGGCTGAGGCCTTTAATCTTGGTTCAAATGTGGCTGCTTTTTTCAACGTTGCTATGGCCAAATAATTTACAGCTTTCCTTTCAAAATCAGTTTTGCCACACTCGTCAGCACTGTTGCTGTATAAGTCTGCTAAAAATAAATAAGCCCTTCCCATTGTAGGGTCAAGAGTAATGGCTTTATTCAATAGTTCTTTTGCTTTTGCTTTGTCATTGCTAAGCAATCCGGTGGCCAACGAATAATCTAATTTTGCTTTTTCCAAAGGATTGGTTTCTAAGGATTCTGCTTCGGTAAAATAGGTAATGGCTTCGGTAAATTTTCGTTGTTTTACATTGGCTATCCCCATGTAATAAGCCGATTTTGAAGTGACTTTGTTTTTGTAATTGGCTTCAGCCAATGTAAAGTAAATCGGGGTAGTGCTGCAATTCTCGGTAAGACTACTTACAGCATTGGCAATCCAAGCCGAATTTTCGGTATTGGTGGGATAGTTTTTTTCGTAATAGGCTGTCAGATTTGGACAGGATGTCAATTCTTTTGCCAAAGCCTGAATGCCTCTTTGAGCGGTTTTGTAATCATTACTGTTGTTAGGATTTGAAACTTCTAATTCTGTAAGCAGCGAATTAACAAGCGAATATTTGTCTAAAGCAATAGCAGCAGTAACCGTTTTGTCGCCGGCTTTGTATTTGTCAAAATACAAACTAAAGTAGATGTAGATGGCGTTAGCATCGGTAATGCTTTTAGAAGCGTTGGTAAATCCGTTTTCTAATAAAGTAAAAACGGTGTCCATTTGTTCTTTGGTACGGGCACTGTTGTTGTATAGGAACATGGCTTTGCGTACTTGAAAATCGGCAGTGGTTAACGGAAAATTGGCATTGTATTGGTCATACAATTTCATGACATTGTTTACCAGTTTTTCTTTTTCTTCGCTTGAGGCAG
Source organism: Flavobacterium sp. (assembly GCF_036741995.1). GTDB lineage: Bacteria > Bacteroidota > Bacteroidia > Flavobacteriales > Flavobacteriaceae > Flavobacterium. The sequence continues at coordinate 24,664 of NZ_DAINRG010000022.1, read as the reverse complement.
CATTATCGACTTGATATTGCAAAATCTGCAATCCTTCGCTGTAAAGTGTTTCGCTGTCTTTTGGGCAATTTTTTCTCACCTCGCTCCAGACAGCATAGGAGTCATTCACTTTTTTCAGTAAAAAAAGATTCTGATATTCTTTTGTTTTTGCAGCACAATCAAACTTTTGAGCGTTGACATTCCCAATAAACAAAAAGCCGATTAAGAAAAAAAATACTCTCATAATTTTACTGTTTAGTCGTATTTGCGTTTTACAAACCATCGGTCACTTAACGATAAACCAATGCTTAAATTTACATAATTTTCTTCAACTAAATTATAATAAACGGTACCTCTTTTACCTACCTCAAGACCAACGTTAATGCTCGAGAAAGTACCGCCTAAAGGAAGCCCCAAGCCAATGTTAGCGGCAAAGTCAGTGATAGATTTGTTTTGTAGCACTAAGCCGGTGTTTTCATAACGCAATCCGCCACGATACACTATCTTTTTAAGATAATTAGAATAAGAATTATAATTTGGAATAAAATAACCTCCAATGCTGTATCGGATGGAGTTTTCAAATGAGGAACCGGAAATGTCCGTAAAACGATTTGAAGTCACATTGGTGTTCATGAATGTTATTTCACCACCTACTAACCATTTTTTCACTTCACCAAAACCCGATCCAAATGTAATTTTTGAAGGAAGTTTTATAGAGGTGTCTGATACAGGAATATCTTCACTTTGAATGACGCTGGTAGCTCCGGAACTTAAAAACTGAACAATTTGAATACTACGGGTGTTGGCCAGTTTTATTTTTGATTCGGGGGTGTAGCCCAAACTACTGAAAAAGGAGAGTTTGCTGTTTAATTTTGTTTGATATGTTAAACCAAAATCCACATTAAAACCTTGTAAATCGGACAGGTTATTTTCTCTGGTTCCATATTGAATGCCGCTTTGGTAACGTAAATTGGTTGTTTCAATCGTTCCAAAATTATATTGAACATCAGCTCCAATGTTGAATTTTTTAGTCAGTTTATAACCAAAACCCAAAAACACTTTACTCACTCCGCCAATTCCGTTGTATTTAGAGTAAATAGGGGTGGCATCGTCTGATAATTTCTGGATTTTATATCCTACAGAAGAATAAGGGATAAGTCCCAAACCAATGCCTAGTTTTCCAACAGGGATACCAACCGCAAGATAATCTAAAGAAGTTCTTCTTGCTTTTTCGGTTTGTGTTTCAGAACGGGAATGAGTGTTAAGGTAAGTAGCGCCAACAGCCAAGTTAGTTAACTTAAGACTGGCCAATTGAGCAGGATTTTGAAGATTGATATGAATACTGTCCGGGAATACCGATATACTTCCCATAGATCGACTTTCGACAGTTCCTTTAAATTTAACATCGCCAATCCCGTAAAAAGAATAAGGAGATGACGTTCCTTCCTGAGCTAAAGCGGTCAATGAAATAAGTAAACAGAAGCTTACTACAATTTTTTTAATCATTTTTGATTGTATTGAAAAGTTTGGTTCAAACTTTCCAGCAGAAAATTTGAATTGGCAAATATGGTATTTTTTAATCGTTTAGCCAAAAATTCTGCGTCGCCACCCGTTAAAATTATGATAAATTTAGCGTATTGGGTTTTATATTGTTCCATAAAGCCGTCGATTTCATGAATTATACCATTCACGACTCCCGAATGTATGGATTCTTCTGTTGAATTTCCGATGAAGTTATCGGGATAACTTTTAGTTAGCAATGGCAACTTTGCCGTGAATTGATGTAACGATTCATAGCGTAACCGGATACCCGGAGAAATGGCACCTCCAAGATAATGGTCGGTAGAATCCACAAAATCATAAGTGATACAAGTACCAGCATCAATTATCAATCGGTTTTGATTGGGGAATTGTAAAACGGCACCGGCTGACAACACCATTCGATCTATCCCAAGCGTAGTGGGAGTAGCGTATAAGTTTTGAAAAGGAAACTTGCTTTCGTGAGTAATGTAATGAATTGCCGCTTTGTTTTCAAAGGCTGAAAAGTCCTTTTTTTCAAGATTTCCGACAGAAGCGACAGCAATAGTTTTAATTTTTGAATACTGTTGTAAAATAAAATTAACCTTTAAATCTAATTCTTCTTTGGCAAAAACAATTACCTCTAAAAGTGTATTGGCTTCAAAGACAGCGGCTTTAATTCGGGTATTTCCAACATCAATAGCTAAAAGCATAGAAAGGTTTTTGATACCGCGAAGGTACGAATAGATTTTTTTTATTATTTGTTTTGGATAAATTAAAAATCGTTCTATATTTGCACCCGCATTCAGCGAGGTACCTTAGCTCAGTTGGTAGAGCAATGGACTGAAAATCCATGTGTCCCTGGTTCGATTCCTGGAGGTACCACAAAAGCCCGAACATAATTGTTCGGGCTTTTTTTATGCAAAAAGCAATTTTCTTTTCCATAGCCATATTGCAATCCTCATAAAATAGTACTAAATTCGAAAATAATTACGGATTATTTTTCTAATTTAAAACTGAAAAGATGAGTAAAAAAAAGCCAGAGCATACCGTCGTTAGTCAAGATTCAAAATCTTACAGTAAAGTAATCAAGCTATTTTTCATCGGTCTAATTTTGTTTTTATACGGCCGAACCGTCACTTACGATTTCGTGCTCGATGATGGTCTTTTTATAACAAATAACCCCACAGTAAATAAAGGAATAGCCGGAATAGGAGAGGCTTTTACTCAGGGAAGTTTACTCCATTTCAAAGGAGGGAATTTTCAAACTTACCGACCAATATTAATCAGTTTTTTTTCTGTAGAAAAACAGTTTTTCGGATTAAATTCCAGAGGCTTTCATTTCATGAATATTGTATTGTACTCTTTATTGGCATTGGTAATTTACAGTTTAATCAAAAGATTGTTTCCCAAATTAAACCCGTTTTATCAAGTACTGATTGTGACTTTGTTTATCATCCATCCTATTCATACCGAAGTAGTAGCCAATGTTAAAAGTCAGGATGAATTGTTATCGGCTTTATTCAATTTGTCGGCCTTGGTTTTATTGTTCAAGTTTGAAGCAGACAATTCAAAAAAGCAATTTCTTTTAGTGTCTGTTTTTTGTTTCTTGTTAGCTTTGTTTTCAAAAGAAAGTTCTCTTGCTTTTGTAGTGTTGTTCCCAATAAGTTTATTCCTTTTAAATAAGAATTCGATAAAAGAAAGCCTAGTCAGATCGGCTCCTTATTTTTTGGCCGGTATCTTTTTTCTTTTGTGCAGACATTCAGCTTTAAAGGGAGTTTTCACAGACAACGAGACCACAGTACTTGAAAATGTATTGTATGGTGCCAAAGACTGGGGAATGATTTTAGGAACTAAACTGGAAATAGCGTTCTATTATCTGAAAATGATGTTGTTTCCTTACCCAATGTCATGGGATTATTCCTTTAATCAGATTCCGTTGATGACCATTACTGAATTCATTCCGCTAGTATCCTTGGCGGCTTATCTTATCATTGGAATTTTAATTATTTTCAATTTAAAAAAAAGACCGGAGATTGCTTTTGGTCTTTTGTTTTTTATCATTTTGATTGCACCAACAGCTAATGTTTTCTTTTTTAATGGTGCTACTTTTGCGGACCGATTTTTATTTCTGCCGTCATTGGGATTTATAGTTGCTTTTATCTATCTGGTATTGCAAATAACCCGGATGAATTCGGAAGAAATACCGGCCACATCAAAAAAATACATTTATATCGTTTCGGCGATTATAGTTCTTGTTTCTTTCTCTCTAACCCGTACCCGCATTCCTGATTGGAAAAATGAGTACGCGGTTTTTAAATCAGGAGCTGCTCATTCGCCCAATAGTAGTAGAACCGTCATAGGATTGGGAACCTACTATATGAACATGGCGGAAGCCAGTACCGATGAAAGTCAAAGAAACTTATACATTGACAGCGCTACAACCTATATTAAAAAAAGTTTGGCTATTTTTCCGGATAACTATAGTGCCTCCTACAAACTGGGATTGATTTATTCGATTATCAATGACAAACAAAAATCGAAATCGTATTACCGGCAATCGCTTCGTTCAAAACCTTCCAATGTGCAGACTTTGAATAATATTGGCGCTGTTTATGCTTCGGAAGCCCGATTTGATTCGGCCTACTATTATTTTGACAAAGCCTACAAAATAGATGCTCTTAACGACATGACGCTGACTAATATCACCATTGCAACATTTAATAATGGACAGAATGACAAAGCCATATTGTATGGGGAGGAAGCCATGGCAAAGGGATTAGGGAATAGTAAAGTATGTAATATTCTCTCCCTCGCTTATGCTAAAGCCGGCAATTCTGAAAAAGCAAATAAATACAAATTGCAGGCAAAAATGATGGGCATTGGTCAATAAACAAAAAAACAAATAGTAGTGTTTTTTATTTGGAACTCAATAAAACCGCTTTTAACATAAAAATAAGAGGGAATCTCTAAAATTTTCACTAAAATTGACCGTTTTTATAATCAATTCAAAAAAATGAAGTCAAGTAAACTATTTATTCTATTTGTTTTATCGTGTGTATCAGCAGTGGCTCAGCAAAAGCTGAGTGTTGAAGAAATATATACAGGTGCCTTCAGAGCACAAGGCATGGACGAACTCCAAGCCCTGAAAAACACCAATCAGTACACGGTTTTAAATTCTGATAGAGCTTCGCGAAACATGCAGATTGATTTGTATGATTATGCCACACTGAAAAAAGTTTCTACGTTACTTGATACCAAAGATTTCAAGGAACTAGCCGGAAATATTGACAGCTACACTTTCAGCAAGGATGAAAAGCAAATGCTGATAGCTACCAATACCAATCCAATTTACAGACACTCTTTTACGGCGGATTATTTTTTATATAACATCGGTACCAAACAATTAGCCAAAGTGCTGGAGCAGGTGCAGGAACCTACTTTTTCACCTGATGGATTGAAAATTGGTTTTGCCAAAGACAACAATCTTTTCATTTACGATATAGCTTCCAAAACTACTTTTCAAGTCACAACTGATGGTAAGAAAAACAACATTATTAATGGGATTACGGATTGGGTATACGAAGAAGAATTTGCTTTTGTGAGAGCATTTGATTGGAGCGCCGACAGTAAAAAACTGGCATTCATTCGTTTTGATGAAAGCCAAGTGCCCGAGTTTTCGATGACAGAATATCACAAAGATTTGTATCCAACAGTAGAAACTTTTAAGTACCCAAAAGCGGGCGAAAAAAATGCTTTGGTTTCTTTGTTTGTGTATGATGTTACTGCGAAAACATCTAAGGCTATAACCCTTGGAAACTACAATGACTTCTACATTGCCCGCATGCAATGGACCAACGACGCTAACATTTTATCTGCTCAGGTGTTGAATCGCCATCAGGATAATCTAGATTTATTGTTTATTGACGGAACTTCCGGTGCTGCTAAAATTGTTTTGAACGAAAAAAACAATGCTTATGTTGAGGTGACTGATGATTTGACTTTCCTAAAAGACAACAGTTTTATCTGGACCAGCGAAAAAGATGGTTTCAATCATATTTATTGGTATGACAAAACCGGAAAACTGAAAAACCAAATAACCAAAGGCAATTGGGATGTGACTGCTTACTATGGTTTAGACGAAAAAACAAAAACCGTTTTCTATCAATCGGTGGAGAAAGGCTCTACGCTTAGAGATGTGTATAAGATAAGCTTAGACGGAAAAGCCAAAGTGAAATTGTCGGAGCAGGTTGGAACCAACAGCGCTACTTTCAGCCCGAATTTTCAATACTTCATCAATACGTTTTCGAATGTGACTACGCCGCCATTGTACACTTTGAATAGTGCCGCCAATGGAAAAGTAGTACAACCAATAGTTGATAATGTAGCTTTGGCCGAAAAACTAAAAAAGTATGATTTGCCTACCAAAGAGTTCTTCGAATTAACCACCGAGAAAGGCAACAAACTAAACGCCTGGATGATTAAACCAAAAGATTTTGATGCTGCCAAAAAATACCCGGTTTTCATGTATCAGTATTCCGGTCCGGGTTCACAGCAAGTGGCCAATGACTGGTTAGACACAAACGATTTGTGGTTCATGATGCTTTCACAACAAGGCTATATTACGATTTGTGTTGATGGAAGAGGAACCGGATTTAAAGGTGCCGCTTTCAAGAAAGTTACTCAAAAACAATTGGGGAAATATGAAGTGGAAGACCAAATTGATGCTGCCAAAGTAATCGGAAATTATTCCTATGTGGATAAAAACAGAATTGGTATCTTTGGTTGGTCGTATGGCGGCTTCATGTCGAGCAATTGTATTTTGAAAGGTGCCGATGTGTTTAAAATGGCGATTGCCGTAGCTCCGGTTACCAATTGGCGTTTTTATGACAGCATTTACACCGAGCGTTATCTGCAGACACCACAGGAAAACGCCAGTGGATATGATGACAATTCGCCGATTAATTTTGTGTCCAAACTAAAAGGCAACTTTTTGTTAATTCACGGAAGTGCCGATGATAATGTGCACGTGCAAAACAGCATGCAAATGATTGAAGCGCTGATACAAGCCAACAAACAATTTGACTGGGCGATTTATCCGGATAAAAACCACGGTATTTATGGTGGTAAAACCCGCATTCAGCTATTCAATAAAATGACTGCTTTTATCAAAGAGAAATTGTAAATGAACCAACATCAGTTTTATCTACTAACAGAGCTCCTGATCTCCTTTATTGGCGGGTTCTTATTAGTTGCCATTTGGTTGGTGGTTCAGAATAAATTCAAACAAAAATTAACTTCCGAAATTTCCATCAAACGATTTGATAACGGGTTGCTGTTTCTGAGTTTTTCTGTTTTTGTTTGGGCATTTTCCCCTTTATTGATTCTTATTTTCATGACTTTTAAGGTGAACAATTGGATTGCTTTAATCAGTCAGAATATGTTTTCTATTTTAAACTCCTTGTTTTTAATATTAGCCTTATATTACTTTGACAATTCGCCAAAGTATCTTTATAACAATAAAAAAAGCACGACCAGAATTTTACTTTTTTTTATTGGTCTTTCTGTTATTTCATTAGTATTAGCCTTGTTCTTTGGTGAAACTATAAACACCTATGGTATTCGCTTCAATACGATTCCGGATTTAATATTGTCAGCCATACTGACTTGGTTCTTGATACTTTCCTTTTATAGAACTTTTTACAATCGAAACATGAAAAGTGTGGCGCTGATTGCTGTTTTAAGTATCATTATCTTATTTATTACGCAAGTGCCTTATGTGTTTAATTTTGAATCCTATTCTTTTCAAATCGACTTAGCTAAACTTGTGGCCAAAACAACGCTCATCTTTGTTTTTTTAGTGTTAGGAACCAGTTGGGTTTTAGAATTGTCACAATTGCCGGAAGCTACGACGATGAAAATTAATTTCACTAATTGGAATGTGGTGGTTTTATCGATACCGTCAAAAAACATCATAGATCAAACTATCGATTTTGGGAACAAAACCACCCAGTTTAATAACCTGCTAAAGTTTGCGATAAGAAGAAAATTTGCCTCAGAAGAAAGCATGTGCATCGAAGTTTTTAACGGAGGTGAAATTCTCAGTCAAACCTATCTCAGCAGAATAATTGACAATATAAACGCCATTTTAGAGCTTGAAAAGGACGCTAAAATAAACCGAAATGACTTCTTTACCTTTATTGGCCAAGCCAAATACAGGCTTCGGTTTTTACCCGATTGCATTGAGATAAATAATTCGTTACTACTTGAATTTACTCATAATATCGACAACGGATTGTATAAAGAGTTTGTCTGAAACCCCAATTTTTAAGCAATAACAATTAGTCACAAAAGGTTATTTTTTGTGAATTGATATTGTGCCTTAAAAATTGTTTGTATTTTGCACTGGCAATTAAAAAACTTTAACTAACCAAAACAATAATTATGAGTGAAACAACAGTAAAAACAGGACATCCTAAAGGATTATATTTCCTTTTCTTCACAGAAATGTGGGAGCGATTTAGTTATTATGGAATGAGAGCGATTTTCATTCTCTTCATGACTAAAATTCTATTAATGAAAGATGCTGATGCGTCTCAGATTTATGGAAGTTATACCGGATTGGTATATTTAACACCGCTTTTAGGAGGGTACTTGTGTGACAAATATTTAGGAAACCGAAGAAGTATTGTTATCGGAGGTTTATTGATGGCCTTGGGACAATTCTGTATGTTCCTAAGTGCTTCAGCCGGCGCTCACGGTGGTGTTTCAATCATGTGGATGGGTCTGACCGCAATCATTATCGGTAACGGATTTTTCAAACCGAATATCTCTACCATGGTGGGGCAGTTGTATCCTGCGAATGACAGAAGAATAGACAGTGCTTTCACCATTTTCTACATGGGTATCAACTTGGGAGCTTTCTTCTCGCCATTAGTTTGTGGTTCTATGGATTTCAAATGGGGATTCCTGGCCGCTTGTGTCGGTATGTTATTAGGGTTAGTAGCTTTTGTTTTTGGGCAAAAAAAATACCTTGTTTCCGAAGAAGGAAAACATATTGGTTTACCGGTAAAAAAATTAGATGCAAAAAGTATCGGAATGATAGTGGGTTCTATTGCTATCATCTTCTTTATGCTAAATTTTAAGCAAATGTTTCAAAGTGATGTAGACATTATCAGCTATTTCATTTATGGTTCCATGATAGCCATGCCGATCATCATTTTCAGCGATAAAAGTTTGACCAAAATTGAAACCCAAAGAATTACCGTAATATTTATTCTGGCGTTTTTCGTTATTTTCTTCTGGGGTGCTTTTGAGCAAGCCGGAGCGTCTTTGACCCTTTTTGCCGACAGACAAACCGAAAGAACTCTTTTTGGTTGGGAAATGCCGGCCTCTTATTTCCAATCAGTTAATCCATTAGCTGTCATTGCTTTGGCACCAATTTTTTCTATGATCTGGGGATTCTTATACATGAGAAAACTGGAGCCGTCATCGCCTAAAAAAATGGCCATTGGTTTAGGAATGGTTGCCTTAGGTTACGTAGTGATTGCTATTGCTGTAAAAGGATTGGGCATCGAAGATAAAGTTTCTATGTGGTGGTTAATTGCCTTGTATATCATTCATACTTGTGGGGAATTGTGTTTGTCACCAATTGGATTGTCGATGGTTTCAAAATTAGCACCGTTACGTTTATCGTCTTTAATGATGGGAACCTGGTTTTTAGCAAATGCTGCAGCTAATAAATTTGCAGGAACCTTAAGCGCTTTAATCCCTGGTGGTGAAGACGGAAAAGGGGGAGCTACTCATTTCATAGGATTCCAAATTACCAACTTGTATGAGTTCTTTATCTTGTTTATCATCATGTCAGGAACTGCCGCCGCGATATTGTTTGTGTTAAGTTCTTGGTTAGAGAAAAGAATGCACAACGAACATGTTGAAGGCGTTGATTTAGAAGTTGAAAACAGATAATGCAATTATAAAATAATTTTATATCTTTCAAACCTACAAGCCATTCTTGTAGGTTTGTTTTTTAAAATCAGATACATGAGCGATAAATTGACTTTAGACCAAATTCAAAACTTTGAAGGGCAATACCCAAAACAATTATGGTACCTGTTTACCGTGGAAATGTGGGAGCGTTTCTGTTTTTATGGAATGCGTGGGGTTTTGACCATTTTCATGGCCGATAAATTATTAGGATTGTCGCTGTCTGATAAAGATGCTAATCTGAAATATGGCGCCATTCAGGCTTTTGTATATGCCTTTACATTTATTGGCGGAATCTTTGCCGATAAGATTTTAGGATTTAAAAAATCCCTTCTTTTTGGAGGATTGGTGATGATTATCGGGAATTTGCTGATTGCTTTTTCGCCACAAAATTTGTTCTATTTAGGAATCACGTTGTCCATTATAGGTACCGGATTTTTCAAGCCGAATATTTCATCCATGGTCGGAGAATTATATAAAGAAGGTGACAGCAGGCGAGATGCCGGTTTCGGATTGTTTTATTCCGGAATTAATATTGGAGCTTTACTTGGTGGAGCCGTTTGTGTTTACTTAGGAACCAGTAAAGATTATGGCTGGAGTTACGCCTTTTTATCAGCAGCGATAGTAATGTTTATTGGTTTGGTAACCTTTGTTTTTACCAAAAAATCGTTAGGTCCTATTGGCGATTCTCCTATTATGAACCAGCCTGTAAAGAAAAGAACTGCCAAGGAAATAGTCGTTTATGTGGGCGCTTTGCTAAGTATTCCGCTGATTTTCATCATGATCAAAAATACCGATTATACGGATTATTTCATGTACACTATCGGTCCGTTGGCCGTGCTGTATTTTCTTTATGAAACCTATATCGAAAGAGATGCTAAAGCCCAACGCAAGTTGATTGCCGCTTTTGTATTCATTTTGTTCTCCGTAATTTTTTGGGCTTTTTTCGAACAAAGTGGCGGCTCATTGGCGTTGTTTGCCAAAGACAATTTGCACCACAATTTATTGTTTTTTGATATCAATCCCAATATTGTAAACAATACATCTAACTCTTTGTTTGTGATTATTTTCAGTCCGATTCTTGGGTTGCTTTGGTTGGCTATGGCCAAAAAGAAATTGGAACCGAATACTGTAATTAAGTTTGGACTCGGATTTCTATTCTTAGCCTTGGCTTTTTATGTGTTTTATTACACTAAGTTTTTTGCCGATGCCAACGGGCTTACTTCGTTGAATATATTTACGCTGGCTTACTTTGTTATTACTTTTGGAGAACTGTGTCTTTCACCAATCGGATTATCCATTATGACCAAATTATCACCCAAAAGATTATCAGGAATGATGATGGGAATGTGGTTCTTAGCCAGTGCTTACGGACAGTATGCCGCAGGTTTGTTAGGAGCCGGAATGTCATCACCGGATGAAAATGCTTCCTTAACCACAAAATTGCAAGGTTATACGCAAGGATATTATCAACTGGCTATCTATGCGTTAATTGCCGGGTTAATTTTGATACTTATTTCGCCATTAATTAAAAAATTGATGCAAGAAGTAAAATAATTTAAGTAAATTTCGGCACTATTTTTGACAATAATAAACACACACAATTAAATACAATACAAAAAAAATGAAAAAATTAGCTATTACTTTATTCTTAATCTTGGGTTCGTTAACCATACAGGCGCAAGAGTTAACATGGCAAACCGATATGAACAAAGCCATGGAAATTTCAAAGAAAACGAAAAAGCCATTATTGTTGTTTTTCACAGGAAGCGACTGGTGTGGATGGTGCATGCGTTTGCAAAAAGAAGTGTTGAAAACTCCGGAATTTGCCAAATGGGCTAAAGATAACGTGGTGTTGGTGGAACTTGATTTCCCAAGAAGAACACCACAACTACCGGAAATTCAAAGACAAAATATGGAGTTGCAACAAACTTTTGCCGTTCAGGGATATCCAACGGTTTGGTTTGTTAATGCCTCTAAAAAAGATGGTAAAATTAATCTCGAAAAGATTGGAAGTACTGGTTATGTAGCCGGTGGTCCTAGTGCTTGGCTGGCTGGTGCCGATCAAATTCTTGGCAACAAGAAATCATAATTAAAGAAATATCAAATTTTATAGAATCCCTTTTCATTGGTATAGTGAAAAGGGATTTTTTCTTTCCGGCAAGTGGCTTCCCATAACTTCGCATAGCTTTTAAAGTTTGAGCCATCCACAATAATTTGTTTTGGTTTCATGGTTTGTAGTAAGCGCTGCAGGTTCAAATGTGGAGATTGTATCAGTATCAGCACATCGGGATTTATGCCTTTTTTATATATGCCGGAACTGTCAATCAACAGTATTTTTTGATGCTTGAAATACAGTAAATTTTGTAATGGTTTTTTGCTTGCAGGTTTACAAAAATTGCCAACCAAATAGGATTGAATGACCGAATTAGTCTTCAGATTTTTCAAGATACTGTCATTGCTGTAAATCGTAACATTAGCCCCTTTTCGCTCAGCAATTATGGTGTTCTTTCTGCTGCTGAAAACAATCAATTCTCTTTTGTTTACCGTTTCTTGTTTTTGAAAAATAAAGATGGTTTGTAACAAGATAATACTGCAAAACGCTAAGGTAAGTCTCTTGAATTCGGGCTTTTTTAGCCATAGAATCAAGAGGATAATGACCAGATAGGAGCACCATAACATCTCTTTTGAAAACGAAATATTTCTAATGACAAATTCATCTAAAGTGGCTACCCAATGAATAATCGCATTGAGTAGAGAAATTAAAAACGTTATAGTTTTTGCAATAAAGAATGGCACCGAATGAAAAGTCGCAATGAGTATGACTATAACGCCAACCGCCATAATGACTCCAAGCAAAGGCAGAATAAGTAGATTGGTCACAAAAAACAAACCCGGAAATTGATGAAAGTAATAAATGCTTAGTGGCATGGCTCCAATTTGTGCCGCAAACGAAACGGTAATGATGTCCCAAAAGTATTTGATGATTTTATTTTTGGGTTGCCAAATTTCAGCCAAAATCGGTTGCAGCCACAGAATAAAAAACAAAGCCAAATAGCTCAATTGAAATCCAACATCAAACAGAAAGGATGGCTTGAACAGCAATATTAAAAGCATTGACACGATAAGAGTGTGATAAATATTGACGGTTCTTCTCAGATGAACTCCAAAGGCAAGAAAGGAAAACATCGTCACAGAACGCACTATAGAAGGCGATAAACCAGTCAGAACCGCAAAAGACCAAAGCGATAAAACCACAAGAAATAATTTCAACAAAGAACCTTTTCTGGAATTGCCTATGGGCTTTAGCAAAAAGGTGATGAATAACAATATAAATCCAACATGCAAGCCGGAAACAGACAATACGTGCACGGCTCCGGCATATTGATAGTCTTTCAAAACTTCAGTTGAAATGTCTTGTTGCTGGCCAAGAATTAAGGCATTTAAAACATTCAATTCTTCTTTGGAAATAGCAGAATGATCTAAATTGGAAATGATAGTTTCCCGAAAATTAGAAAAATCAGCCCATAAGCTGGATTCGTATTTCCCAATTTTAATTTCATTGGGTCTTGTGTAAACCTGAGCATAGATTTCCTGATTTTCAAGGTAACTGCCATAGTCAAACATGTTGGGATTGTATGGCTTTTTGTTTTTTAAAATAAGGCCATTAGTAGTTATGTTTGTCCCGATTTTCAAATGGCAGCTAGTATCTTTTGGACTGTTGAGAATCGCTTTTCCGAAGCTTCTTTGACCGTCAACCTGTTTTACTATACAAACGTATCTTTGGTTTTTTGCGGTGCTTTTTAGTTTTTCATTTAACAGTAAATGAAGCACATGTGTCTTATCATAATCGGTTATCTGATGTGTGTAATGATGAGGTTCTAAAGTTTCTTTATGAATGATAGCGGTGGCTATTCCGGTCAGGACAGACATAAGAAACACAAAGCTTCCGAAGAGGTTTTTGAAAAGAGATGTTCTTTGATGGAAAAAATTACTGAGAAGCAAGCCAACGAAGCCAATTCCGATACTCACAATAACAAAGACAAGATTCAGATTCGCCATTCGAAATAAAAGTATTCCGATTAGCAACCCGATAAAAACTTTCGTTAATGGAAATTGTAAGATTTTCATGTAACTAAAGTACATGATAAATTTTAAAAAAGCAAGAAAATTACTGTATTATTCTATTGACCTGAGCAAAGGTTCTTTGGTAGTAAGGTTCTTTAATCGAAGAAATAACCACACCGCTTTGTGTCGAAGAATGGATGAATTTAACTTCATCGCCATTGACTTCTACCACCATACCCACATGATTAATTCGGTGCTGTCCTCGGTTGATAAAGAAAATCAAATCTCCTTTTTTGGCATTGCTTAAGTCGATTTTAGAACCAACTTCGGCCATTTCATTGGAAGAACGAGGTAGTGTAATGTCAAATTTCTTGAAAGTAGAATAAATCAAACCGGAGCAATCAAAACCGTTTTTTGTGGTACCGCCACCGCGATAGCCAATGCCCAAATTATCGGCGGCACTGTTGATGATTTGTTCTACCAAATAGCTGGCTTCCTCTTCATTTTCGATAACAATATCGGTATCATTCTTCTCGTTAATGCCACTCGTATTTTTTTGAACGGAATTTGGACTTTTTTGACTGATAGTTGGAGTAGTGGCAACCTTCTTTTTATTACTCTGATAGCTTTTGGTTTCTGTCTTAACAGCTACCGGTTGGGAATAAACTCCTTTTTTTATCGCTACTTCTTTAGTAGTAATGATGGCGGAAGAAGTTGGCTTACAGGCAGTAAACAGCAACAATAAAAATGATATGTAAATGAAATTTTTCAATAAAAAGGATTTTGGCAAAGATAAAAATTTGAACTTGGAATCAAAAGCTACTTCAAATCATTTAGGATTAATTTAGCAGTTTTTTCACTAGCGCCCATTCCGCCTAGCTTTGTTTCTAAGCTCTCATATTTTTCCAGTAGTGCTTTTCTGTAATTGGCATCCAGTAGTTTAGAAAGTTCGGTTTTTAAATTCTTTGAGTTGCATTTTTCCTGAATGAGTTCGGTCACCACTTCTTCATCCATGATTAGGTTAACTAAGGAAATGTATTTGAGCGTTATGATGCGTTTGGCAATTTGGTAGGAAGCCCAGCTTCCTTTATAACAAACAACTTCCGGCACTTTGAACAAAGCGGTTTCCAGAGTAGCCGTTCCCGAAGTTACGAGGGCAGCCGTGGCCACACTCAACAAATCATAGGTTTTATTCGAAATGAATTTCACGTTTTTATTGGTCAAAAATTGCTCGTAAAAATGGTATTCCTGACTGGGAGCTCCGGCAATCACAAACTGATAGTCGCTGAAATCATCCACAATACTTAGCATGACACTGAGCATTTTGGCAATTTCCTGTTTCCGGCTTCCCGGCAGAATGGCTATGATGGGTCTTTCGTCTAAATGATTGTTTTTTCTAAAAGAAACCTCGTCTGTTTTTTCTCGATTATGAATGGCATCAATCAATGGATGTCCCACAAATGCCACCGGAAAATGATGTTTCACTTCGAAAAAATCCTTCTCAAACGGAAGGATGACGAACAGCTTGTCAAAATCTCTTTTTACGGCTTGGATTCGGTTTTCTTTCCAGGCCCAAATTTGAGGCGCAATATAATAATGCGTTTTGATGCCACGCAGTTTTGCCCATTTGGCAATACGCATATTGAATCCCGGATAATCAATAAATATAATCACATCGGGATTGAATTTTTCAATATCTCTTTTACAAATTTTGATATTATTGAGGATGGTTTTCAAATTCAAAACTACTTCGGCAAAGCCCATAAAAGCCAGCTCGCGGTAATGTTTGACCAAAGTGCCGCCTACATTCTGCATCAAATCGCCTCCCCAAAATCGGATGTCAGCTGTTGCATCTTGTTTGTAAAGCGCTTTCATTAAATTAGATCCATGCAAATCGCCTGAGGCTTCACCGGCTATGATGTAATATTTCATATTATAAAAATAAGGTAAAAATGGTTAATACCGCTATTGCCGCAATAACTCCTTTGGCCATTAAATCTTTTTTAAATTTTAAAAGAACAAAGAACAGCAGTATGTTCAGTACGGTGCCTAGAGTTACTATTTTTCCCATCAGGCCTTGCTCTTTCAGATAAGGCAAATCGGTAAGCGGATTGTAAGGAGTGAATAGCTTTAGGAAAACAAAAACACCTAAGGCAGAAGTTAGCATTCCAATGAATAAGCCGATAAGTAAATCTCTATATTTCATGTTGTTGATTATAAATTCCAGGAATTTAAGTGTTGTATGGCGTGATGCGCCGTCAAATCAAACTGAACCGGAACAATGGAAATGTACCCATTGGCCAAAGCCCATTCATCAGTGTCTTCCCCTTTGTCCAGATTAACGAACTCACCGCTCAGCCAATAGTAATCTTTGCCGTATGGCGTTTGTCTTTTGTCAAATTTTTCCATCCAAATGGCTTTGGCCTGACGGCAAATTTTGATGCCTTTGATGGCTTCCTTTTTCAGTTTCGGGAAATTGACATTCAAAACCGTGCCTTCCGTCATTTTTTGGGACAAAACTTCCAAAGCAATTTTTTTGATGAAAGGTTTTATAGTTTCAAAATCGGCATTCCAATCATAATCCAATAACGAGAAACCTATGGCCGGAATCCCTTCAATACCGGCTTCCACAGCGGCACTCATCGTTCCGGAATAAATCACATTAATAGAAGAATTGGAACCATGATTCACGCCTGACACACACAAATCGGGTTTCTTTTTCAAAATTTCGTTAACGGCCAATTTGACACAATCTACCGGTGTTCCGGAGCAACTGTATTCGGTTATGGCAGCTTTTTCGGCAGAAATTTTATTGAGATACAAAGTGCTGTTGATGGTGATGGCATGTCCCATGGCGCTTTGCGGACTGTCGGGAGCCACTACAACCACTTCGCCAATTTCGGCCATGACGGCAATCAAAGCCCGAATGCCCGGAGCATTGATGCCGTCGTCATTGGTAACTAAAATAGTAGGTTTGGAAATCATTTGTTTTAGTGAGAATTATAAATCATAGCACAGTTTTTGTGTACGATTATCCGATTGCAAAATTAACTTTTTTTAAAGTTTTATAAAGATACATTTTTTATAACTTTGACCATTAGGTATTGCAAGACAATATGAATATTGATTTTAACAAAAAATTATCGCCCCCAGAAATACTTGGCATGGTTTTTTGTTTACTTTAGACCAATAATTAATGAATGTTATAATTCAATTTATGAAAAGAAATTATAAAATACTGCTGGTAATTGTAACCTTATCAGTGGCCTTGTGGAGTTTTATCCCCAAAGAAAAAGCATCCGATCCCGAAAAGGATAAATTGCTGTTAGAATTGCTGACGTTTGTTATAGAAAAAGGACATTACAATCCGGCGGCTGTTGATGACACGTTTTCAAAAGGCGTTTACAAAGATTATTTGAATGCATTAGATCCGTCAAAAAGATTCTTCTTACAATCAGATATTGATGAGTTTGCCAAATATGAAACTCAATTGGATGATGAAATCAAGAATAAGGATTTGACTTTTTTCGACTTGACTTACACTCGTTTAATGCAACGTATGGAAGAAAGCAAAAGCTACTATAAAGACGCTTTAGCCAATCCGTTTGACTATAAAAAAGACGAATCATTCAACACTGATTACGAGAAAATGCCGTTTGCCAAAACTACTGCTGAATTAAAAGAAAGATGGCGTTTGCAGGTGAAACTGTCAGCTTTGTCGTCTTTGGTTGAAAAGCAAAAACTTCAGGAGGATTTGGCGAAAGATGCTAAAAAAACCATTGAAGAAAGATTGGCCGATTATCGCAAAGATTCCAGCGAAGAAATAACGCCGGAAATGGAAAAGAAATTCAGAGAAAAAGATGCAAAAAACAGAGCTGAGAAACCAAAAACATTTGCCGAACTGGAAAAAGAAACCAGAGAAAGCACTTTAAATTCCCTGAATGACAACTTTAGTTTTATCAAGGATTTGAATAGAGAAGATTGGTTTTCAATTTATGTCAATGCAATTGCTTCCCGTTTTGACCCCCACACCTCTTATTTTGGACCAAGCGAAAAAGAAAAGTTTGATGTCAGCATGAGTGGTAAATTAGAAGGAATTGGAGCCCGTCTTCAAAAGAAAGGTGACTTTACCGAAATTTCAGAATTGATTTCCGGTGGGCCAGCTTGGAGAGGCAAACAATTAGAGTCAGGCGATATTATTTTAAAAGTAGCACAAGCTGATGCAGATGCTATTGATGTTGTCGGAATGCGTTTGGATGATGTGGTTAAAAAAATAAAAGGACCAAAAGGCACCGAAGTACGTTTGACCGTTAAGAAAACTGATGGAACCATCAAAGTAATTACTATCATTCGCGATGAGGTTGAAATTGAAGAAACCTATGTAAAATCGAGTGTGGTTGAAAAAGACGGATTCAAATATGGTGTGATTTATTTGCCAAAATTCTATATTGATTTTGAAGATCAAAACAGTCGTGATGCCGGTAAAGACGTAGCACAAGAAGTAGAAAGATTAAAAGCAGAAGGTGTTCAGGGAATTGTGATGGATGTGAGAGACAATGGTGGAGGTTCGTTGAAAACCGTTGTGGATATTGCAGGTTTGTTCATCGAGCAAGGGCCTATTGTTCAAATCAAATCGGCAGCCGGTAAAAAGGAAGTGCTGTATGATAAAGATTCCAAAGTACAATGGGACGGACCGCTGGTGATTATGATTAATGAGTTTTCAGCTTCGGCTTCTGAGATTTTAGCAGCAGCAATTCAGGATTACAAACGTGGCGTTATCATTGGAAGCAAACAATCTTATGGTAAAGGAACGGTTCAAAATGTAATCGACTTAAATCAATTTGTACGTGGCAGCACTTATGGCGATTTAGGAGCTTTGAAAACTACTACACAGAAATTCTACAGAATCAACGGTGGCTCTACACAGTTAGAAGGTGTGAAAAGTGATATTGCCATTCCGGATAGATATTCGTATCTAAAAATGGGTGAGAAAGACATTGATAACGCTATGCCATGGGACAAAATTGATCCGGCAGATTATCAGGTTTGGAACAAACAAAATAACTTTGATTTAGCGATTTCAAAAAGCAGAGCCAGAATGGAAAATAATGCTCAAATGAAATTGATTGATGATAATGCCAAATGGTTAGACGAGCGTAACAAAGAAAACGTATACAGCTTAAACATCGATAAATTCAAAGCCGAACAACAAGCTTTGGAAGACAAAAGCAAAAAATACAAATCGATTGTAGATTACAAAAATCTGTTTGAGTTTAAGTCACTTCCTTATGAAGTGGATGCGATGAAAAAAGACCCTGTACTCAAAGAAAAAAGAGACCGTTGGCACGAAAATTTAGCCAAAGATATTTATGTAGAAGAAGCCATTCACATCTTAAATGATTTGCAATCGGAAAATAACAAAGGACTGACTTCTAAAGTAAAGAAAGAAAAATTAGTAAAGTCATAATTGGATTCATACAAAATAAAAAGCCACCAATTGGTGGCTTTTTTTATAGCGTAAAGTCAAAATATATTACCATTCATTTACTTTATTGGCATCCATTTTTAGGAATATAAAAAGCAATATGGTGAAGCCCCAAAGTCCGGAACCACCATAAGAAAAGAACGGAAGCGGAATCCCAACCGTTGGGAAAACACCCACTACCATGGCAATATTGACAAAGAAATGGATAAACAATATTCCGGCCACACAATAGCCGTAGACCCTACTGAACTTAGTCTTTTGCCGTTCGGATAAATAGATAATTCTCATAATCAAACAAACGAAAAGAGCAATGACAAATAACGAACCCAGGAATCCCCATTCTTCACCCACTGTGGTGAAAATATAATCGGTATGCTGTTCTGGTACGAAGCCGCCTTTGGTTTGTGTGCCTTCGAGATATCCTTTCCCAAACCAGCCTCCTGAACCAATCGCAATTTCAGATTGATTAATGTTGTATCCAATTCCTTTCATGTCAACCTGCTTCCCTAAAAGAATATTAAAACGGTCGCGGTGATGCTGTTTAAAGACATTTTCAAAAACATAATCTACCGAAAAGACAAAGCCGCCAATCATGACGAATATAATGCTGCTCAATATCCAGTTCCGGTTGATGATTCGGCTTCTGTAGTAAATAAAAATAATAACGGCTAAAGCGATTCCGGTTAGTACAAGCGGTTTTATAATTAGAGCCAAAACAAACAAAACCAAAGCAATAAAACCGGTCCAAACATACCAGGATGGTAGTCCTTCGCGATACAAAACCAAAATAAAAACACTATAAATTAAAGCACTTCCCGGGTCATGGGGTATGATTAATAATATGGGTAAGCCTAGAATTCCCAGCGCTTGTATCTGTCGGTTAGTGTCTTTTAAATTGACTTGAACATCGCTCAAGTATTTGGCCAAAGCCAAGGCAGTAGCCGCTTTTACAAACTCGGAGGGTTGTACTCCAAAGGAACCAAAAGAATACCAGTTGGCTTGTCCTTTAATTGTTTTTCCAAACACAAACAATCCGGCTAGGGAAAACAATCCAATAACGTAGATTACACTGGAAAACTTCTCATAAAACTTTCCGTCAACGGATAGCACGATAAATATTAAAGGAATGGATAACAGGATGAACATGAACTGTTTTCCATAGATTTGAGTGAAATCAAAAATCGAAGTTTCTTCGGCTATGGAAGATAATGAAGACGAATAGATGTTGAGCCAGCCTAAAATTACCAAGGTAATATAGATGGCAATGCTAATCCAGTCTAAATTATTTGTTACACTTTGATTTTTCATTTTCTTACGGCCTTAATTATCAGGAGTCTCATTTGCCGGAACGATTTCCTTTTTAGGTTCTGCTTTCTTGTCTTCCGGTTTGATGACTATATCCACCTTTTGTTTGATTAAAGTATCTACAATCGGTTTGGCATAGTATTTATTGTATTCGCCTTCCAGACTTCCTTCTAACATTCGTTTCTCTAAATCTTTTCGGGTAATTTTTCTTTTGATGTACTTTTCAATCATTAAACTGGTAATCGGTCCCGCCCAACGAGCTCCCCAATACCCATTTTCTACGAAAACTGCGATGGCAATTTTCGGATTGTCTTTCGGAGCAAAGGCCACAAAAATAGAGTGATCCTGAAGTTTGACTCTCTTTCCGTTAATCTTAGCATAGTTTTCGGCTGTTCCGGTTTTTCCGCAAATATCAATGCCTTCTACGTTCAACCCGTGAGCGGTACCAAAATTATACACATCAAACAAACCGCTAATCATCGGTTCAAAATATTTTTTATCGATAGTAGTCATGTGTTTGGTTCGGAATCTTTTGTCAATCACACTGCCTTTTATCTTTTTAATGATGTGAGGGGTGTAGTAATAGCCCCGATTGGCCACAGCGGCAATCATATTGGCCAATTGAATTGGGGTCATCAAAACCTCTCCTTGTCCAATGGCATTGGATACAATGGTCTTACTCGACCATCCCCAGCCCGGATACATTTTTTTATAGGTTTTGGAAGTTGGAATTTTTCCTTTTCTACCGGTTGGTAAATCATAGCCCATGAATTGTCCTAATCCAAAACTTTTCAAGTGATTACTCCAAACATCAACTCCTTTAGGAGGGTTGTTGAACTTATCAATAGTCTTCATATAAGAAGAAGAGAAAAAGGTGTTGCAGGATTCATAGATACCGCGATGCAATTGCATAGCGCCGCCATGACAGTGACATTTCATGAATCGCCCGGGCGCATAACTGAAACCGTGACTACAAAAGAAAGTCGTGTTTTCATCAATAGCACCTTCTTGCAGTGCCACTAATCCGGTTAGGATTTTGAAGGGCGAACCAGGGGTGTATTCGGCTAATAAACCTCGGTCGTATAAAGGTTTGGCAATGGAATCATGGAATAACATCGTGTAATTTTTCGAACGTTGTCTTCCCACTAGAATGGCCGGATCAAATGAGGGTGCCGTAACTAGAGCCAAAATCTCTCCGGTTTTGGGTTCAATAGCCACGATGCCGCCACGTTTGTTGACCATTAATTCTTCGCCATATTTTTGAAGTTCGCCGTCAATGGTCAAATTGATGTCTTTCCCCTGAACGGCTAAGGTGTCAAACTTCCCTTCTTTATAGGAACCGATTTCCCGATTGTATTTGTCTTTTTGAATGTATTTTACGCCTTTTATACCGCGCAAAATATCTTCGTAGCTTTCTTCAACACCTTGTCTTCCAATCAAGTCCCCGCTGTTGTAGTATTTGTTTTTTTCAATGATTTTGTCATTTACCTGTGTGATAAACCCAAAAACATTCGCGCCATAACTAACTTGATAATCTCGTAAAGCTCTCTTTTGAATATAAAAACCAATAAATTTTCTTTGGATTTCCTGAAAAGCAGCATACTCCTTTTTATTAAGCTGCGATAGAAATACAGATGGAAGTCTCGGACTGTAAACTTTAGCTTTAGCAATTTTCTTTAAGAAGTCTTCTTTGGTGATGTTTAATAGCGAACAAAACTCCATTGTGTCTAAATCCTTTACGTCTTTTGGGATAACCATGATGTCATAAGACGGCTGATTGGCTACCAAAAGCTTACCATTTCTATCGTAAATGTAGCCTCGTTCGGGATAATCATAATTGATTTTTATGGCATTATTATCCGACTTTAATTTTAAGGAATCGTCAATAACCTGAAGGTAAAAAAGGCGAATTACCAATAAAATAGTAGCAATGAAAATGATTGTGGGCAACAAAACTTTTCTCATCGTTTACTTGGCTTAATAAGATAGATGATAATAATGCAAGTGAGAATGGTGAAAAGCGTACTCAATACTGTACGCACTAAGATGTCCCAAAGGAAACTCATATTGAAAATTTCCAAAAAGAACAGCACAAAGTGATGAATCACTACTGAAATTAGTATGAAAGAAAAACGTTCCGGTGTTAAGACATCATTCAATTTTACCGTTTGGTATTCGTAACTCAGTCCAAATGAAAATTTAAAAATGGAAGGTCTAAAGTAAGCGAGTACTACACAAGCGGCAGCATGCACGCCTCCCGAATTCCAAAACATATCCATCAAGAGTCCCAAGAAAAAACTGGCTGCTAGTAGTCCTGTTTTGTTTCCGTTTACCGGATACAAAATAATAAAAAGCACATAAGGGAACGGATTGATAAACCCAAAAAGATCAATCCTGTTAAATATCAAAACCTGTGCTGCAAGCAACAAGATAAAGCGGGCGCTATTTCCTAACAAGGCACTATTCATCTTTTTTGCTTTTGTTTTCTAAATTGATAATCTCATCGGCATCCTTATTTTTAATGACATAAACATGACCCAGATTGGTCATATCATTAAATAATTTGATGTCCAATGTATAATAATTGGTCTCGTCGTCAATATAGACTTTGTCGATGGTTCCGATACCAATATTTTCTGGAAAAACCCTTGATTCAGCACCAGTGACTATAGTATCACCTTTGCGAACGCCAGCTAATCTCGGTACATCGGTCAACTGAGCAAAGCCTGTGCTTTTCCCATTCCAACTTAGAGTACCAAAATGATTTGACTTTTTGATTTTTGCGTTAATCTTGATATTGATGTTTAACACACTAATAATTGTCGCGAAATTTTTTGAGGTATTGTCTACAATTCCAACAATACCGGCACTGTTTATTACACCCATGTTTGGTTTAATGCCAGAAGCAGAGCCTTTGTTGATTGTAATAAAGTTTTCCTGAATACTGTAGGAGTTGTGAATTACTTTGGCAACGGTGATAACCGTTTTATTAGCTCCTTTTGTGGTGTCAATTTCGGGTAATTTGGTTGTGTCTTTCAGATTGAAAAGAATCGATTTTAAACGCGCATTTTCTTTCGCTAGCTCTTCGTTCTGAGCCTTCAAGCCGAAGTATTCATCGATATTATTGATTCTCTCGTAAATCCCGCCGGTAAAGAAATTAGCCGAACTGATGATTTTGCTTTTGTGATAGGAATGGGCTTGAATCGTCAACAAAAAGGATAGTAGTAAAAGCAGCAAAAACAGTAAGCGATTACTGTTTTTTAGTATAAAATTAAAAATTTGCTGCATTTTTAAACTGTATAATAGTGGTTATAAATATCCGTCGAAATAAAGATAAAAAATAATTAGCCTCTACGTCTAAATTATTTAATTAAAATACTTCTGAATTTAGGAATATTTTTAAGTGCCATTCCGGTGCCGCGTACAACCGCTCTTAACGGATCTTCAGCGATGTAAACCGGTAAATCAGTTTTTTGAGAAATACGCTTGTCCAAACCTCTCAACATCGAACCTCCACCTGCAAGATAAATTCCGGTGTTATAGATATCGGCTGCTAATTCCGGAGGCGTTTGAGATAATGTTTCCATAATCGCATCTTCGATACGTTGAATTGATTTGTCTAAGGCTTTAGCAATTTCTCGGTAAGACACTTCTACTTGTTTTGGTTTTCCGGTCAATAAATCTCGACCTTGTACCGACATGTCGTCTGGTGGTGTTTCTAAATCATCGGTAGCCGCACCAATGGTAATTTTGATTTTCTCTGCAGTACTTTCACCCACAAATAAATTGTGTTGCGTTCTCATGTAGTACACAATATCATTCGTGAAAACGTCACCGGCAATTTTTACCGATTTGTCACATACAATTCCGCCAAGCGCAATAACTGCAATTTCTGTAGTTCCACCACCGATATCTACGATCATGTTTCCTTTCGGTTGCATAATATCGATGCCAATACCAATTGCCGCAGCCATTGGTTCGTGGATTAAGTATACTTCTTTTCCGTTTACACGTTCGCAACTTTCTTTTACCGCACGCATCTCTACTTCAGTAATTCCTGAAGGAATACAAACCACCATTCGAAGTGCAGGAGTAAACATTTTTTTCTTTAAAGCCGGAATGCTTTTGATGAACATCGAAATCATTTTTTCAGAAGCATCAAAATCGGCTATAACGCCATCTTTCAACGGGCGTATGGTCTTTATGTTTTCATGGGTTTTACCTTGCATCATGTTGGCTTCTTTTCCAACGGCGATGATTTTGCCGGATATTCTGTCACGGGCTACAATTGAGGGGCTATCAATTACAACTTTGTCATTGTGA
>NZ_DAINRG010000021.1:0-41847 GCF_036741995.1 Flavobacterium sp. | reverse complement strand
AGTGATTTCGCGTATTGCCATGGTCGTTTTTATGCATTTCATTTTGTCGAGAAGAGAGCAATTGAAACAGTATTTCCACGATTTCAGCTTTGACGAAATCAAGAAGGAAATGATTAAAAAGATTGTCAATCTCGGTTTGCCGTCTGCAATGCAAATGTTGTTCGAAGTGGTACTTTTCACCGCCGGAATCTGGCTTTGCGGCAATATCGGAAAAACGAGTCAGGCAGCGAATCAAATTGCGTTGAGTTTGGCTTCAATGACGTTTATGTTTGCAATGGGATTGAGTGTGGTTTCGATGATTAGAGTCAGTAACCAGCGTGGTTTAAATGATTATAGGCAATTGATAGTAGTGGCGCGTTCCATCTTTTTATTGGCCATTAGCATTGAAATTATCTTTGCCGTAATGTTTGTAGCACTGCATCAGGTTTTGCCTTATTTGTTTTTGAATATGGAAAATCAAGCCCAATTGTTAGACAATCAGGAAGTGATTACGATTGCGGCCAAATTGCTTTTAGTGGCAGCTATTTTTCAAATCTCTGACGGAATACAAGTTGTGGTTTTGGGAGCTTTGCGTGGGCTGCAGGATGTTAAAATCCCAATGTACATCACTTTTGTGGCTTATTGGATTGTTGGCTTTCCAACTTCGTATTACCTCGGGATTAAAACGGATTTAGGCGCGGTAGGTGTTTGGATTGGTTTATTAGCCGGACTGACAGCGGCTGCTTTTTTCCTTTTTATCCGATTCCATTATTTGACCAAAAAATTGGTTTCAGAAAATACTGCTCAATAATTTGTAACTAAGCTCACATAGTTGCGTATAATCACCGTACAATTTAAAAACTTACAATATGATATTTTCAATTATTATTGGTGTTATCTTAATTATTATTAGTGTTACGTTGAAAAGCAATGCCAGCCCGATTTCTAAATTTTCCCCACTGCTGAGAATTTTTGGTTTTGTTGTCATCTTAATCGGATTGTTGTCTTCGGTATTCAAACAAATTGATGCCGGTAAAGTTGGCGTGAAGTCGCTTTACGGTAATGTACAACCCGATGTTTTGGAAAGTGGTTTGCACATGGTAAATCCACTTTTGGACATTACTATTTTTGACACCCAAACTCAAAACTATACCATGTCAGCCATTCACAGTGAAGGCGCACAGGAAGGTGATGATGCCATCAGAGTCCTGTCAAATGACGGTTTGGAAGTGGTAATTGACTTGACCGTTTTGTATCGGGTGATGCCAAGCGAAACGCCAAAAATCCTGAAAGGAATTGGAGTTGATTATAATGATAAAATTGTACGTCCGGTAACGCGAACCCGTATTCGGGACAACGCGGTTTATTATGATGCCGTGGCTTTGTAT
Source organism: Flavobacterium sp. (assembly GCF_036741995.1). GTDB lineage: Bacteria > Bacteroidota > Bacteroidia > Flavobacteriales > Flavobacteriaceae > Flavobacterium. The sequence continues at coordinate 40,480 of NZ_DAINRG010000021.1, read as the reverse complement.
TCAACAAAAAGAAATGAATTTCAACAAAGAATTTTCCAATCTATTGAACAGGATTTTAAGAAAAGAGGTTTGGTGTTAGAGCAACTTTTAATCCGAAATATTAATTTGCCAACTTCGGTAAAAGCGTCTATCGAAAGTAAAATCAATGCCGAACAAGATGCTCAAAAAATGCAGTTTGTCTTGCAGAAAGAAAAGCAGGAAGCCGAGCGTAAAAGGGTAGAAGCACAAGGTATTGCCGATTACCAAAGAATTATTTCAACTGGGTTAACTGACAAACAATTACAATACGAACAAATCAAAGCACAAAAAGAAATCGCGACATCTGCTAATGCCAAAGTTATTTTTATGGGCAAAGGAAGTGCACCGGTTATCTTGTCGGATAAATAGTTTATTCGTTTATTTGCTTATTCAAAAATAAACCACATGCAATTACCAAAATTTGTACTAGCTGACAACTCTGATTTTCCGGATGATATTTTTGTCATTCACCTTGATTTCCCTCGTTTCATTATCAATTTAAAAGATGATGAAGTTGAGTTTTTAGAAGATTTGGAAGGGGAGGACGAAACCGAATTAGAATCTGAAATGGAGCATTTAATCACGTTGGCCGGAGAATTCTACGATAAAGAAATGGAAGGCTACGAAGAGTAGTTTTTCGTTTTCGTTTACAGAGCAGTTTTTAGCTTGGATTTCCCAAGTTGGAAACTGTTTTCTGCTTTTAAGAAAAACCATTTTTCAAGGCATACACGGCCAAGCCTACACGGGTTTTCAGTTCCAGTTTTTCAAACAGATTGTCCCGATAGCTTTCAACGGTTCTTGGGCTGCAGCACATTAATTCCGCAATTTCTTTATAACTCATTTCGGTAATGGTGTATTTCAAAAACTCTTTTTCTCTTTCCGTAAGTTTGGATATAGAGCTACTGGTTGTGCCGCTCATATTGGAATAAATAATTTTGGAGGCCCAATCAGGATAAAAGAATCCGTCATCCACAAGTTTGTTGAGTGCTATTTCAAGGTCGCGCGGATGAGTGTTTTTTAGTAAATAACTTTTGGCTCCGTTTCGAATCATTTTGATGACACTCTGCTCGTCATTTTGCATGCTCAGCGCCATGATTTTTATTTCCGGAAAGTTCTCTTTTAGCCACAGTGCTGTTTCAAAACCATTCATTTCCGGCATGCTGATGTCAAGCATAATAATGCCCGGGATGATTTTTGAGGTTTTTATTTTATCGATAAGTTCTTTGCCGTTTTCGCATTCAAAAACGACTTCAAAGTTTTCAAAGTTTGAAATGATTCCCTTTAGTGCTTGGGCTATAAGGATATGATCGTCTACTATGGCAATGGTATTTTTCATTTAAAGCGGTAGGGTTACGGTTATTTTGGTGCCCACATTTAGTTTACTTTCCAATTTAAAATTTCCGTTAAGCATTTCTGTTCGTTTCTTCATGTTTTTTAAACCTATTCCATTGGAATAAATCTTACTGTCATCAAAGCCTTTCCCATCGTCAACCAATATAAGGCCTATGTTATTTGAGGAAGTACTTAATTGCAAAGTTAGATTTTTACACTCGGAATGTTTGATGCTGTTCTGAAAAAATTCCTGGGCTATACGAATCAAAATCGCTTTCGACTGATAACTCAAATCAATGTTTTTAGTATTGCTGATAAATTTAACGGAACATAAATTCAGTTTGCGCACTCGTTCACATTCGTCTTCAATCAGTTTGTTAATACTGTTTTTTTCTATAGAATTGTCGGTCAGCGATTTGCTCAATTCCCTCATTTCTGCCAATGACTCATTAATAAGGATGCTAATATTGTCAATATTGTCTTTTATATTGGGCGCTTTATTTTCGTGTTCCAGTTGTTGGGTATATAAACTGGCCAAGGTAAGTTTTTGACCAATATTGTCGTGGATTTCTTTGCCAATGTATTCCATCGTTTGTTGCTGCATCTCTATTTTAGTGGTAAATAGTTGTACTTCATGCTGATGTTCTACCTCTTGTTTTTCTTTATCGACTATAAAATATTTGTAAATAAAAGCTCCGATAAAGCAAATGTTTTCAAAGAAATAGCCATAACACAAATACTGAAAACCAGTATAAACACTTGTTTTGCCATTTACGGTTGAGTCCCAAAGCGCTAAAAAACCGGAAACAAATAGAAACGTCGTTGCCAAAAATAAGTACCGGAAGTAAACAATTTTCAACTCTTTACCGATATGATAATAAAACAGTATCGCAATTAGATAAATCATGATTCTGGTTGCCACAAAAAACGAAAAACTTAACCTGACAAAATCAGGAAAAGCAAACATGATTATAAAATACAAAACGGTAAAACCGATAAAGAAGTAATACGCTTTTTTTAGTTTTTTATAGGTAGCATTCTGCAATACCATGGCATGATAAATGAACGAACAAAACAATAATGCACTCAGCATTTGCCAGCCGTCAACTAGTAGTTGCATGATATTGCGGCGTAACGTTTTTACCGGAAAATCACCAGTGTCCTTAACGTAAACCGTGATGACAAACAGTAAAAGCGTTACAATATACAAACTGTAATACCGATAAATTTTAGATTTAAAAAAGTAATTCAGATACGTACTGGTAAATCCAACCAAGGATAAAAACCCAATAGTAAAAAAACAAAGACCAATAAAAAAGGGGTCATTTAAAATCATGCTAAACTTTTTATCCGGTCAAGTAGCGAACGATCTGACCAAAAATAACCTTAAAATTTAATTAATCTGCAAAGTAACTCTAACCACAATCAAAAAATACCGCCGGATGCCCATATTTATATCCGTTAAATAACGGTATTTTTTTAGGTTAATCCAACATAGTAAATATAGTTTTTTACCCATAGAGAGTGAATAATAATATCATCAAATTTGTGATGTTATGAGGATACAATGCTCTTCCTTAAAAGAGAAAAACACTCTAGATACTGAATAAAGAAAATAAATATTGTGGTTTATTTGAGTTGACTCCTTAAGCCGGCTTGTGTTTGCCCGCCGGCTTATAGGGCAACAACTGAAAAAGGAATTACAATTTTATTAGAGCAAATAATAGTAAAGTTGAATTAGTTAGTTAAGTTTAAAAATCCCAAGTTATCAGCTCGGGGTTTTTTATTTAAAATACTTTTCCAATAATATCTGGGCCGCGGCAAATGGGGAAATCTCATCATTTTGCACGGCTTTTTTAGTTTGCTCCAATAAGTGTATGATTTCTGAATGCTGATAGAAATTGGATTTCAACTGTTCATTAATGGTCTCCATCATCCAAAACTGATTCTGTTCTTTTCGTTTTTCTTCGAAGTAATTATTGGTCTTTACCAATTCCAAATAATTGGAAATCGTTTGCCAAACGTCATCAATTCCGGTTTTCTCGTAAGCACTGCAAGTTGCCACAGTTGGTGTCCATCCTGAGTTTTTAGCCGGAAATAAATGTAGCGCCCGGTTGAATTCGGTTTTGGCCAATTTGGCTTTAGCCACATTATCACCATCGGCTTTGTTGATGACAATCGCATCTGCCATTTCCATAATGCCGCGTTTTATGCCTTGTAACTCATCACCGGCACCGGAAATTTTTAGCAACAAAAAGAAATCGACCATGCTGTGCACCGCGGTTTCGCTTTGGCCCACACCAACAGTTTCAATGATGATCGTATCAAATCCGGCCGCTTCACAAAGAATAATGGTTTCGCGGGTTTTGCGAGCCACACCACCAAGCGTTTCTCCCGAAGCACTCGGACGAATGTAAGCGTTCTCATCTTTGACCAATTCTTCCATCCGGGTTTTATCGCCTAAAATACTGCCATGAGAAATGGTGCTACTCGGGTCAACCGCCAACACCGCTACTTTTTTACCTAAGGAAGTGAGATAAGTTCCAAAAGCTTCAATAAAAGTACTCTTCCCAACTCCGGGAACACCTGTAATTCCTATTCTGACGGATTTATTAGCATGCGGTAAACATGCGTTGATGATGTCATTGGCTTTCGCCAAATGAGTAGCATTGGTACTTTCTACCAAAGTGATGGCACGACTCAAGGCAACTTTGTCTTTTGCTAAAATGCCTTCAATCAAATCCTTAGCGGAAGGTTGCACTTTGCGCTGTTTTACAATTTTCGCCATAGAAGCCGTACTGAAAACTTCCGGTTGCGGAATGCCGTCTTTTTCTGTTAACGCGGAGGAATGTGGTTTTTTTACTGACACAAGAAAAAATTAGTGAAGTAAAAATAAGGAAAAGTGCGCAATGTTCATGAAGAAATAAGCATTGCGCACTTTTAAGAAGGTAAATTAATAAGCTGCCGTAAAACGAACTTGATGGTGTTTTGGATTTTCAGCTTCGTCAGCAATAACAACCGCTAAGTCTTCTACAGATAAAATACTTCTTTGATTGGTGTCAAAAACAGGATTGTCCAAGCCCAAACGATATTTCCCCGTTCTTCCGGTAGTAATGCCTTGGTGCATTTCGAATGCCGGACTGAAGAAAGCCCAATCCAATTCGGTTTCTTCTTTAATAATAGTCAGATAATCCCTTGCCGCCGACGCTCCAGCGTAATATTCTTTTGGAAAATCGGGAGTGTCAACAGCTTGTACATTTGGTGCTACAAACAAACTTCCGGCTCCACCAATGGTAATGTAACGTTTAACTCCTGACTTTTTCACCGCTTCCTGTATGGCTTTTGAACCGGTTATAAAATCATCATAGATGTTGGGGTTTGTCCAACCGGAATTATAGGCGCTGATTACCAAATCGTTTCCTCGTAAAGCACTGGCCAGTTCTTCTGTATTCAAAACATCAGCCTGAACCCATTTTACAGTTTCCGATGTTTTCGGATTTCTGGCAATGGCGGTTACTTGATGACCCCGATTTACAATTTCATTTAAAATGTTTGAGCCAACAAATCCTGTCGCTCCAATAATGGCTACTTTCATAATGCTTAAATTTATGTATAATAAAAAATGTTACAGTTTGAATTAAAAAAAGTTAAAACTTCCCGGCAAATTCCGCTAACGTTACCGTCTTAAGCTGATTGCTGACCGTCTGATTCAAATCTTCATACAAGTTGTTCAGATGGGTATTGATATTTTTCCCAACAGGACACTCTGGGTTGGGCTGATTTTTCGAAAATCCTAAGGAAGCTTTATCAAAAGTAATTTTCAAAATGGCTTCCAATGTAATTTCTGCTGGTGATTTGACCAATCTGGTTCCTCCGTTCTTGCCTTCTTTACTCTCTACTAAGTTATGCTTTCTCAGATTGGCAATCTCCTTGCGAACCAAGACAGGATTTATGCTGATGCTGCTGGCAATATATTCAGAAGCCAAATACTCCTCCGGAAACTTGGCAAGCAAAGTCAGTATGTGGGTAGTAATAGCAAATTTACCTGAAATCATAACTGTAATAAAATATATTGCAAATATAAAACAAAAAGCTATTGCAACCCTAACCGAAAAGAATAAAATTTTGTTAAAAATAAAAGTCACGCTTCTCGCGTAGGGAAGGACTTTTTTGCAAGAACACTTTTAAGAAACCTTTCACGTTACATTTTCGTCTTTTAGTTTTTTTTGCCGTTCCTTTGCAAAATAATTTACGACTTCGAATGGATAACATTCTACTGATTTTTCTCTGTTTGTTAATTGGATTGGGTTTACAACGCGTCGCCGCTTTTCCCAAAAACGGACACCTAGCACTCAACCAGTTTATTATTTATGTGGCACTGCCGGCTTTGGCGCTGTATTATATTCCCAAAATTTCAATATCAACCAACTTATTGTATCCGTTAGGAATTGCCTGGATTGGCTTTATATTGTCGTTTCTGTTTTTCTTTTTTATCGGAAAAAAATTAGGGTGGTCCCGAAGATTAATAGGCTGCTTAATCATCACAGCCGGTTTGGGAAATACTTCTTTCGTTGGTTTTCCAATCATTCAGGCATTGTACGGAGAAGAAGGTTTAAAAACCGCCATCATAGTAGATCAGCCGGGTTCGTTTGTAGTGATGGCCACTTTTGGAATTATTACCGCCGCCATTTTTGCCAAAGGCAAACCAAGTTCCAAAGAAATACTGCTCAAAATTTTATTGTTTCCGCCTTTTATTGCGTTTGTATTGGCAGGAGCCATGAATGTTTTGAAATATGACTTCAACGACCATTTACAAACTGTTTTTCAAAAGCTGGGCGCCACGGTAACTCCGGTCGCTTTAGTGTCGGTAGGCTTGCAATTAAAAGTGGAAAAAAGAAGCCAGCACTGGAAATTTCTGCGGCTGGGTTTATTATTTAAACTAATGATTACCCCCTTGTTTTTCTTTCTTTTCTATAAAATTTTACTGAAAGGCAAAGGGCTCGACGTAGATGTTTCCATTATGGAATCAGCCATGGCACCCATGATAACCGGAACCATCTTAGCTTCCAATTACGGATTAAAACCCAAACTGAGCAGTATGATGGTGGGCATTGGAATCCCGTTATCTTTCCTGACGCTAATCATTTGGTACTTCATTCTAAATACATTTTAAATGGAAACGATTGTCAATACTTCATCCAAACGAAAAGATCTGGCCGAAAAAACGGTGTATTCCATCCTGTTCTCGATCAGTTTTGCACATTTGTTGAACGATTTGATTCAGGCTGTAATTCCCTCAATATATCCCATTCTAAAGCAGAATTACAATCTCTCCTTTTCCCAAATCGGATTAATTACCTTTGCTTTTCAACTGACAGCTTCTTTGTTCCAGCCATTTGTGGGCTATTATACTGACAAATACCCAAAACCGTTTTCACAGATTTACGGCATGCTGTTTTCGATGGCTGGCGTAATCTCTATTGCTTTTGCTAATAATTTCTACTGGATAGTAGGCTCAGTAATGCTCATCGGAACCGGTTCTTCCATTTTTCATCCGGAGTCGGCCCGAATTTCTAACATGGCTTCCGGCGGCAGACGCGGGTTGGCACAAGCCATTTTTCAGGTGGGTGGTAATTTTGGTACCGCTTTAGGCCCTTTGTTAGTAGCTTTAATTGTAGTGCCCAATAGCCAAAAATACCTGCTTTGGTTTGTTTTGGCGGCAGCCATCGCTATCGGAATCATTTCTAAAATTGCCTTTTGGTACCGCGACCATTTGATTCACCGCCAACAGAAAAAAGTAGTCTTTGCCGATTTCCAACGACTCACCAAAAGCAAAGTAAAATGGGCCATCGCCATCCTGCTGGTTGTTATTTTCTCCAAGTTTTTCTACTCGGCGAGTTTGTCAACCTATTACACGTTTTATGTCATTGATAAATTTCATCTGACCATCAAACAAGCGCAATTTCACATGTTTATCTACCTTTTTGCTTACGCTGCCGGAACAATACTCGGCGGTCCGTTAGGCGATAAAATCGGAAGAAAATACGTGATTTGGTTATCCGTTTTCGGCGCAGCTCCGTTTGCTTTGTTATTGCCTTACGTAAACTTGTTTTGGACCGACGTTTTAATGATCATTATCGGAATGATTATTTCCTCAGCTTTCCCGGCAATATTGGTTTATGCCCAGGAATTGCTGCCCAGAAAACTCGGCATGATTTCCGGTTTGTTTTATGGTTTTGCTTTTGGGATGGGCGCTTTAGGTTCGGCATTCCTTGGTAAATTGGCCGATTTCACTTCCATTCAATACGTGTATCATGTGTGTTCTTATCTGCCATTGATTGGAATTATCTGTTATTTTCTTCCCAATTTGAAAAAGAGATAGCAGCGAAAGGTTCAGGCTTTATTAGGCAACTGTTTTCCCGCTTTCCATTACAATCTCTTCGAGGATTTCCATTGCAATCGGGGCTAAAAAGGATTTGTCTTTTTCTTTTGTAATCAGTACATTTACTTCTCAATTTTTACAAAATGTCACTCAATCCCGAAATAATTCAAAAACTCACCGCCATTGTTGGCGAATCTTATATTTTTACGGATATCGCCACCCGCAATCATTACGGTCACGACGAAACCGAAGACTATGTTTTTCCGCCAGGCGTTGTCGTAAAACCTGCCAATTCCAAAGAAATTGCAGCCATCTTAAAAGTGGCCAACGATTATAAAATTCCAACGACTCCCATCGGTGCCCGAACCGGTTTAAGCGGAGGAGCTTTATCCATTTACGAAGGCATCGGATTATCAACCGAACGCCTGAATAGAATCATTGAAATCGATGAGCAAAATCTGCAAGTAACTGTGGAGCCAGCCGTCATCAACCAAGTATTGCGCGAAGCCGTTGCTGAAAAAGGGCTGTTCTATCCGGTCGATCCCAGCAGTATGGGCAGTTGCTGGATAGGAGGGAACATAGCCGAAAATGCCGGTGGTGCCAGAGCTTTAAAATACGGCGTAACCAAAGATTATGTGTTGAACCTGGAAGTAGTTTTGCCCAACGGAGAAATCATTTGGACTGGAGCCAACACACTGAAAAATTCTACAGGCTATAATTTGACACAATTAATGGTCGGAAGTGAAGGAACACTGGGGGTCATCACCAAAGCGGTTCTAAAACTTTTGCCCAAAAATAATCACAACGTTTTAATGTTGGTGCCGTTTTATAAAGCCAACGAAGCCTGCGAAGCCGTTTCAGCCATTTTCCGAGCCGGTATTACGCCAAGTGCTTTAGAATTTATGGAGCGCGACGCTATCGATTGGACACTCCGATTTGTAGAAGGCATTAGCGTAACCATCAAACCGGAACATCAGGCGCATTTGCTGATTGAAGTGGATGGCAATTATCCGGAGATTTTAATGCAGGAAGCTGAGAAAATTTTATCCGTGGTTGAACAATTTGAAATAGATGAAGTTTTATTCGCCGATACCGAAGACCAAAAAAATGCACTTTGGAAAATGCGTCGCTCCGTGGCAGAAGCCGTAAAATCGAATTCGATTTACAAAGAAGAGGATACTGTGGTGCCACGTTATATGTTGCCCGAATTGTTAAACGGCATCAAAGCTATTGGGAACAAATACGGTTTCAAATCAGTTTGTTACGGCCATGCCGGTGATGGTAATCTGCACGTGAACATTATCAAAGGGGAAATGACCGATGACAATTGGAAAACCCAAGTACCGCTGGGCATCCGCGAAATTTTTAAACTGACGGTTTCGTTAAAAGGAACGCTGTCAGGCGAACACGGCATTGGTTTTGTGCAAAAGAACTTTATGGATATAGCTTTCACCCGAACCCATTTAGAATTAATGGAAAGCATCAAACGTGTTTTTGACCCTAACAACATTTTAAATCCCGGGAAGATTTTTCCTGATGAATTATAAAAGAAAAGTCCCGATAGCTCGGGACTTTTTTAATCTCTTTTTGGAGTTTGTTTCTTTTGTCTTTTTTCATCTTTCTTTTCTTTTGCGGTCTTCAGAGGTTCTTTTTTAGCCGCTTTCTGTACGTCTTTTCCTTTTGCCATGATATAATTTTTTGGTTGATTTTAAAATAGTAAAGTAAAGATAAAGAATATTTTGGTTACAATCCCAATTCTTTCCTAACGCTTTCATCAATTAATAACTCAAAAGAAGCTAACTGATTGGCATCATCCAAGTTGAAGAATTTCCATTCCCCATGGGTAGTTTCATCCATCACAGCAACAAATTTGGATTGTTTCTTTACGTTAAAACTGTTACGGTTGGGTTCAAAAGTGACGTCTTTGGTTTTGTTGATTTCCTGTAACCAAATCTTTTTGTCAGCCGCTTCATCAGTGGTTAATTTTTTCTCAAAAAAGTAGCGCAACGGATTACGGCAGCTAATCACACAAAACGATTGGTTTCCGATTTTCTTTATTTTAGGAGTGATAAACGGAACGGTTTGTACTTGATAACGCAAACGGTATTCTTCGTTTTCATAAAATTGATCCAGCTTCTCCAGCAGTACATCTTTGCCAATAGTTTCCACCATTTTCGGATAGGAGAGCGCAACGATGCCTTCAAAATCCATTAGATAATTGGCTTCGTAGAGTTGTTTTGTAGCGGAAAGCAGTTGCACCGCATTTTGCGAAAAGCTACTGGATGCTATAAGAAAGAAGACCAGGGAAAAGAATTTTGTTCTCATAATTAAAACATTTAGTCAAATATAAAAAAATCCCCAGCAGCTTACACCGATGGGGATAATTAAAAATGCCGCAGTTAGGAACTATTTCTTAGCGACTATGTCAATAACGACAGTTCGGTTATAGAAACGTTCTTCCGGAAATTTGTTTTCAAAAGGCGACAGGTTTTCATCTTCCCCATCTCCATGAATTTCAAAGGTTACATTGCTAGTGCCGGCATTAGCCAAACTTTTTACTAAAATACTTTTTACATCATTGGCTCGGGCCAATGATAAATTTTTGTTATAATCGGTTTCACCAATGATATCCGTATGCCCTGTGATGATAACAGTGGCACCATTCTGAATTTTAGGGGTTACGATATCGGTTAAGTATTTGTCATATATAGCAATCGATTTGGATTCATTGAATTCATACAACACACTAAAACGAATGCTTTCCTGAATTATAGGAGCCGTGTAAGGCACCACGTGAACGGTAGTTTCTTTGGTAAGGGTTTGGCCATCAGCGGTGGTACCGGTTAGTGTTACTTTGTAATCGCCTTCGGGCTGGTTGCCCAAGATGGTTTTGACCGGAATACTGGCTTTGGGTTGTGTATAAGGGCCATAGTTTTTGCTTTTGCCTTTAGAGTCTTTTAAAGTAACAGACCAAGAGGTGAAAGTCTCTTTTGAACCCGATGTATCAAAAACTACGGCATCACTATTGGCCTGTTGTTCCATAGAAATGATTTCGATGGGTTTCAATGGCGCATCCGGACCACTTTGAAATTCCATCAGCAAAGCCGGTGAGGCACTTTCAATAGAAACTCTTCTATCCCCTTCTCTCAGTAAGGCCAATTCTTGTGTCCCACCGGGCTGCTCTGAGGCAATTACCGGTTTTACTCTTCCTTCAATGGCAATTCGGTTGCCATTAATACTGAAAACGGTGACCAAATACGTCTTAATAGACTGCGCCATAGCACGACCATCATCAGCACCTTCGTTAGAAGAACCCACCAAAGTAATAGTACTAGCAGGGTTTTTACCCATACGATCGCCAAGAATATTCAGGATGTTATAATACACTATCATCTGACGTTCTGATCGGCCTGACATGTTTTGAGGCGTATCAAATGAAATATGATCTTCTTTAAAATTGGCTACTTCATTTTTGTTTAACAAAATATAACGGTTAGAAATTTCAGAAGAACCGGCATCAAAAAACACATAATTACGTATGGGAAATACCTCTCTTACTTTTCGTGTTGTAGTTTCATGAGTAGGAGCAGTCACTGTAAGTTGGGCTTCACCCGCAACCGGAGTGTTTACAGGGTGCCCTTGACCAAATTTCAGGATGACACCAGCTCTCAAAGTTGATACATTCCAAGTCTCGGTAGAGCGTGGATTTTGACCTAAGTAAGGTTGGTAAGCCACAAAAGGGGATACCACCCATTGGGTTTTAGCTGTTTCAGAGTTGATTGGAATATCATACCCCATCCCAATTTGCATCGAAAGGATAGTATTTTTTACCTCACTAAAATCACCTTTAACAGCCGGGTTGGCAGCTTGCAATGGGAAATTAGGATTGGTGCCCAATTGGTATTCAAAAGATTTTGACTGATTGAACGCTATTCTTGGGCCGCCATACAAGTAAAAGTTACCTTTAAAAGGCTCAAACCGCAAACTTGGTTCTATAGTGATATAGCTCAATTTCGTATTCAAATCAGCAGGACAATCACAAGGCGTAGTCACTTGATTGAACTTTCCGCTTCTACTGTCGTATCCGGCTTGTAACATAAAACCAAATCGGGAATCCGCAGGATGGTATTCTAGGACTGGAGCCAAATACAATCCGACTCCAAATCCGTTATGGAAGGCCGTAGGCGATGTGAAATCAACATTCAATTGCTGAGTGGAACCTCTATAAAAATTAAAGTTGGTGCCAGCTGCCGCGCCAAACCACCAAGAGGGTTTGCTATAGGGTGTTTCTTGTGCCTTAACTGAACTTACTCCGAATGCTAAAACCAAAGCAATAATGATTTTTAGCTTGTTGACCCTCATGTACTGAGTTGTCATGGTTGTTATATTGTTATTTTTCATAATGGTATGTTTATAAATCCCTCCATCAGAAGGGATTCTATTTAGTTTAAAGAATATATGTGTTTAATTAAGGTACGTTTACGGTAGTGTTGACCATAGTGACGGATGCTATAAGCGACAGTGCTCTTCCGTTTAATACGGTTTGGACAGCATTTCCGGCTGTGGAGAACGTCACTCCTGAGTTGGCAATAATGGTTCCTACCATCACACCACCACCGGCAGCATTAATCGTGGCAGCACTTCCCACATACCAAAAGACATTTTTAGGCAGTGCTCCATTGATAAGGATAACACTTTTGGCTCCGGTTGGTCCAGCTATTCCAACAGTCAAGCCTGAAGCGGATTGGAAAACCCAAACAGCATTTGGGTCGCCTTGCGCATCCAACGTTAGGTTTCCGTTACTGATATTAAACGAACCACTGGCTGATTTATATATACCGGGTGCTAGAGTTAATCCTCCTAATTCACCAGCTCCAGGATCTGTTCCGCCCGGCATGGAAGCGGGAGAAATACTTAAATAAGCAGCATTGGCATCGGCCAAGCCTTGTGTGGCAATAGCAAATGAAGTTGCTGTACCCGGTGCAGGAGGTGCTGTGTAGATGGCTCCGGTTACAAATCCTTTGTTCAATGGCGTTTCCGTATAAATAGCGGTAGCATCATGAAAACCGGTAACCAGAGTTGAAGCTGCCGTTGTGGAAATACTTCCATTGTTAATAACCGTGTTCAATCCCTGATTGGTAACCCCGGCGTTTCCGCCAAAGGCTCCAAACATGGCTGCTGTTCCTAAGTTAGGCGCTATCGAATTATTTAAAGTCGTGAAACTCCATACATACTCATTAGCCAAAGCTATTCCGGCAACATTTTTTGCTGTCGTGCTTATGGTTGTGGTGTAAGTAGTATTTTCTAAAAGAGGATTAGTGGGAGTAAATGAAGCTGTATTCCCAAGATAAGTCACATTTCCGGATACGGTATTGGTTCCTTGTTTTAGTGTAAAGCTTGTTGGTATGGTTAACGGATTCATCGTCATGTCAAATGTTGCGGTAATTACTTTATTAAGGAGTACTCCATTTTCATTTGGTGTAGGGCTTGTTGAAATTACCTTAGGAGCAATAGCGGTACCGGTTGTAAAGTTCCAAACATAATCAGCGTTAATGGGAGTTCCTGCGGTGTTTTTAGCACCTGTTGTAATGGTGGCTGTATAAATTGTATTAGCAGTCAGATTCCCATTTGGTGTAAAAAAAGCTTTGTTTCCGGTATAAGTCACTACACCGGATATAGCAGTTGTTCCTTGTTTTAAAGTGAAGGAAGTAGTGTTGATAGTCAACGGATTCATAGGCATATTGAACGAAGCACTGGATACTTTATTCAACGCAACATTGGTTTCGTCACTGGCCGGACTTGTGGCTGTAACTCGGGGTTGTAAGGTAGTGCCGGTAGTAAATGTCCATATATAATCTTGCTGAAGGGCATTTCCGTTTACATCTTTGACGGCTGTAGTAATCTTACCAACATAAGTAGTATTAGGAGTCAGATTAAAGGCAGGGGTGAAGGTTGCGGTGGTTCCCAAATAGGATATTGTTCCAGCAACAGTGGTTGCGCCAACAATAGTAAAAGAAGTCAAATCTATCGTGTTTGGATTCATCGCTTCATTGAAGGTTGCCGTGATGATTTGATTTAATGGAACACTGGTAGCGCCATCCATAGGATTGGTTGCTGTAACAGTAGGGCATACGCCAACAGTTTCCTGAAAATCATCTTTGGCACAACTGGTAATCAAAGTAACCATAGCTATAGCTAAAGCGACTAGTAGGTTTTTTTGTCTCATTTTTGTTTTAAATTAATGACAAAGGTGGTTTTTTACCAGCAAGATATTGTTACATAACTATTCTGCAGAGTTGTAAAATTCACGCCGTTTTCTGAAATGAGAAAATGAAAAATCCCCAACAGCTTTACCTATTGGGGATTGTGTTGTGTTCAACGGATTTTAATTTACAGCTCTTCCAACTGAATCCGTTTTTTGTATTGTTTGATTTCTTTGAAATAGGTCGGCGTCAGTCCGGTCACTTTTTTAAATTGATTTGACAAATGCGAAACACTACTGTATTCCATCAAATGACTTATCTCGGTAAGTGATAATTCATCGTACAAAAGCAATTCTTTCACACGCTCTATTTTATTCAGAATAATATAATTAACGATAGTAGTTCCGGTAACTTCTGAAAAAAGATTTGCCAAATGCGTATAATTATAGTCTAATTCCTTACTCAGATATTCTGAAAAATTGACTTTAGGATATTTTTCGGAGTAATGGACCAGTTCTACAATGACGTTTTTGGTTCTTTCGATGAGCATTGATTTTTTATCATCCATCAATTCCAATCCTTTTTTTAATAAGGCTTTACGAAGTGATTCCCTATCCTCAGCATGAATGTTTTTTTTAAGGGTGACTTCACCCAAATCAATAGTGAAGTGCTCTATATCTAATTTGTCTAATTCCTCTTTAACCGCCATTTTACAACGAAGCGAAACCATGTATTTAATGTGTATTTTCAAGATTAATGAGTTTTGCGTTATAAAAAAAGACCTTTTGCAATCCAATAGTTTTTCGGATTCCGATTTTCGTAAAGGTACTCTATTTGACGGCGCAAAAGTAATTTACTTCGCAACGCTTTCTTTGCATATTTCTAAGTCGCATTTATATATTTCACAGTTTTTTGATAAGAGTAAAAAAAATCCCCAGCAGCTTACACCGTTGGGGATTTATAGTATGGTTACAATCTGCAAACTGCGACTGTCACTGTCAACTATTCATGCACCAAAACCCATTCGCCTGAAGCAATCATGCTTTCGGCTTTTTTGTATTTCATGGTTTCAGTTTTGCCACTCATTACGTGTTTAATAGTCACGTTATCGTTGCGGTTGATTTTCGGAGCATCTCTTACGATGGTTTCGGTAACTGCCGGTCTTTGTTGCGTTTGTCCTGCTTCACGATTGCGGGCAGCCAACTCATCAGAGTTTAGCACTTCGTCTTTGCTTTCGATATAGTTTTCTTTTTGACGTACTTCTCGGGCTTCCTGTATGTTGTTATTTTGTTGTGGCAAATCGCCTTTAAACAGGAACGAAATAACTTCTTTGTTTACACCATCCAACATGGTTCTGAACAAGTTGAAGGCTTCCAATTTGTAAATCAATAAAGGATCTTTTTGTTCGTGAACGGCCAACTGTACCGATGTTTTTAATTCGTCCATTTTGCGCAAATGCTTTTTCCAGGCTTCGTCAACAATGGCTAAGGTGATATTTTTTTCAAAATCAGCTACCAATTGTGCTCCGTGGGTATCAAAAGCTTTTTTCAAATCGGTAACCACATTCAACGTTTTAATACCATCCGAAAACGGCACGATGATGCGCTCAAATTTGTTGCCTTCTTTTTGATAAACATCAGCAATGATTGGCAAAGCTTCGCGGGCACTTCTTTCGGTTTTCTCTGTATAATAAGCCAATGCCGCTTTATAGACTTTACCCGTAATTTCGATTTCGGAAGATTTGTCAAACTCATTTTGAGTAACCGGCGAGGTGATAGAGAAGTAACGAATCAATTCAAACTCAAAGTTTTTGAAATCGTTATGAGCTTTGTTTTCCCCCACGATTAACTCGCAAGTATCATACATCATGTTGGCAATATCCAGTTTCAAACGCTCTCCGTGCAAGGCATGACGACGACGTTTGTAAACCACTTCTCTTTGGGCATTCATCACGTCATCATATTCTAACAAACGTTTACGGGTACCAAAGTTGTTCTCTTCTACTTTTTTCTGAGCGCGCTCAATAGATTTGGTCATCATCGAATGCTGAATTACTTCGCCTTCTTTCAATCCCATTCTGTCCATGATTTTCGCTACTCTTTCCGAACCGAACAAACGCATCAGATTATCTTCCAAAGACACATAAAACTGTGAACTTCCCGGATCTCCCTGACGACCGGCACGACCACGCAACTGACGGTCGACACGACGCGAATCGTGACGTTCCGTACCGATGATGGCTAAACCTCCGGCAGCTTTTACTTCCGGTGTTAACTTGATGTCGGTTCCACGACCGGCCATATTGGTAGCGATAGTTACTACACCCGGTTTTCCGGCTTCGGCAACGATATCGGCTTCCTTTTTGTGCATCTTAGCGTTCAATACGTTGTGTGCTACACCACGAATTTTCAGCATTCGGCTTAATAATTCTGAAATCTCTACCGAAGTAGTACCAATCAATACTGGTCTTCCCGATTGCGATAATTGGGTTACATCTTCGATAACGGCATTGAATTTTTCACGAACCGAACGGTAAATCAAATCTTCTTTATCGTGACGCGACATGCCTCTGTTGGTTGGAATTTCCACCACGTCTAATTTGTAGATTTCCCAAAGCTCACCGGCTTCTGTAACGGCTGTTCCCGTCATACCGGCCAATTTGCTGTACATACGGAAATAATTCTGTAATGTAATCGTAGCAAAAGTTTGGGTAGCGGCTTCAATGGTTACTTGCTCTTTGGCTTCAATGGCTTGGTGCAATCCGTCAGAATAACGACGACCGTCCATGATACGCCCCGTTTGCTCATCTACAATCAAAATCTTGTTGTCCATGATAACGTATTCTACGTCTTTTTCAAACAAGGTGTAGGCTTTTAGCAACTGCGTCAGCGTGTGAATTCTTTCCGATTTGATTCCGAAATCCTGGAATAGTTTTTCTTTGGCTTCGGCTTCTTTGTCTTTGTCCAAGTTTTGTTTTTCGATGTTGGCAATCTCCGTTCCGATATCCGGTAACACAAAGAAATTGGCATCGGTATCCTGAGAAAGGAATTTGATTCCGTTATCCGATAATTCCACTTGGTTATTTTTCTCTTCGATTACAAAATACAAAGCTTCGTCTACTTCCGGCATTTTGCGGTTGTTGTCCGACATGTATTCGTTTTCGGTTTTTTGCAATAATTGTTTAACGCCTTCTTCACTCAGGAATTTGATAAGGGCTTTGTTTTTTGGCAACGCTCGGTAAGCTCTCAACAATTGGAAACCGGCCTCTTTCATGTTGCCTTCTTTGAACAAACGCTTAGCTTCTGTTAAGAATCCATTGGCCAACTGGCGTTGTAAATTGTATAGGTTTTCGATTTTTGGTTTCAATTCATTAAATTCGTGACGGTCACCATCAGGAACTGGTCCTGAGATAATCAACGGTGTTCTAGCATCGTCAATCAATACCGAATCCACCTCGTCCACAATGGCGTAGTTGTGTTTTCTTTGTACCAAATCTTCCGGCGAATGCGCCATGTTATCACGCAGGTAATCAAAACCGAATTCGTTATTGGTTCCGTATGTAATATCCGCTTCATACGCTTTTCTACGGGCGTCAGAGTTTGGCGAGTGGTTATCAATACAATCTACGGTAATTCCGTGGAATTCGAATAAAGGTGCTTTCCACGTGCTGTCACGTTTGGCCAAATAGTCATTCACGGTTACAAGGTGAACACCGTTTCCGGTCAACGCATTTAAATAGAGTGGAAGCGTAGCTACCAAAGTTTTTCCTTCCCCGGTTTGCATCTCGGCAATTTTACCTTCGTGCAACACGATACCACCAATCAACTGCACGTCGTAGTGAATCATGTCCCAAGTGATTTCTTTTCCGGCAGCATTCCAGGAATTGGCCCAATGCGCTTTGTCACCCTCTAAAGTAATATACGATTTATCAGCCGAAAGTTCTCTGTCTTTGGCTGTAGCCGAAACGGTAATGGAAGTGTTTTCTTTGAAACGACGGGCCGTTTCTTTCACCACAGCAAAAGCATCGGGAAGAATTTCCAGTAATACTTTTTCCGAGATTTCATAAGCTTCTTTTTCTAAAGCGTCAATGGCATTATAAATATCTTCTCTTTGGTCAATATCGGCAGTATTTTCAGCTTCAATTTTTTTGGCTTCAATCTCGGCATCCTGTTTGGCGCGGGCTTGTTTTATTTTTTCTTTGAATTCCGCTGTTTTAGCTCGTAACTCGTCATGAGAAAGGGCGGCTAATACAGGTTCTAAAGCTTTTATTTTGGTGATATAAGGTTGCGTAGCTTTGACATCTTTTTGAGATTTGTCGCCTACAAAAGCTTTGATAATGCTATTAATGAAACTCATAATGGGTTTGTATTTTATATTTTAAAAGGTGTGCAAATTTAAATAAAAAAAAAGCCCGAAATGGACTTTTTTCTGTTGTGTTTGTTTATTTTTTTAATATTCATCCTCGTTCCAAAGGTAATCTTCGTCAGTGGGATAATCGGGCCAAATCTCTTCCATTGATTCGTAGATTTCACCTTCGTCTTCTATCGATTGCAAATTTTCCACTACTTCTAGCGGAGCTCCTGTTCGTATAGCATAGTCGATAAGTTCATCTTTGGTAGCTGGCCAAGGCGCATCGCTTAAATACGATGCCAATTCTAATGTCCAATACATCTTCTGTCGATTTTAGTTTATGCAAAAATAAATTTAATACTGAAAAAGTCAAGTTTTTTTTGATTTATTTTTAAATATGTTTAAGAACGTGTTTTTAGTGGTCAGCCTCAGTCTCAGTTTACAGTAACTGAACACAGAATACTAGGACTGCTTACTTCCGCGGAATCCATTTCACTTCCTCCGCCTGAAGGTCAAAGGACAACTTCCGTGCCAAGACAAAAAGGTAGTCAGAAAGTCGGTTCAGGTACTTGATAACTTGTTCATCCGTAGGTTCTAATTCGTGTAAATGTACCGCTAAGCGCTCGGCTCTGCGGCAGACACAGCGGGCAATGTGACAATATGACACGGTGGTATGACCGCCTGGCAAGACAAAGTGTGTCATAGGAGGCAAAGCGGTTTCCATTAAATCAATTTCGTTTTCCAGTAAAGTGATATCTTCTTCCGAAATGCGGTTGATGTTTAAGCGAGGTTGGCCGTTTTTGAGAATTTCTTTTTCGGGCGGTGTGGCTAAGATAGCACCCACGGTAAATAATCGGTCCTGCACTTCAATCAAAACGTTTTTGTATAGTTGATGGATGTCCTGGTCGCGAATTAAACCGATATGCGAATTGAGTTCGTCAACGGTGCCGTAGCTTTCGATGCGAATATGGTGTTTTGGGACGCGGGTGCCGCCGAATAGTGCGGTGGTTCCTTTGTCGCCGGTTTTGGTGTAGACTTTCATGGTTGTGAGATGCTAAGGTACTAAGGCGCTAAGGTACTGAGATTTTTTGGCGTTGACAAGAAGGCAAATAGATTACTCACTAGCCCTGATGGGAGTGGCACCTTGTAGAACGGACAGCAGGAAAATGGATTACTGATAAAGCCCGAGCCTTTCGCTTCTTATTTTATAAATGGCCTTCATTTGGATTATCGCTTTCAATCAGGCCGTCGCGCAAACGGATGATTCTGTGGGCGTATTTGGCGATATCTTCTTCGTGTGTTACCAAAATCACGGTGTTGCCATTTTTGTGGATGTCGTTGAACAGGTTCATGATTTCAACTGAAGTTTTACTGTCGAGATTTCCTGTGGGTTCATCGGCCAGGATGATGGAAGGCTTGTTGACCAAAGCTCGGGCAATGGCTACACGCTGGCGTTGACCGCCGGAAAGCTGGTTGGGCTGGTGATCCATTCGGTCAGCCAGATTAACTTGAGTCAAAACTTCGGTGGCACGCTCGTTTCTTTCGGATTTGGAATGTCCGGCGTATATCATAGGTAAGGCGACATTGTCTAAGGCAGTGGTTCTTGGCAAAAGATTAAAAGTTTGAAACACGAACCCAATTTCTTTGTTGCGGATTTCGGCTAAATCGTCATCGTGCATTTGGCTGACGTCTTTGCTGTTCAGGATATAACTTCCCGAAGTGGGCGTATCCAGACAACCCAGAAGGTTCATCAAAGTAGATTTTCCGGAACCGGATGGCCCCATCAGTGCTACATATTCGCCTTTGTTGATTTGTAAATCGATGCCTTTTAAGACGTTGATGGTTTCATTTCCGAGTTGGAAATCGCGTTTGATATTGGTGATGTTGATTAATGGATTTGCCATTGAGTACCTCAAATTTAGTTTTCAAATAGGTAGTAAATATAGCGATATTGTTACAAAGCTGTGTTAGAATTTTAAATCAAGGAATTATGCAACTATTAAAAAGAATTGTGTAATGCATTAGCCTGTTATTGAGATTAATTTTACCCTAACATTAAAACCTTAAAACAATGAAAAAAAGAATACTACAATACGGAATGCTTTGTGGATTATTAATTACGGTAATCTCTTGTAAAAATAAAGAAAAAGAAGTGGCAGATGAAAAAATTGCTTCTTTGGAAACCTATATTGATTCCTTAGAAGAAGTGAAAACTTCGGATGCTGAAGCCAATTGGGATAAAATTTCGGTTGAATTTGACAGAAAAAATAAAGAATCTAATGAAGCCATTTCAGCCTTGGGAGATGATATGAAAGCCGCAAATCAAGCGCGAATAGATTCTATAAATGCCAGATATGTTGTGATTAAAACGTCAGTGGAAGCTACGAAAACCCCGATAAAAGTAGTGGTCAATCCGAATCAAAAACTTAGAAACATGTTTTTTGGTGTAGATAAAATTGGAGAAGATATGAACTTTTCCTGGGTAAATAAAGACAACATTTTAGATACCTATCAAAAATTCTTTGACTCGTACAAAGCCAATAAAGGGGATTTTTCAAGAGAAGATTATGACGAAGTTAAATTGATTTACGAAGCGTTAGACAGTCGAAAAAATACAGTTGAAAAAGAAGGTTTATCGTCAAGTGATAATACTAAGATAGCCTCTATCAAATTTAAGTTTGCTCCAATGTTCAAGATAAACCGAATAGGAGCAAAAGCAAGAGAAAATGAAGAAGCAAAAGAATAATTTTTGAATTGGTTTGTTAATTCGAGAAGTGGTAATCAGGGATGGTTACCACTTTTTTTATGTCCGAATTACAAAATGTTCTTTGGGTTGCTCTTTGCGGAAAAACACTAATCCCCATTGAAACGTATCAATCGTGACGGTAACTTTCGGATGGTTTTTAATAATTTTCCAAGCCGTTTCCATGTCTTGTGACCAATGGATGTCGTCAAAAATCCAGACGGTTTCGTTGGTAATGGTTGGTAGTAATAAGTTGAAATAAGCTAAAGTGGCTTCTTTGGAATGGTTGCCGTCGAAGTAAATGAGTTTCCAGTCACAGTTTCCAGTCACAGTTTTCAGATAATTTGAAAATTCAGTTGTAACTGAAGTTATGTTTTTGAAATCAAATTCCTGAAATTGATTTTTGGCTACAGCCAAAGTGTTTTCACATCCTTCCAATGTCGTGATTGTTGCTTTCGCATTTCCCAACGAAAGAGCAGCAGTCGCTAATCCCAATGAAGTTCCAATTTCTAAGACATTTTCGGGTTGGAAATAATTTGTGATTCTGAACAGTAATTCGGCTCTTTTGTTTGAAATTCCGGCTGTTTTGGCGATTTGACGGATGGCTCGGGTATTGCTTTTAAACACCTTGGAACCGGCACCAAAATCAGTGACTTCAATAGTATTTTTGTTGGCTAAAAGTAATTTTCTGTAGTTTTTCAGAATTTCATAGTCAGCATATTTTTTCTTGTCATAAAAACATTTGGTCACCAAATTAAACACAAATGGCGAATGCACTCCGTGTTCGTTTTTGGAGTTCCAGAGGAATTTACTATATGCTTTTATTATACTCACAGTTTTCAGTCACAGTCACAGTTTTCAGTCTGTTAACTGAGACTGAGACTGAGAACTTTTTTAATTACTCCATTTTTGACGAAAGCTCAAACCAGCGCTCTTCTTTTTGCTCTAATTTATTGATGATGGCTTGCAGTTCGTTGGCTTTTTTGGTGATGTCGGCATCGGCTACTTTACCTTCGGCGAATTGGTTTTCGATTTGCTTTTTCTCATATTCCAAGTCTTTGATTTCGCGTTCCAATTTGCTGAATTCCTTTTGCTCGTTGAAATTCAAGCCCGAAGTCGTTGGGTTGTTTTGTTTCCAATTCACTTTTTCGGTAGAAACGCTCGATAAGTTTTTGGGTTCCGCCGAATCTTCATACGCCCGGAAATCAGAATAATTTCCCGGGAAATCTTCAATCTGTCCTTCGCCTCTAAAAATGAATAAGTGATCCACAATTTTATCCATAAAATAACGATCGTGCGAAACCACCAATAAACAGCCAGGATAATCCAAAAGGAAACTTTCTAATACGTTCAACGTCACGATATCCAAGTCATTCGTAGGCTCATCTAGGATTAAAAAGTTCGGGTTCTGGATTAAAACCGTACATAAATACAATCGCTTTAACTCGCCACCACTTAGTTTTTCTACAAAATCGTATTGTTTTTTGGCATCAAATAAAAAGCGTTCCAACAATTGCGAAGCCGAAATGATTTTTCCTTTTGTCAGCGGAATGTATTCGCCATATTCTTTAATGATGTCAATGACTTTCTGTCCCGGTTTTGGGTTGATGCCGCTTTGTGTATAGTAACCTACTTTAATGGTATCGCCAATTACCACTTTCCCGGCATCAGGAACCATAGTTTTGGTTAGGATATTTAGGAAAGTCGATTTTCCGGTTCCGTTTTTACCGATGATACCAATGCGTTCTCCGCGTTGAAAATCATAAGTAAAATTGTCCAAGATGGTTTTGTCTTTGAATTTTTTGTAGAGTTTGTGTAGCTCAATAATCTTGCTGCCCATGCGCTCCATATTGATTTCCAACTCGACTACGTTTTCTTTTCTTCGACTTTCGGCTTTTTCTTTAATCACATAAAAATCATCTTGGCGCGATTTTGATTTGGTGGTTCTCGCTTTCGGTTGGCGGCGCATCCAGGCCAATTCTTTGACGAAAAGGTTTTGTGCTTTGTCAATCGAGGAGTTTTCCATGGCAATGCGCTCTTCTTTTTTCTGCAAATAATAAGAGTAATTACCTTTGTATTGGTATAATTTTCCGTTGTCCAATTCGATAATTTCGTTGCAAACGCGCTCCAAAAAGAAACGGTCGTGCGTTACCATAAACAGCGTAATATTTTCTTTGGCAAAATAACTTTCGAGCCATTCAATCATTTCCAAATCCAAGTGATTCGTCGGCTCATCCAAAATCAACAAATCCGGGCGATTAATCAGAATAATGGCTAATGATAATCGTTTCTTTTGTCCACCAGACAAACTTTTCACTTTCAGTTTTAAGTCGTCCAGTTTTAGTTTGGACAGAATTTGTTTGAACTGCGTTTCAAAATCCCAAGCATTGTAGCGATCCATTTCGTCAAAGGCTAATTGGTATTTTTCCTCGTCTTCCGGGTTTTCCAAGGCTTTTTCATAGCGTTCAATGACATGAAGAATTTCGTTATCCGAGGCAAAAACACTTTCCTCAATCGTCAATTCATCCTGTAAATTATTTTTTTGGGAAAGAAAGGCCATTTTTAATCCTTTTCTAAGTACCACCTGACCGGTATCGGGCTCGTCTTCGCCATTGATAATGTTCATGATACAGGTTTTTCCGGAACCGTTTTTGGCAATGAAGGCAATTTTTTGGTCTTTGTTGATGCCAAACGAAAGGTTAGCAAACAAGGTTCTTTCGCCAAAGGATTTCGATATATTTTCTACTGAAAGGTAATTCACGGGTGACAATTTTTTGCAAAAGTAGATTATATTTGTCAAATGCAACTATCGGTCATCATCCTTAATTATAATGTACGCTACTTTTTGGAGCTCTGTGTGTTGAGTGTGCAAAAAGCCATTCAAAACCTGGAGGCCGAGATTATCGTCATCGATAACAATTCTTCGGATGACAGCTGCGCGATGATGCAACAGCGTTTTCCAAATGTAAAACTGATTCAGAATGCAGCCAATTCCGGTTTTCCTAAAGGCAATAATATAGGCGTGGCTGAAGCCAAAGGCGAATACATTTGCATTTTAAATCCCGACACCGTGGTGGCTGAAGATACTTTTGAAAAGGTTCTGGCTTTCGCCAAAAAACAAACCAATTTAGGTATTGTGGGCTGCAAACTCATTGACGGAACCGGTAATTTTCTGCCCGAATGCAAGCGTGGCATTCCGACACCTTGGGTGGCTTTTACCAAAATTTTTGGCTTGTATAAATTCTTTCCGAATGCCTCTTTGTTCAATAAATATTACGCGCAGCATTTATCGGAAAACCAAACCGGAAAAGTGGAAATTCTCGTCGGCGCTTTTATGGTGATGCAGCGCGAATTGTATACGGATTTAGGCGGATTTGACGAAAAGTGTTTTATGTATTCGGATGATATTGACTTGAGTTATATGGCATTGCAAAATGGAAAATCGAATTACTATTTCCACGAAACGACCGTCATTCATTATAAAGGAGAAAGCACCGTGAAAGACGGAACGTATATGAAACGCTTTCAGGAAGCGATGAATTTCTTCTATAAAAAACATTTCAAAGTGTCGGTTTTCTTTTCGTTGTTTATGAAAATCGGAATTGTATTCTTCTCGTTTGTAAAAATGTTTCAGGGAAAATCAAAACCAAAATCACAACCCAATAGCTATATACTGATTTCAGAAGACGAAGCCCTTTGGGAAAAATTGCAACAAAAACTCCAAAAAAATATAGCAAGAGCACTTTTGGAAAACGGAAAAATAGTATTTTCGCAAACGTTTTCGAAAGACAAAAAGGTTGAGATTATTTTGGACTTAAACTACTTAAGTTTTAAAAATGCCATCACTTTTTTGGAAGAAAACAAAAACAACTCGTTTACCTTTAAACTGTTACCCATAGCCAGCGATTTTATCATTGGCAGTAACAGCAGTAGCGACAGAGGTGAAGTAATTAATTTGTAGAAAAACACGAAAATCGCTTTTTCTTTTATTAATTTTGCAAGCGAAATAACAAAACACAACTTTAGTTTACACATATGGCAAAGTTTGAATTAAAATTACCGAAAATGGGCGAAAGCGTTGCCGAAGCAACGATTACCAATTGGTTAAAAAACGTAGGTGAAAAAATAGACGCCGATGAAGCCGTTTTGGAAATCGCTACCGATAAAGTAGATAGCGAAGTACCCAGCGAAGTTTCAGGAGTGTTAGCCGAAATTTTATTTCAGGTAAATGATGTGGTAAAAGTGGGTCAAACCATTGCCATTATTGAAACCGAAGGGGGTGCTGTAGAAGCTCCGAAAGCAGAAACTGTTGCCGCTCCAGTTGCAGAAGTAACTAAAACTATTGAGGTAGCTGCTGCCACTGCTGCTCCGGCCGATTTCAAATCGTCAGATAAATTTTTCTCTCCTTTAGTGAAAAACATTGCTACAGCAGAAGGTATTTCGATTGCTGAATTGGAAAACATTGCCGGTTCAGGAAAAGATGGTCGTGTTACTAAAGAAGACATTTTAAATTATATCAAGACTAGAGGTAGTCAACCAGCGGTTGCGGCTCCGGTTGCAACTCCACAACCTGTTGCTTCAGCACCAGTAGCTGCACAAGCCGTTCCGGTTTCGGTAAATGGTGGTGACGAAATTGTAGAAATGGACAGAATGCGCAAGCTGATTTCCGGTTACATGGTAGCTTCGGTACAAACCTCGGCACACGTACAATCGTTCATTGAAGTGGATGTGACCAACATTGTAAAATGGAGAGACCGCGTGAAAAATGCTTTTGAAAAGAGAGAAGGAGAGAAGTTGACTTTCACTCCAATCTTCATGGAAGCAGTAGCGAAAGCCTTAAAGGATTTCCCAGGCATGAACATTTCTGTGGATGGCGATTTTATTATCAAAAGAAAAAATATCAACTTGGGAATGGCTGCTGCCTTACCAAACGGAAACCTTATAGTTCCGGTTATTAAAAATGCAGACCAATTAAACCTTGTTGGCATGGCGAAAGCCGTAAACGATTTAGGAAACCGCGCCAAAGCCGGCAAACTAAAACCAGACGATACGCAAGGCGGAACCTATACGGTTACGAATGTGGGAACTTTTGGTTCTGTTTTCGGAACGCCAATCATCAACCAGCCACAAGTGGGAATCTTAGCCTTAGGAGCCATCAGAAAAGTACCTGCGGTGATTGAAACTCCGGAAGGCGATTTTATCGGAATCCGTCAAAAAATGTTCCTGTCGCACAGTTATGACCACAGAGTGGTTGACGGGGCACTCGGCGGAAGCTTCGTAAAACGAGTAGCCGATTATCTGGAGGCTTTTGATGTAAACAGAGAATATTAAAAAATAAAAACCCCGATTATTCCTCGGGGTTTTCTATTATATCACCGTTGATGGTAAGGGTTGCTTTGTCAACAAACCGGCATTCTCCTTTCTTGAAAACGGTATTGTTGGCCAAAATTACTTCATAAGTGTAAACTCCTTTGGGCAATTCAAAAAAGTATTCTTTACTGTCTTTCTGAATAACGAGTTCTTTCCGAATTTCATCGCCGTCTTCCGTTTGACGGGTAATGATGAAGGTGATTTTGTCGGTCAGTTTGTTTTTAACGCAGACACTTTCTACTATAGTGCTGTTTGCTTTTTCGGGCTTATCCGAAGTAAAAATTGTGATTAAACCACCAAATAAGAGTTCGCCACCGCGAATTAGGTTTATAGTGTCCGATTGGGCGACCGCCATTGTGGGCAATACTAAAAGTACTACCAATACCGATTTCAATTTCTTTGGGGCTTTGTTGTTTGCGATTGGATTCATAATAAAACAGTTTTAAAAAGTTAGCGTAGCCGTTTTGCATAATGAATCTTTTTTAAGAAATTGATAGTGTAAAGTTGGAACACCTTATGGGAAATTCCTAAAACAACACTTTTATATTTCAGAACATATCTTTTAAATTTTAAAAGTTTTATTATCGCAACAAAACAAAATAACAGTACTTATCACACAATAAAGTTTTAATAATCACGTTATTACTGTTAAGTGTTTCCTGCTGTGGCACTTCAATCTCTAACCAATTTTAAAACACCTAACCATGACCACCGGAATCAAAATTCGCCATCTCAGAGAGAAAAAAAGATTGTCCCAAGAAGAATTGGCACATCTCGTTGGAGTCAGTCAGGTAACTATTGGCAATTGGGAACAAGGAAAAAGCATCAAACACGAGTACATCAAAAAACTGGCCGATGCACTTGAGATACAAATGGATTATTTACTGGAAGAAGGGAAAAGCAATTCTGTAGTACACTACAATCCGGAAACCGCACATTCCGATAAAAGTTTTGAAATCATCATCAAAGCGCCGAATAATTTTTTTGAAGATTTGAACCGGAAAATGGACTTTATCATCAATAAATTTGATAAACCAAAATAATTATAAAATTCAAATAGTTTTAAATCAGCCCTTTCCTATATTGAAAGGGTTTTTGTGTAAAAAAAGACAAAACTTTTAAAATAATCGATAAACGGTAACTTCAATATTTTATATTTGTTGGCTTAACATTTTATAATGGAATTAAAACTCAACAGACCTATTTGCTTTTTTGACCTTGAAACTACTGGGATTGACGTTGCCAAAGACAGAATTGTAGAAATATCGATTTTTAAGGTTTATCCTAATGGCAATAAAGAAAGTAAAACCTGGCTGGTGAATCCAACTATTCCCATTCCGCCACAATCTACTGCGATTCATGGAATTTCTAATGAAAAAGTAGCCAATGAACCAACGTTCAAAGAACTGGCCGGACAAGTACACAATATGATTAAGGATGCTGATTTGGCCGGATTTAATTCGGACCGGTTTGACATTCCGCTTTTGGCCGAAGAATTGCTTCGGGCGGAAGTCGATTTTGATATGAAAAATCGCGTTTCCGTTGATGTGCAAACCATTTTTCACAAAAAAGAAGAACGAACGCTTAGTGCTGCCTTCAAATTTTACTGCAACGGAAGTCTGGAAAACGCCCACAGCGCTGAAGCTGACACGATGGCCACTTATGAAATTCTGAAAGCCCAATTAGACCGCTATGAGGATTTGGATAATGATATGAAAACATTATCGGAATACACCACCCGTAAAAAATCGGTTGACTTTGCCGGATTCATTGCTTTGAATGCGGAAGGACAGGAGATATTTACTTTTGGTAAACACAAAGGCGCCTTGGTGGATGATGTTCTAGATAAAGAGCCGGGCTATTTCGGTTGGATTCAAAACGCCGAATTTCCGTTGTATACCAAGAAAGTATTGACAGGCATAAAGTTGAGAAAACTAAACAATAAATTCAGTTAATTTTCGTTAGTACCAGTCATGAAGATTATTTGCATCGGAAGAAATTACGTAAATCACATCGAGGAGTTAAAAAATGAACGCCCTGACGAACCCGTTATTTTCTTAAAGCCCGATACTGCTATCGTACCCAAGAAATTCCCCTTTTTCATTCCGGCTTTCAGCAATGAAATTCACCATGAAGTGGAGATTCTGGTCAAAATCAATAAAGTAGGCAAATACATTGACACTAAGTTTGCGCACAAATATTACGACGAAATAGGATTAGGAATTGATTTTACGGCAAGAGATGTTCAAAATACTTTGAAAGAGAAGGGGTTGCCCTGGGAAAAAGCCAAAGCTTTTGACGGTTCAGCGGTAATTGGTGACTTTCTTCCGAAAAATGATTTTAGTTCCGTTGAAAATATTAATTTTGAGTTGACCAATAACGGAAAAACCGTTCAAACAGGAAATACCAGCCACATGTTGTGGAAGATTGATGAAATCATCTCGTATGTTTCGCAATATTTTACACTCAAAAAAGGCGATATTATATTCACAGGAACACCCGAAGGCGTCGCCAAAGTAGCACCCAACGATGTTCTGGAAGGATTCATAGACGATAAAAAACTATTAAGAATACACATTAAATAATGGCAATAAACTACAACCTCGCAAAAGTTTACGCACTTTCAGACAAC
The DNA here is from genome assembly GCF_036741995.1 of Flavobacterium sp. GTDB lineage: Bacteria > Bacteroidota > Bacteroidia > Flavobacteriales > Flavobacteriaceae > Flavobacterium. The sequence goes on along the minus strand of NZ_DAINRG010000021.1, from coordinate 11,450 downwards.
GATCCTGAATTTGTTATGCAAATCATCACTTTGTTCGTTACTGAGGTGCCTCAGGATATGAAGCAAATTGATTTAGGTATCAAAACCAAAGACCACAAATTAGCTTACGCATACGCACACAAAATAAAACCAAGCTTGGATTTATTGGGCATGACCGTGGCATTTGAGGAAATCCTTCAGGTAGAAGCCTGGACCAAAAGAGAAGGCAAACGCAAAGAAATCAATGATACTTTCGAAAGCATTCAAAGCCAGGTAGAGAAAGCCGTAAAAGAAATCAAAAAGGATTTCGAAATGTAACAGAAGAAGCGAAAGGCTCGGGCATTATCAGTAATGGTAATTCCCGTTTTCCGCTCTACAAGGTGCCGCTCCAACCGGGGCTAGTCAGTTATCAATTTGAGTCTTTGTAAACAAAGCAAAAACTTAGTGCCTCAGCTACTCAGCTCCTTAGAACCTTAATAATAATGAAAGCAACCATAGTAACCATTGGCGATGAAATCCTAATCGGGCAAATTGTGGATACCAACTCCGGGTATATTGCCAAAGCCTTAGATAAAATTGGCGTACAAACCCACGAAATGCTTTCCATTTCTGATGACAAACAACACATTTTAGATACGTTTGCGTCACTGCAAAACAAAGTCGATTTGGTAGTTATAACGGGTGGTTTAGGTCCAACCAAAGACGACATCACCAAACATACTTTCTGCGAATACTTCGAGGATACTTTAGTAGTCAATCCGGCAGTAGAAGCCCACGTCATCGAAATGATTGAAGGCTTTTATAAAAGACCAATCACACAGTTAAATCGGGATCAGGCACTGGTTCCTTCCAAATGCGAAGTGCTTTTCAATAAAATGGGTACAGCACCCGGCATGTGGATGAAAAAGGAAAACACAGTCTACATCTCGTTGCCAGGCGTACCGTACGAAATGAAATACATCGTCGATAACGAAATCATTCCGAAAGTTGTAAAGGAATACAAACGACCCTACTTCGTTCACAAAACCATACTCACCTACGGGCAAGGGGAAAGTCTGATTGCCGAGCGTATTGAGAACTGGGAAAACAATCTCCCAGAGTTCATCAAACTGGCGTATTTACCCAATCCGGGCAGAGTGCGTTTGCGCTTAACGGCTCGTGGCGACAACAAAGAAATTCTTGAAAAAGCCATTCAGGAAAATGTAGATTCCTTAACCAAAATCATCGGCGATATCATCGTCGGATTTGATGAAGAAGAAACCATTGAAGTGGTGTTGGGAAGATTGTTAAAGCAACAAGGAAAAACTATTGCTACAGCCGAAAGTTGTACCGGTGGCAAGATTGCCCAAATGTTTACTTCAGTAGCTGGTTCATCTCACTATTTCAGGGGAAGTGTCGTGAGTTATGCGACGGATACCAAAGTTTCCATATTAGGCGTTTCCCAAAGCACAATCGATGAGCATTCTGTCGTAAGTGCAGCAGTGGCCAAAGAGATGGTAATCGGGATAAAAAAACTGATGCAAACCGATTACGCCATTGCTACAACAGGTAATGCCGGGCCCAGCAAAGGGGATGCGGATGCCGAAGTTGGGACGGTTTTTATAGCTTTGGCTACACCAAATGAAATAATAATTGAAGAATTTAATTTTGGGCAACCCCGTGAAAAAGTGATAGATAGAACGGCAAATAAAGCCTTCGAACTATTGCAGAAAGAAATTTTAAAAAATCTGCGATAATTTTTTTGTTACTACAATATATTTTCCTTAAGTTTGCACCCTCGAATTGAATAACGATAAAAGAAAAGCATAATGTCAAGAGTTTGTGACCTTACAGGTAAAAGAGCGATGGTAGGAAATAACGTTTCTCACGCTATGAACAAAACTAAGAGAAAATTTTCTGTTAACTTAGTTAAAAAACGTTTCTATCTTGCTGAAGAAGACAGATGGATTACGCTAAGAGTAGCTGCGTCTACAATTAAAACAATCAATAAAAATGGATTGGCTGCTGTTTTGAAAAAAGCAAAAGTTGAAGGATTTATCAAATAATTCTAATCCAATAAAAATAAAGTAAGATGGCAAAGAAAGGTAATAGAATACAAGTTATTTTAGAGTGTACTGAGCACAAAGGAACAGGTCTTCCTGGAACTTCTCGTTACATCACAAACAAAAACAAAAAAAATACTCCGGACAGATTAGAGATTAAAAAATTTAATCCAATCTTGAAGAGAATGACTGTTCACAAAGAAATTAAATAATATCCTTAGTAAGGATTTTAAAAGTATAAATCATGGCAAAGAAAACCGTAGCAACGTTACAAACAGCTTCAAAAAGATTAACCAAAGCAATTAAAATGGTTAGATCTCCGAAAACAGGTGCATATACTTTCCAAGAAAGCATTATGACTCCGGAAGAAGTAGATAGTTTCCTTAACAAGAAATAATTCAACAAACTCTATATATCAAAGCTACTTTCATTCGGAAGTAGCTTTTTTATTTTTATATTTTTTCCGAATTTATTATTTTGCCAACGGAAGAAAGAACCTCATAAAAATTTCATATTTTTGACCGGCAATTCAAATTTTATGAGGTTTGCCCAACAATTTTTTGAATTTTCAATCCAATACTCATGAGCTTTTTCAAAAGAATATTTTCCTCCGAAAAAAAGGAAACCTTAGACAAAGGTTTGGAACAAACCAAAACCTCTTTTCTTTCCAAGCTGACCAAAGCCGTAGCCGGAAAATCAAAGGTTGACGATGAGGTTTTAGATAATTTGGAAGAAGTCTTAGTATCTTCTGATGTAGGAGTGAACACTACGCTGAAAATCATTGAAAGAATCGAAGCACGCGTTGCCGAAGACAAATACATGGGCACTGAAGAGCTCAACAAAATCCTTCGCGAAGAAATTGCCGGACTCTTATCGGAAACCAAATCGGGAGAAGAAACCGAGTTTACAATTCCCGCCAACAAAAAACCGTATGTGTTAATGGTTGTCGGAGTTAATGGCGTTGGAAAAACTACAACCATTGGTAAGTTAGCGCATCAATTCCATAAAGCCGGGTATAAAGTAGTTTTAGGTGCTGCCGATACGTTTCGTGCCGCGGCGATAGACCAATTGCAAATTTGGGCGGATAGAGTGGGCGTTCCATTGGTAAAACAACAAATGGGTAGCGATCCTGCATCCGTAGCGTTTGACACCCTGCAAAGTGCCGTGACTCAAAATGCCGATATCGTCATTATTGATACCGCCGGTCGTTTGCACAACAAAGTAAATTTGATGAACGAGCTGACCAAAGTAAAACGCGTTATGCAAAAAGTCGTAGAAGACGCCCCGCACGACGTATTATTAGTATTGGATGGTTCTACCGGTCAAAATGCTTTTGAGCAAGCCAAACAGTTTACAGCTGCTACTGAAGTATCGTGTCTTGCGGTTACCAAGTTAGACGGAACTGCCAAAGGCGGAGTGGTAATCGGAATTTCGGATCAGTTTCAGATTCCCGTGAAATATATTGGAGTAGGAGAAGGTATTGAGGATTTACAGGTTTTTAATAAATTTGAATTCGTAGATTCGTTTTTTAAATAAAAGCATATGAATAAAGTGGTACAATTTTTTAAAGAAGCTTCAGCAGTAAAGCTAATTTTAGTAAGTATTGCAATAGCCGTATTGAGCTATTTCATCCAAAAACCATTGCCTAATATCTTTATGGGATTGCGACTTATTGCTTTCCTATTGTTTATTTACGGTACTATCCGTTTGCTGAATAAAAAATAATTTACTGATACAAGGCCGCTATTTTCGTCCAAAGCGTCTCATCAAAATCCGAAAGTGCTAAATTTTCACTATCCGCAGCATCTCCCATTCGGATGACTACCATCTTTTTACTCGGAATCACATAGATTTTCTGATCGTTTTTCCCCAAAGCCATAAACATATCACTAGGGGCTGTAGCAATTAAACTCCCGTTAAACTGTACTTGAGTTTGCGGCAAATGATAACTCGCTTTTCCGTTTAACCACCACAAATACCCATAACTTAAGTTAATATTCTGCGAAGTTGTTGTGGCTTGTGTAAAGTAGGCTTCATTCACAACCTGAGTGCCATTCCACTTTCCTTTGTTCAAGGCCATTAACCCAAAGCGTGCCATGCTTCGGGTGGTACTCCAATAAATAGTATTATTTCCGGATTGTATCCACGAACCGGTCATCCCTAATTTATCTCTTAATTTAGTATTGAAATAAGTACTCCACGTTTGCCCGGCAGCATTAGCAATCACATCTTGCAATTTCACATACACATTGCTGTAAGCCCAACGCGTTCCGGCATCGGCTTTGTAATTTAAACTGGAGGGCGTAACATCATCGCTATAAACCCCATTCACATAATCATCAATGCCTGAGGTCATGCTCAATAAGTTTTTACACGTAATCAAATTTTCCTGTGCCAGGGTTTCATTCGTCCAATCGGTTCCGATATAGTCCGAAACTTTATCGTTGATGTTCAGCAAACCGTCCTGTTGTGCAATTCCGGTCATGGTGGAAGTCAATGTTTTTCCGGCACTGGCCCAATACCATGGAGTGGTAGCGGAATGTCCGTTAAAATAATTTTCCATCACCATTCTTCCGTTGACCAAAATGATAAAGGATTTGGAATGTTTCAGTTCTAAGTAATCCAATAGGGGTTGCACAGCCGATTGGTTCCAGCCCAAAGTGGCGATGGTTTTGGTTTCCCAAGTAGTGCTGCCATCATTTGGCGGAAAGTACATCGCTTCTTCGACCGGATTTGGAGTAGAAGACGAATCTGAACTGCAACTGAAAACGGTAAGCAAAAGAATAGGCAGTAGGAATATTTTTTTCATGGCTGGATAAGTTTCTCTTTGGACTTTAAAGATATAAAATAGTTTAATGTTGATAATATTAATTTCCTTTTGTCCTTACGGTATTAATTTTAAAATTAAATTTGTGAGTTCACTAAAACTCCTATCCGAATTAGAAAAGATGAAGAAAATAAGCTTGTTACTGTTGGCCTTAGTTTTGATTTCCTGCCATTCCAATGTCAAAAAAGAAGACTTGGCCAAACTCAATGGCTATTGGGAAATTAAGCAAGTACAATTGGCCAATGGGGAAACCAAAGACTATAAAATCAATGAAACCATTGACTATTTTGAAGTGAAAGACAATGCTGGCTTTCGCCAAAAAGTAATGCCGCAGTTTGATGGTAAATACAAAACCAACGACATCAAAGAAACCATCAAAATCATAGCCAAAGACAATAGTTATTTCATTGAATACAAAACCAAATTCGGGAAATGGCAGGAAGAAATCATCGAGCTGGCCGATTCGACTTTGGTGCTTAAGAACAAAGACAAATTGCAATACCAATACAAACGTTTCACTCCTTTTTCACTAAAATAATGGCCAAAAGACTCAGCAACGAAAGTCCGATAGGAGAGGTGCTCAAAGCATTTATTGAAACCAATAAACTTCAAGGCGGCATGGACAAAATTGACGTGCAGGAAGCCTGGAAATCATTGATGGGCAACGGGGTCAATAGCTATACAAAAGAAGTCGTGCTGAAAGGTTCTACGCTTTATGTTTCTTTGACATCGGCCGTGTTGCGCGAGGAGTTGAGTTATGGCAAAACCAAAATCATCACCATGATTAATGAGGAATTGCGCAAAGAAGTAGTCAAAGATATAATTTTGCGTTAAGTGTTGATTTCTAAGTCTTTGATGTAGTCTTCGTGTTCAAAGAAAAAGTACTCAAACTGAGTCATGGTTTCGCTAAAGAAATCAAAAATCTCCGGCCAATAACTTTTGTTATTTAAGCTAACGCCAAGTTTTTCCACCCAAATTCTACTGATGATTTTTCCGTTTTCCAGATAAAAATTGCGTTCCAAAATGGCTTCCGGCAGATAGTCTTCGTGCAGTATAGTTTTGAGTGATTCTATTTTTTCGAAATAAATTTTGCGCTTTTCTTCGTCTTTTGGCTCTATGTCTAACAGCACTTGCGCCTTTTTATTATCGATGTAAAACTTGAAAGTAACGTCCTTGATTTTAGTGTCATACAACAACCATTTGCGGGGATAAGCCTCGGCAAATGCGGTCCAAAATTCTTTTTTTATCAGTAATGCTTCTTCTTTGCTGTACATTTTATTGGGCTAAAAATTGGTGTGCCTTGATTTTTTAAGGTAACTTTATATTCCAAAACTAACTATCATGCACTTTGACGAGTTTTTAAAATACACGCCAAAAATACTAAATGTCGAGCTACCGGCAACGAATGCGCATGCAAAAATGGCACCGTCCAACCGATTGGAATTATTGAAATCCATTAATTTCGAAAAAATCAATCCGCGCAAAGCGGCCGTGATGATGCTTTTTTATCCTAAGAATTCACAAACACACCTGGCTTTAATCCTCAGAAATTCCTATAATGGAGTGCATTCGTCCCAAATAGCTTTCCCGGGCGGAAAAGTAGAAGAGGACGATATTGATTTAAGTGACACCGCACTAAGGGAAACCCATGAAGAAATAGGTGTGCCACGGTCTCACATTAACGTAATCCGAGCTTTTACCGAAGTCTATATTCCACCGAGCAACTTTATGGTGTATCCTTTTTTTGGGTACAGCACCAGCGAATTACAGTTTCAATTGCAGGTTGAAGAAGTGGCGGGCTTGGTAGAGTTGCCACTGGCTGACTTCCTGGATGACCGATTGATAGAAAACAAAATCATGAAAACGTCCTATGCCGATGCCTTTGAAGTGCCCGGATTTAAAGTCAATCAGCATTTCATTTGGGGCGCCACTGCAATGATGTTGAGCGAATTGAAAGAAACGCTGAAAATGGTTATATAAAGCCTTAGTTTTCGTAAATTTGCCGTCCTTATAACAATGAAATTGAATTATGGGTTTGTTCAAACGAAATCCTTTTGGTCATATTCTTATTATCAAAAAATGGTTAATCCGCATCTTTGGAGCCATTACGCACCGCCGGTATCGTGGTTTTAACGAATTGCATATTGACGGTTCTGAAATCATCCGAACGCTTCCTGATAAAAACGTACTGTTTATCTCCAATCACCAAACCTATTTTGCCGATGTGGTGGCGATGTTTCATGTGTTCAACGCCAGCCTATCGGGGAGGGAAGACAACATTAAAAACGTGGGCTATCTGTGGCAGCCAAAAATGAATATTTACTATGTAGCTGCCAGCGAAACAATGAAAGCCGGTTTGCTGCCGCGCATCCTGGCCTATGTGGGTGCCATCAGTGTAGAAAGAACCTGGCGTGCCGGCGGGAAAGACGTAACCGAGAAAAAGGAAGTCAATCCTAATGACACCGAGAACATCCGCATTGCACTCGAAGATGGCTGGGTGATTACTTTCCCGCAGGGAACTACCAAGTCGTTTAAACCGGTGCGTAAAGGAACGGCACACATCATCAAACAACACAAACCTATAGTAGTGCCTATCGTGATTGACGGCTTCCGTCGTTCGTTTGACAAAAAGGGACTCCGCATGAAAAAGAAAAATATCCTGCAGTCGTTTATCATTAAACCGCCTTTGGAAATTGATTACGAAAACGAAACCATAGACCAAATCGTAGAAAAAGTAGCTTACGCCATAGAGCAGCATCCATCATTCTTAAATGTAATTCCGGCCGAGGAGATTGAAGAACAGGAACGCTTAAACAAACTGCGCGAATGGCATATCGATAAAAAAGAAGTCCCTCTATAGAGGGATTTTTTGTTAATACATCCTACCGTCACTTCGAGTGTTTTGAGCTTTGCTCAAAATGTATCGAGAAGCTTTTGCCAGGATGAGGTTCTCGATACAATTTTTGCTCCACTGCGTTGCACAAAAACCACTCGAACTGACGTTTGACTATAAAAATGAAATCCCGCTTAAGACGGGATTTTTTTATTTGAAGAAGTGTCAGAAGTCAATCAATTCTTTAAGAAACGCAGCGTTGGTTTTCCATCAATTTTTATAAAATAAGCGCCATTGGCTAGGTTTGTTACAGGAATGCTAAGGTTTTCAGCGGTGGTGAACGAAGTAACCAGTTTGCCTTCGGCGGTGAAGATAGCGGCCGACAATCCTTCGGCACAATTGGTGATACTTATCGCTTCCTGAGCCGGATTTGGATATAAAAGTACCTGTGGTGTCAGAGTTAGGCTATCGGTACTTAAATTGGCGGTGGCAATGCCTACAATTTTCTTGGCATCTCTTAAAAAGGTATACAACCAACCATTTCTGAGTTCTATAAAGGTAGGCTTGTCTAAGGTTAAAACAGTAGTTACTTGCGGATTGGTATCGGTGTAGTTGAACCTTACTATTTTGTTTCCGTCCATACAGGATACCAATATATCATTGCCAACCTTTACCAAACTATGAGGCCAGTTTAGGCCGGTTGTAATCACATTTTCAACGGTTCCTGCAGGGTTTGTTGGCTTAAAACGAATTATTTTATTGCTCTGCGATATGCAAACATAAATGTAATCGCCCACTTCCAGCAAACCATTAGGCCCGTCTATATTAGTGGTGATGATAGATTCCGGAGTAATAGGCAGGGCACTGTCAAGATTCAGGCGGCAGATTTTGTCACCAAAAAATTGGGAAACGTACAAATCATGACCTACTACCAGCATGTGTGCCGGATAGTTCCCAACACTGGTTAGGTTAGCCACATTGGTTAGGGTAGGCACAGCATCGTTGAGCGAAAATTTTTGGATGCTCCCCGATAAATACCCGGGAATATACATTTCATTATTATAGACGGCAAGACCCTGCGGAAATTCTAAAGTGCTGAATAGCGTAGTAGCCGGACTATTCGGATTATTGGCATCGGTCACTAATAAGCTATGATCATATGTGAAGTAAAACAAATCGCCTATAAAGGTAAATTTGCCATACAGCTGTGGTGAGGCATAGTAATCTTCCGTTTGGGCTGATGCCACTGAGCTGCTTAATAAAAAAAGAAAGACTACCCGTTGTAAATTTTGTATAAACTGCTGTTTCATAGGTGATTTTTTTACTAAGATATAAATTATTCCTACATCTTGATTTCTTTTTTTAAGATAAGAGCTTCAGTTTGTACTGCTTGACTAGGCTACATATCGTCACTTCGAGTGTCCCGACTTGTCGGGATGTATCGAGAAGCTTTTGTCAGTACGGGGTTCTCGATACAATTTTTGCTCCACTGCGTTGCACAAAAACCACTCGAACTGACGGGAGTAGTTTGTATATCGTCACTTCGAGTGTTTTGAGCTTTGCTCAAAATGTATCGAGAAGCTTTTGTCAGGATGAGGTTCTCGATACAATTTTTGCTCCACTGCGTTGCACAAAAACCACTCGAACTGACGTGGGTTGGCTGTACTTCGTCACTTCGAGTGTCCCGACTTGTCGGGAGGTATCGAGAAGCCTAAGCGTTATTTTAGCACAAACTTATAAATAAGATAAGGCGCCAGGGCAACCCCAATAGGAATCAGAATCCAAATTTGTCCTTCGGTCATGTTGTAGGCCTGTAGTAATTGTTTCCAGGAGTTGCCTCTTAGCAGGCCAAAGCCAAACTCAAAAGCCAACGTTAAAACCGACCAAACGATGCCAATCCGTAAAGCCTGCGTTTCTGAAGTGGGTGGCCAGGTTTTGACTACCCAGTAACTGTAAGCCCCCAGAAGAACCATTAACGACACCGTTGAGAGTTGATGCGCCGCCAGGGCACTCACATATTTTTTATACCCAAGGTCTCGGGCAGCCCCGTTCAAAACCGCCAATAGTACCATGGGGAACCAGCAGAGTACATACTTTATCATGTTACTTATTTTTTGGGTTGCTATAAACCGCTGTTGGGAGCCATTTTAATTCAAATTATAGGTCAACACAGAAGAATTAATTGGAGTAGCTACAAGATGAATGTTGGCTCCTGTAATACCACAAGAATATATCTCAGTTTCACTATTAGTGTCATTATATGCTTTGAAGAATATTTTTTGTCCGTCAGGCGAAAGTTTTGCATCAGCATTATCTTGAGCCATGTTAAAGTGAAGATTAGATGGTAACGATATTGGAATTTGAGTTTGATTAGTCCCATCATAATTACAAGTCCAAATAGATTGCCCTGCTGAAGATGTAGAAGTATAAATTACTTTGTTTTGTAATGCAGTACTTGACGCAATACTGTCTGAAGAGCAACTGATTTGGAATAAAATTCCTGCTAAACCGAAAACGAATAAATACAAGGTGCTTTTTAATAGATTTTTCATAATGTTTAGGTTTTATAATTAGTTTGTCAATTGATGTGGTCAAAAAGTGCACACAACATTCCTCAGCTTGGTGTAGTAGCGAATCCAGCGAGGTGATAATGTCTAATAAAGATAGCGTTTTTTCGTGAAGAAAAAAAGTCAGGTAACTAAGCAAACCAGCTATGGCGCGAAACCGCTGTTATGAGCTGGCTTTTTTATCTCGTTGTTCAATTCCCTTTTTCTTTTCTTCAGGTAGAGAATCGAATAAGTCATCAACTTCTTTGGGTTGAGTAATCATCACTTCGGTAATAATATTTACTAAAATGAATAATTTAGTTGCAGTTTCAATATCATCACGGAGATCTATTTTTCCAGGATGTACAGCATCATTTCCAATAACTCTTACTATATCAAGAGATTTTTGAATTTTAGGATTCAATCCTTTTGCTACCAAATTCCCAATATCTTCATTAATGTTATCTCCTTTTTCGCCTAAATGTTTACAAAGTTTCTGAATACTCAATCTTAAAAGAGCTGCGGCACCTCTTGGAGAAGCAATAAGAATAGAACGAGCTTCTTCATAATCTCTTGTTATATCTTCTGGCAAATCTGGATTTGGCAACGGAGCAGAACCGCTTGATGGAAATATCATATTTCCTTTTCTCCATAACGTGTAATTCCTACAATGTGCGCAAATACAATATTCAAGAGATGGTTCTTGCGTATAACTTCCTCTTCCAAAATAAACATTGTACCAAGATTGATTCGCATATGCACCACAAATTGGACAATTAAATGCGCTTCCTTTGTTTATTGCTGGTGTGTAACTTGCTTGCATTTCTATTAAGTTTAAGTTTTTAATTATCTTTTAAAGTAATCTTGGGAAAGCTTGCTCATAACTAGTAAATAAACTCAATTTCCCATTGAGTTAGTCTCCCAAATATACCCAACCTCTTTCAATTAACCACTTTTGCTATCTAAAATCATCTTTTTGTCGGGGTTTTGGGTGTTTTTATCGGTTTCCGCCACCTTCTTACTCCTTTCCGCCGGTTTCCCAGTCCTTTCCGCCGGCGGAAAGGAGTAAGAAGATGGCGGAAGACACTAAGAAGGTGACGGAAGACTTTAAGAAGGTAGCGGAAGACATTAAGAAGGTGACGGAATACACCAAGAAGGTGGCGGAACGCATCAAGAAGGTGGCGGAAGACATCAAGAAGGTGGCGGAAGACATCAAGAAGGTG
>NZ_DAINRG010000020.1:0-44468 GCF_036741995.1 Flavobacterium sp. | reverse complement strand
AATCACTGTTCCTAAGCCAGCGCCAAGGATTCCCATTTTTGGAAAAATCCACACACCGTAGATCAAACAGTAATTAATGATAACGTGCAAAATATTAGCCATCACTATAGCATACATTGAGATTTTGGTCATCGAAAGTCCGTCAGCAAATTGCTTGTAGCCTTGATAAATGATTAATGGAACCAATGAAAAAGCTACCCAATCCAAGTATGGTTTTGCTAATGTGATTACTTCCTCAGGCTGGTGCAACAATTCCATAATCGGCTTTGCCAAAACAACTAATCCGAAAAGCGCAAATCCTAAAATCACGCACAAAAACAAGCCATGATGAAAAGCAGAACGGATTTTCGAAGTGTTTTTTTCGGCATCGGCTTCAGCCACAATGGGCGTAATGGCTGTTGAAAATCCAATTCCCAATGACATCGCCACAAAAATCAGACTATTGCCCAAAGAAACTGCCGCGAGCTCAGTACTTCCCAGCTTTCCCACCATGATGTTATCGACAATCCCAATGAGCGTATGACCCAACATTCCCAGTATTACCGGGTAAGCCAGTTGCATGTTATATCGAAATTCTTTGGTGTATTGCGTTAAATTCACAGTGCTTTTTTTGAGTGGGCAAAGATAAGAGGTTTTATGGATTTCATTAGGTTTAAAAAACACAATCCGGATGATTTTGGCCGGATTACTATTTATATTTGTGTTATGGAAAAAATGCAACTTCATCCCTATTTTGAAATCAAAGGCATAGGAGCCGCTTCGGGATTGGTCTATAAAGACAATTCGTTATTCATTGTTTCGGACAACAGTACCTTTCTTTATGAATACAACTTAAACGAAAAAGTACTGCACAAAATAAAACTTTTTGAAGACAGTCAGGAAAATCTAGCCAAGAAAGACAAAGCCGATTTTGAGTCGATAACACTATTCGACAACAAATTGTATTTGTATGGTTCCGGCTCCACTAAAAAGCGGGATATCCGAGTTAAATTTGATTTGGAAACCAAAGAAATAAAACAGAAGGATTTATCGAAACTTCACAAAAAACTCCGCCAAACCATTGCGCTGAATGACGATGAGCTCAATATTGAAGGCATTATCATTGATTCCGAAAATTATTATTTGTTCCAAAGAGGCAATGGTGTTCAGGCTCAGAATGGGATTTTCACTTATAACAAAATAAGTAAAAATGTAGCATTCGTGCCGATTGTGCTTCCCAAAGTTAAAAACATCGAAGCCACGTTTACCGATGCCATTTTGGTGGAAACCAAAGTCTATTTCCTAGCGGCTTGCGAAGACACTACCTCAACTTATACTGACGGTGAAATTTATGGCAGCTTTTTAGGAAGCCTGGATTTGAAAACCAAGGAAGTGCATTTCGTACAGCAAATTTCGGACAGTCAAAAATTTGAGGGACTGACTTTGTTCAGCGAAACTGCCACTCAAATCGAGTTTTTGCTTTGTGAAGACAACGATAAAGAAGAATTGACTTCAACTATTTATAAATTAATTTTAGAAAAAACCTAGTAAAATCAGACATTCCGAAATAAAGCATATTTTTTTTTCATTGCCGTCCCAACCTTTTTATAAAAAAACGCCTCTTTAGTTATAAAGACATTCCTAGTGATCAACGAAACCTTAATAGTAGCCTGTAAAAAAATGCAACGCGATGCGCAGCGGCAAGTGTACGACCACTTGGCTCCTAAGTTGTATCGCACCTGCAAGCGGTATTTAAAGAAAGAGGAAGAAATTGAAGAAGTGCTGGCGGATACGTTCTATACCATTTTCACCAAATTGGATCAGTTGAAGGAAACCGGCGCTTTTGAAGCCTGGGCCCGGAAGATTGCCGTGAATCAGTGTTTGCTGCAATTGAAACGCAATGTGAATTTTAATTTGTATCTCGAAGAAAATACGATTAAAATACAACCGGAAAGTGCCGATGAAACGCCATTGGAAGAAGAAGATTTGCTCAACCTGCTCAATTTTATTCCCGAAGGCTGCCAGACCATTTTCAATCTTTTTGTCATTGAAGGCTATGGTCACAAAGAAATTGCCAAAATGCTGAACATCTCCGAAGGAACGTCGAAATCACAGTTGAATGTGGCTAAAACCAAATTGAAAGAGTTGGTCAACACCTTGTATTATCAAAAAGCAAAGTAACCATGGAACATCAAGATAATTTATTCAATCAAATTAAAGCGGCGGCCAACAATGCCGAAACGCCGAATTTTGCTTCTATGGACAAAGTCTGGAACCGTGTGGAAGAAAAGCTGGATAAAAAAGAGCTGAAATCCGCCAATCAGCTTTGGAAAAAATGGGCAATAGCCGCTTCCTTATTACTGGGAATATCGATTGGGTATCAGTTTTTAAAAAATGACAAAGTTGAAAACAGCAAAAACAAAATAGTCACAAAAATCGATACAATACAAAAAACCATTCCTGACAATACGGTTGTAGTAGTAACCAACAAAGCCAATCCGGCAATAAAAAAGGAGGCAGATGCTATTTTACAAAAACAAATTGTAGCGAAAACACAAGTAGCCTTAGAAGAAAAAATAAGTGATAAGGATAATACTGAAGTAAGCTCTGAAGACATTATTTCCTCACAAGCCGGTTATTACATGCATCCGATTACAGCCAATGCCAATACTATGTCAGGTAGTTATAGTACCGAATCCAAAAGCGCTCCATCAAAAGACGTAGAGTTGTTTGTGAAAAAAGAAAATCAGGTTTCCGATGCTCATAAAGAAAAACCTTTGATTGTGATTGATGACAAAATAGCCAAGAAACAAAACCTAAAAAACATCAATGCCGATAATTTAGAATCCATAGTAGAACTGAAAGAACCGCTCTACATCATTAACGGTGTTGAATACAGTGAGCAGGAAGTTTTTGGTCCCAACCCTACAAGTCCGTACACTCCTTTAGACCAACAGGAAATTGAAACCATCTCCATATTGCAGGATGGGAAAGCCGTCGAAGCTTATGGGGAAAAAGGCAAAAATGGTGTCGTGATTATCACTACTAAAAATGGGAAACCTCTTGTAAAAGAAAGTAAATAACTGATTTTTTATAGAAGACAACATTAAAAATAGTTAAGTTGGGTTGATTGATTAATGTTGAAAACCCTGTCTGATTGCACTCGGACAGGGTTTTTGTTATAGTAAAATCTCTCGGAATTTATTTTTCTATTTCTCTTAAGCTTTCCATCTTTTTGTGGGCCAGGAAGCCTTTGATGTCTTCGAAATGTTCTTTCACGCGCTTGTGCCCGAATTCGAAAACTTTAGTGGCCAAGCCGTCCAGGAAATCACGGTCGTGCGACACTAAGATCAACGTGCCATCAAAATCGCGCAATGCATCTTTTATGATGTCTTTGGTTTTCATGTCTAAGTGATTCGAAGGCTCATCGAGTATCAGCAGGTTTACTGGTTCCAACAATAATTTAATCATTGCCAGACGTGTTTTTTCACCACCGGAAAGCACTTTTACTTTTTTGGTAATATCATCGCCTTGGAACATAAAAGCTCCCAATATATCTTTGATTTTGGTACGCACATCGCCCACAGCAATGTCATCAATCGTAGAGAAAATTGTCCCGTTTTCGTCTAATAAAGACGCTTGATTTTGCGCAAAGTAACCTATTTGAGCATTGTGCCCAATTTCCACACTACCACCGTTGATATCAATCTCTTTCATGATAGCCTTAATCATGGTTGATTTTCCTTCTCCGTTTTTGCCGACGAAAGCTACTTTATCGCCGCGTTCAATTACTATATTGGCATCCTTAAAAATCAAATGATCGCCATACGATTTTTCCAAATCCTTTACAATAACAGGATAATTCCCGGAACGGACAGCTGGTGGAAATTTCAGTTTCAGGGCCGAGGTATCTACTTCATCCACTTCAACAATAACCAATTTTTCCAGCATTTTCACTCTCGATTGAACCGCATCCGTTTTAGAAAAAGTTCCTTTAAAACGATCAATAAATGCCTGGTTATCGGCTATCATTTTCTGTTGCTCGTCGTAGGCTTTTTGTTGGTGAATTCGGCGGTCTTTTCGCAACTCCAGGTAATGGGAATATTTCGCTTTGTAATCGTAAATTCTCCCCATCGTTACTTCAATAGTACGATTCGTAATATTATCTACAAAGGCTCTGTCGTGGGAAATTACCACTACCGCTTTTGCCGAATTGATTAAGAAATCTTCCAACCATTGAATACTCTCAATATCCATGTGGTTCGTAGGCTCATCCAGCAGAATCAAATCCGGTTTTTGCAACAGGATTTTGGCCAATTCGATACGCATTCTCCAGCCTCCGGAAAACTCCGAAGTTTGGCGCGTGAAGTCTTCTCTTTCAAATCCTAAACCGGTTAAAATCTTTTCTACTTCCGCTTCGTAGTTGATCTCTTCAATAGCATAAAACTTCTCGCTTAAGTCAGAAACCTGCTCAATCAGCTTCATGTATTCATCGCTTTCATAATCCGTACGGATGGTCAACTGCTCATTGATTTGGTCAATCTCGGCTTTCATTTTAAAGATTTGGCCAAAAGCTTTCGACGCTTCTTCCATAACCGTAGCACCATCTGTGGTTAACAAATGTTGCGGCAAATAAGCTATCACGGCATCCTTAGGAGCCGAAATACTTCCGGTGGAAGGCTTAGATTCGCCGGCAATTATCTTTAATAAAGTTGATTTTCCGGCGCCGTTTTTTCCCATAAGGGCAATTTTGTCATTTTCGTTAATGGCAAAAGAAACATCGCTGAATAAAGTGGTTCCGCCAAATTGCACGGAGATATCGTTGACTGTAATCATGGTAGATTATTAGACTGTTAGGTTTTTAGACTTCTTAGATTTTTGAAGCGGCAAAGATAGTTTAATTTGAGAATGAGGCAATTTGAAAATTTGAAAATGTGTGGATTGTTTTAATTACCTTTATTTTTATTTATTCAGAATCATTTATGCCGTTATTAGACTATAGTTTTCTCAGCAAAATTTTGCCCAAAGCCAAGATTAAAAAGAGCTTTAGAAAGGCCAAACAGTCCTATCTTAATCGGGTTCGGTTGGCGACTTCTTTATTTTTCTTTGGGATGGGATTTTGTTTTTCTACCTGGGCAAGCCGCATTCCGGATATTAAATCGATGTTGCATCTTAGCGAAGCGGCACTGGGCACTTTGCTTTTTGCGCTGCCTGCCGGGCAATTGGTCGCTATGCCCCTTTCAGGAAAAATAGTAACGAAATACGGAAGCCGAAACATCTCCATTTTGGGCTTGATTTTGTACGCAGCCTGCCTTATTCTGCCCGGATTGGCAACGGCTCGTAGGGAGTTGGCCGCGGCCTTATTTTTATTCGGATTCTTTGGCAACTTTTGCAACATTGCGGTCAATACCCATGGCGTTTATACGCAACAACTTTTTGACAAACCGATTATTGGCTCCTTTCACGGTTCGTGGAGCTTAGCGGGATTTTGCGGAGCTTTGGTAGGCTTGCTCATGCTGGCTTTTAAGATGAGTCCGCTGCAGCATTTTATCATGGCGTTTGCCTTTGTAATGCTACTACTTTTGACCAATTACAAATTCATTATCAAAGCCAAATCCAAACAGGAAGAAGAAAAATCGAGTTATTCCTTTTTTAAAAACCCTGACAAAACCTTGCTTTGGTTGGGCATCATTTGTTTTTGCGGCATGGCCAGCGAAGGAATCATGTTTGATTGGAGCGGTGTGTATTTTAAAGAAATCATAAAAGCACCGGGAGCTTTGGTTGTTTTGGGCTATACCTCGTTTATGATATGCATGGCTTCAGGGCGATTTTTGAGCGATATTTTGGTGGGAAAATATGGTGCTAAAAAAGTACTGATTATTAGTGGCCTGGTCATCTCATTCGGATTGTATATGGCGGTTTTGTTTCCTTATTTAATTCCGTGTACGATCGCCTTTATGTTGGTGGGATTTGGCGTTGCGAACGTAGTTCCGATTATTTTTAATGTAGCCGGAAATAACGAAAAAGTACCTACCGGTATTGCGCTGACGATAGTTTCCAGTATCAGTTTCTTGGGATTTTTGATTGGTCCGCCATTGATTGGTTTCATTGCCGAGTTGACTAGTTTGAAATATTCTTTCGCCATTATTGGCGTTTTTGGAATCTTTATTTCGATATTAGTTAGTCGACTGAAAATATTCCAATAACTAAATACTCAACCGAAACTCCTCAATCACCGGACTGGCTTTGCCAAAATCAATTTCCTGAATGAATAACTCCACAGGTTTTGTGGTAGCAATACTAGGCAACACATTTGCCTGATTGTTGTTGCGGATTACCACAGTGATAGCGGCTTCTTCCAGTTTTTCTTTTAAAGTAATGGCCAGAATTTCTTCGCCCGAAAATATTTTTATTAGTCCCATTATGTTAGGTATGAGGTAATGAATTATAAGTTATGAGTTGTGTGTTTACGGAATACTGCGACTGCAACTACTCTTCCTCTTCCATTTCAAAGAAGAGCGGCTCAATCATGACTTTGTCGGCCAGGACTTCTACCCTTTCGGTGATTTGGGAACAAAAGAATATGCGTTGGGTTTTTTCAATACTCATCATCAGACGCTGCACAATAGCATCATGGCGCAAACGGAAAAGCACGTCAGCATCATCTACCACAAACATTTTTACGGTATTGATGTTGAATCCTGCCGAAGCAAACATAGCGTTGATTTTGGTAGGCGTACCAATTAAAACATCCAATCCCATAGAAATGATGTTTTTATCATAATCGATATCTCCTTTATCGTGAACACCAAGAATACTTAAATCCTGATAAGTGCCATATTTTAAAAACAGCTCTTCCATTTCCAGCACGCGCTCTTTGGTCTCTACAATAATTAAAGCCCGGGTACTTTCCCCCATGGATTTTTCCATCCGTTGGAGCACATTCAGTACAATAGCAGTAGTTTTTCCGCTTCCACCCGGAGATTGAATCACAGCATCAGCACCGCTCTTAATCGTAGAAAAAGTGGCTTGTTGCATTTCATTGGCTTCGGTCAGACCGTTTTCGATGAGTGCTTTTTGGAGGTTGGGGTTTATTTTTTTTAGATTCATTATTTACTGGCAAAAAGTTTAACATCCATTTCCGAAATCTCGCTTCCGCCGAGGATTATCAAGCGTTCTACTACATTTCGCAATTCACGAATGTTTCCGGTCCAATCGTATTCCTGTAATAATTTGATAGCTTCTTTGGAGAATGCTTTGGTCGCGTTTCCTTGTTCTTCGGCAATTTTGACGGCAAAGTGTTCTATTAGAAGCGGAATATCATCGCGTCTGTCGTTTAATGACGGAACCTTAATTAAGATTACCGCCAAACGGTGGTATAAATCTTCCCGGAATCTTCCTTCCGCGATTTCTTTTTTCAAATCCTTGTTGGTAGCCGCAATCACACGCACGTTGATTTTAATGTCCTTATCGGCACCGACTCTTTGAATCAAACTTTCCTGTAAAGCCCGCAATACTTTGGCTTGAGCTGAAAGACTCATATCGCCAATTTCATCCAGGAAAATCGTTCCGCCATCGGCTGCTTCGAACTTTCCGGCTCTGTCTTTTACGGCAGAAGTGAAAGCTCCTTTGACGTGACCAAACAATTCGCTTTCAATCAGTTCTGAGGGAATAGCAGCACAATTGACTTCAATCATCGGAGCATGGGCTCGTTCGCTTTTTTCGTGAAGTTGGTGGGCTACCAGTTCTTTTCCGGTTCCGTTGGGTCCTGTGATTAAAACACGGGCATCGGTCAAAGCTACTTTATCAATCATTTGTTTGATTTGATTCACAGGTTCGCTTTCGCCAATGATTTCGTAGTTTTTGGAAACTTTTTTCTTTAGGATTTTGTTTTCCACCACCAATTGCTTTTTATCTAAAGCGTTGCGAACTGTATTTAATAATCGATTCAAATCGGGTGGTTTGGATATGTAATCAAATGCACCTAGACGCATGGTGTTGACTGCCGTTTCCAAATCGCCGTGGCCGGAAATCATGACCATTGGGATTTCGGGTTTTATTTTTTTGACAGCTTCGAGTAATTCTTCGCCGTTCATTTTGGGCATTTTGATGTCGCACAATACCAAATCGTAGTCTTCGTTTTTGATTTTTTCAAAACCAAGTTTCCCGTCTTCGGCTTCTTCTACGGTATACGTATCACTTTCTTCGGAAAGTATTTTGACCAATACTCTACGGATGGCGGCTTCGTCTTCGATGATTAATATTTTGGGCATTTCAATAATTTTATAAGAGCACAAAGTTAATCATCAAAAGCGTTTTATCATCATAGAAAAGTAAGAATCAAACAATTTAAAATAAAAACAGCTTTACGGCTGCAAGAGTAAAGTTTGGAAAACTAAATCTTCCCCGAAATTTTCATGCGCCACGGTTCGGAATAAAAACCACAATAGAAAATCGAGTAAATAATCATTGTTTTCTTCAACTGATTTGATTTGCGTAACTATTTTCCCTTCAAATATTTTCAAACCATAACTTAGTAGCTCCGTCTCATTTTTGATCAGTAGTACTTCTGCCAATGGATTATTTCTAACTTTTAATTGTAAGTATTCATTTTGATACACAACGACAGCTGTGGAGGAGAACCAATTTTTCGGCACCATTTTTAGAATCAAATTTCCTTTATAATCAACTAGCTGTAATTTATTTTTCCAAAAACCAGATTGCTCTATGGTGAATAATTGTCCATCCACATCCAATAAAGCACTGGGATTCCATTTGCTATTACTGATTTCTAGTGTTCCAATTCTTTTGGCTCCTACAGAAAAAATGTATTTTTTTTCCGTTACTTTTTGCCATACTTTAGTTGTTTCCATAATTTCTTTTTTGGGAATAAGTATCCTTTAAAATCAATTGGTTACAGTCCTTCAGAGTATTAGAGACAGATTTAACATTAATATTACAATTCCTTTTTATTACCTTTACTTCATCAAAAACAAAGCAATGTCTACAGCAAAAAAAGATTACAAAAGAATTACGACCAAGTCCTTATTTGACATGAAAGCCAATGGCGAAAAAATATCGATGCTAACGGCCTATGATTTTACCATGGCCAAAATTGTAGATACCGCGGGAGTTGATGTGATTTTAGTGGGCGACTCAGCCAGTAATGTTATGGCCGGTCACGAAACGACTTTGCCGATAACGTTGGACCAAATGATTTATCACGCTTCGTCAGTAGTGAGAGCTGTTGAGAGAGCTTTGGTAGTGGTGGATTTGCCATTTGGAAGTTACCAATCGGATCCGAAAGAAGCATTGCGTTCTTCTATCCGAATTATGAAAGAAAGCGGCGGACATGCTGTAAAACTGGAAGGCGGAGGCGAAATTAAAGAAAGTATCAAACGCATCCTGAACGCCGGAATTCCGGTGATGGGACACTTAGGATTGACACCACAATCGATATACAAATTTGGGACATACACAGTACGTGCCAAAGAAGAAGCCGAAGCAGAACAACTAATTGAAGATGCTAAGTTATTAGAAAAACTAGGTTGCTTTGCTTTGGTTTTAGAAAAAATTCCGGCCAGTTTAGCCGAAAAAGTAGCCAAAACAATTTCCATTCCTGTGATTGGTATTGGTGCCGGTGGCGGCGTTGACGGACAAGTGTTGGTAATTCACGACATGCTGGGGATGAACAACGAATTCAGTCCGAGATTTTTGAGACGCTACTTAAACTTATACGAGCAAATGACTGCAGCAATCGGAAACTATGTGACGGATGTAAAATCGAAAGATTTTCCGAACTCAAGCGAGCAATATTAATCTAGATTTTTAGATTGTTGGATTTTTAGATTATTAGAAATATGCACAGATTTAAAGATTTGGAAATTTGGAAATTAAGCAGACAATTTTGTTCAAGTATTTATGCTACAACATCAAATTTTCCAGATAACGAAAAATTTGGATTGACAAATCAATTAAGAAGAGCTTCCGTTTCAGTTCCTTCAAATATAGCTGAAGGTTGTTCAAGAAGCAGTAATAAAGATTTTTCAAGGTTCTTAGAAATTGCAATTGGTTCAATTTACGAAATAGAAACACAATTGTTAATAGCTTTTGATTTAGGATATATAAATCAATTAAAATTAGACGAATTAATCTATAATTTAGATACAATTATAAAGATGATATCTAAATTTCGCTCAACATTACAGGTCTAATAATCCAACAATCTAATAATCTGTAATGAAAGAAGTCTCGAATAAAAACAACCTCCAAATTCTTCACGAAGACAATCACATTATAGTGGTGAATAAGCGCGTGGGCGACATTGTGCAAGGCGATAAAACAGGAGACAAACCTTTATCTGAAGTGGTCAAAGAATACATCAAAGACAAATACCAAAAACCCGGAGAAGTCTTTCTAGGCGTAGTTCATCGCTTGGATAGGCCTACTACCGGAATTGTAGTTTTTGCCAGAACCAGTAAAGCTTTGACGCGTTTGAATGAAATGTTCAGCCAACGGGAAACACAAAAAACATATTGGGCTGTGGTTAAAAACAAACCACCAAAAACAACCGACAACTTAGTTCATTTTTTGAAAAGAAATGAAAAAAACAATACTTCCAAAGCCCACACCAAAGAAGTTCCTGAGAGCAAAAAAGCCAGTTTGGATTACACCATCATCAAAGAACTGGATAATTATTTTGTTTTAGAAATCAACCTCCACACCGGAAGACATCACCAAATCAGAGCGCAATTAGCCGCCATTGGTTGTCCTATAAAAGGCGATTTGAAATACGGTTTTGACCGCAGCAATCCGGATGGTGGCATTCATTTGCATGCCCGAAAATTGGTTTTCATTCATCCGGTTACCAAGGAAAGTCTTGAAATCATTGCTCCCACACCAAAAGATGCTATTTGGAATTCGATTTAAACTAAAAGTTGTATTTTTACGTTTATTAATATAGTAGTAACCCAAATAAATCTACCTTTTATGAAAAAAATCATTGTAACCTTAAGTCTCTTTTGGACGATTAGTTCTTTTGCACAAGACCAATTCTCGGGCATCAGCACCTCGAATCGCGTTGGTATTTTAAACGGTGATTTGAACCCGGCAGAGTTTGCCAATCTTTCCAACAGGTTTGAAGTCAACATTTACGGACTTAGCTTTAATGTGGCTAATAACAAAATTGGATTTAGCGATTTGAACTCCGGCACTAATTTGGAAAATCTGATTTTCACAGGAACTGAGCCGGTAAATGCTCGATTTGATGCTGAAATTATGGGACCCGGTTTTGCCATGAAATGGATGAAATGGGGATTTGGTATCACTACCAAAGCCCATGCAAAGTTTAATATTATTGATGTTGACCCAGCTATTGGGGATGCTATTACTAATAATAATTTGATTTTGAATACCACTATTTTGAATAGCAGTAACAACCAACGTTTAAACGGAACTGCTTATGGTGAGATTGGCTTTTCTGCTGGGCGTAATTTGATAGAAACTGACCAATACAGTTTCAATGCCGGAATTACTTTAAGAGTTTTATTTCCCGGTTCGTATTCCAATTTTGGTTTGAATAACCTGAACGGGCAAATTACGGAGAATCTTAGCGGGGCTTATCTTACTACCAATTCGCCTGCGACTCTAAACATAGCCTATTCCGGAAATTTGGCGGACAGTTTTACCAATTTCAGCGATTACA
The DNA here is from genome assembly GCF_036741995.1 of Flavobacterium sp. Taxonomy (GTDB): domain Bacteria; phylum Bacteroidota; class Bacteroidia; order Flavobacteriales; family Flavobacteriaceae; genus Flavobacterium. The sequence goes on along the minus strand of NZ_DAINRG010000020.1, from coordinate 32,785 downwards.
GTAAATCTATTTTTGGCGGATTAAATGGCCTGGCTACGGATATAGGTGTTAATTACCAATGGAAAGACGGCAGTAAAGCCTATAAAATAAATGCCGGTCTTGCCTTTAAAAATTTAGGAAGCATGACTTTTAAAGACAGCAACAACCAGTCAAGCAATTATTCCTTAAACATTCCAAGCAGCAATCCTTTGGATTTGAGTCAATTTGACAATGTCACTAATTTAAGGGACGTAGAAACTATTTTATTGAATGATGGTTATTTGACCAAAACTTCGGGTCAAAAGGATTTTAAAGTGAAACTACCTGCTTTAATCAGTATGTATGGCGATTTCAAAATCATTCCGAAAATATATGTTACCGGTTATTTTCAACGAAAATTGCATGATGACAACGGTAATGACCAAGTGACTGCCCTCAATATATTCTCGGTAACCCCGAGAGTAACCTTGGGCTTTTTCGAAGCCTATTTACCTGTCTCCAACAATGATGTTTCCGGAACTAGCGTTGGTGTTGGTTTTCGATTCAGAGGGTTTTACCTTGGTTCGAGTTCCATCGTAACGGCGTTGATTAACGACAGTAAACAAGCAGATTTACACATGGGATTCCGTTGGGCCTTTTTATAAGCAATTATATTGATTGTAATGGTTAAAAAAGCTATCTTAGCTTAGCTAACTTAACCAGACATGATTTTCAAATCAGATATCAATTATAGAAAACAAGCTTTAGTAAAGCTGTTGATTTCCATTCAATCGCAGGAAGAAGCCATACTGAAAGCACTTTATGACGATTTCAAAAAACCGGCCTTTGAGTCTGTTTTTAGTGAAACCAGCTATATTCTTGCCGAACTCAACCATACAATCAACAACATTCATAAATGGGCAAAACCAACATTGGTTTTGCCTTCTCTTTTAAATTTTCCATCGACAGATTTTATTTATAAAGAACCTTACGGCAAAGTGCTTATCATTGCGCCTTGGAATTATCCTTTTCAATTGGTCTTATCTCCTATGATTGCTGCCATTGCTGCAGGAAATCAAGTAGTGGTAAAACCCTCTGAACTGACTCCAAATACATCCCGGATTGTTGCTAAAATCATCAGCGAAACTTTTGACAAGAATCATGTGGAATGTATCGAAGGCGGCGTTGAAGTTACCCAACACTTATTGGCACAGCGCTGGGATTATATCTTTTTCACTGGTAGTGTTGTTGTTGGCAAAATTGTAGCCAAAGCAGCAGCCGAAAACCTAACTCCGGTAACGCTCGAACTCGGCGGGAAAAATCCGTGTATCGTTGATGCAAAAGCGAATCTGAAATTGGCAGCCAAAAGAATCGTTTGGGGAAAATTCCTCAATGCCGGTCAGACTTGCATAGCTTCCGATTATATTTTGGTACACCAAAAAGCAAAAGCAAAGTTTATTGATTATCTAAAAGAAGAAATCACCATTGCCTATACAGAAAACCCCGAGACTTCCCCCGATTTTCCTCGAATTATTAACGAGAAAAACTGGAAGCGATTGGTAGCTTTGTTGGAAAATGAAACGATACTTTTTGGTGGAAAAATAAACGCTCAGGATTGTTACATCGCTCCTACATTGCTGGATGAATCCGGCCAGGAGAGGTTGGTAATGCAGGAGGAAATTTTTGGCCCTCTCCTTCCTGTTTTAAGTTTTGAAACCGAAGAAGATTTGCAGCGCATTGTTTCGAAATACGAAAAGCCACTTTCGTTATATGTCTTTTCGGAAAATAATGCTTTTGCTAAAAAAATCATTCAGCAATACTCCTTTGGCGGCGGATGTATTAACGATACCGTAGTCCATTTTGCCAATAAACGATTGCCGTTTGGCGGTGTTGGTCACAGCGGTATCGGAGCGTATCACGGTCGATTTGCTTTTGATACTTTTTCGCATCACAAATCCATCGTTAAAAAAGCAAATTGGCTTGATTTACCCTTTAGGTATGCCCCTTACAAAGGAAAAATCAATTTAATAAAATACATCCTGAAGTGGTTTTCATAAAAACATCTCAAATAAGATTTTCAAATGGCAAAGGGTAATTTTATTTTTATTATATTGTTGCAGAAAATTACAAATCCCAAAATCTAAATTGTTTAATTGTATAAATCTACTATCCATTGAATAAGCTTGTTTCATTTGCAAACATCAATAGTTATATAATAATCAGTTTGCTATTAATTGTTTTACTGCTGTTTTATATAGCAGTTAGCAAAACATTGCAGAAAAAATTAAACCTCAGCAATAAATATTCTGAATTCGAACCCAAAGAAGAACAATTCCGAATCTATTTTCTTTTCTTCGGCATTACCATTCCACTGATAGAAACTATGGTGGATGTTTTCCAGTTAAGAGCCAGTAGTCATTTGGTCATCAATTTTTCGGTCGGTGCTCTCTTGCTATCGCTTTATTTCTTAAGCAGTACTAATAAAGCTTTTTATAAATACATAAACCTCATCTTCACTGTATTTTATTTCAGTTACTTATGTTACATTGCTTATAACGCCTTCTTCCAACCTTTTGAATTAATATCCTATATCGGTTTAATCGTAGGCTTTTTTCTTTCTTATTTTGTCATTAAAAATATCATCCAATACTGGTTTTTTGCCATTTTCTCATTGCTTTTATTAATTATTGCTTATCGCTATGAAATTATGGAAAGCAAACATGTCATGCTGCTGATTTGTGCTTTTATCTCTATAATTGCCATTCACATTTCAAGACATTTAGCGCTTTTGGAAACCCGAAATAAATTCCTGTTTTCGGATATTATTGTCAACAATGGAAATTCGCTGATTATTACGACCAATAAAAGAGGGGAAGTGTCATTTTGTAGTGAATCGGTAAAAACTATTTTGGGCTATGACGTTGAGGATGTTTTAGGGATGGATTTCTGGAATCTGACCGAAGACTCCGAATTTATTGGAGAATCCTACCATGACAGTTTTGTGGACAATCGATTATATACCCGAAAATTAAAGACGAAAAGTGGTGACTACAAATACATCCAATGGAAAGACAAAAGATATTCCGATAATATTGTCATTGGTATCGGACAGGATGTAACCGAACAAGTAAACATTAAGGACCAGTACCGAAGTTTAATTGAATCAGCAGCCGATTTGATTTATGAAATTGATTTAAATGCCAACGTTACTTATGTCAACCAATTCACTGTAAAAACGCTTGGTTATGACATTGATGCGATTTTAAACAAACATTTTACCAACTTCATCCGAAAAGATTACACCGAATATGTGGTTGATTTTTACAAAGAAATTCCAAAAGAAAGCCACGAATATAATGACCTAGTTTTCCCGTTGCTCAAAAATGACGGTGAGACCATTTGGGTTTCCCAAAAAGTAACATTGAAAAGAAATGAAAATGGAGAAGTTGTAGGTTTTTCAGCCATTGCGAGAGATATCACTTTGGTGAAAAACCTCGAAATCGAACATTACAACCGCAGCAAAAAAGTTAGAATTCACAATGAAACGCTCAAAAAACTAACCTCACAAAGCTACTCCAACAAAGATACTTTCTATGGCATTTTGAAGAACATCATCAAAGTGGCCAGTACCAACTGTACCATTGACCGGGTGAGTTATTGGTCGAGCATTGCTGGCGGATTGCGTTGTGAGAGCATGTATTTTTTCCACAATGATCGTTTTGAAAAGAATTTTTTCCTAGAGCGCGAGCGGTATCCTATTTACTTCAACAATATTGAAAACGGAAACCAAATTGTAGCTTCCAATGTTTACAACAACTATATGACACAAGAGTTGTGCTATGATTATTTTCCAAAAAACAATATCAAATCGTTACTGGACACCCCAATATTCATCAACGGAAAAATCGTCGGGATTCTATGTTTCGAAAAACTGGAAGTCACCATCGAATGGGACAATGAAGACATCAATTTTGCGCGTTCCATTGCAGATTTGATTGCCATTGCCATCGAAACCCAAATGCGCATAGAAGCCGAAAAGAAACTTACATACAAAAGCGACATCTTAGTCGAAATCATCAAAAACACCGAGAAATTTTTACTGTCAAAAAATACCAGCGAACTCTTTGAAGGCATACTCGAAACCATTGGAAATGTTACCCATGTGGACAAACTTTCGTTCTTTGAAAACAATCCGGAAAACAATACCTACACTCAAAAATACCGCTGGACTGCGGAAGCCAAATCATTGACCCCTCCCAATCCGAATCTGCAAAACCTTCCTCATAGTGTAGTACCGGAAATCTCGGCAAATTTGACACAAAATAAGATTTATTATTCCATTCTTCGAAAGATGAAAGATAATGTATCCCGGGAGTTTTTGCAAAAACTGAACACTAAGTCGGTTCTTTTTATTCCCATTTTTGTAAAATCATCGTTTTATGGGTTTATTGTTTTTGATGATTCTACCAAGGAAAGAGAATGGTCATCGGATGAAATTAGCGCTATGCAAACCCTGACCAACAATATTTCTTATGCTATTGAAAGAAATATCAATGAAGCCAAAATACAGGAAAGTGAAGAACGATTCCGGCTATTGGCCAATAATATTCCGGGAGCAGTTCACCTTTCAAGATATGATGACAAATGGTCAAAAATTTATTTGAATGACGAAATTGAAACGCTAACCGGTTATAAGAAATCAGATTTCCTGCAGAACAAGATTTTCTATATGGATTTGGTACATCCTGATGATTTAAAAATTGTAGAAGGCAAAGCCAAAGAATTATTCAAAAGCAAACAAAAGGTTCATTTAATTTACCGCATTATCAACAAGGCCGGGCATTATATATGGGTGGAAGAATTTGGAGAACCTATTTTTAAAGGCGGTGAAATTGAATATATTGTAGGGATCTTCATTGACATTACTAAAAGAATGGAAGCTGAAGAAGCCATTAAAGCCAAAAATTATGCCGAAGCTGCTAACCGCGCAAAATCGGAATTTCTGGCTAATATGAGTCACGAAATCCGAACGCCTCTGAACGGAATCATTGGTTTTACAGAGTTGTTGATGAACTCGGATTTGGAAGACATTCAGAAAAAATACATGAATACCATCAACCAATCGGCCAACGCCCTGATGGAAGTTATCAATAGCATTTTGGATTTTTCTAAAATTGAATCGGGAAAATTAGAATTGGACATAGAAAAATCGGGAGTGGATGATTTGGCCAATCAAGTAATGGAACTCATAAAATACGAGGCTAATCTCAAAGGCTTGGCTCTGAACTTAAACATCGAAAAAAATGTACCTAAATACATTTGGGTAGATTACATTCGACTGAAACAAGTCCTGATAAACCTGTTAAGCAACGCCGTGAAATTCACAGAAAAAGGGGCAATTGATTTTTCAATTACGGTGCACAAACTAGTGGATGACAGTACCATTCAATTAAAATTCTCCGTAAAAGACACCGGAATCGGAATTAAAAAGAAAAACCAATTGAAGATATTCGAAGCCTTTTCACAAGAAGACAATTCAACCTCTAAAAAATTTGGTGGCACTGGCTTAGGGCTTTCTATTTCCAATCAATTATTGAGTTTAATGAACAGCCAATTAGAACTTAAAAGTGAATCCGAGAAAGGTAGTGAGTTCAGTTTCATACTCGATGTAAACTATTCCAATCAAACATCAGGTGTAGATAAATTAAATGATTCTCATAATAAAACCGTAACAAAAACCAATATTGTAACCCATGACGATAAAATAGTCTTTATTGTAGAAGACAATAAAATAAACATGCTATTGGCGAAAACATTGGTCAAACAAATTTTACCCAATGCCGAAATTCATGAGTTAGAAAACGGAAAAGAAGCTTTAGAAAAAACTCAAACCCTCTTGCCTGATTTAATTTTGATGGACATACAAATGCCCGTTATGAACGGCTATGAATCTTCGACCGCCATCAGAAAATTACCTAACACAGCAAAAATTCCAATCATTGCACTAACCGCCGGAACGATAGTAGGTGAAAAAGAAAAATGTATCGAACACGGAATGAACGACTATATTCCGAAACCAATTGACAAAGTATTTTTAGAAAATATTATTAGAGAACACATAACTAGTAACTAAAACTTAAAATTATGAAATGGGATAAACAAGAAAGCGGCAATTTTGAAGACAGAAGAGGGATTTCGGGTCGCAGCAAAGCCCTCATTGGTGGTGGAGCAATCGGTATTATTATACTATTGCTGAATATGTTTGGAGGCGAAACAGGCCAATCCATTGGCAACATTCTACAACAAACACAAGGAACAACAACCCAAACCGATAGCACAAAAACCAGAGAACTATCGGCAGAAGAAAAACAATTAGGCGATTTCTCGGAATCTTGTTTTGTTTATAACAACAAAACCTGGACGAAACTATTTGAAGAAAACAATCAGCCATACCAAGAACCCGGAATGGTACTTTTTGACGATGATGTAACCACGGCTTGTGGGGATGCGACCTCTGCATCCGGCCCATTTTACTGTCCGAGCGATAGTAAAGTTTACATGGATTTGCATTTTTTTGAAGAACTAAAAACCCGTTTTGGTGCCGAAGGTGGCGATTTTGCCATTGCCTATGTTATTGCTCATGAGATGGGACATCACATCCAAAATCTAATGGGGACTTCTACCAAAATGCGGCAATTGCAAGAAGGGAAAAGTGAAGCCGAAGCCAATAAACTTTCAGTTTGCTTAGAGTTGCAAGCCGATTTCTATGCCGGAGTTTGGGCGCATTACAATAAAAACCTACTCGAAGAAGGTGATATAGAAGAAGCCTTGAGTGCTGCCAATGCCGTTGGGGATGATGCCATTCAAAGTAAAATGCAAGGCCAGGTCGTTCCCGATAGTTTTACCCATGGTACTTCTGAACAGCGCATGTACTGGTTTACCAAAGGTTTCAAAACCGGTGACATTTCACAAGGCGATACGTTTAAAGAACTTTTAGATTAAAAAATCTCAGTTATGACAGTGAAAAATCACAATTCAAAAATTTAAAATCTCTTTTTTTGAATTTATCATAAATCGTATCCAATCAACCTATTTTAAAGGCAATTTCAATTAAAACTGAAGCTGCCTTTTTTAATTTTGTAAATCAAAAATTGGAACACTAATGAAAGTAGGCATCGACAGTATCGCATTTGATATTCCCAAACTATATCTTCCCATCACCACCTTAGCTGAAAACCGAAACATAGAAGCCGACAAGCTCATCAAAGGCCTGGGTTTGCACAAAATGAGTTTCCTCGATGTGCATCAGGATGTGGTGACTTTGGCCGCCAATGCCGCACTGCAACTTATCCAACAGGAAAACATCAATCCAAAAGAAATCAACAGAATCTATGTGGGAACTGAGAGCGGTATTGACAGCTCTAAACCTGTAGGTTCTTATGTTTTGTCGCTTTTGGAAAGCCAATTCGGTGAGGCCAGTTTCCGAAATTGTGATGTCGTCGATTTGACTTTTGCCTGCATTGGTGCGATTGATGCGTTGCAAAATTGCTTAGATTTTATCCGATTGCATCCCACTAAGAAAGCCATGGTCATTGCTTCGGATAACGCCAAATACGATTTGAATTCCACCGGAGAATATACGCAAGGTGCCGGTGCCATTGCGATGCTGATTACAGCCAATCCGAGAGTCCTGAGTTTTTCACAGGAAGTGGGTGTAGCCACGGAAGGCGTTTTCGATTTCTTTAAACCGCGCCGCTATGTTGCCAAAGAAACATTAGGATTAGAAGACAATCCCGAATGGCATGGCATTTTGGAAAATGAAATCGCCATTTACAAAGAGCAGCCCGTTTTTGACGGTCAGTATTCCAATCAATGCTATATCAACCGAATTACCGAAGCATATGACCATTACAAAACGGAAAGCAACCAAAGCGAAAAACTCTATGAAAACTGGTCTAACATCCTGATGCATCTTCCCTATTGCTTTCAGGGACGACGCACTTTCATCGAAATTTTTGCCAAAGAAAACCCGGAATTACTTGAAACGCAACTTGGAGACACTGCCAAAGACAAAATCAAAACCTTGGCCAAAAGCCCGGAATATTTGAACCTGGTCACTCAAAAAATACTGCCTTCCGAGATGGCTTCAGGACAAGTAGGAAATTGCTATACCGGCTCAATTTTCTTGGGATTGGTATCAACACTTTGCTATCATTTCCAACAAAAAACGGAATTGGCAAATCAAAAAATGGGATTCATTGCTTACGGCAGCGGTTCTAAGTCTAAAGTTTTTGAAGCAGAAGTGGCAACAGAATGGCAATCAGTAATCGGAAAAGTAAAACTGTTCGAAACCTTGGAACAAGCTACAGCGATTGATTTTACCATATATGAAAAACTCCATAAAAAGGAATTGAAACAATCGGTTATCGCGCCGAAAAAAGAATTTTATTTAGACCATATTGAAACAGAAGATCCCGTTTTAATTGGGGCGAGGTATTATAAATTCGGCTAACCCAACCATCCTTCTCTATCCAGACTTCTGTATTGAATGGCTTCCGCAATGTGATTGGAATTGACTGTTTCTGATTGCTCTAAATCAGCTATAGTTCGGGATACTTTTAAGATACGATCATAAGCTCTGGCTGAGAGATTTAAGCGCTCCATCGCGGTTTTCAACAGTTGCAATGAAGCAGCATCTAAAGCACAAAATTCCCTGATTTGTTTGGTACTCATCTGTGCATTGTAATGAATGGTATTTAGTTCCTCAAAGCGTTGTGATTGAATTTCACGAGCTCTCGTAACACGCTCTCGAATCAACACACTGCTTTCAGCCGGGCGGGTTTCCGTCAGTTTTTCAAAAGGTACGGGGGTGACTTCAATATGAATATCAATTCTATCTAATAAAGGTCCCGAAATTTTACTCAAATACCGTTGCATCTCGGCAGGTGACGAACTTACCGGCGCATCGGGATCGTTAAAATAACCACTTGGACTCGGGTTCATACTCGCCACCAACATAAAGGAGGACGGATAGGTAATCGTAAATTTAGCTCTGGAAATGGTTACTTCTCTATCTTCCAATGGTTGCCGCATTACTTCCAGCACTTCTCTTTTAAACTCGGGCAATTCATCCAAAAATAAAACTCCGTTATGAGCTAATGAAATCTCACCCGGTTGCGGATAACTGCCGCCACCAACAAGCGAAACAGAGGAAGCTGTGTGATGCGGACTTCGAAATGGGCGCTGGTTCATTAACCCAGCTTCTTTTATCTTGCCCGCAACACTGTGAATTTTGGTGGTTTCTAATGCTTCCATTAAAGTCATTGGTGGTAAAATGCTTGGCAGTCGCTTAGCCAGCATCGTTTTTCCGGAACCCGGCGGGCCAATCAGAATAATATTATGTCCGCCCGCCGCCGCAATTTCCATGCAGCGCTTAATGCTTTCCTGTCCTTTGACATCGGCGAAATCAAACTCAGGGAAATCTAAGGTTTTATAAAATTCATCCTGTGTATTGATGACAGTTGGTTCGAGCGTTCCTTTATCTTCAAAAAAATCAATGACCTGCAGTACATTTTCTATTCCGTATACCTCCAAGCCACTAACAATAGCCGCTTCCTTTACATTTTGCATCGGCAGAAAAAAACCTTTAAATCCTTCTTCTTTGGCTTTGATTGCAATGGATAAGGCACCTTTTATCGGTTGCAAACTACCATCGAGAGAAAGTTCTCCCATGATGATATATTTATCCACTTCCTCAGATTTTATTTGTCCCGATGCCGCCAAAATTCCGACAGCCAAAGTCAAATCATAGGCAGAACCTTCTTTGCGTAAATCGGCAGGCGCCATATTAATTGTGATTTTCTTTACCGGAAGTTGGTATTCGTTATTTTTCAAAGCCGCTGCAATGCGATAGCTACTTTCTTTAATAGCATTATCGGGCAAACCCACCAGATGATAGCCAACTCCTTTGTCGATGTTGACCTCAACAGTTATAGTGGTGGCTTCTACTCCAAAAACGGCACTTCCGAAAACTTTTACTAACATAAAACACTTACATATCATAACAAATATAAGTATTGTTCTACAAATAAAACTTTAATTTAAACAAATTTTAAGAATTGTTCAACGACGTTATCCCTGACTATTAATAACTTTGTAATAACAAATACCACATAATGATAGAAGCACGATTGCCCGATAATGAAGCCAAGCGCTTAAGAGTATTAGAAGAATATCAAATATTAGACACCAAAAATGAAAAGGATTTCGATGAAATTACAAAATTGGCCTCTGAAATATGTGAAAGCCCAATATCTTTAATTTCATTAGTAGATGCTGATAGACAATGGTTTAAATCTGCGCATGGTTTGTCTTCAAAAGAAACCCCTAGAGCCTTATCGTTTTGTGCCCATGCTATACATGATGAAGCTATTTTTGTGGTAGAAGATGCCCGCAAAGATATTCGTTTTCATGATTCGCCTTTAGTCACCAGCAATCCAAATATTGTTTTTTATGCCGGTATTCCTTTAATTGATAAAGATGGTTTTGCCTTGGGTTCCTTATGTGTCATTGACAATAAAACTAAGAAACTTAATGATTTTCAGCAAAAAGCGCTGAAAACGCTGAGCCGCCAAGTTTTAAAATTGATGGAAATAAAAAAGTTAAATTATAAATTAAACGCCAAAAACAATTTGTTAAAGGAAAACTATAATGAGTTAGAACGCTTTTCCCATGTAGTTTCCCATGACATTAAATCTCCTTTAAACAATATTTTAGGGCTTACCGAATTATTAAAAGAAGAACACTGCCAGGTAACCAATCCGGAAGCTAATTTATATATTGATTTGATTAAAGAATCTTCAGATAAATTAAAAGCCTACATTGATGCCACTTTAAAAGCTTATAAAGAAGGAACGTTAGTGGCTGATGAAAAAGAATTTTTCTATTTAAACAGTGTGTTAAAGGAAAATCTTAAATTATTAAATCCGAGAAACGAGTTTGAGATAAACCTACCCGAAAACATTGAAATCTTTAATTACAAAGCCCTTTTTGAGCAAATATTTTTAAATCTGATCAGCAACGCCATTAAATACAATGATAAACCCAAAGTCATTGTAGATATAAATGTTAAAATCTCTGAAGATTTTTACAGCATCATCGTTAAAGATAATGGTATGGGCATCGAAAATGACAAATTTGATCTAATCTTCGATATGTTCTATACGCTGGAAAAAGTAGACCGTTTCAACAATACCGGAACAGGAATAGGACTTTCAACGGTTAAAACTTTAGTTCGTAGAGCCGGTGGTGAAATTACTGTAAAATCAAGACTTGGTATAGGAACAGAGTTTGTCTTAAGATTCAAAGCCTAAATTACTGTAAATTATCACTCATTAGTTCGCTTTTGTTTTTAGCGTAATCATAGCCTTGTTGCCACCAAAGCTTCATTTTGTCTTTGTTAAAAATCAGGGCGTTATTAGTCAATTGTGTTGGTGTATAATACAAATTGAGTTTTACATTCTTGTTATTTGCCGCCAATTTGCCAATGGTTATATCGTGCTTCTCCACCTGATTCAACAGCGTTTGAAACAAATCAATCAGTAACGAAAAAGGGTTTTTACCAATGCGTTTGGGAGCAATTTGCATTTCGGTTTCCAAAATAACCACATCCACTTCGGTAGCACCGCGGTTAATGGCTTCCCGGATAGGAACCAGACTCGAAAAACCACCGTCGCCATACTCACAGTTGTCTTTGGTTACCAAACTCATAAACGGAATGTAATTGCAGGAAATCCAAATCCAGTCGCAAAATTCATCGTACTCAAAATCTTTAATCGATTTGTATTCGACTTCATTTTTGGAAAGATTGGTCACCGTAACCACTATATTGCAAAAGGATTCCTTGAGTTGCTTGAACTCGGCCAAAGTAAAATTTTCCCTGATATAACTCCGCAATTTGTGGCTTTCGCCAAAAGTTCGCTTTCCCCTGAAAAATTGTAACAACACATTAAAGTGATTGATGGTAACGATATCGCCATCCTCCCTTTTTTTGACCACAAACGGGTTGATATCAAAAATTTTGCCCATCGTCACACTGGTATAAATGCCGTAAATTTTATCGACATTGCCCAACGCCAGATGCGGAATCAACAAACTACCGGTAGAACTTCCGATGAGTAAGTCGTATTGATGTAACTTTTCCTGAAGTAAATACTGCGCCACACCACCCCCAAAAGCGCCTTTACTTCCACCGCCCGAAATTACTAATGCTCTCATAGTTTTTCGCTTAAGAGTTTTTGCAATTGCATTTTTTCGGTTTCCGAAAGGGTTGGCAACAGCGATTCGAATGAACTTCTAAAACCATCCAATTGTAATAATTCTCTAATTTTATCGCGACCAAACTTGCTGAATTGCCATTTGTAATGGGTTGTAGCATTGACCAGGTTTTTCAAAACTGTCGCATCTTTATCAGTAATCGTCATCGCATTAATAATGGCATTTTGACGCACCGAGCTTTCGTATTTTGAAGATGTATAATCAACCAGTTCCGCATAGTAATTGGTTTTGGCACTGCTTTCCACATCCGTAGAAAGTACTGCAAACGTCAAAAACAAAATGCGCAAACTTTTGTCATTACCCCCTACCCAATTTTGGGTTTTCGCCAAATAAATGCTGCGACTGTCCGGAAAATTTTTCCACAAATTCATAAAGGCAATTTCTTTAGTGTCATACGAAGCATCGTCCAATAAAGTCTCATATTGTGCTTTAAATTCAACCGGAATATCATCGGTAAATTCGGCCACTGATTGGCGCACTTTGATATCGTTGGTTTGCAATGCCAAAGTCAGTAATTCCTTTTTATCGTTAAACGGAATATCTTTCATTTGGTATAAAATCTCCGTTTTCACTGGATAAAACACTTTGGATTGCAGCAATGTTTTAAACTTTTCCTTATTCTCAGCCAATGCTTTTTTGCGCAATTGCTGTGTCTCAAAAAGCGTTTGTATGAACTGATTTTTCTTCAACAATGCATTGGCTTCTTCGGTTGGAAAATGATAGTCTTCCAACCAGGTTTTTCGGAATTTTTCGGTATCAAAAGTGGGAGCTGCTTTTTTAATTTCTGCCAAAAAATCATCGGTTTCCACATTTTTATATTGGTACTTTTTCAGATACGATTTGACCGCTTTCTGAAAGACTTTAGCGCCAATAGTTTCCCGAATGGTATGCAATGCCCAAGCGCCTTTTTGGTAAAACGATAACGAACTCGCCTTATCATTCAGCACCGGAATCGTATCGCTTTTGGCAGCATTGCGCAATTGCAACGAACTGCGATACAATTGGTGGTAAAAATAATCATCGCCAAAAACCTGTCTTTCGGCCAACAACGCATAATAAGTAGCAAAACCTTCCTGCAACCAATGCTGCTTTCCGGATTTTGCCGTAACCAAATCGCCAAACCATTGGTGTGCCAACTCGTGCGCATTGACATTCACATAATTCCGGTCGTTGAAACCTATCCCATCAATGACATAATCCTGCGCAAAAATGGTGGTGGTGGTGTTCTCCATTCCGGCATACAGGAAGTCTTCCACCGGAATTTGTTTGTAGATTTTCCAAGGATATTTTACGCCGATTTCTTTCTCCAAATAGTCAAAAATCTCTTTGGAATAGCGGTAGGTGGCTTCAAACTTAGCCGTGTCCTTCGGTTGGATAAACAATTGCAACGGAATCCCCGATTTGGAACCAATCGCTTTATTGCTGAAATCACCAATCGCCAACGCCAGCAAATAAGAACTCATTGGCTTTTGCATTTCGTATTTCCAAATTTTCAGGTCTTTATTCGGGAAAACATCCTTCAAAACCCCATTGGCTATGACATTGTACTTTTTATCAAACGAAATAATCATATTGAAAATCACTTTCTCATTCACATCGTCAAAACTAGGAAACCAATGACTCGTATATTTCCCCTGTCCTTGCGTCCAAATTTGTTGATTGCTTATAGTGGCATTACTAAAATCGCCATTAAAATACATCGTTTGCTTTGGAGTAGCTTCATAAGTGAATGTGACAGTATTTTTTCCTTTACTAAAGCCTTCAAACAAATTGAGTGTTTTTCCTGAATTACTAAATTTAACCGGTTGGTTATTGATTTTCACTTCGGAAAAAGTCATCTGCTTCGCATCAATTTTGATGGTGTCTATGGCTTCTTTTACTTCAAAAACATACCGAACTGTACCGGAAACTTTCTTCGCTATCGGATTAATGGTAAGGTTACCGTAAGCCGTTTTGAAATCCACTTTAGCAGTTTGCTGGGCAAAAGTAAAAACAGTAAATAAAAGGAAAAACAGTAGGCGCATTTGGCAATAGATTTGTTGATACGAATATAATCATTTTCAAATTCACTCATTTTCAAATTTTCAAATTAAAAAACTATCTTCGCTATGATTATTGCTAATGCTCTAAGATGTCTAACAATCTCCTGCAAACTCCTATCGAATACCTAAAAGGCGTTGGCCCTCAACGCGGGGAATTGTTGCGCAAGGAAGTTGGGATTCATCGGTATGAAGATTTGCTGAACTTTTATCCGAATCGGTACATTGACCGGACACGGTATTACAAAATCAACGAATTGAATAATAATGTAGCCGAAGTGCAAATCATCGGCAAAATCATCAACATCAAAACGGTCGAATTCGGTAAAGCTAAAAAACGTTTAGTAGCCAGTTTCGCTGATGAAACCGGGCAAATGGAACTCACATGGTTTCAAGGGCACAAATGGATACGCGACACCTTGAAACTCAATACGCTTTATGTGATTTTTGGAAAAGTAACCAACTTCAACGGGCAATACAACATGGCGCATCCCGAAATGGAGCTGCAAAACGAACACGAAAAAAGCCTGCGTTCTGCCATGCAACCGGTATATCCTTCGACGGAAACGCTGACCAATCGTGGAATTTCCAACAGAGTCATTACTAAAATGATGCAGCAAATCTTTTTGGAAACCCAAGCCAAATTCGCCGAAACCTTGCCGCTATATTTAGTGGATGAATTGAAATTGATTCCGAAAAACGCCGCTTTGTTTAACATTCATTTTCCGAAAAGTCAAGAACTGTTGGCAAAAGCGCAATTCCGATTGAAGTTTGAAGAACTGTTCTTCATTCAATTGCAGTTGATTACGAAAAACCTGGTGCGCAAACACAAAATCAAAGGGCATCCGTTTACAGTAGTGGGCGAAAATTTTAATAATTTCTATCAAAATCATTTGCCGTTTGAACTGACCAATGCGCAGAAAAAAGTACTGAAAGAAATCCGAAACGATATGGGCACCAACGCCCAAATGAATCGTTTATTGCAAGGCGACGTAGGTTCTGGAAAAACAATAGTGGCTTTGATGGCCATGCTGATTGCTTTAGACAACGGTTTCCAAAGTTGCCTGATGGCGCCAACAGAAATTTTGGCCAACCAACATTTCAATGGGTTAACCGAATTGGCCAAAGATTTAAACATCAACATCAAAATACTAACCGGTTCTACCAAAACAGCCGAGCGGAAAATCATTCACGAAGCACTGGAAGACGGCAGTTTGCACATACTCATCGGCACTCATGCCTTGTTGGAAGACAAAGTACAATTTAACAATTTAGGGTTGGCCATTATTGACGAGCAACATCGTTTTGGTGTAGAGCAGCGCTCCAAACTTTGGCAAAAAAACAACATTCCACCACACATCTTAGTCATGACCGCCACTCCTATTCCGCGTACCTTGGCAATGAGTTTGTATGGAGATTTAGACATTTCGGTGATAGACGAATTGCCTCCGGGCAGAAAACCGATTCAAACCGTGCATCGTTACGACAGCAACCGCTTGAAAGTTTGGAGATTCATCAAAGACGAAATTGCCAAAGGCCGCCAAATCTACATTGTTTATCCATTAATTAAGGAAAGTGAAACGATGGATTACAAGGATTTGATGGACGGTTACGAAAGCATTTCCCGGGATTTTCCGTTGCCGGACTACAGCATTTCCATAGTGCATGGCAAAATGAAACCTGCCGATAAAGACGCCGAAATGAAACGCTTCTCCGAAGGCAAAACCAACATTATGGTCGCCACTACAGTAATTGAAGTCGGTGTGAATATTCCCAATGCCAGTGTGATGATTATTGAAAGTGCCGAGCGTTTTGGCTTGTCGCAACTCCATCAGTTGCGTGGTCGCGTAGGACGTGGCGCCGAACAGAGTTATTGTATTTTGATGACTTCTTTCAAATTATCCAACGATAGTAAAATCCGTTTGGAAACGATGGTCAAAACCAACGACGGTTTCGAAATTGCCGAAGTGGATTTGAAATTGCGCGGTCCGGGCGACATCATGGGCAAACAACAAAGCGGCGTACTCAATCTTCAGATAGCCGATTTGGTCAGAGACAAAGACATCCTATTATTGGCCAGACAAAAAGCCCTGGAATTGTTGAAAAAAGATGCTTCGATGACTTTACCTGAACATCAGGCTTTGCGGGCTGTTTTTATCGAACTCACCAAAAAGAAAAACATTTGGAACTACATCAGTTAAAATGGT
Source organism: Flavobacterium sp. (assembly GCF_036741995.1). Lineage (GTDB taxonomy): Bacteria > Bacteroidota > Bacteroidia > Flavobacteriales > Flavobacteriaceae > Flavobacterium. The sequence goes on along the minus strand of NZ_DAINRG010000020.1, from coordinate 16,245 downwards.
TTCGTCAGTTCGAGTGGTTTTTACGGAGTAAAAATTGTATCGAGAACCTATAGAAAGACAATGCTTCCCGATACGGTTTTGTTTCACAAAATCACTCGAAGTGATGTATCGTAGCTAAAATTTGTATCTACAACTGTTAAATAAAAATTAAGGGTAACGCCACTCTCACTAGTAAGATTTAGTTTTGTAGTTCCAAACTTCAACTTACTAAAGCAACTCACTAGGATGAAAGTAAAATACCTTGTCATAACCCTTTTAATCATTGCTCTTGGCGTGATGATTGGGTATAGAATCACCAAAAACAAAGCCGAAAACGAAAAAGGAAACGACAAAAACGGTAAAAAACCACCCATTGGCGTTAGTGCCATAGTGGTACAACCTCAGGATTTTTCCAATGCCATTTCCCTTTCCGGATCTATTGAAGCCAATGAACAAATCGAAATTCACAGCGAAGTGTCCGGAATTGTAGAAAGTATTTCTTTCTCCGAAGGCAGTCAGGTGAGCAAAGGACAGGTATTATTGAAAGTCAATGATATAGAACTTAGAGCACAATTGGCACAAGCCAAAACCAAAGAAAGCTTAGCTTCTGAAAACGAAAGAAGAGCCCGATTGCTGTTGCAAAAAGAAGCCATCAGCCAGGAAGAATACGACATTGCCAGTGCCGATTACCGAACCGCCAAATCCCAAACCCAATTGATTCAGGCGCAAATTGGCAAAACGTCCATCAGAGCGCCGTTCTCAGGAAAAGTGGGTTTGCGCAATATTTCGCCCGGAACTTATGTAACGCCAACAACTTTGATTGCTAATTTGGTGAACACCAATCCGCTGAAAATCACTTTTTCCATTCCTGAAAAGTATGCTTCCGAAATTGTAAAAGGCTCCCAAATCACATTTACGGTTCCAAACATGACGGAGAAATTCAGTGCCAAAATTTATGCTCTCGAACCCGGCATTGAATTGGCCACCAGAACCTTAAAAATAAGAGCATTAACCGAAAACTCCAACGGAAAATTATTGCCGGGCACCTTTGCCAATATCGAATTACCGCTCCGAAATATAAAAGACGCTATCATCATTCCCACCGAAGCTATCGTTCCGGTGCAAGATGGAAAAACTGTTTTCATTGCCAATAACGGCAAAGCGAAAGTGGTCAAAGTGGAAACCTTAACCCGCACCGACAAAGATGTGGTCATTACTTCCGGACTGAAAGTGGGCGACACCGTCCTGACTTCGGGCGTGATGTCATTGAAAGACGAAGCCGACATCAAAGTGAAAATCAAATAAACTTCAGCCACCCAAATTATGAGTTTATCCACCTTAAGCATCAAACGACCGGTTTTTACGATTGTCATCAATCTGACCATTATTCTTTTTGGAATCATTGGGTACAGTTATTTGGGCGTTCGTGAATTTCCTTCGATTGATCCGGCGCAGATTTCGGTGCGTACCAATTATACCGGTGCCAATGCTGATATCATTGAGTCACAAATTACCGAGCCTTTAGAAAAAGCCATCAACTCCATAGACGGTATTCGAAATATTACTTCTTCGAGTAACCAGGGTTCCAGCAACATTACTATCGAATTCAAACTCGAAAAAAACTTAGAAGAAGCCGCCAATGACGTTAGAGATAAAGTGTCGCAGGCCGTTAGGAGTTTGCCACAGGATATTGATGCGCCGCCGGTAGTGTCTAAAGCGGATGCCGATTCGGATCCGATTATCACGATGACGGTACAAAGCGATACCAAGGATGCTTTGGCTTTGAGTGATTATGCCGAAAATGTGATTGCCGAGCGTTTGCAAACCATACCCGGTGTGAGTAGCGTTCAGATTTGGGGGCAAAAACGCTATTCGATGCGTATTTGGATTGACCCGGTGAAACTGTCTTCTTATGGCGTAACGGTTTCGGATGTCAGAACGGCTTTAGAAAAACAAAATGTCGAATTGCCTTCCGGGAAATTAACCGGTGCCAATACGGAACTGACCGTTAAAACAATGGGAAATCTTTCCAAACCGGAAGAATTCAACAACATCATCATCATTGCTAACGGAGATAAAGTGGTTCGCTTGAGCGATATCGGTCACGCCGAATTAGGGGCCGAAAATCTGGAAACCCAATTGAAAGGCAACGACCAACCCATGGTAGGCTTAGCGATTATTCCGCAACCGGGGACTAACTATTTGGACATTGCCACTGCCTTCTACAAACAATACAATACGTTTAAAAAGGATTTGCCTAAAGACATTAAACTCAATGTAGCGCTAGACACTACCCTTTTCATCAAAAAATCAGTAGTCGAAGTGGCGGAAACCCTGTTGATTTCCATCATTTTGGTAATCCTGATTATTTTCTTGTTTTTCCGGGACTGGGCCATAGCCTTCCGTCCGTTGATTGATATTCCGGTGTCGTTGATTGCAACGTTTTTCATCATGTATTTGTGTGGCTTTTCGGTAAATGTGTTGACACTGCTCGCCATTGTTCTTGCCACAGGATTGGTGGTAGATGACGGAATTGTAGTGACCGAAAACATCTTCAAAAAAGTCGAGCAAGGCATGTCACCTATAGAAGCGGCTATCAAAGGCTCTAACGAGATTTTCTTTGCCGTTATTTCCATTTCCATCACATTGGCCGCAGTATTTTTACCGATTATCTTTTTGGAAGGTTTTGTGGGAAGACTTTTCCGGGAATTTGGCGTCGTCATTGGCGCGGCAGTATTAATATCGGCCTTTGTTTCTTTAACGCTTACCCCCATGTTGAACGCCTATCTGATGAAAGGCGGCGAACAGAAGAAAACCAAATTCTACACTTTTACCGAACCGTATTTTGAAGCCTTGAACAAAGGATACGCCAACGCTTTGGAACGTTTTATGCAAAAGAAATGGCTGAGCTTTCCTATCGTGATTGTTTGTCTTGGTTTGATCGTATTGTTTTTCAAAATCATTCCCAAAGAAACGGCACCTTATGATGACAGAAGTCTGGTAATCGTTGGGGTAACTACTCCGGAGGGCGCTACTTATGACTACACCGACCGCTTCATGCAGGATTTGTCTAAACTAATAGACGATTCCATACCCGAGAAAAAAATTGCTTTGGTCATCACCGCTCCCGGATTTGGTTCTTCTACGGTCAACAGCGGAAGGGTGCGTTTGGCACTGAAAGATCCCGAAGAACGAGGTCGCTCGCAAAAGGAAATTGCCGATGCCTTCACCAAATGGACTAAAAAATATTCGCAAGCCAAAGTCACCGTTTCCGAACAACCAACTATAGCCGTAAACAAACGGGGCGGCTTACCAATTCAGTATATCATTCAGGCGCCTAATTTTGAAAAGCTGCGCGAAAAGATTCCACAGTTCATGGAGTTGGCCAATCAGAATGAAACCTTCTCCAATGTAGATGTGAATCTGAAATTCAACAAGCCCGAAATCAACGTGACTATCAATCGGGAAAAAGCCGAAAGTTTAGGTATTTCGGTTTTAGATGTGGCGCAAACGCTGCAGTTATCCTTGAGCGGCCAACGCTTTGGTTACTTCATGCGCAACGGAAAACAATACCAGGTCATTGGGCAATTTGATGAAAAAGACAGGGACAAACCATTAGATTTAACCTCTATGTTTGTCAAAAACAACAAAGGCGACTTGATTCAGCTAGACAATATTGTTACCGTTGACGAACAGAGCAACCCGCCGCAATTGTACCACAACAACCGCTACATGTCGGCCACCATTTCTGCCGGTTTAGCACCCGGAAAAAGCATCAGCGACGGTATTGACGCCATGGATGAAATCAAAGCCAAAGTGTTAGACAACACTTTTACTACCGATTTGGGTGGCGAATCCAGAGACTTTGTGGAAAGCAGTTCCAATACAATGTTTGCTTTTGGCTTGGCATTGCTGTTGATTTATTTGATTTTATCCGCTCAGTTTGAAAGTTTTATCGATCCGTTTATTATCATCTTAACCGTGCCGATGGCGGTGGCCGGAGCCTTATTTTCGCTCTGGTTATTTGGCCAAACCTGGAATATTTTCAGTCAAATTGGCACCGTGATGCTGATAGGTTTGGTAACCAAGAACGGAATCCTAATCGTTGAATTTGCCAACCAATTGCGCGAACAGGGCGTACCCAAATACGAGGCCATTGTGCAAGCTTCGGAAGCCAGGCTTCGCCCCATCTTAATGACTAGTTTAGCCATTGCCTTAGGAGCCTTGCCAATTGCCTTATCGCTTGGCGCAGCTTCTACCAGCCGAATCGGAATGGGGGTTGTGATTGTGGGCGGAACCATTTTCTCGTTGATACTGACCTTGTTTGTGATTCCGTCCTTCTATTTAATGTGGGCAAAACAAAAGAAACACCGTCCGGAATTTGACAATCTTGAGCGTTTAGAAAAATAATTGATTATGAAAAGGAAAGCAATATACATCATCCTGCTGTTTTTGGGGTTTTTACCCAAAAGCCAGGCACAGGAACTATTGAAACTGGAAGATGCCGTTACAATTGCCCTGGAAAACAATTTTGATATTCGGATAGCCTCCAATAATTTAAAAATGGATGAAGCCAATGCCACCGCGGGCAATGCCGGTATGCTGCCGAAGGTAACCGCCAACATTGCGGACAACAACAGCATTCAATACAGCAAGCAAACCCGACAGGACGGCACCACTACCGAATTGAACAATGCCAAAAACAACAGCCTTACCTATGGCGTTGGATTGGATTGGACGGTATTTGACGGCTTTAAAATGTTTGCCAAAAAAAGTCAGCTGGAGGAATTACAAAAACTGGGTGACTCCAAATTAAAACTCACTATCCTTACCAAAATCAGCGATGTGCAGGCGGCTTATTTTGATTTGGTACAGCAACAGCAACAGTTGGCGGCTTTAGACAGTTCGATAGTCATTTCCAACCAACGATTGACGGTGGCGCAAAACCGATTCAGTATTGGCAAGGCTTCTAAACTAGAAGTGCTGAACGCCCAAGTGGATTTGAATACCGACCAAACCGCGCTGTTAAAACAAAAAGAATCGTTGGCTAATGCCAAAATTTTGTTGAATCAAATCTTAGCCCGCGAGGTAAAAACCGATTTCAAAGTGGTAGAGGCCATTCAGGTGGATAAAAGTTTACTGTTGCCCACCCTTACCGATTTAGCCACCAAACAAAACCCCGAACTGGAAGCTCAAATCATCAACAAAAAAGTGGCCGAACTACAGTTAAAACAAGTAAAAGCCAACCGCTATCCTACGGTGAAAGTCAACACCGGATATAATTTTGCCGAAAGCCAATCAAGTTTGGGCTTTACTTCCTCTTCCTATTCCCGCGGGCTGAATTATGGTTTTAGTGCCAGCCTGAATCTTTTTGACGGTTTTGCCCAAAAGCGAACCGAGAAAATTGCCCAATTGGAAATCGAGAATTCTAAAATTGCCATTGCCCAACAAACCTCAACCTTGAATGCCCAACTGGAAAGTGGGTATCAAACCTATCTGACCTATTTGGATTGGATGCAATTAGAAGAAAAAAACGAAGCCATTGCCAAGCAAAACTTAGACATTACTTTAGAGAAATTCCGAATTGGCACCATCACTCCTATTGAGTTTAGAACGGCGCAACTGAATTACATCAATGCCAAAGTACGCAACACCAATGCGCAGTTGCAGGCCAAGCTCTCCGAAATCAGCCTGAAAGAATTGGCAGGTAATTTGAATTTATAAGCCTTCTTACCGGCTTCCGTTACCTTCTTGAGGCGTTCCGGCGCCTTCCTGATGGTTGCCGCTACCTTCTTACTGGTTTCCGCCACCTTCTTAATGCGTTCCGCCACCTTCTTACTGGTTTCCGCCACATTCTTGGTGCGTTCCGCCACCTTCTTAGTGCATTCCGTCACATTCTTAGTGCGTTCCGCCACCTTCTTAATGAGTTCCGCCACCTTTTTGGTGCGTTCCGCCGGCGGAAAGCAGCTTAGAAGACGCGGAAAGGAGTAAGAAGGTGGCGGAAGACCTCATAGGGAACGCGGAAAGCACCAAAGGAACAGCGGAAGACTTCTTAGGGAGCGCGGAAACCGATAAAAAGACAAAAAATAACGCCCAAAAGAGAAATTTGTGAGGAAATAAGGATTATTACAGGAGGTTGGGTATATTTGGATAGCAAATTAGCTTACTAAAGACACCGGAAGTTGGGTGTATTTAGTAGTTGGCAGTAATTTTTTAACCCCTACAATTAATGACATCATCTGATAATTTAGCCATATTCGCAAGCGTAATTTCTATAATTGCTCTTCTAATTCCTTTTCTTAGTTTCAGAAGAGAACGTAATAAATCTAACCAAGATTTTATTTTTCAAGAAAAAGTTCTTGCCTATAAAGACTTGATTTTTCAAGCAAGCCAAACCTACGAACAGTTATTTTTTCTTGTTGAGGAATTGCAAGAATTCGAAGGGACAAAAGAAGAATGGGAAGTAGCTCATGGAGAGGAATGTGGAAGATACTATAGTCTAGGTTATGACTTTCAAAAAGTAATTTTTAGAAACATTCCAATATTGCCCAACAATATTTATAAAGAAATGGATTCATTTTCTCATGAAGCAATTCATTTTGTTACATCAGCGTTTAATTGCAACTCAAATTTAACAACAACGGCATATGATAACTTAGAGATTTCACTCGAGAAAATAATAGAACTCGTCAGAATAGATTTGAAAGTTGAAAAGTTGAATCTGAATTTGGCTAAAAGATTAGATTAAAAAAAAACTACTGCCAACAGCGGTTTGGCGTAATAGCTCGTTTATCTTTCTTGGAAAATACTCTGAACTTCAGCATTTCTTATCGCATTTTTCTTTAACTTGCCTCTACTAACGCCAAGCCGCGACACGTTAGTAGCAATGTCACAGCATAATTCTAAAAATAAAATATGAATACAATTATTTACCTGAAAGATGTTCCGTTGTTTAAGAAAATACTCGGATTTGTTATATTAGTATTTGGCTTATACACTTTCATATTTGCCAACATCATATTTGGAGCAATATTTCTTGTAATCGGTTTGAACTTGTTATCGACAGAAGGTTCCGAAATTCATTTAGAAAACAATTCATTTAGAAATATAAAATCAATATTTGGATACAATTTTGGAAAATGGAAACAATGTCCAGAATTTGAATATGTTTCTGTTTTTAAAACAAAAGAGAACCAAACAATTCGAGTTGTAACTGCTGAAGCAACTTTACAAAGCGATGTAATTTTATTAAATTTATTTTATAAAGGAAATAAACATATTACATTTTATAAAACTCAAGACAAGAATGATGCTTTTAATGTAGCAGAAAAGTTTAAATCCATTTTTAAAATTGACATTCTTGACGCAACAGAAAGTGAAAAAAAATGGTTATAGATTAACACTGCCACTAACAGCCATTTGGCGCAATAGCTCCGTGGCTTGTGCTTCTCGATACCTTTTGAGCCTTGCTCAAAACACTCGAAGTGACGGAACACTATAGTAAATCATCACAGTTGCTGCACATGAACGAAGCGACTGCCTAAGGAAACCGCGAAACGTTGTAGACAAGCTTTAAAAAAATTAGATATGCGAGGACGTTTTTTTAATATTAGTTTGGTTTTAACAGTTCTGACTATTATGCTATGCGTAGTAGTTTTCTATACTATTCCAAAATTTAAATTTTGTAAAGAATGTTCTGTTGCTATGGCAATCTATACGGAAAAGTTAGGGAAGCATTACAAGTTTACGCTAAATGATCTTTTAAAAGATAAAAAAATCCACACTTATGAACTGACAGGAAATGATAATACTGATAAAGATATTTTTAAAGAGTATCGAAATGCAGTTCATTCGCTGGCAAAATCAAATGATACAATAAAAGCAATACATTTTAAGTTTAACGCTTTTACAAAGTATCAGGAATTTGTAGATGCTTTTGACATTTGTTTCATTGAAAATGTAATGTATGTATATGAGAAAAATGATTTGTGGATAATGAATAAGTCAATAAAGAACTCCAAGAATAAGCATTTATTTTATAGTTCATCTTATTATAACTATTCAAAATAAACCACCGCACAACTGCGGCTTGTAGCAACTGCATGACTAGAAACTTACACTGAATTTTAAACCCGGAATCATTACTAATTAATCGTCGCTAGGGCGAAACGTTATATGCCATTATGAAAAAACTTCTGCTTACCACCATAATACTATTTTTTCTCCTGATGTCCATATCCTGTGGAAAAGGAATTTCTAAAAATTATCTTCAAGTTGACAATTTCAAAACTCCATTAAATCATAAGATAAAATTCAAAAAGATTGGAGATAAAGCCTATTTACAGTGGTATTGTGATGGCGAATTGCGAACCTACGACGAACCATTCGACCTGAAAGGGGCAGACGCTTGGCTACCAAAATTTATGGCGGAGAATAATGACTACATTTTACTAAAAGCCGGATGTGGAAGTCCGTGTTGGAACGGCTTCTTTTTACCCCTTAAAAAATCTTTAAAACTTAAGGTCATCGGCGAATACCTGGCGTTCGATCTTCATCAAAACTATGTGGCCAAAGTGAATTATGACACGGATCAAATTGAAGTTGAAAATATTATTACTTCCAAAACGCAATCTGTAGCAACTGAAGTATGTGAGGCGGTTACCAAAGCGGTTTGCATTGATACAATTTATTTTGAACCAAAGAAAATTGTAACAAAATGGTTCCGGGAAAATGATAAACCCAATATAATTTCAGAGCAATTAAAAATATAACTCCACACAACAGCGGTTTGGTGCCATAGCTGGTTTTATTTTTTACTACTAACTATAAAATGGCGACTAACATCAAGAAGCACGGGGAGGAAATTTTATGATTCCATTTTGGAATTATACCAATTAAAACAGTACTTTAGTATTGCTTATATTTTCTTTATGTCGATTAAATCCTTACTGCACAAACCGGCACTTACACACGAAAAGTCGTTAAAGACTTTGGTGGAAAACCGCACCATATTTTCGTTGGATCATTGCGAACTGAACATTTTTGAAACGTATCAGAAATCAGAATTGGTGCCACTCAAGTTCAATGACTTGGTGGTAACGAGCATGTTGCGCGGAAAAAAAATCATGCATCTTTTTGAAGAACCGCAGTTTGAATATTTACCGGGAGAGACCGTAATCGTGCCGTCGAATGTGGAAATGAAAATTGATTTTCCGGAAGCTTCCAAAGAAAATCCAACCCAGTGTATTGCCTTGGCGATTGACCATCAAATCATCACCGATACGTTGGATTTCTTAAATGAAAAGTACCCCAAAGAAGGCAAAAACAATCTCTGGAAATTAGACCACGAAAATTATTTCTTCTACAACAATGTGGAATTGGCCGGCACCATCAATAAGCTGATTAAGGAATGTATGGGCGATGCTATCACCAAAGACGCCATAGCCGATTTGACCTTACAGGAGTTAATCATCCGAATTATTCAAACGCAAACTTCCAAACGCTTTGATAGCGAAAAGTATTTAGACAACAACAGTCCGATTTCCCCATCGATTGAATTCATCAAAAAGAATATTCGGGAAACCATTAGTTTAAAAGAGCTGAGCGATAAAGCCTGCATGAGTACGACTTCGTTTTACCGCTATTTTAAAAGAGAATTGGGCATGAGCCCAATAGAATACATCTTAAACGAAAAGATAAAATACGCCAAAAAACTCCTCAGCAACCCGAACATTCACATCAACGAAGTGTCGTATGCTACCGGTTTTGAAGATTGCAATTACTTTATTCGACTGTTCAAAAAATACGAAGGCGTAACGCCAAAGCAGTATCAGTTAATGAATTTCACCTCGCACTAATCATACGTATTGTATTTTACCGGTTCCAACTGCATTAATTCTTCTTCGGTAAACAGTCGGTAATGGATGATAAAGGTTTTGCCATAAGGGGTTTCCAAAGAAAAGCCGCCCGCTCCTATGCCGTCCATGACATCTAAGGTGAAATGTGCATTTTTCCAATATTCGTATAAATCTTTATCGAGCCAAAAATCAAAGCCGTCAACCTGACCGATACACACATCGTCTGTCCTTAAGTAAAAACCACCTTTTTCAAAACACTGAGGCTGCGTGCCTTCACAACAACCACCCGCCTGATAGAACATTAAATCGCCAAACTTTTCCCGGAGCATGGCTATCAATGTTGAAGCGGCTTCGGTTACTGCTAATCGTTTCATACTTGTTATTTTAAGAATAAACAAACCGCAAATCAACTCAGGAAAGCCGACCTGCGGTGTATTTAACCAACCATTATACTGTTATTAAAAGAATCCTAATTTGCTTTTGTTATACGAAATCAACATGTTTTTGGTTTGACGGTAATGCGCCAACATCATTTTGTGATTTTCCCTACCAATACCGGATTGTTTGTATCCTCCAAACGGAGCTCCTGCAGGATAAGCGTGGTAACTGTTTACCCAAACCCTACCTGCATGGATGGCTCTTGGCACTTGGTATAATTCGTGTGCATCGCGAGTCCAAACACCGGCTCCTAAACCATAAAGCGTATCATTGGCAATGGCAATAGCTTCCTCCGTAGTTTTGAAAGTAGTCACGGCTAATACCGGTCCGAATATTTCTTCCTGGAAGATTCTCATTTTGTTCGTTCCTTTGAAAACGGTTGGTTTGATGTAATAACCGTTATCCAAATCGCCGCCCAGTTTGTTCTCCTCGCCACCAATTAAGAGCTCTGCTCCTTCTTCTTTTCCTAAATTGATGTAAGTCATGATTTTATCTTTCTGCACTTTCGAGGCTTGCGCTCCCATCATGACCGTTGGGTCTAACGGATTTCCGGTTTTTACCGCAGCCACTCTTTCCAAAACTCTTTCAATAAACTGGTCATAAATAGATTCATGCACTAGCAAACGCGAGGGACAAGTACACACTTCGCCTTGATTTAAGCAATATAAAACAGCTCCTTCTATAGCTTTATCTAAAAACTCATCATCAGCATCCATTACTGAGGGGAAGAAAATGTTGGGTGATTTTCCGCCTAATTCTAAAGTCACCGGTACTATGTTTTCGGTAGCATATTGCATGACCATTCTTCCGGTGGCAGTAGAACCGGTGAAAGCGGCTTTGGCTACTTTCGGATTGGTGACCAAAGCTCTTCCTAATTCGGAACCGAAACCGTTGACTACGTTAAGTACGCCTGCCGGTACTAAATCGCCTATCAATTCCATTAAAACCATAATGGAAATAGGTGTGTTTTCTGCCGGTTTTAACACCACACAGTTGCCTGCGGCTAGAGCCGGAGCCAATTTCCAAACGGCCATTAATAAGGGGAAATTCCACGGAATAATTTGGGCGATTACACCAATAGGCTCATGTACAATTAGGGAAACAGTAGTCTCATCCAATTCACTTACCGAGCCTTCTTCCGCGCGGATAACTCCGGCAAAATAGCGGAAGTGGTCAATGGCTAAGGGCAAATCAGCAGCCAAAGTTTCCCTAACGGCTTTTCCGTTATCAATAGTTTCTACGGCAGCCAAATACGCCAAGTTATCTTCCATAACCTGGGCTATTTTAATCAACAAATTGCTTCGGTCTGTAACCGAAACTTTGCTCCAGGTTTTGAACGCCTCGTGTGCCGCATCCACCGCTAAAGTCAAATCTTCCTTGTTGGAATGAGCCGCTTTGGTAAACACTTTTCCGTCAACCGGAGACACCACGTCAAAATACTGTCCGGAGGCTGGCGGTACAAATTTTCCGCCTATGTAATTATCATACTTATCTTTGAAAGTAGGTCTTTGAATTAAATTACTCATAATTATTTTTTTTTGATTTAATCAAATGTAATTTCAATCTCCAACCCGGAATAGCACAATTCACCCAATTTATAGCACAATTTTATTGATAGGATAATTTTAACAGTTGTTAATTGCCATTTCTTAAAAAATACCGATAAAAAATCAGGAATCTGACAATCGGAACCGTTCCCAACAATACCGTTTTTGGAGCAAAATATATTTTAATCTAAAAACTGTAATCCTTATATTTGCTGCCTTAAAGTACGCTACATGAGAATTTCATACAATTGGTTAAAACAATTCATTAAAATAGATTTAAAATCAGAGGAGACCTCAGCCATACTGACCGATTTAGGGTTGGAAGTGGAAGTGGTGGAAAAATACCAATCCGTTCGTGGCGGACTCGAAGGTGTGGTGGTAGGTCATGTATTGACTTGCGAAAAACACCCGGATGCCGACCGTTTGAAAGTAACTACCGTTGATTTAGGTGATGGAACTCCGGTGCAAATCGTTTGTGGTGCTGCCAATGTAGCCGCCGGACAAAAAGTGCCTGTGGCCACTATCGGAACCAAATTGTTTGACAAAGACGGTGTGGAATTTGAAATCAAAAAAGGAAAAATCCGCGGACAGGAAAGTCACGGAATGATTTGTGCCGAAGACGAATTAGGTCTGGGAACAAGCCATGACGGGATTATGGTTTTAGACGAGAAACTAAAACCGGGAACGCCTTGTGCCAAAGTATTCAACATAGAAAATGATGAAGTTTTCGAAATTGGTTTAACACCTAACCGCGCCGACGCTATGTCACACTACGGTGTAGCCCGTGATTTGCGTGCCAGTTTATTGCAAAAAAATAGCAACATCGAGTTGATTACGCCATCAGTTAGTACTTTCAGAATTGACAAAAGAATTCTTAAGATTGACGTGGATGTCAAAGACAGCAAATTAGCGCCAAGATACTGTGGAGTGACTTTGTCGGGACTTACCGTGAAGCCTTCGCCGGAATGGTTGCAAAACCGTTTGAAAGCCATTGGATTGACACCCAAAAACAATATTGTTGACGTTACCAATTATATCCTGCACGATTTAGGACAACCGCTTCATGCGTTTGACGCCGCCAAAATCAATGGGAAAATCATAGTAAAAACCGTAGCTGCCGGAACTAAATTCACCACGCTTGATGAAGTAGAAAGAACCCTGCACGAAGAAGATTTGATGATATGTGACGAAAAAGGACCGCTTTGTTTAGCCGGTGTTTTTGGCGGAAAAGGTTCGGGTGTTACCGAAACTACGAATTCCATTTTCCTGGAAAGTGCTTATTTTAATCCGGTTTCTATTCGAAAATCGGCTAAGCGTCATGCTTTGAATACCGATGCTTCGTTCCGTTTTGAAAGAGGTATTGACCCTACTATTACCGAATTTGCTTTGAAACGCGCGGCCCTTTTGATTAAAGAAGTAGCCGGTGGCGAAATCACTTCGGACATCATTGATATTTATCCAAAGGCGATTGAAGATTTCCGTGTGTTTCTTCATTTTGATAAAACCACCAAATTGATCGGACAGGAATTATCCAAAGAAACCATCAAGAAAATATTGGCTTCGTTGGACATTAAAGTGACTACCGTTTCCGATGCCGGTTTGGGATTGATTATTCCTTCCTACCGTGTAGATGTGCAACGCGAGGTAGATGTGATTGAGGAAATCCTTCGCGTGTATGGCTATAACAACATCAATTTTACTAAAAAACTGAATGCCACAGTTTCCAATTCGGCCAGAACCGAAGATTATAAAGTACAAAATATCATCGCCACACAATTGAATGCCAATGGTTTTCATGAAATGATGGCCAACTCCCTGACTACCCCTGACTATGTGAAATTATCAGAGCAGTTAAAGGAAGAATACAATGTGATGATGCTCAATCCGTTGAGCAATGACTTATCGGCTATGCGTCAGTCATTGCTGTTCTCTGGTTTGGAAGCCGTTTCGTATAATATCAATCGTAGAAATGGCGATTTGAAATTATTCGAATTCGGGAAAACTTATCACAAATTGCCTTCGGGTTATGATGAACCAAAGCATTTGACTTTATTTGTTTCCGGTGACAGAAGTGCCGAGAGCTGGACGAATGCCCAAAAACCAACAGATTTCTTTTTGTTCAAAGGCTATGTAACCAGTATTTTGGAGCGATTGGGCGTGTGCAAAACCCAAAACAAACCGGTAGTTTCGGATGTGTTTGCCGAAGGCCTGGCGATTGCTTGTGGTAACGATACTTTGGTAGAATTCGGAACCGTGAAGAAATCAATACTAAAGCATTTTGACATCAAACAGGAAGTATTTTATGCCGATTTCAATTGGAATCTGATTCTAAAATTAATTGGTACCAAAATCAAATTCACCGATATTCCTAAATATCCTGAAGTACGTAGAGATTTGGCCTTATTGGTTGACGAAGCCGTAGCTTTTGATGCCATTTATACCATTGCCCGTCAAACCGAAAAATCGTTGTTGAAAGAGGTAAATCTATTTGACGTGTACCAAGGTAAAAATCTGCCGGAAGGCAAGAAATCCTATGCCGTGAGTTTCACCTTGCAGGACAGTACGAAAACGCTGACCGATGAGCAAATTGACAAAATCATGAGCAAACTACAGAAAAACATCGAAACCGAACTGGGTGCGAGTTTAAGACAATAACAAAAAATCCCGATGGTATCATCGGGATTTTTTTTATTCTTTAATAAATTTAGCAGTAAAGACTCCTTTATCACTTTCAGCTTTCAGTAAATAACTCCCGGATTTAAGTTGGGAAACATTAATTGTTGACATTATATTTTCATTGGTTTGCACTAATTGTCCAAGCAGGGTATAAATGTGAACCGATTTAATGAGAACACTTGGATCAACACTGAAAGTAAAAGTCTCTTTTACAGGATTAGGGTATACTTTTATAGCTGCAGTATCAAAAGTATTTGTTGACAGCTGCCCTGAATTAAGTTTAACAACCCAACAGTTCGTTGTTGAAGAATTTCCATAAGGTGGAAATTTAGCTCCAGCCATTATAAATCCACCATCTGTCGTTTGTTTTAAATGTTCAATGTCTTCACCATCTGTTGAGCCGTATGTTTTTTGCCATAGTATCACTCCATCAGTATCAACCGCAACAACCCAAGCATCTTGATTACCATGATAATCGGTAACATCGCCATCATAGGAATGTGTTAATCCTGATACGATAATTTTGTTGTCAGCTGTTTTTTCAATATTCTCAATTTCATCATAATCAGAGCCTCCTAGGGTTTTTTGCCATTGCAGTACACCGAAAGGGTCTAATTTCGCAATCAAACCATCCTGCACACCATGATTCATTATGCCATTGTCTGTGGAGGTTGTATATCCACCAACCATATAACTTCCATCGTTAAGCTGTATGGCATTAAAACCATATTCATTGCCTGAACCACCAATAACATTTTGCCATTCCATAGTTCCTAACGCAGTAACTTTAACTACATAAAAATCGTTGGTGCCCTGACCGCCTTCAGCCCCAATATTTGAAAAGGTATAGCCTCCAATAACATAGCCTCCATCAGAAGTTTGACTAACTCTCATTCCAACATCATCCCCTTCTCCTCCGTATGATTTTTGCCATTCGATATTTCCGTTTCCATCCAATTTAACAAGCCAAACATCACTTCCTCCAATGGGATTTGTAACATCACTATTGAATGAACTGCTATAGGAATTACCGACTACAACATATCCTCCGTCTGCAGTTTGTTTGATATCATAGGCATCATCGACACCTATTCCGCCATAAGTTTTTTGCCAATCCATATTTCCTGCGGCAGTAAGCTTAAGAACCCAATAGTCCGTCTGACCATGATTAAAAGTAAGGTCTCCATCATTTGATAGTGTAGTCGCCACTACAACATATCCCCCATCAAAAGTTTGTTGAATCCCACGGACATATTCTCCATCACTACCTCCAAATGTCTTTTGCCATTGAATATTGCCCAAGTCATCGAGTTTTACAACCCATAAATCGGTATTTCCATGGTTTTGTGTTACATCGCCGTCGACTGACTTAGTAAAAGCAACAAATACATACCCACCATCGGTTGTTTGCTGAATAGCTGTCGCTATGTCCAGAGCTGTTCCGCCCAATACTTTTTCCCAAACAACGCTTGGTGCCTGAGCATGTAAACGACCAACACTAAATAATAAAAACAGGGAAAGCAAGTATAATTTATTCATATCCAGACTTTTTAATCAAATATAGAGAAATATGTTTATACATAACTAATTTTATCATTAAGGGTAAATCAATTCCATAATCCCGGCAGACGGGCGGATTGACAAAATCAGGAGCTAGTTTCAGAAGAATTTAAAACCAGAAGTTGGCGCGATTTAAGAGAATAAGTTATTTTTCTATAAAATAAAAAAGCCTCCCAACAAAACTGGGA
>NZ_DAINRG010000019.1:42158-44746 GCF_036741995.1 Flavobacterium sp. | reverse complement strand
GTTAGACCAGGTTACAGAGGAACAGGCATCCGAAGCTACAGCACCACCATTAGAGTTTAACCAAGCTTGTAATGCCGCACCATTTCCATTTCCATCACACTCTACTGTTAAATCAGAAGCAGTAGTTGAGATTTGTGGTTTGGTAGTATCCTGAATTGTAAAGGTAGCTGTGGAAGTTTCAAAGTTACCACATGAATCCGTAGCCGTAAAGATTACTGTTGCTGAACCAGTGTTGCCACAACCATCGCTCAAAGCAGTAAAGTTGTTAGACCAGGTTACAGACGAACAGGCATCTGAGGCAACAGCACCACCGTTTGAGTTTAACCAAGCCTGAAGTGCAGTACCATTTCCATTTCCATCACACTCTACTGTTAAATCTGAAGCAGCAGTTGAGATTTGTGGTTTGGTAGTATCCTGAATAGTAAAGGTAGCTGTGGAAGTTTCAAAGTTACCACAAGAATCAGTAGCAGTAAAGATTACTGTTGCTGAACCGGTGTTACCACAACCATCACTTAAAGAAGTAAAGTTGTTAGACCAGGTTACAGACGAACAATTATCGGATGCTACAGCGCCACCGTTAGAGTTTAACCAAGCCTGAAGCGCAGTTGTATTTCCGTTACCATCGCACTCTACGGTCGAATTAGACGCGGCAGTAGTGATTTGTGGTTTGGTAGTATCTTGTATTGTAAAAGTAGCCGTTGTAGTTTCAAAATTACTACATCCGTCAGTTGCGGTGAATGTTACGGTTACTGAACCGGTATTTCCACAACCATCGCTTAATTCATCAAAATTGTTTGTCCAAGTCACCGCAGAACAAGCATCTGTAGCTACAGCGCCACCGTGAGAGTCAATCCAAGCTTGCAATGCAGCCGGATTTCCATTACCATCACACTCTACTGTCAGATTAGAAGCAGCAGTAGTTATTTGTGGTTTGATAGTATCTACAACAGTAATAACTTGTGTGAATACAGTAGAATTATTTCCACAGGCATCCATCACCGTCCAAGTATTGGTATAGGTACCCGTATTAGCACATCCTAAAGTTGGAGTGAAATTACCCCCTTTTTTGATAATATTGGTTACATCAATATCACATAAGTCAGAAGCTACCGGGAATAAGGCTTGTGCATTGGCCAAAGCTGTTGCATCGCTACATTCTACAGTAACATTTAAGGCATCTGCAATGGTTGTCCATATAGGAGCCATAGTATCCTGAACTCTGATAACTTGTGTGTATACAGTAGAGATATTACCACATACATCTTTTGCAATCCATGTATTTGTATAGGTACCGGCATTCGAACATCCTGGAGAGGCTACAAATTGACCCGGAGTTTTTGTATAAGTTACCGTTCCGGAACAGTTGTCAGTAGCAATAGGAGCATGGGCTTGTGCAGCCACTAAAGCAGCAGCATCGCTACATTCTACAGTTCTGTCTAAAGACCCGGCACTGGTAGTCCATGTTGGAGCCGTGATATCCTGGATTTTGATAGTTTGACTTGCCGTAGATTTATTTCCACAAGCATCTGTAACTGTCCAAGTTCTGGTAATTACTTTATTATTCGGACATGAATTAGCAGGAGTCAAACAAACGCTTTTGAAACGGATGGCACCCAATTCAGTACCCACTTTTTGAGCGTAAACAAACCATGTACCATTCATTGGTCCGGTTAAGTTTTCGAAACTTGACACATATGAGGTTAAACCTGTAATGGTATTGGCACCTGCAAGATTTCCATTAGGAGTCATATTAACAGTAACACCTGTTGGGATAACATTACTATTATTCCATTGTGGATATCCTGAAGCATTTGGGTAGAATACAGGTAAGTAAAGTTCTGTTGTATTATTAGTATCGCAATCTCCACCATTACAGTATGGTCCAACCAATACTACACCTTGACCACTTGGTGATACCAGTGTAAATTGAACTCTACCTTTTCCTTGATTGGTATCAAAAGCTAAAGCTACTTTTTCAATATCTTTTGCGGTTAAATTATCAAAACCGCTAATGCTGAAATTGAAGTAATTCCCAGTACCGGCATTTACAGAACCTTCATTGAAATTACCAAAACAATCATTGTCTATAAAAGTTACTACCGGATTGGCATCACAATTGTCACTAACGTTTGTTGGGTTTCCGGTTGATGCAGGAGTGCTGTCAACATTACAATTAGCATCGGTATTTAAAGTAATACCATTTGGTACTGTAAATGTTGGAGGTGTGTTATCAATAATGGAAACGGTTACTGTAGCAGTATCACAATTGGATGGATTTAATTTTTCACAGATTTGATATGTGAACGTATAATCACCACAATGTCCGATACTGGTTAAAGAAACATTACCGTTAGCATCGATATTCAAATTTGGATAAGACCCATTGATAATTGATAAATTAATTTGGCCTAAAGTAACAGTATTGTTATTTAAGGAATCATTTGAAAGTATGTTTCCAATAGTTCCAATGTTTGCGCAATCAACAGTGTAAGTGTTATTTACTGCATCAATTGGAGCCGCCTGAACTGAAACCGAAACCGTAGCCTGATCACAATTGGATGGATTAAGAACTTCACAGATTTGGTAAG
>NZ_DAINRG010000019.1:0-42058 GCF_036741995.1 Flavobacterium sp. | reverse complement strand
CATTAGCCAGTACATTAGTGAAAGCCGTTCCACCTACATATCCGTTGATAGGAGCCGCAGTATCATTCACCGCATCAATAAGAGCAGCCGTTACAGAAACTGAAACCGTAGCCTGATCACAATTGGATGGATTAAGAACTTCACAGATTTGGTAAGTTAAGGTATAAGAACCAGCAGGAGTTCCCGGAGCCACAAGCACATTAGTGCCAGAAAGCGTTACTCCAGCATTAGTGGAAGACACAAAAGTAGTGTTCACTTGAGCCGGAATTACAGCCGCACCGTTAAGGGTATCATTAGCCAGTACATTAGTGAAAGCCGTTCCACCTACATATCCGTTGATAGGAGCAGCAGTATCATTCACTGCATCAATGGCAGTAGCCGTTACAGGAACAGTAACTATTCCGGTGGCACAACTACATGTTGCAGATACACCACATATTTTATATGTTAAAGTATAATTCCCGGCAGGTGTACCCGGTGCAACAACTACATTAGTTCCAGATAATGTAACGCCAGGGTTAGTGGAAGAAACAAAAGTTGTAGTTACCTGTGAACTTGTAATTGAATTGCCATCTAAAGTATCGTTAGCTAAAACATTCGTAAAGGAAGTACCACCCACGAATCCATTAATAAAACTGCCACTATCGTTATTAGCTACAAATTGTGCGGCATTAACGTTGATAGTTTGAGAAGCTGTACTGGTATTGTTACAGGTATCTTTGGCTGTCCAGGTTCTGGTTATTGAATAAGAACCATTACAATTTGGAGTAGTGGCTACATCATTAAAAGTCAAAGTGACTGTGTTACAAGTATCAGTAGCAACAGCTTGTTGGAAAGTTGGTGTTGTACTATAAGAAACGTTGCTTGGAGCCGGTAAACTGTTGAAAACCGGAGCTGTCGTATCATCAACTGTAATAGTTCTTGATACTGAGGCTAAAGCTCTTCCGCATGAATCGGTTGCAGTCCAGGTTTCGGTTACTTTTCCATTACAGGAACCAGCAACAGTAGTTGAGAATGTTGAAGGATTTGAAGTACCGCTAACTAAACAGCCACCGCTTAATCCATTGGTGAATGGAATTGTACTAGCAGCCGGAACGCCTCCACAAGTTACTGTAATTGGCGCTGGTGCCGTCATCGTTGGCAATGCAGCCGGACTTACAGTTATAGTTCTTGAAACCGGAGCCAAAGCTCTTCCACAAGAATCAGTAGCTGTCCAGGTTTCCGTAACGATTCCACCGCAGGCATTAGGAGTAGCTGTAAATGTAGAAGCATTTGAAGTACCACTTATTGCGCAACCGCCACTTAATCCATTGCTGAATGAAAGTGTGCTTGGTGCTGGTAATGAACCACAGGCTACTGTAGTAGGAGCCAGAGCTGTCATTGTTGGTAGTGCCGCTGGACTTACTGTAATAACTCTTGATACCGGAGCTAAAGCTCTACCACAAGAATCAGTTGCTGTCCATGTTTCTGTAACGGTTCCGCCACAGGCATTTGGTGTAGCTGTAAATGTTGATGGATTGGATGTTCCATTTATTAAACAAGAACCACTTAATCCATTG
Source organism: Flavobacterium sp. (assembly GCF_036741995.1). GTDB lineage: Bacteria > Bacteroidota > Bacteroidia > Flavobacteriales > Flavobacteriaceae > Flavobacterium. The sequence goes on along the minus strand of NZ_DAINRG010000019.1, from coordinate 40,499 downwards.
GTAAAAGGTATAGTGCTAGGTGCTGGTAATCCGCCACAAGCTACTGTAGTATTCCCCGGAGCCGTCATGGTTGGCAATGCTGCCGGGCTCACAGTGATGTTTCTCGTTTTGGTTATTATTCTGCCATAGGCATCAGTGTAAGTCCAGGTTTCTACTACTGTTCCTCCACAAGCACCGGTAGGTGTTTGGGTACTTAAAGTTGAAGTAACCGAGCCGCTGATTAGACAAGCTCCAGAGGCACTATTGGTATAAGTTAATGCGCTTGTTGTGGCAGCTCCACAAGGAACAGTAATGTTACTTGTAGCACTAAATACTGGAAGAGGTGCTGTAGTAGCGACTACTGTTCTCGATTTGGTAATAATACAATTGTTGGCATCTTTAATCACAACTGAATAGTCACCTGGTACCAAATTTGTTAAATCCTGGTTCGTTGACTGACCGGCAGGTACAACACCACCGTTGGAAGCTGTCCATAAATAAGTATAAGGAGCTGTTCCCCCTGTTGGTGTTAAATCTAAAGCTCCGGTTGCGGAACCACATTGCGAATCAATGCTGGCAAATTCACCATTTACACCACCGTTAACAGTAATGCTTGGGATTTTACCACATTTAGGCGAAATGTTGTTTGGGTCTAAAGGACAAGTTTCGTTACCACTTGAAGTGGTCCAGGCTTCCCATATATTTGAAATTTTAATAATATCACCGCAAGTATAGGTGATACTACCAAAGTTCAGATACGTAATTGAACCACCCGGTAACGGGCCGTTACATCCGGTTCTTGTTGTAGAAGAAATTAATGCACCGGTGGTACCACTGTAGATCTCAAGCGTTCCCCAAAAGGCAAACGAAGTTCTGGTAGATCCTGTGGTGTTATTAATTCCTAACATCAGGTTTCTTGTAATTGTTGTCGGGGTAGGACAGGAATTACATACATCTCCACCGGTTAATTTTGCCGCAACAACCTCAAGGTCTTTCGATGTACACGAGGTGTTGGCCGGGGGGAAACCAGTTTGCGCAAATGACATTGTAATACTAAAGAAAGTAAGAGCCAATGACGCAAACAATTTTTTTGAAATTGTAAAGTTTGATTTCATTTTTATTGGTTTTAAATCCTTAAAAATAAGATTGTAAAAAAATGAGAATACATAACTGACAAGCATATCAAGAGTCAGTAATAGAAATGTAATATTTGATTTCATACAAATTAGATTTAGGAGAATAATTTTTTGAAAACTAGCATTTTGTGCAGAGAGTCGTTTTGTAGGCGTTATGGTGAGATAGATAATTGGGTTATACTATTTGCTTGTAAAAATAGGCGCTTAGCTACTTTTTAGTCCATTTTCTCTATAAACGGCGCGAAAACTCGACAAAATGTCATTTTTCTTTCATTTTTGTATCGTATGATAGCTTTTTTTGGGGCTTTTTTCCTTGATTTTTGACATGATATTTAGGTTTTTGGGGTTACTATTTTGTTTTTTGCATTAGTTTAACAGTTCGAAAGTAGCATGTTTTTTTAGAACCACCAAAAAAAACATCGATAAAAAGCAATATTTCATAGATTAAATGCATTATTTAACATATTTAAAGGATAAAAACTTACAATTAATTATTAACAATCGCTGTTTATAACATTTTAATTTTTTTAACATTTATTTTAAAACTTTTAAGTATTCGCTAATTGAATATTTTCTGCCCGTTTCTTAATTATGATTTTTCTAGAAGTTTTAAAAAAAAACAATTTTAATTTTCAACTGGACAGTAAGTTTTGTATTAAACTCTTTCATTATATTTTCATTATACATATTAATAACTTAAATTTATACTTTCAAAACCTAGAAAATATTCCGTCATGAAACAGTTGATTCTTGTTCGCCACGCCAAATCCAGTTGGGAAGCACCACTTCGCGATTACGACAGACCTTTGACCGGCAAAGGCATTCAGGATGCTCATTTGGTTTCTTCCAATATTGGTAATCAGATTCCAAAATCGTTTGTGGTCTGGAGTAGTGCGGCTAAACGCGCTTCGGAAACAGCCATGATTTTTGCCCAAAACCTTTCCTTTCCGGTGGAGAGTATTGCATTTAAAGAAGAATTATACACTTTTGATGAAAGAAAACTGGAACAAATCATCAAGTCCTGTTCTGATGAATATGAGCATTTAATTGTTTTTGGGCATAACGAGGCTATTACAAATTTTGTCAATAAATTTGGGAACATTTTTATAGATAATGTGTCCACTTCCGGATTTGTGAACATTATATTTGACAAAGAGAGTTGGAATGACATAGAAAATGGCGTTACCCAAAAGGTTATTTTTCCAAGAGATTTAAAATAAGTATGAGCACAGAAACAAGTTTTCGATATATAGACAGAGAAAAAAGCTGGCTGGCATTCAACGCCAGAGTTTTACAAGAAGCCGCTGATGAAGCGGTTCCTTTATTAGAAAGATTACGATTCATAGGCATTTTTTCGAATAATTTAGATGAGTTTTTCCGAGTGCGCTTTGCGGCTATTCGTCGGTTAAGTTTGTCAGGCGTCACCGGAGAGAAGATCCTTGGTGGCATTTCAGCACAACAATTAGTTAAAGACATTACCGAAATAGTAATCAAGCAACAAGCGGAAAGTTTAAGGGTTTTAACGGCCATTGAAAAAGAACTGGTCAAGCAAAACATCATTATCATCAATGAAAATGAAATTTCGGATGAGCATGAAAACTTTATCAAAGATTTTTTCATCCAAAAAATAAGCCCTGAATTAGTTACGATTATCTTAAATGATTTAGCCGAATTCCCTTTATTAAAAGATACTTCGGGATATTTAGCGGTTAAATTGGTAATGAAAACAGAGCATAAATCTAAGATGTTAGGTTTGGTTAAAATAAAGCCGGAAGTTCGATACGCCATTATTGAAATTCCCAAAAACACCAATAGAATTGTGGAGCTTCCGGATAAAGATGGCAAGCAATATTTGATACTGCTAGATGATGTTATTCGATATAATCTGAGCAGTATTTTTAATATTTTCGATTACGAAAGCATCTCGGCCCACATGATTAAAATCACACGGGATGCCCAGCTCGATATTGATAGTGATATGAGTAAAAGTATGCTCGAAAAGATTGCTACTTCGGTAAAAGACCGAAGAATTGGCGAGCCTGTTCGTTTTGTTTACGATCAATCCATTGAAAAAGATACACTGAAATTTTTCCTGAACAAAATGGGAATTGATGCTTCCGATGGTATTATTCCCGGTGGAAGATACCACAACCGTCGGGACTATATGAACTTCCCTAACTTGGGTCGCTATGATTTATTATACCAACCTAAAACACCGCTGCCCGTAGAAGGATTGTCGCTAGATGGGAGTATTTTAAATAAAATTGCTAAGAAAGACTATCTCGTCAACGCACCGTTTCAGTCGTTTTCGTATCTGATTAAATTCTTGCGGGAAGCTGCCCTAGATCCCAAAGTTACCTCTATAAAAATTACATTATACCGTTTGGCCAAAAACTCTCAAATCGTAAGTTCCCTTATCAATGCAGCCAAAAACGGAAAGAAAGTTACGGTTCAAATTGAGTTGCAGGCGCGTTTTGATGAAGCCAGTAATATTTCGTATGCCGAGCAAATGCAGCAAGAAGGGATTGAACTTATTTTTGGTATCAAAGGACTGAAAGTACACAGTAAAATATGCGTGATTGACAGAATTGAAGACGAAAAATTAAAGCGTTATGGATTCATTTCCACTGGAAATTTTAATGAAACAACGGCTAAGTTCTACACCGATTTGACTTTGTTTACCAGCCATCAGCAAATATTAAAAGACGTTTCTAAAATCTTCGATTTCTTTGATGTTAATTATAGGATTCATCGCTACAAACACTTAATCGTTTCGCCACATTATACCCGTTCCAAGTTTTATAAACTAATAGACCGAGAGATAAATAATGCAACTATTGGTCGCCCGGCTTATATTAATTTGAAAATGAACAGTCTTTCCGATTATCCTTTGATTGATAAATTATACGAAGCCAGTAATGCGGGAGTGAAAATAAAATTACAGGTTCGTGGCATCTGTTCATTGATTCCCGGTGTAAAAGGAATGAGCGAAAATATTGAAGCTATTAGCATCGTGGATTACTTATTAGAACATACGCGTTCCTATATTTTTTGTAATAATGATGATCCCGAAGTATTTATTTCTTCTGCCGATTTCATGACGCGTAACCTAGACGGAAGGGTAGAAGTAACCTGTCCAATCTATGATCCGGAAATCAAAAAACAAATTATTGATACTTTCTATGTGGGTTGGGGGGGTAATGTAAAAGCTCGTTTTCATTCAGAAAAATTTGAAAACAAATACCGAATCCGCAAAGAAGGAGAACCTATTTTCAGAGCACAATTTGAAATGTATAATTACTATCGAGACCGTTTAGAGGTAATTCAGGATAAACTATAATTCTCAAATTTTTTACAGACAAAGAATGATTTCAATTAAAAAATATGCAGCGATCGATATTGGTTCCAATGCCATGCGATTGCTCATTGCCAACGTGGTAGAACAAGAAGACAAGGAAACGCAATTCAATAAGAGTGCCTTGATACGCGTGCCGATTCGTCTCGGACAGGATGCGTTTACCGTTGGTGAAATCTCTGAAGAAAATATCGACCGCATGATTGATGCCATGAAAGCCTTCAAACTTTTAATGAAAGTATATAAAGTCGAAAAGTATAAAGCCTGTGCCACTTCGGCCATGCGAGAAGCCTATAATGGAAAAGAAGTTGCGGATATAATTTTGGAAAAATCGGAGATTGATATCGAAATTATTGACGGTAAAAAAGAAGCGGCCATCATTGCTTCTTCCGATTTGCATAGCTTCCTGAAAACCGATCAAACCTACTTATATGTCGATGTAGGTGGTGGTAGTACGGAGTTCTCTCTATTCTCGGAAGGCAAAATGATAGCTTCCAAATCATTCAAAAACGGAACGGTTCGTATGCTGAACAATATGGTAAGCGATATTGTTTGGCAGGAAATCGAAAAATGGATTAAAACCAATACCGAAGAATACGACTATGTTACACTCATAGGTTCAGGCGGAAACATTAACCGCTTGTTCAAAATGTCGGGCAAATTGCAGGACAAACCACTGTCTTTCCTGTATTTGAATTCGCAATACCAATACTTAAACTCGTTAACATACGAACAACGTATCGCCGAATTGGCAATGAATACCGACCGAGCCGACGTAATTATTCCGGCGACCAAAATTTATTTAAATGCTATGAAATGGAGTGGCGCCCGTCATCTATACGTTCCAAAAATCGGACTTTCCGATGGTATAGTAAAAGCAATGTATTACGGAAAAATTTAACTTATGAAAATCTTTAGAATAGTTTTTTTTATAATTTCTTTAGCCTTAATTGTCTATCATTTCTGCAATATTGACTATGAGGATTTGAGGTTTAAAACCAATATGACTCACTACCTGGGCATCTTTGCTATGACTTTAGTAGCCCTAAGTTTTCTGTTAGGAATTATAAAAGATAGAAATAGTCACTAAACATCTAAATCAAACATCTTTTTCAAAAGCTCCAAATTCGGATTGATTTCTACCAATCGGTTGTATTTATCCTGATTGGTAAAGGCTTTTTTGGAAACTAAAGTCTCATTGACTTTTACCTGAATTTGGATATCGTGATTGTGCAGTTTCCCTCGAAGATAGCCCAATAGTTCCGGTCTTTCTTTTTCAAAATCTATTTTGGAACTTTCATTCGGCAGCTCGTGAATTATGGTTGTCCCATCTAGTGTAGGGTCATTAATCGTTAACAACGAAGCGATGATGCGATAGCCTTTGTCTTCCATGCGCTGGGCATACTTGAGCCATTGCTCCAGCATTTCGGTTTCGGTAAACGGTTCACTCGGATTGTGAATGTCTTCTTTAACGGTAGCTTTGAACGATTCCGCCATTTCTTTTTTAGCTCGAATACTGGCTAAGGATAAAGCAGAAACTTTGGGTTGGTTAGCCGTTATGGATTGTTCCGGGATAGTTACTTTTGGTTCTTCAGCTTTTACGGTAACTACTGCTTCGGTTTGCTGTGAAGGAATTTCTGCGGTGGTAACTTCTTCAACTTTCTCAACAGGTTGTACTTCGTTCTTCGCACTTCGGACTTCTTGTATAGAATAACTATTGTTTCGGAAATACGTGGGTGGGATTATGAAGTCAGCTTTTTTTTTTCTCCATCAAAGGTGATGGAGGCAATTTGCATTAGAGCAAGTTCGACTAAAAGGCGCTGGTTTTGCGAAGACTTAAATTTCAAATCACAATCATTCGCAATGTCTATTCCTTTTAATAAAAAGTCTTGTGTTACTTTTTGAGCCTGTTGTCCGTAGAGTTGTTGGGCAGCTTCGCCCATTTCCAATAAAGAAAGCGTCGCCGGATTTTTGGCCACTAATAAATCTCTAAAATGCGAGGCCAAACCAGCAATGAAATGATGGCCGTCAAATCCTTTGGATAATATATCGTTATAAGCCAATAACACTTCCGGGATTTTGTTTTCCAAAATCAAATCGGTCATGTTGATATACGTTTCGTAATCCAGAACATTTAAGTTCTCGGTCACGGCCAGACGAGTTAAGTTATTACCGCAATAGGAAACCACACGGTCAAATATTGATAAGGCATCACGCATCGCACCATCGGCTTTTTGGGCAATGATATGCAGCGCGTCATCTTCAAAAACTACGCCTTGACTGTTGGCAACATCAGCCAAATGCTCTTTGGCATCTTTTACTGTGATGCGTTTGAAATCAAAAATTTGACAACGCGATAAGATGGTCGGAATGATTTTGTGCTTTTCGGTCGTGGCCAAAATAAAAATCGCATGCTTTGGTGGTTCTTCCAGCGTTTTCAAAAAAGCATTGAAAGCTGCCGAAGACAACATGTGCACCTCGTCAATGATATACACTTTGTACTGTCCGGTTTGTGGCGGTATTCTAACCTGATCAATCAGATTCCGAATATCATCCACCGAGTTGTTAGAAGCGGCATCCAATTCGAATACATTGAAGGCAAAATCCTCAAACGGATCGTCATATCCTGGCTGGTTAATTTTTCTGGCCAAAATACGAGCACAAGTGGTTTTACCAACGCCTCTCGGACCGGTAAATAATAGCGCAGATGCTAAGTGATTGTTTTCTATGGCATTAAGCAAAGTGTTGGTAATAGCTTGTTGCCCAACAACGTCTTTAAACGTTTGCGGACGATACTTTCGGGCTGATACTACAAATTGTTCCATAGGTTTTTACTGGATTACAAATATAGAATTTTTGTTGGTTTGGCGATTTGGTAATTTGGTAATTTGAGGAAAACTTTTCCACAATTTATTAATAGGTTTTACCAATTCTAATTTCTTACCTTTGCGCCGCAGACCGCCTTATCGTCCCGATTTATCGGGGAGGAAAGTCCGGACACCACAGAGTAGCATAGCGGATAACATCCGTCCGTCGTGAGGCGAGGACAAGTGCAACAGAAAGTATGTACAGGTAAGGCTGTAGTGAAACCAGGTAAACTCTATGCGGTGAAATTCCAAGTATATCGGCATTTAAGGATTACTCGTCCGTTGTCGAAGGGTAGGAAGCTCGAGCCAATGAGCAATTGTTGGCCTAGATAAATGATAAGGGTTCACCACATCGGTGAATACAGAATCCGGCTTATAGGTCTGCTTTTTTTATTTTAAACTCCAATCCAATATTTCGGACGCTTTCAATGGAAATGTTTGCGTCATCCTTAAAATATTTCCTGAGCCTGCTGATGAAAACGTCCATGCTTCTTCCGGAAAAATAATCATCTGTTTTCCAAATGGCCTGCAATATTTGATCGCGCTTTAGTAATTGATTTTTGTTATGGTATAAGAAGGTAATTAAGGCGGCTTCTTTTTCGGTGAGCTGTTGGATTTTGGTTCCCAATTTTAATTCCAGTCTATAGGTATGAAAAAGATAATTGCCGATTTGGATTTCGTTTGCGGTAGGCTGAATACCATAAGACTTGGAAGTTCTTTTTAAGATATTGGTAATTCTCAAAACCAATTCGTCGGCTTCAAAAGGTTTTATGATATAATCGTCAGCTCCCAGTTTCAATCCTTTTATTTTGTCTTCATTTTGGTTTCTGGCGGTTAAGAATAAAAAAGGAATTTCAGGGCGAAGGCTAACACATTGTTCCGCCAAAGTGAATCCGTCCATTTTTGGCATCATCACATCAAAAATGCAAATATCAAAAAATTCTTTTTGAAAAATTCCCCAAGCTTCAACACCATCTTTTGCCCAATACACTTCAAAGTTGTGAATCTCCAAATAGTGTTTCAGTACGTGGGCAAAATCAATATCATCTTCGGCTAATAGTATTTTTTTCATAACTTAAACAGCAGGAATACTAATGGTAAATGAGGCACCTTTGCCTAATTCGCTGACCACTTTTACAGAACCTTGATGCGCTTTGATGATTTGATCCACATAATACAATCCGAGTCCGAGTCCTTTGGTATTGTGAAGATTTCCTTGTTCTACCCGGTAGAATTTTTCAAAAAGCAACGGCTGTTTGGTTTTGGCAATGCCGATACCATCATCCTGAATGCTGATTTGAAACTGATCGTTTTCTAGAGAAGTATGTAGTGTAATATTTTGGCAGCCATATTTTACAGCATTTTCCAAAACGTTAGTAATGGCGGTGGTCAAATGAAATTTATCCAACGAAAGTGTCGTTTCAGCAGTTTTGAAGTCCTGTAGGATTTGAATGTTTGGATACGCCAAATGGAAATCATCAAGGATGGTTTGCAATAAGACATTGGGTTTTAAAGTTTCTTTTTGCAAGGCAATTTCTTCAAAGCCAAGCGAATTGCTCATCACTTGGTCAATGATATTTTGCAAGCGGGTATTTTGACGGTTTACAGTATCAAGGACTGAGTTAAAAATCGCCTGGTTTTCCTTTACGTCTTGTCGGGCTAACATTTTGGTGGAAACACTTAAAGTAGTAAGCGGCGTTTTCAATTCGTGCGTGATATTGTTGATGAAATCGGTTTTAACATCGCTCACTTTTTTCTGTTGGATTAAAGCTTTGATGGCAATAACAAAAAGCGTCACCAGTACCAGCATGGAAAAAATGGAAATGATTAGTATCGTTGCCATACGTCCCCAAATGATTTGTTCCCAATTTTTTACCGATACATACAGGCAATCTTCGGTGAGTAATTTATAGTTGCCATTTTTAAAACCGCTGGTAGTTCCCACGTAGTTTCTAATCAAAAAGGCATTGTCTAAGGAAGCTAAATTTCCGTAAATACTGTTTCGGATAAGTGGTTTTTCGGAAAAGATGGTATCCGTTTTGGTCGCGTTGTCAAACACTATGAATTTATTGGCAATCACGGCAAAACTGACTTGTTCCTTTGGGAAAGCGCGATTTAATTTTTGGCGTAAGCGTTGCGTTAAAATATCGCGGTATTGATTGGCTAATAAATCTTCCTTTAGTTGGTTTCGGTAGTTTTTGTCGGTGATGAATTTTTGAACCAAACCTTTGTAAAGAAGGTCTTTTTTTATAAAAACACTCGAATCCAGTTCGGTGTAATTATTGGTTATGTTGGCAATTTTGTCCTTTACTTCGCTGCGAAACTGCTCTACTTTATAGTCGTAAGTAGTTTTGACCAAATAGATTTGAATAGCACAAAGCAACAATAATATTACTGTAGAAAATCCGATTAAGAAATTGATTTTACGCTTCATAAATGCTAAATGACTTTTCAAAAATACTGGAATTCTGCCAAATAAAAAGGTTTAACGCTGCATTAACCTCCAATTAACTTTCGCTGCTGAAAAAATGAAACATTTTTGTGGCAAATAAAGAACCATGAAAACACCACTTGTCATTTTAGCCGCAGCCTTATTAACCACACTAGCTACTGTTGCTCAGGAACAGGAAAAACCCAAAGAATTGGAAGAAGTCGTAGTAGAGAAAGAAACCCGAACCTTTACCACCAAGAACGGAAACCTCAAAGTAGACGTTGCTAATTCTATATACAAATCAGTTCCAACGGCGTTAGATTTGTTGGCGAAGTTGCCTAAAATACAGCTTAGTCCCGATAAAGAAAGCATCACCCTTGTTGGAAAAGGAAGTCCGTTATTGTATATCGATAATCAAAAAGTAGATATAAATGAGCTGAATACTTTGGCGGTGGATGACATCAAAACGATAGAAATTATCAATAATCCGTCTTCGAAATATGAAGCCAATGGCAGAGCTGTAATCCTCATCACGCGTAAATTCAGTAAAAAAGAAGGGTATAAAGTAATCCTTTCCGAAAATGCACAATTCAAAAAATACTTCAATAACTACTCGGGAATCAATACCAATTTCAAAACCGGAAAGCTCGAGTTTAAAGCCAATTTCAACTACAACCAACTCAAAGTTTGGGAAAGCAACGGCAATGATTTCACGATGCCCGATTATAATATTCATTCCAGTTATTTGGTTACGGCGGTTACGCACAGGCCTCAGTTTTACTATGGTGGCGGTGTTTTTTATAAGATTAAGGACGACGATTATTTCTCTTTAAATTTCAGTGGGAAAAGTCAAAACGATACGTTCAATATCTTGACTCACACGCTCAATCAGCAGCAAAATGTTATCGATGATATCAATACGATTAATCTTAATGCCGAACATCAGGGTTTTTCGAATGCTTTTCTGAATTACAATCATAAGATTAAAAGCCTGGATGTTGTTTGGTTTTCTGGGTTTCAGTATTCGAATTTTAATCAGCAGATGGCGAGTGTTATTTCCAATAATTATAACGATACCGGATTTGCATTGGCACAAAACAGAAATCAAAAGTTTGACATCAATGTTTTCTCTGGTAGAACTGATTTGGAGAAGAAATTTAAAAATGAGATGAAGTTAGAATTCGGCGGACTCTATCTTCAGGCGGATGCCGATACTGATTTTGAGATTGAGAATGTAAATCCACCAAGTACGGTCAAATCGGTTTATCATTATAAAGAACAGAACATTGCGGCGTATTCCCAGTTTTCGGGCAGCTTCAAAAAAGTAAATTATACTGTAGGACTAAGAGCTGAAAATACTATAGCAAAAGGGAAATATGCCACAGAAAGTGCTTTGTCAATCGATAAAAATTATATCAATATTTTTCCAAAAGCCGAAATCGAAGTTCCCATTGACAGCACTAATACGATCAGTGTGAATTATGCCAAAAGCATCACCAGACCTAATTTTTCTTCTACCAGTCAGGCTTCGGTTTATATCAATCCTTATTTTGTTTGGTCTGATAATATCAATTTGAATCCAACCTTAACGGATGAAATTTCATTAACCTATCAGTATAACGACAAGTCACTCCGAATGGTTTACTACAAAACAACCAATCCGGTGTATTATGGCGCGTCTTATGACAACTCTCAAAATTTACTCACTTTCACCACCACCAATTTTGAAAGCGAGACTGATTATGCTATAGAAGTTATGCTTTCTTTTAAATACAAATGCTGGACAACCACCAATGTGCTGAACCTAGGACAAACCAAGATTGAAGATAAATCGGCCGTGGTAAATACTTCAAAACCATCTTTATACTGTTATTCCAATCACATTTTTGCGTTGCCCAAAAAGATAGAAGTATCCATAACCGCCTGGGGTTACACGCCGCAGCAATTGGGCGTTTTCAACAGAGGCGGCCTTGTTACTATGGATGCGGCTGTTTCAAAAACGTTTTTCAAACAACTGGATTGTAGTTTGAGTTGGAATGATATTTTCAGTAAGATGAATTTCAAGGATAACTTTACGATTAATAATGTGGCGGCCAAAGGCAGGTATTACAGCGATTCACATTTAGTTGCCTTGTCAATCAAATATTCATTTGGCAAAATCAAAAAATCGGAATTCAAAGAAAAGAACATTGACGAAAATTCAGGAAGAATACGATAAGGAACTGCTTTATATTGCGATTCTTTTGCTTATCTTCATAACTTTGTTGGAACAGCAGCTTTTTATTGTCAAATTAATTAATCCGAAGTTATGAGCGAACACATTGTCAAAGTTCTTGAAGCCAAATTTATCACGCACGATGTCAAACGATTTGTTGTAGAAAAACCCGAAGGTTATGATTTTATTCCCGGACAAGCCACCGATGTTTCTATAAATATTCCGGAATGGAAAGACCAATTACGTCCTTTTACTTTTACCAGCTTGCGCGAATCCAAATATCTTGAATTCATGATTAAGTTATACAGCGACCATGAAGGAGTAACTAAAATGTTGAGCCGGGTCAATGCCGGTGATGAGCTGATACTGCACGATGTTTTTGGAGCGATACAATATGAAAAACCCGGTATTTTTTTAGCGGCAGGTTCCGGAATCACGCCTTTTATTTCCATCCTTCGCGAATTGTATCGCCGCAATCAGATTAATGGCAACCGATTGATTTACTGCAACAAAACATCTGAAGACATTATCCTGGGTGATGAGTTGTATAAGATGTTGAAGAAAAATTTTGTCAATGTGCTGACTCGGGAAAACACTGTTGGCTTTATTGGCAAGCGCATTGATCGCAATTTCCTGATTGAAAACATAGTCGATTTCAGTCAGCATTTTTATGTGTGTGGTCCCGATAGTTTTGTTAGTGATATCAATAGACAACTGATTGATTTAGGAGCCGATACCGATACGTTGGTTTTTGAAAAATAAGCCTAGCTTTCGTCTTCGTCTTCCAAATCCTCTGATTCTTCTTCATCGCCTTCAAATTCGAAGAACGTAAAGACAGAGCCACCATAGTTTTTTTGGAACGAATAATTCGCCATGTGATTCAACTTGGTGTATTTGGAATGTTCAACAACCAGCATGCCTTCTTCATCCAATAATTCATTTTCAAAAATGAGTTCGATGATTGTTTCGAATTCCTTCTGAGTCATGCCGTAAGGAGGATCGGCAAAAATAATGTCATAATTGCCTTTGTGTTTTTCTAAAAATTTGAACACGTCGCTTTTAATGGCGGTAATATCAAACTCAAATTCCTTAGCGGTTTTCTTGATGAAATTCACACAACCCATATCGCCGTCAATGCACAAAATAGGGGAAGAACCTCTTGACGCAAATTCATAACTAATACTGCCGGTGCCGGCAAAAAGTTCCAAAATTTTCAGTTCCGAAAAATTAAAATGGTTGTTCAGCACATTGAATACCGCTTCTTTACTCATATCGGTCGTGGGACGAACCGGAAGGTTTTTGGGTGGTGTTATGCGTCGGCCTTTGTATTTGCCCGAGATGATTCTCATGAGTGTAGGAGGATAAAGTGTTCGCGGTTTTCGGTTTCTGAGAAAGTATTCGTCATAAAACTCACATCAAATAAAGAAACGTTGCGAACGTATTTATAAGCGATGTTGTAAAGCGCATCGCCTTCCTTTATTTTGCCGAGTAATTCCAACTTAAAGTTTTCCGGATTCAACTGCAATTGCTCAGCAGCGAATAAGATATAGTACAGAAAATCTTCCGGCGTTTTATAATCAAACGAATTGTATAGCTGTAGTTTTTGGTTTTGAATGACTACAATTTCAAAATGAGAATCGCTAACATGCACGAACATTTTACGCTCCTCCTTGTTTTTGGATACATCCAACAATTTGTTGACCAAAACCGTATTGGAATGCTTGTAATCAAAAGTACCAAAGCGATCAATGAAATAGTTGTTCATATTGACATACGGAATGTACACATTGTTCATTTCATAATTCGCCAATTCGTCAAACGCAAAGAAATCGGTTTCAAAAACCTTGGTGTTGAATTGCAAATAGCTTCCCAGATAGTCTTCGTCAAACAAAGCGGCTGGCACAAACGTCGATAAGTTATTGCTATGAATAATCACGATATCGTCATAACCGGCTTTAAGCTCCGGATGATTTTGAAAGGCCTCGGCAAACAAGTCTTCGATTTTGGTTGTCACGTGTACTTTGCCCAGATCAATTTTTTGCAAGACTAAAGGTTTGTTCAGCAACGTATCAAAGGTAGCAAAGGACAAACCATTCAGAGAAACCTGAATCGCCAGTTTTTGGTACATTTTATCAATAACGCTGGTGTTTTGCCACATAGTTAAAAGGGTTGTATACGAACTTGGCAAACTTACAATTTTATTGATGAGTTTGAAAGTTTATTTAATTTCAAAATTTTAAACTCCTATATTTGACGTTCCAATTTGACTTCCCATTATTTATGACTTCCAGCCAGTTTTACAGTGTTTTGCGCAATCAGTTTCCGTTTCAGCCGACTGTAAAACAGGATATTTTTTTCCAACAGATTGCCGTTTTTCTGACCAATACCAATAAAGAAGAGCTTTTTGTTTTAAAAGGCTACGCCGGAACGGGAAAGACCACCGTGATTTCTACAATAGTCAATAATCTAATTTCGATTAATAAGAAATACGTTTTATTGGCACCCACCGGAAGAGCTGCCAAAGTCATTGCTAATTACTCGAATAAACCGGCTTTTACGATTCACAAGAAAATTTATTTTCCAAAGAAAGGAAAGGGTGGAGGCGTTTCGTTTGTGATGCAGCCGAACAAACACAAAAACACCATTTTTATAGTAGATGAATCGTCGATGATTTCGGATGTGAATACCGAATCGAAGTTGTACGAAAACGGTTCGCTACTGGATGATTTGATGTCCTACGTATATAATGGTGACAATTGCAAATTGATTCTTTTGGGCGATACCGCTCAGTTACCGCCGGTGCAGTTGGATGTGAGTCCGGCACTGAATACTGATTCATTGGCTATGCATTACAACAAAGAAGTGTTTTCGATTGAATTGGACGAAGTGATGCGTCAGGAAGAAAAGTCAGGGATTTTGTTTAATGCTACTGAATTGCGGGAGTTGTTGAAAAGCTCGTTTGCCGATACGTTTCAATTTAACTTAAAAGGATTCAAAGACATCGTTCGCTTGACGGATGGTTTTGATATACAGGATGCGATTCAAAGTGCTTACAGCAATTATAGTATAGAAGACACGTGCTTTATCGTGCGTTCCAATAAAAGAGCGAATCAGTACAACCAACAAATCCGCACCAAAATTTTAGACAAAGAGAGCGACTTGTCAGTAGGTGATTATCTGATGGTAGTAAAGAACAATTATTTTTGGTTAAAAGAAACCGATGAAGCCGGATTCATTGCCAATGGCGATATTGTTGAAGTATTGGAGATATTCAATTTCAAGGAATTGTACAGCTTCAAGTTTGCCAAAGTCAAAATAAGAATGGTCGATTATCCGGATCAGAAACCGTTTGAAACCATGTTGCTTTTGAACACGATTACCAGCGAATCACCTTCATTGACGTATGATGAAAGCAACACTTTGTATCAGGAAGTGATGAAAGATTATGAAGACGAAAAAGCTTCCTATCGCAAGTTTTTAAAAGTAAAAGAAAATCCGTATTTCAATGCTTTACAGGTGAAATTCTCCTATGCCATAACGTGTCACAAATCACAAGGTGGGCAGTGGAACACCGTGTTTATTGAACAACCGTATCTTCCTAACGGCATCGACACCGATTATGTGCGTTGGCTATACACCGCCGTAACGCGTGCCAAAGACAAACTCTATTTGATTGGATTTAAGAATGAGAGTTTTGAGGATAATTAAAATTAGAATAAAGATGAGATTTTTATCTATACTGTTGCTAGTATCGACTTTAGCTTCCTTTGCGCAAGAAAAAAAAGGAATATTGGATTGGGATTATAAACCACCGGTTTACTCGCCATTCAATCCACAAGCAGCCGAAAATACTTATGCTATCAAAGCCAAAGCGCTTCCTTTTTTTCTAGGAAACGGATTTGGAATATACAATTCGTTAGGTTTTGAAGCAGGCTTTTGTAAAAACAACTCAGTAGCTATTGATGGGTTTTACAATTATTCGCAAGATACCGAAGACGAAGTGACCGACCGACAGGGCATTAAGCACGAAACGGGTAATCGTTCTTATATGTTTGAGAAAGCAGTTCAATTGAGTTACCGGCATTACTATAGTTTTCAAAAGTGGCGAGAGCATTACCGACTTACCTTTTATAATGGCGTATTCTTCAGAACAGAACATGGTAGAAATAAAAAAGATGAAAACTATAATAACGAATATATAACACGTACCGCCAATACCAAAGCTTTTGGTTTAGTAACCGGAATGGTACAACGTTTCCAGGATAGCTCCCATTTTGGGATGGATTATAATTTCAGTTTAGGAAAAAAGTTTGAATCGGTTGATAAATACAAATTAGTCAATACGAATTATATCACTACAAATACCAAAAGCAATTCGTTTTATTTCAATATTGGAATTAGTGTCAATTATTGGTTTTAAGGATGAGCATTTTGGGGAGGAGAGGTGCTCTGTTGTAAATTTTCTATTCCATAAATGCAGTAACCCTTTTTAAATCAATACCTTTATGTCTCAAAGTCAACGCCCCAGAAAAATGAAAACGCATTTCCTAAATTTAGTTGTTGTGATAAGTTTACTAACTCTTTTCGCAAGTTGTAGTAGTAGCGATTCGGTTACTGACCCAACACCATTACCAACCGCTTTTCAAGTGCCGGCTACCGAAGACATTGTGATGTATGAAATCAATCCGTCGCCTTTTAGTGCTTCTCATGACATTCAGGGAATCATCAATCGCCTGGATAATATCAAAGCCTTAGGCATCAACACCATTTGGATTATGCCCATTTTTCCGGTAGGCGAAGTGAATTCGTTTGGCTCTTTGTATTGTGTAAAAGATTATACTTCGGTACGAACCAGTTTAGGAACCTTACAGGATTTTAAGGATTTGGTTACTGCTGCTCACGGAAAAGGCATCGCCGTGATTTTGGATTGGGTGGCTAATCACACTTCATGGGACAATGCCTGGATAACAGCACATCCTGATTGGTATACGCAAGACGGAAGCGGCAATATTATAAGTCCGGCCGGAACGGGTTGGAATGATGTAGCCGATTTGAATTTTGACAATGCTGCCATGCGTTTGGCTATGATTGATGCCATGAAATATTGGGTAGAACAAGCCGATATTGATGGTTTTCGTTGCGATGCGGCCAATTATGTTCCGGCCGATTTTTGGCAACAAGCCCTAACAGCTTTAAATGCTATTCCGAATAAACACTTAATTCTATTGGCAGAAGGCGATCAACCGGAACAATTAACAGCCGGTTTTCAAATGAATTTTGCTTGGAACTATATGACTACTATAAAGAATGTTTTTAATTTCAATCAGCAAAATGTAAACACCATTTTTGCTACTAATGCCAGCGAGTATGCTGTAGTACCTAGCGGTAAAAAGAAATTGCGGTTCACAACCAATCACGACGAATCCAATCAGGCAACACCAATAACGGTTTATGGTAGCGCTAATGGGGCTTTAGCCGCGTCGGTAATCACGATTTATATGCAAGGAGTTCCGCTGATTTATTGCGGACAGGAAGTAGGCGTGGCAGTACCATCCAATTATAGCGGCACTTCCACCATCAATTGGAATGCCAATGCCGGAATGCTGTCGGCTTATCAAAAGTTGCTGGGTTTTTACAATGCCTCAACCGTTGCCCGAACCGGAGATTTAACTAATTTCAGTAATGCTGATGTGGTAGTTTTTCAAAAAAGCAATACCACTGCTAAAGTTTTGGTGGTTGTCAATTCTCGTTCCGCTTCACAATCTTTTGCGGTTCCGGCTGAATTGCAAGGAACCTGGACCAATGCATTGACGAACGCATCGGTTACCCTTTCTGCTACTCTTTCGCTAAATGGTTACCAATATTTGATTTTGAAACAATAAATTCAAACGAATGAAAAATTGGGTTGTCTATTCTTTAATCTCGATGTTTTTTGCCGGATTAACATCGGTCATAGCTAAAATGGGACTCAAAAATGTGAGTTCCGATACCGGTTTGGCCGTAAGAACTATAGTTGTTTTTCTGATTGTTTGGCTCAATGTTTTTGTCTTCCAATCCGTCAAAGATTTTAGGAATCTCACGAAGATGGATATTGTTTTCCTGGCGATTTCTGGTGTTACCACTTCGCTTTCTTGGATATTTTACTATAAAGCCATTAAAATAGGCAATGTTTCGCAAGTGACCTTGATTGATAAAGCGAGTATCATTATTACCTTACTATTATCGTTTGTGATTTTAAATGAGCAATTCACATGGAAAATAGCTCTTGGTAGTGGATTCATTATCGCCGGACTTTTAATTCTAACTTTCAAATAAAAATTTCAATCCAACTCAGTATCTTAGCATCTCAGAAACTCAGTCAATCCAACTATGAAAATCATTGCCGTTATTCCCGCCCGTTACGCTTCCACACGTTTTCCTGCCAAATTGATGCAGAATTTAGGAGGTAAAACAGTTATCCACCGAACGTATGAAGCTGCAGTTAATACCGCTTTGTTTGATGATGTTTTTGTGGTAACCGATTCTATTTTGATTTATGATGAAATTCTGAATAACGGTGGAAAAGCTATCATGAGTGTTAAGGAACATGAAAGCGGTAGCGACCGTATTGCTGAAGCTGTCGAAAATTTGGAGGTGGATATCGTTGTTAATGTGCAGGGCGATGAGCCTTTTATCAATAAAGAACCTTTGGCAAAAGTAATCGATGTATTCCGAAATGATTTTGAAAATAAAGTTGACTTAGCTTCCTTAATGGTTGAAATTACTGATGAAGAAGATATCAAAAATCCGAATAATGTAAAAGTGGTCACCGATCAAAATGGTTTTGCGTTGTACTTTTCGCGTTCGGTCATTCCATATCCGCGTGATGCGGACGCCGGAGTTCGCTATATGAAACACATTGGTATTTATGCTTTTCGCAAAGAAGCTTTGTTGGCTTTCTATCATTTACCAATGAAATCGTTAGAGGCTTCTGAAAAACTGGAACAACTTCGTTATCTGGAATTTGGCAAACGCATCAAAATGGTCGAAACTACGCATGTTGGCATTGGCATTGATACTCCGGAAGATTTAGAGAAAGCGAGGCAACTTTTGCAATAATTGCTAAAGCTAAAACTCCTCGCTTTCGTGATCAAAGTAGCCTTTGTTTTTGATTTTATTCGAAAAGAAATTCAAGAACAATACCACAAAAGACAGGAAGAATAAGGCTTGAATACTCACAAGTACTTTTGCATACGTTGTAATTGGAACATAATCACCAAAACCAATAGAAGAGGAAGTGACCATACTGAAATAGATGGGATCATACCAACCCGTAAACGGATGATTCATATTGTTACCGCAGGAATACAACACCCCAAAGGAGAATACAATTTCGATATAATTAAAGAACAATAACAACATCGAGCGCTTGTAGGAACGTGGCCTCGACAGCATGTCGGAAGCAAAAATAAGCGTGGGAATGTACAAGACGGTTTCGAATAAAACATAAATCATCAGTGTTACCAAAACAGCATTGCCTTGCCAGTGATTCATCAGTATCAATAACGGAAAAGCTACTTTGAGCAACACATAAATATCCATAGTCAAATCCTGATATTCAAAGCCAATCTTGTGCGAGTAATGTTTAATATAAAGTCCGGGAAAAAGCAATTGCGATATCGAAAGGATTAAACGAACAATTTTCTCAATGCCGTTATCGTCCTGATGGTCATTATTCCAGATGGCGCGTATGTTCAGAATACGTTTTTGAATGGGCGTTACATTGAAGCGATTTTTGTCGCGCGAAGTGATTTTTCCCAGCAAAAGTTTCTTCAAAAAATGTCTCATCTGGCTAGTTTTTTAATGGTAAACAATTCGTTGTGCGTTTCTACTTTCGGATACATGCGTAAGGAATAATTGCCGTTGAATTTGCTTTTGTACAGCAGATTTCGCTCTTCCTGATGGGCTGTAATTACCATTGTATTGAACAAAATAAAACCATTAACATTCAGCAAATCATTAATGCGTTGAATGAAAAAATCCTCAAACAAAAAGTTGGGCATCATAGTGTCCTGAAAAATATCGATGATGATTAAATCATAGGTAAGTTTGGTTTTCAGTACAAATTCAAAGGCATCGTCGATGATTAGTTCTAAGTTGGGAATAGCATCCAGTTTAAAATAGTTTTTAGCAATCTCGATGACATTTTCGTCAATTTCTACGCCGGTTATTTTACCTTTAAATTTGATTTCATCGGTCAATGTCTTAATTACGCTACCACCGGCCACGCCGAGTACCAATACACTTTCAAAATTCCGAATGCGCTCAAAACCTATGTATTTCAATCCTTTCCTCAAAATGCGTTGCAAACTGCCATAGGAGTAATTCGTATGTCTGCTGTCTAAAACCAATTCCCCATTGTTCCAAGTTACTTCGAGTCTTTTACTTACTGAAGAGTTTTTCTTGTAAATAGTAATCGGAATAAAATAGCTAAGCAGTTTTTGAAACATTGAAAATAATTTTCTCAAAAATAAGAGATAAATACTAAATTTACGAAAAATAAAAGGATTGAAACGGTTACTGTATAAATTTATTTTCTTCCGATTGCTGGGCTGGAAAATTATCGGGACGGTTGATGAAGAAGTCAAAAAATGTGTTTTGATGGTGATGCCGCACACTTGTAATTTCGATTTTTTTATAGGTTTATTTTCCCGTGGAATTATTGGTCTGGAAATGAATTTTGTGGGCAAAAAGGAACTGTTTATGTTTCCATTTGGCTATTATTTCAGAAGTATTGGTGGCGCTCCATTAGACAGAACCGGCGGAAAAAACCTTGTAGATGCAATCGTGGACATATTCAATGCCCGACAAGTTTTCAGAATGGCCATAGCTCCCGAAGGCACTCGTAAAAAGGTTACTGAACTGCGCACAGGATTCTATTATATCGCTTTGAAAGCTAATGTTCCAATCATTCCAGTGGCTTTTGATTACAGTAAAAAAGAAGTGAGAATTGGCAAGCCGATTTCGGTTTCGGGGAATTATGAAGCGGATATGAATATCATTTTACCTCACTTTAAAGACGCCCAAGGCAAATATCCGGACAGACAATTTCATGTTTAAAACAACACTAATGAATTATTTAGCATTACACGAGAATTATAAGGAAACAAGTCTTTACGGAAGATATATCACGTTACAACATATTGAACCTTTAGTTGTAAAGTATGCAAATGAAATTGTTGGCCATTCGGTTTTAGGAAAGCCAATTTACAAAATCCAAGTAGGCACCGGAAAAACTAAAATTCTGATGTGGTCACAAATGCACGGCAATGAAAGTACCACCACCAAAGCCTTATTTGATTTCATTAATGTATTGCATTCGGGTACTGAATTGGGTAAAATGTTGCTAAGCAAATTCACTTTTTGCATGCTGCCGATGCTCAATCCGGATGGAGCAGAAGCCTACACTCGCGAAAATGCAAACAGCATTGATTTGAATCGAGATGCTCAAAATCAATCGCAGCCCGAAAGTGTTGTCTTGCGGCAAGTATTTGAAAATTTCCAACCGGATTACTGTTACAATCTTCATGATCAACGGACAATTTTTGGCGCTGGTGATTCGGGAAATCCGGCAACCGTTTCCTTTTTGGCTCCAGCCTATAACGAAAACAGAGATGTGAATGAAGTTAGAATCAAAGCGATGAACGTCATTGTGGCGATGAATGAAACATTGCAGCAATTTATTCCCAATCAAATGGGACGTTTCGACGATTCGTTCAATTTGAATTGTGTGGGGGATACATTTCAGTTTTTAAACGTGCCGACGGTTTTATTTGAAGCAGGTCATTTTCCCAATGATTATGAAAGAGAAGAAACTCGAAAATATATTTTTATCGCGTTACTTTCTGGAATGCACTATTTTAGCGAAAACGTTATAGTTAGCAACAAAATCGAAGATTATTTAAAAATTCCGCAAAATAAAGTCGTTTTTTATGACTTTGTTTATAAAAATGTTAAAATAAATTATGATGGTAACGAAAAAATTATCAATTTTGCAGCACAATTCAAAGAAGTTCTTACGGAAGATAAAGTAACATTTGAAGCTAGAATTGCTCAAATAGATTATTTAGAAAATTATTTTGGTCATCAGGTTATCGATGCGAAAGCAGCAGGCTATCATGATGATAAAGGTAATTTTCCGAATATCGAACAAAAAGCTGATTTTTCTTTAGGAAAAAATATAAAAATTGTTAATGGTTTAATAAAAAACTAATATTTAACTTTTTTTATTGAAAAAAATGTATTTTTTTTGTTCTCTGAATTCCTAACAAAGTATAGTAAACAAAAATCTTTTTTATGAGTAAGTTTCGTTTAGATGAAGTAGACCACCAAATCTTGGACATGTTGATAGACAACACCAGAATTCCATTTACAGATATTGCTAAAAAATTATTGATTTCAGCAGGTACTGTTCACGTCAGAGTGAAGAAAATGGAAGATTCCGGAATCATTATGGGTTCTTCGTTGTCTTTGGATTATGAAAAATTAGGCTATTCTTTTATCGCTTATGTGGGTGTGTTTTTAAATAATACATCACAAACTAAATTCGTTTTAGAAAGAATTAACGAAATCCCATATGTAACAGTAGCTCACGTGACTACAGGTAAATTCAATATTTTCTGTAAAATCAGAGCTAAAGATACTAAGCATGCGAAAGACGTTATTTTCATGATTGACGATATTGAAGGTGTTTACAGAACCGAAACTATGATTTCTTTGGAAGAAAGCATCAACGACAAAAAGCGTTTAATGCATACCATTTTTCAGGAATTAGACTAACCTTAGTTGAAAATATATTGAAAACCTCAAGTGAAAGCTTGAGGTTTTTTTTATACCTTAATGCCAGAATTCTTTGGCCTATGTACACCTTACCAAAAATCGAGCGTTTCAACCAAAATGTATTGTCAAAATATCACATCTATAACAGTGTGTTTATCACGTTGCCTTTTGATGCTATTGATAATACCGGCGTTTTGTTACCGCTATTTACCGAAGTTTGCGATAGCGGTTTTAAAAATAGTTGGTCGCCAAAACAAATCGTCGATTTCTTTGCCGATAAATATTTAGACAACGCTTCCGAAGACGATAAAATCGATTTACTGTTTCGGTTCATTCAGTATGTAGAGCGTCAAATTGTACTTTTTGATGCTATTGAAGATGCTGCTTTTCCGATAGTGAATAATTTGGAAGGCCGAGGTTCTTTGCGCGATATCAAAGAAAAATCAGAAGCCAAAGACAAGCGTGACGAACTGATTGCTTTTTTGGAAACTTTCAGTGTGCGAACAGTGCTTACAGCCCATCCGACGCAATTTTATCCTGGCGCTGTTTTAGGAATTATAACCGATTTGACCGAAGCAGTTCGCCAAAATGATTTGTTGCAAATAAAACAATTGCTGTCACAGTTAGGCAAAACCCCTTTTATAAAAAAAGAAAAACCAACGCCATATGACGAAGCGGTAAGCCTGATCTGGTATCTCGAAAATGTATTTTACAAAACCATAGGCGAGATGATGCAGTACCTGCAGAAGAATATATTCAATGGTGATATCATAGAAAACCCAATTATTAATTTAGGGTTTTGGCCAGGAGGAGACCGCGATGGGAATCCTTTTGTAACTCCTGAAATTACTGAAAAAGTAGCTAATCGTTTGCGAACTTCCATTCTCAAATGCTATTATTTTGATATTAGAAATCTGAAACGCAAGCTTACTTTTAATGAAGTCGACACTATCATTGCGAGCTTAGAATACAAATTGTACCGCTCTGTTTTTTATTCGCAAGGTGAACTTTTTATTTCTTTAGAGGAATTAGTAAATGAACTGAACATCGTAAAACAAATCATTATCAACGAGCACCAGTCGCTTTATTTAGACGATATCAACTTGTTGTTGCAAAAGATAAATCAGTTTGGATTTCATTTTGCTTCGTTGGATATTCGTCAAAACAGCCACATACACGATCAGGTTTTTGAAGATATTATTGTTTATCTGCAAAGAGAGAAATCGGTTTACTTTCCGGAAGATTTTGAGGCACTTTCCGAAGACGGTAAAATGGAAGTAGTGGGCAATCTTCATTTTGATTTAAAAAGTCATTATTTCGAAAACGAACTCACGCGCTCCACTTTGGAAACCATTGCCCTAATGAGAGATATTCAGGACAGTAATGGTGAAAAAGCCTGCAATCGCTACATTATCAGCAATAACGAAAGTGCTTTGAATGTGATGGAAACTTTTGCGATGTTCCGATTGTTAGCTTGGGAAAATCCAACGGTTGATATAGTGCCATTATTTGAATCGGTGGATGATTTGCAGAGGGCTGATCTAATCATGGAGCAGTTGTACCAAAATCCTACCTACCGCAACCATCTGAAAGAACGAAAAGACAAACAAACGGTAATGTTGGGCTTCTCTGACGGAACCAAAGATGGCGGTTATTTGATGGCCAATTGGAGCATTTTTAAAGCCAAAGAAACCATCACCGAAGTGTCGCGGAAATATGGTGTCAAAGTGATTTTCTTTGATGGTCGGGGAGGGCCTCCGGCTCGTGGCGGTGGTAAAACACACAAGTTTTATGCTTCGCTGGGTTCTACGATTGAGAATCAGGAAATACAAATTACAGTACAGGGACAAACCATTAGTTCCAATTTTGGCACCAATGATTCTTGTCGTTATAATTTGGAAAATCTTTTGAGCGCCGGCGTGGCCAATCAGATTTTCAACAAAGCTGAAAATAATTTATCCGAATCAGACAAAGCTATTATAGACAAACTCGCCGAGTTGGGTTATGAGAAATACACCAACTTCAAAAATCATCCGAAGTTCCTGCCTTATTTGGAGCAAATGAGTACGCTGAAATATTATGCCAAAACCAATATCGGCAGCCGGCCTTCGAAAAGAAATACCGATGGCAAACTCAACTTTGCTGATTTACGTGCTATTCCGTTTGTGAGTGCCTGGAGCCAAATGAAACAAAATGTTCCTGGATTTTTTGGAGTGGGAACGGCACTAAAATATTTTGAAGAAACCAATCGTTGGGCAGAAGTGCAGGCGCTTTATGACGATTCATTATTCTTTAGAACTTTACTGGAAAATAGCATGATGTCACTGGCCAAATGTTTTTTTCCACTGACGGCTTATATGAAAAAGGATGCTGAGTTTGGCGATTTTTGGCAAATCATCTATGACGAGTTTTTGGAAACGAAACGGTTACTGCTCAAAATTGCTGGACATCAGGAACTCATGGAAAACTATCCTGACGGCAAAGCTTCTATAGCGATGCGAGAGCATATTGTAATGCCGTTATTAGCGATTCAGCAATATGCTTCGTCACAGATTATTGCCATGAAAAAACAAGCTGTTGTGGATGAAAAACGGATAAGTGTGTATGAAAAACTGGTAACCCGTTCGTTGTTTGGAAACACAAATGCTAGTCGGAATTCTGCTTAGGGAATTAATCAAAAAAATGCAATCTTTGTATAAATAATAAATCATCATCATGAAACCATCACAATTACAATCCGACGAATTTGCGGGACATTTTGCCACTTATATCAATCAGGTATCCGACGAGTATACTTTGGTGGAAGAACTGGAAATCTCTGTACATCGCTTAATAAAATTTGTGCAAAACATTCCTATGGATAAATTTGATTACCGCTATGCCGAAGGCAAATGGACCATCAAAGATATTATTCAGCACATTATTGATGCCGAAAGAATTTTTGCCTACCGTGCTTTGCGGTTTGCCCGAAATGACAAAACGGCTTTAGCCAGCTTTGATGAAAATGAATATGTGGAGGAGGCTACTGCCAATAACAGAAGCATTCAGGACTTGCTGACCGAATTATTGATAGTAAGACAAGCTACACTAGCATTATTCAAATCTTTTTCGGAGGCGGAATTACTGCGGATTGGCACAGCTTCCAATAATCCTATGTCGGTAAGGGCTTTGGGTTTTGTTATTATTGGACATCAAAACCACCATCAAAGAGTGTTTGAAGAGCGTTACTTATAAGCAAAAAAAAAGCCCCGAAATAGTATCGGGGCTTTTTTTTATGTTTTATTCGTCTTCGTCCTCATCTTCGAGGTTGTTATCTGAATCGTCAAAATCATCTTCATCGTCGTCATCACCAGTATCATCCGAACCGCCACCGTCTTTTAATAAATCTACTTCTTCATCGTCTTCATCGGGCGTGATAGCATCTTCATCATCATCCAATCCTTTAATTGGATCAATAGGTTCAATTACTGAATCGATGTCATCTTCTTCGTCAAATTTCTCCATTCGGCTTGCCAGTTTGGTACTCACTTTTACTAAGTAAATAGTGTCCTCAGTTCGTACTTCTACTGCTTCAACCAATTCGTTTTGAGCATTTCTAAAACGAATGATGTCCGAGTCGTCGTAACCCTCAGGAAATTTCTCTACTAATAAATTTAGTATGTCTCCGGTTAGTTTCGCATAGTCTACAATAATTCTTCTCATAAAAAAATCTTTTATAAATCTAGTAAGTAAGCAAATATTAAGGGTGCTACAATGGTAGCATCCGATTCAATGATAAATTTGGGGGTATGAATGTCAAGTTTTCCCCAAGTGATTTTCTCATTTGGGACAGCTCCCGAATAGGAACCATAACTTGTAGTAGAATCTGAAATTTGGCAAAAATAACTCCAAAACGGAACGTCGTGCATTTCCATGTCTTGGTATAACATTGGTACAACGCAAATTGGGAAATCTCCGGCGATACCGCCACCAATTTGGAAGAAACCAACACCTCTGCCTGAGGAATTTTTCGGATACCAATCGGCCAGCCACATCATGTATTCGATGCCGCTTTTCATGGTAGTAGGTTTGAAAGTGCCTTTGATGCAATAAGAAGCGAAGATGTTACCCATGGTGCTGTCTTCCCATCCCGGAACTACAATTGGCAAGTTTTTCTCGGCAGCTGCTACCATCCAGGAATCCTTCGGATCAATTTCGTAGTATTGTTTTAAAACGCCGGAATTAATCATTTGGTACATGAACTCATGCGGAAAATAACGCTCTCCTTTAGAATCAGCATTATTCCAAATATCATATAGGTGTGATTGCAATCTGCGGAAAGCTTCTTCTTCCGGAATGCAGGTATCGGTCACACGGTTATAATGGTTTTCTAATAAATCCCATTCTTCCTGCGGTGATAAATCTCTGTAATTTGGAACTCTTTTGTAGGAGTTGTGAGCCACCAGGTTCATTATATCTTCTTCCAGGTTGGCACCGGTACAGGAAATAATATGTACTTTATCCTGACGAATCATTTCGGCTAACGATTTGCCTAATTCTGCCGTACTCATCGCGCCGGCAAGCGTTATCATCATTTTACCATTGTCAAGTAAATGTTCTTCATATCCTTTGGCTGCATCAACAAGTGCGGCTGCATTGAAGTGAAGGTAATTTTTTTCTATAAACTGACTGATTGGTCCTTTGCTCATTTTGTGTTATAGTTGTTTGTAGTTTGCGGTTCAAAGAAAAACTTTTTTTCTAAAACCACAAACTGTTTTTCTAATTTAATTATGTTAAAAGTAATAGTTTTTGGGCTAATTATTTCTTCTCGTAGCCTAATATTTTCAAGACATCATCAGAGTTTTGTTGTTCCGAGAAAATCTCAGTGGCTAAAATTCCATTTTCGTCACGGTCAATCAAAATATGTTTGGGTTGCGGAATCAAGCAGTGATGCAATCCGCCAAAACCACCAATTGTTTCCTGATACGCGCCGGTATTGAAGAAACCAATGTATAAAGGCTTTTCTTTATTGTATTTTGGCAAATAAACCGCGTTCATATTTTGCTCAGAGTTGTAATAATCATCGCTGTCGCAAGTCATACCTCCCAAAAGGACACGCTCGTAAGTATCGTTCCAACGGTTGATGGCCATCATTACAAAACGTTTGTTGATTGCCCAAGTATCAGGTAAGGTAGTAATGAATGATGAGTCAATCATGTTCCATTTCTCTCTGTCATTTTGTTGTTTTTGGTACAACACTTGGTAAATAGCACCGCCACTTTCGCCCACGGTAAACGAACCAAACTCAGTAAAAATATGCGGGACATCTACTTCGGCTTCTTCGCAGGAGATTTTGATTTGGTTTACGATTTCGTCAATCATATATTGGTAATCGTACTCAAAAGCCAATGAATTTTTGATAGGGAAACCACCGCCAATGTTCAAACTGTCCAGCGTAGGGCATTCTTTTTTCAGAGCCACATACACTTTCATACATTTCAGCAATTCGTTCCAATAGTAGGCTGTGTCGCGAATGCCGGTGTTAATGAAAAAGTGCAGCATTTTCAGCTCTACTTTTTTATTTTCTTCGATTTGTTTTCTGTAGAAGGGAACGATGTTTTTATATCCAATGCCTAAACGAGAAGTATAGAACTCAAATTTTGGCTCTTCTTCAGCAGCAATTCGGATTCCGATTTTGAATTTACCATCGATGGCTTCCTGCAACAAATCCAATTCTTCAAAATTGTCGATAATCGGAATGGTTTTGTTGTGGCCATTATTAATCAAACGCGCAATGTTTTCAATATATTGTTCTCTTTTGAAACCATTACAAATCACATAAGTGTTTTTGTTGATTTTGCCCTGCGCCATTAAATTCTCTACAATATTGATGTCAAACGCCGATGACGTTTCGATATGAATATTGTTTTTGAAGGCTTCGTTCATCACAAAGCTGAAATGCGAACTTTTGGTACAATAGCAATAGTAATATTTGGCTTCGTACTTATTTTTTTCCATCGCTTTTCTAAACCAACCTTTGGCTTTGTTGATGTTGTTTGAAATTTGCGGTAAATAAGTGAATTTTAACGGCGTGCCATATTGTTCTACCAATTTCATCAAATCGATATTGTGAAACTGAAGGTTGTCTTTGTTAAGCGTGAATTCTTCTTGTGGAAAGTAGAATGTTTGATTGATTAAGTCGAAATATTTAGTGTTCATTGAGGATGTGAAATAGAAGATTAATTATTTTATACAAACAAAGTAATCTTGCATTCAAACTCTAATATTAGCGTAAATAATCGGGAGTTTTTCCTGAAACAAAAAAGTGATGGGTGAACACAACGCTGTAAAATCACTTTTTTGTCTAAAAAAATGATTGGGAATAGCTAAGAAATTGTTAGTAGTTTCTTGACTATAAAGGCTGTAAACAGAAGTGTTGGCACTTTTTTTCATCTGGGCAAATGTAAAAAATAAAATTCGCGAATTGCAACTATTATGCTTAAAAATATATCAGCTTTTATAATCTTCAAATGATTTTATAATCAATTCAGAATCAACCTCTTGATTGATTTTGATATTTCCAATGGAATCAAGCAATGCAAATTGAATTTTTCCGTACTCATTTTTTTTATCGTGAATAAGTAAATCGAATATCGGCTGCAAGTCGTTTTCTTCAAAAACGATGGTGTCAAAAATGGCATTTATAGTATTTTTGATTTCTACATATTCCATTTCCGAAAGCAATCCTTTTTGCCAGGAAATATAACTTTCCAAAATCATGCCAACGGCAATAGCTTCGCCATGTAACAAGGTTTTTTTAGTGTCACTTTCCAAAAAGTAACTTTCGATGGCATGTCCCAAAGTATGACCAAAATTCAAAGCTTTTCGAATACCATTTTCGGTAGGGTCCTGCATTACGATTTCGTTTTTAATTTCGATGGAACGATGAATCAATCCATCAAAATCAGCAAAATCAGCCTGACTCAAATCTTTAAATTGTGCCCAATAGTTGGCATCCGCAATCAAGCCGTGTTTCAGCATTTCGGCCAATCCGGAACGCATCTCGTTTTGTGGTAAGGTTGACAAATATTCGGTATCAATCAGCACCATTTTCGGCACAGTAATCACACCGATTTGGTTTTTTAGATTTCCTAAATCCACGCCGTTTTTGCCGCCAACCGAGGCATCTACCATGGATAATAATGTGGTTGGTATGTGAATAAAGTCAATGCCTCTTTTAAAAGTAGAAGCTACAAATCCGCCAATATCAGTAATCACGCCGCCGCCAATATTGATTAGAAGACTTTTTCTATCACCACCAAGTTCGGTAAGGATAGTCCAGATTTCTACACAAGTGTTGATGTTTTTTTCGCTTTCACCGGCTTCAATTTCAATTATCTCGATGGTTTTTTCCGTTGCCAAAAAAGGAAGAAATCTTGACAAGCAATATTCATTCGAATGGGTATCTACTAAAATGAAAATAGTGGAATACTTGTTCTCTTCTATAAAAGTATTCAGAAATTCATATCCGTTTTCACTGAATAAAATGGGGTAACCATTGGCGGCTATTGATTGCATCATTGTCAAAAAAGTATGCAGCAAAATAAGGAATTTTTTTTCTAATAACAGCATAAGTTTTTGTAATAGGTTTTTGTTTTTTAGTGATAAATAAGTTTTAAATTTGTTTAACTATTTGTTAAAAAGTATAAACAAAGTGACCGTAACTAATAAAACCAATTTAGACGATGTAGCTATTGATCGAATCATTGAAATGGCTTGGGAAGACCGAACTCCTTTTGATGCAATTCAATTTCAATTTGGCTTGGCTGAAGCTGATGTGAAAGCGTTGATGAAACGAGAACTCAAATTTAGCAGCTACAAACTTTGGAGGAAACGCGTTGAAAAGTGTAAAACAAAGCATCTGGCAAAACGTGTTGAAGGAATCGATAGATTTAAATGCAAGTTGCAACGCGCGATTTCCAATAATAAAATTTCAAAAAGATAATTATATTAAGTGTAAAATGGAAAAAGAAAGACCTGATAATATAGTGTTTTCGGATCAACATGGGTACCATGCCAGTCTACTACCTTATGCCACAAATGTTGGAGCTCCAATAATTAAAGTTGATGATGTCGTTTCCTGGAAAAGTAGAGGGATTAGCGCTGTTAATAAAGAGTTTGAGGATAAGTTCAATGAACTCAAAATGCGATATCAAAATTTAATGAACGAATACGAATGGAATGAATTAGTCTACAGTGCGAAGTTTTCATTTGAGCCTGTTATTGGTGAAATTTATCATTTATACAGAGGCGATGACAGTATCAATTTTCTATCGTTAATTTCTCCACAAGAATGGAATAAGGAACACATTGGTACTTTTAAATTAAATAGTGATAAGAAATGGATTGTATTAAATAAGAAAGATAGTGTTTTTCAGTAATTACAAATAGACAATACCATGCAAAAACATATTTCTTTGGATGCGATAATGGCAATGGATAAACAAGAACGTGTCCATTTTATAAATAGTTTAGGAGGCTTTAAAAGTGTCTCACTTGTTGGAACTGTTGCTAAAGATGGAAAAACAAACCTTGCAATTTTTAGTTCTTTAATTCATATAGGTGCCAATCCACCTTTAATAGCGCTCATTTTTAGACCAAGTCCGCCCGAGCGTAATACGTTAAGTAATATTCTGGAAACCGGTTTTTATACTTTGAATCATATTAACGAAGCCATTTATCAACAAGCACATCAAACATCAGCGCGCTATGAAAAAGAAATTTCTGAATTTGATGAAACTGGCTTAACACCCGAATATAAAAATGATTTTAAAGCACCTTTTGTCAAAGAAAGTCTGGTGCAAATTGGAATGGCATTCCGGGAAAAAATAGACATCACCATCAATACTACCATTATGGTTATTGGTGAAATTGCCGAAGTGTATTTCCCCGAAAAGTGTCTAAGTAAAGACGGGTTTATCGATTTAGAAAAAGCGAATACGATTACCTGTTCCGGATTGGATAGTTATCACAAAACCATTCAATTAGACCGATTGAGTTATGCAAAACCGAATAAAGAGTTAACTTCAATTCTATAGCATTGGATAAAAAAGCCATAAATATTGTCTGGTTTAAAAGAGATTTGCGATTCACAGATCATGAGCCTTTATTTTACGCACAACAATCGGATTTGCCCATTTTACTGCTTTATTGTTTCGAGCCTTCTGTAATCAGTTATGATGATTCAGATGTGAGACATTGGCGGTTTGTTTATGAATCAATTCAAGGTTTGCAAGTACAATTAGATCCTATTAATGCAACGTTGTATTTTTTTCATAATGAAGTGAAAACCGTTTTCGAAGAAATCATTAAGGTTTATGACGTAAAATCTGTTTTTTCACATCAGGAAATTGGCAACAAAGTAACCTTTGATAGAGATATTGAAATGCAAAAGTACTTTGCTGAAAATGCAATCGAGTGGAAGGAATATCAACTGCATGGCGTCATTCGAAAATTAAAATCCAGAAAAGATTGGGACAAGCGTTGGGAAAATGTAATGCGGGATACGCCCAAAATAATTGATTTACATTCTTTAAAAATTGAAAAATTAGATTCCGATTTATACGACAATGTAAAAGGAGAAAATCTAAATAATGAAATCACAACTCGCAACAAAAACTTCCAGCAAGGAGGCGAATATTGGGCCTGGCGGTATTTAGACAGTTTTGTAAAAGAACGGTATGTTAATTACAGTAAGCATATTTCTAAACCCGATTTGAGTCGAAAAAGTTGCAGCCGCTTATCGCCTTATTTGACGTATGGCAATATCAGTATGCGTATGGTTTATCAATATACCAATCAGTTTTATGAGCAAGCTTCCAACAAAAGAGCAATGCTCAATTTTGTATCGCGACTACATTGGCATTGTCATTTTATGCAAAAATTTGAAGA
Source organism: Flavobacterium sp. (assembly GCF_036741995.1). Classification (GTDB taxonomy): domain Bacteria; phylum Bacteroidota; class Bacteroidia; order Flavobacteriales; family Flavobacteriaceae; genus Flavobacterium. The sequence continues at coordinate 7,768 of NZ_DAINRG010000019.1, read as the reverse complement.
CGAATGTCGCATGGAATTTCATAACATCAACACTGCTTTTGATACTGTTATAAAACCTAAAAATGAAGTTTACATTCAAGCTTGGCAAGAAGGAAAAACCGGAGTTCCTATTGTTGATGCTTGTATGCGTTGTGTGGTTGCAACCGGTTATCTCAATTTTAGAATGCGAGCGATGGTGGTTTCTTTTTTTGTGTTTAATCTTTGGCAGGATTGGCGCGAATTACATTTTTTGGCAAGACAGTTTTTAGATTATGAACCCGGAATTCATTACCCACAATTGCAAATGCAATCAGGTGTTACCGGAATCAATACGGTTCGAATTTACAATCCGATTAAGAATTCAGAAGAACACGATAGCGACGGAATTTTTATCAAAAAATGGTTGCCAGAACTAGAAAATATTCCTTCAAATTTAATTCACGAACCATGGAAATTGAGCTTGATTGAACAACAATTGTATCAATGTGAAATCGGTAAAGATTATCCTGAACCAATCGTAGATATTGAAGCCACCAGAAAATTTGCCAGCGATATTATCTGGAGTTTTCGCAAAACGGATGAAGTCAAAGCAGAGGGGAAACGAATTCTGAAAAAGCACGTAACCAATCCCAATTCAAATAAAACAACTCATGCGCGGAACAAAAAAACAAAACTTACCTAGCAAAATTTGTGTGGTTTGCAATCGACCTTTTTCCTGGCGTAAAAAATGGGAGAAAGTTTGGGATGAAGTCAAATATTGTAGCGATAAATGCAGAGGCAATAAAAATGGAAACTAAAAAAACACTTCGCTTAATTTTAGGTGACCAGCTAAACATAAATCATTCTTGGTTCAAAACCGTCGATAATACGGTTACTTATGTAATGATGGAAATCAGAACCGAAACCGATTATGCACACCATCACATTCAAAAAGTAGTTGGTTTTTTTAGTGCGATGCGTTCTTTTGCAACAGAATTACAGTCGAAAAAGCATAAGGTGATATACATTCATTTAACGTATGAAAGCAATTTGCAGTCTTTCGAAAAGAACCTAGATGCATTAATAACTCAAGGGAATTTTACCCAATTTGAGTATCAATTACCCGATGAATACCGATTAGATGTTTTATTTAAAAGTTATTGTGCTCAACTTTCAATTCCACATGCTGTTTATGATACCGAGCATTTTTTCAGTACAAGAGAAGAATTAGGCAACTTTTTTGAAGGCAAAAAAATGTACTTGATGGAAAGCTTTTATCGTGCCATGAGAAAAAAACACAACGTATTGATGGAAGGCGATAAACCCACAACCGGTCAGTGGAATTACGATGAAGATAACCGAAAAAAGTTGCCCGTGAATCACAAACCAACGCCACCATTAGTTTTTAATAATGACGTTAGCCATATTGTTTCAGAACTAAGCAGTACAGATGTTTCCACAATCGGAACTATTGATGCTGCTAATTTTGTTTGGCCCATAAATAGAGAGCAATCACTTGCCTTACTCGATTTTTTTGTGGCTGAATGTTTGCCTTTATTTGGTTCTTATCAAGATGCTATGACGCCAAACGAGTGGTCATTATATCATTCCCGAATTTCGTTTTCTATGAATGTTAAAATGATTTCGCCAAAAGAAGTAATCGATAGCGCTATACAAGAATGGGAAAACCGAAAGAATGAAATAGAATACAACCAGCTCGAAGGTTTTGTTCGACAAATTATCGGTTGGCGCGAATACATGCGTGGAATTTATTGGCTAAAAATGCCCGAATATGCTTCTTCGAATTTCTTCAATCATACCGAAAAATTGCCCAATTGGTTTTGGGCGGGAAAAACCAAAATGAACTGTCTAAAAAATGCTATCTCACAATCCTTGGATTATGCTTATGCGCATCACATTCAGCGATTAATGATTACAGGAAACTTTGCTTTATTGGCCGGAGTTCATCCTGACGAAGTCGATGCGTGGTATCTCGGGATTTATATTGATGCCATTGAATGGGTCGAAATTACGAACACACGCGGCATGAGTCAGTTTGCCGATGGCGGAATCGTGGGCACAAAACCCTATGTAAGTTCCGCTTCTTATATTGATAAAATGAGTCATTATTGCGGCAGTTGTTTCTATAAAAAGACATTAAAAACTGGCGAAAAATCGTGTCCGTTTAACAGCTTGTACTGGAATTTCTACGACAAACATGAGGACAAATTAGCCCAAAATCCTCGCATCGGAATGATGTACAACGTTTGGCGAAAAATGAAACCCGAAGACAAAAGTGCTTTGTTAGAACAAGCCGATTATTATTTGAAAAATATAAATGAATTATGAAAAGAGCGATAGTTTGGTTTAAAACCGACTTGCGGTTGCATGATAATGAAACACTCGTAAAAGCAATAGCATGGAGTGATGAAATTATTCCTGTGTATTGTTTTGATGAAGCTCAATTTGAAGTCACGGAATACGGTTTCAAAAAAACAGGCAGTTTCAGAGCAAAATTTTTAGTAGAATCCGTAGCCGATTTAGATAAAAACTTAAGAGAATTGGGTTCCGGATTACTCCTCTTAGAAGGAAAACCTGAAGTTGAAATTCCAAAAATTGTGCAAGAATATAAAGCGTATAAAGTGTTTGCCAAACGCGAAGTTGCCCACGAGGAAAAGCAAACGGAAGCTTTGGTTCAAGCGGAACTTTTTAAATTGCGATGCGAATTCGAAACACTCAGCACCAGTACTTTATACCATGCCGAAGATTTGCCGTTTTCCATCAAAGATATTCCGGATGTTTTTACCAATTTCAGAAAAAAAACTGAGAAAGATGCCATCATCAGAAGTGTTTTTGAAAAACCTTTAGCCATTAATTCACCTAAAATTCCGGAAATCAATTTGCCCACTTTGTCTGATTTGGGTTTGAATAAAATTGTAATTGATTCAAGAGCTGTTCTTCCATTCAAAGGAGGAGAAAAAGAAGCGTTACAGCGTTTGCAACATTATTTTTTTGAAACCAAATCAATATCAAACTACAAAGAAACACGCAACGGGATGATTGGAGCCGATTATTCTTCTAAATTTTCCGCTTGGTTAGCACTAGGTTGTTTATCCCCAAGAGAAATTTATTTTGAACTCAAAAAATACGAAACGCAATACGAAGCCAACGAATCAACTTATTGGTTGGTTTTTGAATTGCTTTGGCGCGATTATTTCAGATTTATGATGAAGAAATACCACACCAAATTTTTTCAATTAGCCGGAATCCAAAACAAAGGAATTGCAGTGAATAAGCACAATATTCAGATGTTGCAAAGCTGGATTGATGGAAAAACTGGAGTTGATTTTGTTGATGCCAATATGATGGAACTTAAATTAACCGGCTTCATGAGCAATCGTGGCCGACAAAATGTAGCGAGTTATTTGTGTAACGATTTGAAACTCGATTGGCGTTATGGTGCCGCTTATTTTGAGCAACAGCTAATCGATTATGATGTGTGCAGTAATTGGGGAAATTGGGCTTATTTGGCTGGAGTTGGTAATGATCCAAGAGGCAATCGCTATTTTAATATCGAGAAGCAGGCACAGGATTATGATAAGAATCAGGAGTATAGAAATTTATGGTTGCATTAGTTAACAAATTAATATTTCCCAAAATACACTTACTCTAATAGCTGGATAAAATCGTTACTTAAAACTAGTTTTTTAAAATGAAACAATTCTTAAAACTCTTTTTATATTTGTCGGATTATTAGAAAAAAATGGAAAAGATTTTCAACAATACCAAAGTGGCTTTTGCCCTTAAAACTGATACCGAATTAGACCGGGCTTATTTTTTATTCAAAATGATTGATAACGAGCCGTTAGTGCGTATCGGAACTGCAGTTACCAATTTTGCCTTGAAAGCACATTTGCCTGTGGAAGGATTAATCAGAGCTACTGTTTTTGATCATTTTTGTGGCGGAACAACTGAAGAAGATTGCCTTTCTGTTGTGGATAAAATGTATACCAAAGGCGTTTCATCGGTTTTGGATTATTCTGTCGAGGGAAAAGAAGAAGAAGAACAATTTGATGCTGCTTTAGAAATGACGTTGAAAACCATAGAATTTGCCAAAGAGCGTCAGGCAATTCCATTCGCGGTGTTTAAGCCAACTGGTTTTGGACGGTTTTATTTATATGAAAAATTAGGCGAAAAGCAACCGCTAACTGCTGACGAACAAAAAGAATGGGATAGAGTAGTGGAGCGCTTCGATTTGGTTTGCAAAGCTGCTCACGATAAAGACGTAGCCTTATTAATTGACGGGGAAGAAAGCTGGATGCAGGAAGCTGCTGATGATTTGGTAACCGAAATGATGCGAAAATATAACAAAGAAAAAGCTATAGTTTTCAATACCTTGCAACTCTATCGTTGGGATAGATTGGATTATTTGAAAAATTTACATGAAGTGGCCAAAAAGGAAGGCTTTTACATAGGAATGAAGCTGGTTCGAGGTGCATATATGGAAAAGGAAAACAAACGTGCTGAAGAAAAAGGATATCCAACTCCCATCTGCGAAAGCAAAGAAGCTACCGATGTTAATTATGATGCTACTGTGGTTTACATGATGGATAATCTAGATAGAATGTCCATTTTTGCTGGAACGCACAACGAATTAAGTTCCTATAAATTGATCGAATTAATGCAAGCCAAAGGCATTTTGAAAAACGATAACCGAATATGGTTTGGGCAATTGTATGGTATGAGCGATAACATCAGTTACAATTTGGCAGAACACGGCTACAACGTGGCGAAGTATTTGCCTTTTGGTCCTGTTCGTGATGTGATGCCATATCTCATCAGAAGAGCCGAAGAAAACACTTCTGTAGCGGGTCAAACAAGTAGGGAATTAAACTTGTTGAAGCTCGAAAGAAACAGAAGAAAAATAGAAAAATAGATTAAAAAGCCTCATTTTAATGAGGTTTTTTATTGTGATTTTTTCAAAAAAATAGGGTACAGCCGTTAAAATCAATATCTTTGGGTTTTGTTTTTTGGTGATTACCCAAATAAATCAGGTACCTACTTAAAAGTTTTTTAAATATGAAGATAACTACTCTTTTACATAAAATAGTATTAGTAACAATAGCATTATTTTCCTTTAGTGGATTTTCCCAAAATCTGTTGGTGAATGGAGATTTCGAAAGTGGTGGAAGTGGAACTGGATTCCAAACCAACTATTTTCTTCCGGCCACTGTGGGAAACAGTGCGCCAAGAGAATACAACATTATAGCCGATTCGTTTACTATGAATACGGCCAATTTTGCTCACACCACAGATCATAGCGGTGCCGGTAAAATGATGGTGGTTGACGGCTCCGGCAATGGAGGAGATAAAATTTGGGAATTACTAAATGGCTCTTCTATTGGAGTGGTTAGTGGTACAACTTATCAATTTTCGTATTGGATTCGATCCATATCTGCGACTAATAATGCCGGTAATTCGGCAGTCATTGGCATTAATACCAATGGAACGACAACAGCACCTGTTTTAGTAGGCGGTTCAGCTACATGTCCTATCGGAAACCCTTCGGCATGGACAAAAGTTACTTATTCCTGGACAGCTACTACTAATAACGCCCAAATTTGGATAACAGATACTCAAACTGCTGGCGGTGGTGCCGGTAACGATTTTGCTTTAGATGATTTTAGTTTGATAGCTGTAGTGCCTTGTCCGGTACCAACGGTAAGTGTAACACAACAACCCACTTGCGCTGTTCCAACCGGAACCATTGTTTTTACTAGTCCTCTTAATCCATCTCCCATTCCAATTCCTTCCGATTTATTCATTTCAGAAGTTACCGATGAAGATGTTGGAGCCTTGACTTATGTTGAAATTTTTAACGGAACTGGCGTTACAAAAAATTTAGCCAATTATAGACTTAAAGTATATAATAACGGTAATGCATTACCTTCTTGTGATTTATTATTATCAGGAACATTAGCTAATAATTCTGTTGTTGTTATAGCTGTGGGTAGTGCTACTAATCAGGGTGGCGTTACTCCTAATTTGGTTTTTGCAGCTTGTGGCGGAGTGAATACCGATGATAACATAAGATTGACAACCAGCGCTAATGTTGAAATAGATCTATGGGGAAGAACAGATGGTGTCGCTTTTACTCCGGCTGGTGCGGCAGGATATACTTATCGAAGATTAGCTACCGTAACACATCCCAGTTTAATTTGGAATCCGGCTGATTGGACAGCTTTAGACCCTCAGGATTATACTAATGTGGGGAGTTACTTTTTAGCCAGTTATCAATACAGTGTTAATGCAGGAACCACTTATCAAACCAGCCCTACATTTAGTGGGTTGATTCCGGGCAATTATAATGCTCAAATCAAAGATTTGATTTCAGGTTGTATTTCCAATCCTATTCCATTAACAGTGAATCCAATTTCGGTTGCAGCAGCGCCAACAGTAACTTCACCGGTTACTTATTGCCAAAATGCTGTAGCTGTTCCATTGACAGCAACACCAAGTGCCGGAGGAACCTTAAATTGGTACGGAACCAATGCCGTTGGAGGAGTAGCCTCTGCTACTGCACCAACCCCATCTACAACAACTCTAGGATCCGTGAATTACTATGTAAGTCAGACCGTTGGTGGTTGCGAAGGACCAAGAGCAATGATAACGGTTACTGTAACCAATACAGCACCATCAGGACCTCCACAACTATTTTGTAATCCGATAAGTGATCCTATTAATCATCCGAATTCGGTCAATTTTGATTTTAATAACATAGGACAAACCGATTATACGTATACTTATTCTATTGATGGAGGACCTTCTGTTTCAGGAGTTTGGATTTCACCATCCAATTTTTGGGTTCCAAATGTGGCGCAAGGTCAAACCGTTAGTTTTACATTAACATGGAATGGCGTTTGTGCTCCGACACTTTCAGCTTCTACTACGGTTCCTTCTTTTGTTCAAGTTGGACCCTATTGTTCGGGTCAGGCGATACCGGTTTTGCCAACGACTTCTGCCAATGGAAAGGTAGGAACTTGGTCACCAGCTTTGGATAATACTACTACGACTACTTATACGTTTATGCCAAATTTAGGTCAATGTGCTTCTGTAACTACGATGACCATTGTTATTAATCCAAATGTTACACCAACATTCACTGCTGTAGCACCCATTTGTTCCGGACAAGCTTTGGCTCCTTTGCCAACAACTTCTACTAATGGAATAACCGGAACATGGTCACCCGCTTTGAATAATACAGCTACAACACTATATACTTTTACACCAACAGCCGGGCAATGTGCAACCACTGCAACTTTATCCATAACTGTCAATCCAAATGTTACGCCAACATTCACTGCTGTAGCACCCATTTGTTCCGGACAAGCTTTGGCTCCTTTGCCAACTACGTCCAATAATGGTATAACCGGAACGTGGTCACCCGCTTTGAATAATACTGCTACAACATTATATACTTTCACGCCTACAGCCGGGCAATGTGCGACCACAGCGACTTTAACCATAACTGTCAATCCAAATGTTACGCCAACATTTACTGCAGTTGGACCAATTTGTTCCGGAGCTCCTTTGTCTCCATTACCTACTACATCAAACAATGGTATTACCGGAACGTGGTCACCCGCTTTGAATAATACCGCTACAACAGTATATACCTTTACACCTACAGCCGGGCAATGTGCAGTAACTACGACGTTATCCATAACAGTCAATCCAAATGTTACGCCAACCTTTACTGCTGTAGCACCCATTTGTTCCGGACAAGCTTTGGCTCCTTTGCCAACTACGT
>NZ_DAINRG010000018.1:0-45684 GCF_036741995.1 Flavobacterium sp. | reverse complement strand
AAACCGCTGTATAATCGCTTGAAAAAACACTACCCTGAATTTATTTTTTCTTACAAAAATGAATTGTTTTTAAAAATTAGAAAAATCAAATTTTTTATAAGATTATACATCAAAAATTACTTCAAATTTGATAGGGGTTTTGTTCGGGTTTCGTTCGGTATTTCTTCGGTACAATTTCGGCAAAATTTTTTCCTGCCGAACAAGACCCAAACAAAGGACGAAACTAGCCCAAAAAAAATTATTTTTTCTTACAAAAATAACCGCTGAAATTAAGTCTAAAAAACAGTATGTTGATAAGTAAACACCAACAGAAAAAGGTTTTGTAAGTAAAGTTTTTTATTTTAGTAATCCAGAACCACAAAAGAGGATATAACTTGTGGGATTTGATAGTTATGGCTAAGCTTTCGACAACACTAATCATTTGAAAAAATTACTTCTCATATTATTTCTTTCCTCTTTCGTTAGTTGTTATAAAACAACTATACTCAAAAATGGACACACCAAAGCGCCTTTAAACCAAAAAGTATTTAATAATAGAATTTACTTTGACCCATCAATTTTGGAACAAATCGACACAACAGCAATTTATGAACAATACGACACAAATTTTTATATAGGTTACGAAAAACAACCAAATATATTGGCGAGAAAAAATTCTCAAAACAACAATCATTGGTATGATGTATATCGATTTTATAAAAATGGTAACTTTAGTTTGTTTCATTTAGATAGACTTGAGCCAGAATTAAGCCAAAACATGTTTAATCCAAATTATACTGGATGGAGAGGCGTACTTTACAAACGAAAAAACAAAGTTTTAGGTGATATGTTTACGCAAGTCGGACAAATGAGTTGGGAACTCGGAATTCGAACAACGGAGTTTAAATTCAGTGGAGACACACTTTTTTTGGAGAAAAAAAATGAGTTTAGATATATATACATAAAGCGAAAAATTGATCCAAAGTTACTGAAACATAACGCGGAATGGTAAAAAAGCCTAGCCATAACAGCAGTTTTGCACAATAACTAGGTTGCTTAGTTCCCTTGACATTTTCTTCACGAAAAAACTTTATCTTTAACAGAGATTAATTCTTCCGGTGGCGGTAATTTTAAAAGAACAAACCATACTAAAACTAAAATTTAGGATATGAAACATATACAAAAAACCATCTATGGGCTACTCTTAACGCTGGTTGTGGTGAGCGGACTAGTATTGGCTAATCGTGAAATTAAAAATGAAACTGAGCCATCCCCAAAGCCATTGTCCATTGCTGACAGGAAAGCCCGCCTGATAGATGGCCGGAAAAAATGGGAGGCTTCTCCCGACGGTATAAAGTACAAAGAATGGACGGTTTCTCCTGAGGGTAAAAAGGTGCATGCCAATCATGATAAAATAAGAAAGTACATAAAGGATTTCACCAATATGGAGGCCGTGGTAACCTCTGTTACTTTTCAGCGTCCCAACGCCAAAACATCAGGACCAAAATGGCTTATAGTCAGGATTAATGGCGAAGCCTACATGATGCAATTTATTCCTAAGGATTTTGAGTCGTTAAAAAACCTGAAAGTAAACGACAAAATAATTATAAGAAGCCGCAGCGCAGGGTATTCGCCTAATCATCCCTATTTGATTCTATCGGGCGACTATATTGCGCAAAATAATAAGATCCTTTTTAAACGTGACTTTAGCCAAAACAAGGGCTGCTGAGGATTAGTAGCCACGCGATTAAAACCGGCTCTGACATCTCAAATTGCTGCGATAGAAATTAGCAAGGAAAATTTAGAACACGATGAATGCCCCAAATGAAAAACAATATTGGAAGTTATTCAATTGAAAAACTTAAAAACGGAGACTTAAAGATTGATTATAAAAGAAGCCCAAAAGATATCTTTTATATCATCGTTTACTTTATGATAGCGATACCCATTCTTTTCTTTGATTATAAGCTAATCTATTACCTGATACATGAAAAAGTAGATACAAATGTAATTATTGGTTGTTTCTTTTCAGCCTGCCTCCTACTTTTTGGATTATATTTTTTAGTTGTTTCTATTGAAACTTTTAGTAAGCCAACCGAAAATGTATTTTATGTAAGTAGTTCCAAAAAGCAGTTAAGAATAAAGCTAAATCTATTCAAAAAAGTACATCTTACTTTTTGCGAAATCAAACAATTTGATTTAGGAGCTAAAGACATCACGGTTACTGACTATCATAGAGGAAGAACATATAAAAGACCATTATTCTTACTTTACATGCATGTTGAATTATGGAATAACAAAACTGTAAAAATTCATCAATTTGAAGGTACGAGCTTGTTTATTTCTAACGCTGAAAAAAAGAAAAACAAAACATTAAAAGAAGTTAGCAGACAAATAACGGAGCTTGTTTCAAAAGAATGTGGTAAAGAATTTTATTGGAAAGGAACTCAAAAAGAATAAAAATATAGTTATCATGACAAAAAACATACTACTCCTGCTACTTCTTATCACAGCAATGGGTTACGCACAACAGCCCAATCCTGACTACGATGAAGCGAAAGCCAAAGCCCTAAATGCCGATGAACACGGCATGAAAACCTATGTGTTTTGCTTACTGAAAACCGGAAGCTTTACTACGTCCACTCAGGAAGAAAGAGTCAAACTTTTTGAAGGCCACATGGCCAATATCAACAAATTATCCAAAGAAGGAAAACTAGTCGTTGCCGGGCCATTTATGAAAAATGACAGAAACTATCGCGGTATCTTTATCTTCAATGTTAGTACGATTGAAGAAGCACAAGCCATAGTAGACAGTGATCCGGCCGTAAAAGCCAAATTATTTGAAGCCGAATTAACATTATGGTACAGCACCGCAGCTTTGCAGGAAATTACTAAATTGCACGACAAAATTGCCAAATCCAAATTCTAATATGAAACTAAGAATCCTACTGCTTGCTACTATCCTACTTACCAGCCTATCAATAACCGCCCAACGCACCGTAACACCAACCGAATTGGTAACTGTGCAAGGAAAAGTAACCAAAGAAAAAACATTCACTTTGACAGCACTGGACACTTTTCCTAAGGTTGCCATAAAAGACCAAACGCTTTACAACCACAAAGGCGAAGAAAAAGGGACCGTCAAAAACATGAAAGGCATACCGCTGAAAAAATTACTGGCCTCTATTGAGTTTACCTATGAAAAACCGAAAGAATTAAACGAATTCTATTTTGTATTTACAGCGTCCGACGGTTACAAAGTTGTTTTTTCGTGGAATGAAATCTACAATACCGAAGCCGGAAACAATTTTTACATCGTGACCGAAATGGATGGCAAACCACTCAAAGACATGGAACAACGTATCTTATTCATCTCTACCTCCGACCTAAAAGCCGGACGCCGCTATATCAAAGGGCTGCAAAGAATTGAAGTGAAACGCGTTGAATAATTTGCGTAAACTTTAACTTTTTTACAACCGCATTTTCTTTTTTCAAAGGTTAACTTTGTAAAAACTTAGTTCTTCCGGATGAATACCACCGCACAGCTTAAAAAAAACTACCACTTTATCAAATATCAAAAACTGATTATTGTGGCGATAGTAATTGGTTTCCTTAGTGCCTTGCTTGCCATTATTTTAAAACGAATGACAGAGCATTATGAAACGATACTTTTAGACAAAGCTAGCAATCATTGGTACTTCTTTATCCTCTTTCCTATTTTTGGCTTATCGGTCATTTCTATTTTGCGTTACTATTTGTTTCAGAAAAAAGAAAACAAAGGCATCCGCGAAATTTTTGAAACCACCGCACAACGGCGCAACAGCCTGCCGCTTTATAAAATCCCGTCGCATTTTATTAATGGTTTTATTACGGTCATCTTTGGCGGCTCTACCGGAATTGAAGTTTCTACTGTGGTGGCTACCGCTACCATCGGCTCGATTGCACAGGAAAAAGAAAACCTGTTCAACCGCCACAAAACCGAACTCATCTGTGCCGGTGTAGCAGCTGGCATAACGGCCTTATTTTTCAGTCCGTTGGCCGGAATACTGTTTGCCTGGGAAGTCATTTCCAAGAAAATCAATGCTGTTTTTCTACTCACTTGCAGCATTGCCTCAGCAGTTGCTTATTTGATGATACAACTCTTAAATGAAAAACCATTGTTTCCCGTGCAGCTTCAAGGTTGGCATTGGCACGCCTTGCCTTATTTTGTTTTGTTGGGTTTACTGGCCGGTATGAATTCGGTGTATTTGACCAAGAGTGTGCTGTTCTTTAAAAAACACTTTTCCAAAATTAAGCAACACAGCAACAGAATTATAATGGGTGCAGCCATTCTAAGTGCTTCATTACTGTTACTCCCGCAGCTTTATGGCGAAGGCTATCACGCTATCAAAGAAAACATACTGCTGGCCAATCATACCCTATTGACGCTTTCAGTAGCCCTAACTTTTCTGGGAATCATTCTTCTAAAACCAATTGTAACTTCAGTAACATTAGCATCAGGTGGTGATGGTGGTGTATTTGCGCCAAGCATTTTCATTGGTGGTTTCATTGGATTGTTGCTGGCTATTTGTTTGAATACTTTTTTCAATGCCAATGTGATTCCGCTCAACTTTATGATTCTCGGCATGGGTGCTATGCTAAGTGCCAGTATTAATGCGCCGCTTACCGCTATCTTTTTGACTTGTGGAATTATCAATGATTATACTTTGTTTTTCCCGATAGTGTTAACTTGTTGGGTTGCCAAATATACTGCGCAAGCCATTTACCCGTTCACGGTGTATACTTATAACGCTGTCGCTAAATAAATCACAGCAATGCCTACCGAAAAAATAAAACGCAACTACCGCAAAGCCCGCTATGTACTCTACAAAGAAACTTTAGTAGATTTCAAAGAACATTTTTGGGCCTTTCTGGGTTCCTTTGTCGGAATGGGTATTATTGCTTACTTGCAATATGACAAATTTGCACAGCAGGATTATATCTTTTTGATTGGTTCATTTGGAGCGTCTTGTGTTTTGGTCTATGGTGTTATCCAAAGTCCGTTGGCACAACCTCGAAATTTAGTGGGTGGTCATTTAATTTCGGCTTTAGTTGGCGTTACCGCTTATAAATTAATTCCCGATGTTTTGTGGATTGCAGCACCTTTAGCCGTTTCATTTTCCATTGTGATGATGCAAATCACCAAAACCTTACATCCTCCGGGTGGTGCCACAGCATTAATTGCCGTGACCGGTTCTCCGGCTATTATAAAATTGGGGTATTGGTATGTCATCACTCCAGTGTTAGTGGGATCGCTCACTCTCTTGGCAGTAGCTTTGATTTTCAACAACATGACTTCCAACCGACAATACCCAACGGGTAAAAAGTTCACAAAACTTAAAAACAAAATCAATCTGGCAACTCGTTTTGGCGTCAAACAATAGTTAAAATATTTTATTTCATTAACACAAATAATGGATAAAAATAGTTAGACTTGCATAACCAAAAAACCCAAACAAACCATGAAAATCATTAAATCGCTCTTTGCTTTTGCTGCTTTCTTTGCATTGAATTCAGTATCAGCACAAACCATCTCCGAGAGGTGGCCACAGATTAAGGCTTACCACGAAATCATGTCGAAGACCTTTCATCCGGCCGAAGAAGGAAACCTCGAACCCATAAAATCCCAATCCGAATTATTGGTAAAAAGTGCCGAAGCTTTATCGGTAGAAAGCATGCCGGAGGAATTTAGAAATCCGAAAACCATCGAAACTTTAATATCGCTAAAAAAACAAACCAAATTGGTAGATGAATTGGTACAGCAAAAAGCAGCCAATGATGAAATAATCAAAGCCATGACAGCATTGCACGATACTTTCCACAAGATTGTAGGCATGTGCCAACCGGAAAAAAAATAAACTTTAACCTAGCCAACCGCTAGGTTTTTTTATGCAAATTCTTATCAACAAATCACCAATCCAACTTCTATTTCTAAAATTAAATTTTACCTTTGCACGCTTACTAAAACATAGAGTATGATTTATAAATTCAGAGCAATTCTCGACGCTGAAGATGATGTTTTCAGAGATATTGCCATTCAGGAGGAAGACACTTTAGAAGATTTGCACAATGCCATTGTCAATGCTTTTGGTTTTGACGGTATGGAAGTCGCTTCGTTTTACACTTGTGACGACCAATGGAATCAGGAAGAGGAAATTCCGATGTTTGATACCGGTGATGTAGCCGGCGAACAAAAAATCATGAGTGATTATACCTTGAATCAATTGCTCAGCGAAGACCAAACCAAGATTATCTATGTGTATGATTTTATCAACATGTGGACGTTCTTAGTCGAATTGGCTGCCGTAGAAGAAGCAGAAACCGGTCTTACTTACCCTAATTTATTATTCTCCCACGGTGTACTTCCGGCTATAGCGCCAGAAAAAGAATTTGAAGCCGAAAAAGAAGATTTCTATGCTGAGTTTGAAGACGATTTAGACGAAGACGATTTAGATATGTTTGGCGGTGATGACAGCTTTGAAGATTACGGATTTGAAGAGAATTGGAATTAAAAAATAGCTGAGTAACTCAGTAACTAAAAAAAATGATAAACCTATTTAACGCTCATATTGAGAGCTTATCAATACACCGGGTTGGAAACAAAAGTCGTAACGAAGCGATATTTCTTTCGGATCAATCTTATGCCCTGAATGACGAAATTGTTCCTTTGTTAAAGGAGTATTTCTTCAAACCGTTCCGGGATAAAGAAGAAAACTATTTCCAGTTTGCCCACGATGTGGATTTGGAATACAACGATATGTTCAATTTGGCGACTGAGATTTTTACCAATCCAAATGACACTCACGAGGTTTCTAAAAAAATTACCAAACACCTTTTTGAGCAATCAAATCATCCGCACATCAAGAATGGTGAAGTATATGTGGCGCACATTACCAATCTGAATATTGATAACAATGTGGTCGATGCCATTGGCGTTTTCAAAAGCGAAATCAAAACCGATTTCATGCAGTTTGAAGAAAAAGGCGCTACGCTTGAAATGATTTTGCAACAAGGAATCAACCTCAACAAACTGGACAAAGGCTGCCTGATTTTTAACCATAAAAAAGAAGAAGGTTACAAGATATTAACCATTGACAGCAACCGTTATGACGCGCGTTACTGGTTGGAGCATTTCCTTTCGGTGGATGCGTTTCAGGATGAAAATTTCTTTACCAAAAAATATTTAAAATTCTGTCAGGGCTTTGCCAAAGATGTAGTATTGCCAGCCGAAGACAAGAAAGAGGAAGTGATGTTCATGAACCGTTCGGTAAACTTTTTTGCCAAAAACGACGAATTCGAAGAAAGCAAATTCCTAAACGAAGTGTTAGATAATCCTGATTTAATTCCGGAATTCAAGAACTATAAAGTTGACAAAGGCGAAAAATACAGCATTGAAGACATTACCAATTTCCCGATTGCCAACGCCGCGGTAACGGATGCCCGTAAGTCGATTAAAAATGTGATTAATTTGGATACCAATATTCAAATCAAATTGGATTTCATCAACCCGGAAAGTGCCGAAAAATATGTAGAAAAAGGCTGGGACGAAGAAAAACAAATGTATTACTACTTAGTATATTTCAACAAAGAACAGAAAAGCTAGTCTTCGCAGAAGTTGCAACATTATTCATAAAACAATCCTCAGTTATTCAATAATTGGGGATTTTTGCTTTTGAAAAACAACACGCAATGTTAAAATCAACAAAACAGGCTCTAAATTTCTATATATTTGTGAAAATGGCTTAACCTGCATGATCAAGAAAATACTTTTCGGATTTCTGATACTTCTCTTTGCTTTGCAAACTACACGGGCACAAGAGAAAAACAGCGGCAACGATTCGGTCAAAGTATATAAGAAAAT
Organism: Flavobacterium sp.; assembly: GCF_036741995.1. Lineage (GTDB taxonomy): Bacteria > Bacteroidota > Bacteroidia > Flavobacteriales > Flavobacteriaceae > Flavobacterium. Next base: position 37,805 of record NZ_DAINRG010000018.1, on the reverse strand, counting down.
CGAAACCTATTCTAAAAAAGGAAAAGTAAACCGGTTTATATACAAGTTGCTATTTCGGTCCAATCGAAAATCAGCTGTCTCATCAAACACGAAAAGAAAGCGTTATTTCATCAAAAAATCATTTGACCGCAGCGAAGGCAAAATCATCCGAAACATTACCATAGAAACACTGGATCCGTTTGGCTATGCTGTCGATAATTATAAGGATGCACCCGAAAAAGGGGTAGAAAAATTCGGGAATAAACTCCATGTAAAATCCAAAAACTGGACCATCCGCAACTTGCTTTTATTTAAAAAGAATGAACCGTTGGATTCCTTAGTGGCTAAAGAATCGGAGCGTTTGATTAGAAAACAACGCTATGTTCGCAGTGTCATTATCAAACCCATGGAAATTCCGAACAGTAAAGATTCCGTAGATATTTCAGTGCGTGTTTTAGATTCCTGGAGTTTGATTCCTACGGGCGCCATTTCCAACTCCAATGCCAATTTTGAACTTACCGAGCGCAATTTTTTTGGTTTGGGACACGAATTTGAAAACGATATAAACAAGCGATTTGAAACCGGACAAACGGCCTACAAAGCCCGGTATTCGATAAGTAATATTAAAAACACGTTTATCAATACGACATTCATTTATGAAAATTCGTTGGATAATTATACTACCAAAAGTGCGCGGGTTGAACGAACCTTTTTCTCTCCTTTCACCCGATTGGCCGGTGGTGTGTATTTTGAAAACCGATTTTACATTGACTCCTTGCCCGACAACAATGCTGTTTTTGCCAAGCAACGATTCAAATTGGAAACACAGGAATATTGGGCAGGACATTCTTTCAGAGTCTTTAGCGGAAAAAGTGAAGATTACAGAACCACCAATCTGATTACCACCGTGGGGTATAAAAATGTTACTTATTTAGAAAATCCAACGCTACAGTATGACTCCACTAAGTTTTTTTCTTCCGAAAAATTATATTTAGCCACTATCGGTTTGAATACCCGAAAGTTTGCCGAGGACAAATACTTATTCAACTTTGGCATCATAGAAGACGTTCCGTATGGGCAGGTTTATGCGATAACAGCAGGAGTACAGGATAAAAATAATTTGAGGCGCGGGTACTTCAGTGGGCGGTTTGCTTATGGAAGGTATTTCGATTTTGGCTATTTGGGAACCAATATCGAATGGGGCAGTTTTTACAACAATGGCTGTACCGAAGAGACAACTTTCAGAATTGAAACCAATTATTTTACCAACCTGCTTTCTCTCGGTAACTGGAAAATTCGACAATTTATTAAACCCACTGTAGTCATTGGAAATCACAGAGCTCCTATTATCAAGGATCGCGTGACACTTTCTGATCAAAACATCATCAGTGGTTTCAGCAACCCGTTGATTAATGGCAATAAAAAATTAACCGTTGCCTTTCAAACGCAAACCTATGTTCCCGGCAATTGGCATGGCTTTCACTTTAGCCCGTTTTACAACATGACTTTCGGGTTATTGGGCAACGAAACGGACAAAGTTTTTGATGACCGTCTCTACTCAAAATTCAGCTTAGGGGTTTTAATCAATAACGATTACTTGGTCTTTAACAGTTTCCAAATCTCCTTTTCTTTTTATCCTTCGATTCCTTTTGAAGGCACTAATGTTTTCAAAACCAACTCGTTCAAAAACGATGATTTGGCGTTACCTGATTTTCAGATTGGACAACCGGTTATTGTTCCTTTCAAATAACAGTATTTATTTTTGTAAGTATTTTTTATTATAAATGCTTAAAAATGTGTATTTTAACGATTATTTTTTGCCGTTTGTCGTTATATAAGTATGTTTACCTACCCGAAACCAACACCTCATTTGTATGAAAACAAACTACTTAGCCGAAGGAATGGTGAAAAAAAATTATCTCTGTTCCTTACTTGGACATCGCTATGTGGAGACTAAAAAAGTAAACGAGCACTTTAGCGAATTTGAATGCGCCAACTGCAAAATGCAGGCCACCGTTGACAGTAGAGGTCAAAAAATTACGTTGACTTCCAAGCTGAAAGACATCAATGAAACCCTTTTCTATCTGAACCTGAAAAAACAATTCCTCGCAAAATTTTACTTTCAAAAAAAAGAATAGTAACAAAATAAGGCTTAAATCGTCATACCTTTAAACCTTAAAAACTAACCCTTGGAATCAACTATTCTTTCTATACATAAGCTGAACAAGCGTTACGGCAAAATTCATGCTGTAAAAGACGTTTCTCTCGAAATCCATAAAGGCAATGTCTACGGAATTCTGGGCCCTAACGGAAGCGGAAAATCAACTACTCTTGGTATCGTATTAAATGTAGTCAACAAAACTTCGGGTGAATACAGTTGGTTTGGCGGCACCATGAAAACGCATGATGCACTAAAAAAAGTGGGCGCCATTATTGAAAGACCCAATTTCTATCCTTATATGTCGGCCAAAGAAAACCTGGAATTGGTTTGCAAAATCAAAGGCATCGACTATTCTAAAGTAACTGAAAAACTTGAGATTGTTGGACTAATGGATCGCAAAGACAGCAAGTTCAAAACTTTTTCCCTGGGAATGAAACAACGGTTAGCCATTGCTTCTGCCCTGCTGAACGATCCTGAAATTTTAATTCTCGATGAACCTACCAACGGACTGGATCCGCAAGGGATTCATCAAATTCGTGACATTATCCGATTGATTGCCTCACAAGGCACGACGATTCTTTTGGCTTCGCATTTATTGGATGAAGTGGAGAAAGTGTGCAGCCATGTTTTGGTATTGCGTTTCGGCGAAATTCTATACAGCGGTACGGTAGATGGCATGACCAATCAGGGTGCTTTTTTTGAACTGCAGGCTGAAAGCAATTCCAATCTTATCACCCTTCTGAAAAACCATCCGGATGTGGATAAAATTTCGGAAACGGAAGGAAAAGTAATCGTCCATTTCAACAAGGATATGGATGCCGGACAATTGAACAAATATATTTTTGACAAAGGCATTTGCCTGAATCATTTGGTTCAGAAAAAAGTGAGTTTAGAACAACAATTTTTAGCCTTAACCAAATAAACAAAAGCCTCATCATGAAAAGATTACTCGCCATAGAATTGCAAAAAATCTGGAAAAACCGCGCCAGTAGAATTCTGACTATTAGTTATTTTGTCATTCTTTCTTTTATTGCTTTGATAGCTTCTGTCAAACTTGAGATTGGCTACTTTAAACTCCATTTTGCCGAAATGGGAATTTTTAATTTCCCTTTCATTTGGCACTTTAACACCTACATTGCTGCGCTGCTTAAATTCTTTTTAGCCATAGTCATCGTTTCTATGATGGCCAATGAATACAGCTACGGAACTTTAAAACAAAATCTGATTGACGGAATGAGCAAACAGGAATTTGTGCTGTCTAAATTCTTAACCGTAATTCTCTTTGCTTTTACATCTACGCTGTTTGTTTTTGCCATGTCATTGGTCTTGGGCTATAGCTTTTCTTCTTATACTGAATTGGGAATTGTTTTCTCAGATTTAGAATATTTGTTGGCTTACTTTGTGAAATTAGTCGGTTTCTTCTCGTTCTGTTTGTTCTTAGGCGTATTGATTAAACGCTCTGCCTTTGCCATTGGTTTTTTATTTGTTTGGTTTCTGATTGAAAAAATATCCTTTGGGTATTTAAAATATGAAGTGTTTAACAAAAGCCCAAAAGTTGATGATTTCTATGCCTACATGCCGTTGGAATCGATTAGCAATCTTATAGTGGAGCCTTTTACGCGACTGAATGTTATCAAAAATATTCAAACCGCTGTGGGTGAAAGTAATGTAAAAGATTACAGCATTCATTTCTCCTCAATTCTAATTGTTTTAGCATGGACAGCCATCTTCATTTTCCTATCGTATAAAATAATCAAAAAACGAGATTTATAGTATCTTTGCTGATGCTATGAAGGTATTGAGCTTTTTATTTTTTATTGGCTGTTGCTGTTTTTCCTCCGAAACTATTTTGGCACAAAACATTATAGTTACTGATACCTATACCGCACAGCAGTTAGTCCAAAATGTTTTAATCAATAGTCCCTGCGCCAATGTAACTAATTTCACTGTCAGCGGTGGAAACTTTCTATCGGGCAGCAAAAGTTATGGTTATTTTTCAGCCGGAACCAGTAGCTTCCCTTTTTCAGATGGCGTTGTTCTTAGTACCAGTGCCGCTATTTCTACGCAAGGTCCAAATGATTCTTTACTAAGCGATGATGCTCCGGGTTGGGTAGGCGATTCCGATTTGGAACAAGCTTTATCCATTTCAAATACTTCCAACGCTACTGTTTTAGAATTTGATTTCACGCCTTTAACGAGCTTCATTAGTTTTGATTATATTTTTGCTTCCGAAGAATACCATGACACAGCGCCTTGCCATTATTCTGATGGCTTTGCGTTTTTATTGAAACAAGCCGGGAGTTCGAATCCTTATCAAAATTTAGCCTTGGTTCCCAATACTACTACACCCGTAAAAGTAACTACGGTTCACCCGGTGATTCCCGGTGGTTGTGCCGCACAAAATGATACTTACTTTGGAAGTTACAATTCCAGTACTGCTCCTATCAATTTCAATGGTCAAACGGTCGTGATGACGGCCAAAGCAACCGTAATCCCGGGGACAACCTACCATATTAAATTAGTTATAGCCGATGAAACCAATCCTCAATACGATTCTGCTATTTTCTTAGGTGGTGGAAGTTTTAGCGTAGGAACGGATTTAGGTCCGGATAGATTAGTGACTAATGGCAACCCGATTTGTTATGGTGATACTTATGTGTTAGATGCAACAGAACCTGGTACCAATACATACCAATGGTTCAAAAACGGCAATCCTATTTTAGGCGAAACCAATGCCACTTATACAGTCGCAAATCCGGGAATTTACAAAGTAGAAATCACATTAAACAGTACCAGTTGTGTGGCAGTTGGAGAAGTTACGGTTGAATACACCAATCCTATTGCAGCCAATCCGGTAACTTTAGTGCAATGTGATGACAATAACGATGGCATCGCCACTTTTGATTTGACGAAGCTAAACCCGATAATCACACAAGGGAACACCCAAATTGCCGCTATATCCTATTATCTGAATCAATCGGATGCCACAAACGGAACTAATGCAATCCCCAACCCAACAGCATTTCAAAATAATACCACTAACCAACTGGTCGCTAAGGTTATCAATAGTTTTGGCTGTATCGGATACGTTCCGGTAACACTTCAAATGGCTCATAATTCTTTACCCACAGTTAATCCAATTATCATTTGTGATGAAGATGGGACACTGGATGGTTTTACGGCTATTGATTTAAATCAATTGGCAACACCTGCTGTACTCAATGGTATGCCGAGTGGTTTGGTTGTTGAATATTATTCGGATAGCACTGATGCTTCACAACAACATAATCCTTTACCTAATAATTTTACCAATACGGTGGCACCAAATCAAATCATTTATGCCCGAATTGTTAATGGCCCGGATTGTTATGGCATTATTCCGGTTCCATTGCAAATTATTGCGTTCCATCCTACCCATTTTGAGCACGAGGAAGTGGTTTTGTGTAATGGCGGAACTACTACCCTTTCGGTCGCTACCGGTTTTAGCAGTTATTTATGGAATACTTCAGCCACTACAGCATCCATTTCGGTGACGGCAACAGGAGATTATTCTGTAACCGTTACCAATGCATTCGGATGCAAAGCGGTTAAAACATTTACCGTGAATGCCTCAAGTTCTCCAACAATTACTTCCATTGACATTAATGATTTTTCAGAAAATGGGAATTCGGTTCAAATCAATGTTACCGGAAGCGGCGATTATGAATATGCCTTAGATGGGGAACATTTTCAGGACAGCTCTCTTTTTACAGATGTAAATCCCAATGAATATACCGTAATAGTTCGAGATAAAAATGGCTGTACTCCCAATGCTGTTCAACACATTTATGTATTGGATTACCCTCATTATTTTACACCAAACGGGGATGGCTATCATGACATTTGGCAAATAAAAAATTTATCTTTTTATCCCAATGCTGTAGTTACTATTTTTGACCGTTTTGGAAAACTTATCTATAGCTTTAAATCCAATCAAGTGGGTTGGAATGGAAAATTAAACCAAAAAGAACTTTTTGCCGATGATTATTGGTTTGTTGTTTCTTTGGGCAATGGGAGAACCATTAGAGGACATTTTGCGTTAAAACGATAAAAATATTTTTTTTTATTACTAATTTTAACGCATGAAAAAGAGTATTGCCCTTATAATTCTTCTACTATCCTTTTCCGGTTTTGCCCAATTTAGTAAGACACATTATATCCCGCCACTATCGGGTTCTACAAGTCTTACCTCTGAAGATCAATATTTATACATATCCACACCCAATGTCAATCCGATAAATTTCAAAATAATTGAATTAGGTGGTAATACAATACTTGGAACGGTTTCAAGAGATGCACCCTACATTCATTATATTGGTTTTGGCAATGATACACAACTTCATGTGGCCGGAGTTAGCATCAATACAATTCTTGCCAACAAAGGATACATAGTGGAAGCCGATGATATGATTTATGTGTCTGCCAGAGTTACTGCCGGCAATGGAAATCAAGCAGGAGAGTTAGTATCTAAAGGCTTGGCTTCGCTTGGGACACACTTTAGAATTGGAGCCTTTACCAATGAAAGTGCTCCGTCTTATGGCTCCATCCATCATACTTTTATTTCTGTATTGGCTACCGAAAACAACACCAATATTACATTTAGCGACTTTAAACCCGGAGTTCTACTCTATAATACCAATACCGGAAGCGCTCCGGTAAGTATTACTCTGAATAGTGGCGAAAGCTATGTTATAGGGGTTGAAGGACCTAACAATGCTAATCGAGGCGGATTGATTGGTTCCTTAGTTACTTCAGACAGACCCATTGCTGTGAATTGTGGTTCTTTTGGCGGCACTAACGGCGAAATGGCAAATTTGGATTTAGGGTTTGACCAAATTGTTTCTTCGGAAAGAACCGGTAAAGAATATGTATTCATCAAAAGTACCGGTATGGATAATGTAGAGCGCATACTTCTAGTCGCTGATGTAGATAACACCGAAGTGTATTTGGATGGTGCTACAACACCAAGTTATTTATTAAATGCCGGAGATTATGTGGCACTTAATGGTTCACAATACAATGCCGCCGGAAATTTATACGTTAGAACCAGTGAAAACATTTTTGCTTATCAAAGTGTTGGCGATAACGGTTTGCCCAGTCAGGCCAATCAGGAAATGTTTTTTGTGCCACCTCTCAGTTGTCAGACTCCTCACGTTATAGATAACATTCCCTTCATAGAGTATGTTGGCGATAGGCCGTTTAACGGAAGAGTAACGATGGTTACGCAAACAGGAGCCACATTGAATTTTATCATTAACGGTATCAATTATACATTAGCAAGTTTGCCGGGAGCTTCTGTTGATGGGCCTAATAACGTAATGGGAAATCCTAATTACCAAACGTATGTTATCACAGGATTAACGGGTAATGTCTCTGTATATTCCACTGGAGAACTGTATTTAGCAGCTTATGGCTCGAGTGATGCCGCTACTTTTGGTGGATTCTTTTCTGGGTTTACTTTTAAACCCGAAATATCATTTACAAAATTAGATCCTTCGGAATCCAGTTGTATTCCAAACTCTGTGCTATCTGTTAATACGTTAAGCCCTTTTGATACTTTCCAATGGTTCTTTAATAATGTTTTGATGCCAGGAGCTACCAGCAGTAGCTTTACACCTACCGTTCCTGGCAATTATTATGTATCAGCTACCATTTCGAGCTGCGGCACCACCATAGATTCCGACAATATTCCCGTAAGCGATTGTCCTCCGGATACAGACAACGACGGTGTCAACAACAACATCGATTTGGATAATGATAATGATGGAATTACCAATTGTACTGAATCATACGGAAATCAAAATTTTAATTTTACCAATACAAATGCCGGAACTATTGCCGTTGGCAACTACAGCAATTCTTATACAGGAGCTGCGGTCTTTTCGGGTACCGGGGCTCCAGCAACCACTCCAATTGTTGGTGATGCGCTAGGTAATTTTGTAACAGAAACGACCTCTGGAATCAACAATAAAGAAAGTTATACCGTTTCCAACTTCACAAAACCGATAAGCTTATCCTTGGAGTATGCAACTGTGGCGGCTGCAACCGATTTATTTATTTCGGCCACCGAAATTAGAGTTAACTGTCCGGTGAATCAAACCTTAACTATTTTAAATCCAACCAATCAATTATTGATTGACACCAACTATGATGGCATTTATGAAAGTGGCGTAACTCAATTTTCTTCGTTTGAAATTCGATTTCGTTTGAACGGTGTTATGCCTTTAGTTCCCGGTACCGGGACATTTTCAATCAAAGGAAATCTGATTACTTCGCTAACGATAACCAATATAAACCTTACGGATTTAATTAATAGCAAAGTAGCGCTTCGCTTAATCGCTTCCTGTGTTCCATTGGATTCAGACAACGATGGGATTGCGGATCAAAACGATTACGATAGTGACAATGACTCCATACCGGATTTTATAGAAAGCCAAGGTCAAAATGTGGTGGCATTATCCAACGTAGATGTCAATGGTGATGGAATTGATGATGTGTTTAACAGTGGTTTAACTCCGGCCAACAACGATGGGGATACTATTCCGAATTATTTGGATTATGATTCTGATAATGATGGGATTTTTGACATCATCGAATCGGGAAGTCCCGGCAACGGAAGTAATACCAGCGGCATCATGATTGGCGCTTTGGGAACCAATGGTTTTGCCAACAGTCTTGAAACAACTCCCGATAGCGGCATAGCCAATTATACCGTTAGGGATACCGATGGTGATGGGGTTTTCAATTATATAGAATCTGATAGTGACAATGACGGTTGTACCGATGTGATTGAAGCCGGTTTTGTGGATATGAATGGTGATGGCGTTGTGGGTGATGATTCTCCTACTATACTGAATAGTAACGGAACCGTTCTTAGCGCAAGCGGCTACGGTGTTCCGAGTCAAAATTATGTAATAGCTGCTCCTATTTCCATTACCACACAACCTCAAAATGTAACTATCTGCGAATTGCAATCGGCTACGTTTTCGGTAGTTTCAAGTGCGGTAAACTCTTATCAATGGCAAGTTTCCACCAATAACGGAAGTACCTGGACTACCCTAACGAACAATGCCACTTATTCCGGTGCCACAACCACTTCATTGACCGTTGCCAATGTTTCGCCAACGATGATGGGGTATCAATACCGCGTATTTTTGAACAAAACCGGCAACACCTGCGGCTTATATTCGGTTCCGGCCATTTTGACAACCTATCCTTTGCCGGTAGTGACAACTCCAATTTCGCTAAAGCAATGCGACGATGACACTGATGGGATTTCTATCTTTAATTTGACGCAAAAAAATAATGTCATTTCAACTAATTACGCTAATGAAACCTTCACGTATTACACCACTTCAGCCGCCGCGAACACGCAAAACAATACTTTTTTAATTGCCAACCCTATTGCTTATACTACAGGAAACACCAGCGTGTATGCCCGAGTGGAAAACAGCAATGGTTGTTTCAGAGTGGCGCGAATTGACTTGATTGTTTCGGTAACGCAAATTCCGGCCAATTTTGTAATTCCGAATAAATACCAATGTGATGACTATCTTGATGCGGTTAATGATGATAGAGATGGGGTTTCGAGTTTCAATTTTACTTCAATAACCAATAGTCTTTTGGCCATACTACCTAATAATGTTTCTATAAAATATTATAAAACAGAAGCCGATTTCTTAGCCGAAACCGATGCTTTTGGAAATTCATTGGCAATTACTGACCCAACAAACTATAGAAACATTGGCTATCCAAACACGCAAACCATCTGGGTTCGGGTGGATAGTACTTTAGACAATTCTTGCTTTGGATACAAAACATTTGATGTGGTGGTAGAAGCTTTGCCTTTCGCCAATCCGATAAATGCTAACAATCTTATTCGTCATTGCGATGACAATCAAGACGGACAATACGGCTTTGACACTAGCGGAATTCAGGCTTTGGTTTTAAACGGTCAAACCAATGTTACTGTAAAATACTTCAGAGCCAATGGCACACAACTTTCAACGCCATTACCTAATCCGTTTGTGGTAAATGGTTCTGAAACTATAACTATAAAAGTATTCAATAACACCACACAAACCGGCGGAACGCCTTGTTCTGATGACGAAACTTTGCAATTTCTTGTAGACGATTTGCCACAGGCATTCCCTATTCCAGTCAGTTTAACTACCGTTTGTGATGATGAGCTAATTGCTATTGATCAGGACGGGCTACACAATTTTGACACCTCAACTTTTGATGCTCATATATTGAATGGGCAAACCGGTATGACGCTTTATTATTTTGATGCCAATAATACTCCGTTGTCAAGTCCGTTGCCCAATCCTTTTACATCGGGCACACAAAACATAAAAGTAGTGATTGAGAATCCTATCAATACTACTTGTCCGGTTTCGGCTGTCATTCCTTTGGTGGTTAATCCTGTACCAAAAATAGATCAGGAAGAAGCCATTGTTATTTGCTTGCCAAGAACCCAAACCATTCTGGATGCCGGAATTTTAGATGGAACCCCAACTTCGAATTATTCATTCCAATGGTATTTGAACGGACAATTGTTGCCGGGACGCACCAATTATACACTGACAGTGAATAGTCCCGGAACCTATAGTGTCAGCGTAACGAATTCTTTTGGTTGTCCTAAAACCCGAACCATAACCGTAACCGGTTCCGAAATAGCGAGCATTCAGGACATAGCGGTAACCGATTTTACCGAGATCAATTCTATCTTAGTAACAGTAACCGGTTCCGGTGATTATGAATATGCCTTAGATGATATTGATGGCCCTTACCGCGATAGCAATTTCTTCAACAATGTGCCTATGGGATTGCATCAACTGTATGTTCAGGACAAAAATGGTTGCGGTATAGTGGGGCCAATTGCAGTACCAGTCATGGGAATTCCGCATTATTTTACGCCCAATGGTGATGGTTTCCACGAGTATTGGAATATACAAGGTATCAGTCCACTTTCGGCTAATGCGCATTCGATCATTTATATTTTTGACCGCTACGGTAAACTAATGAAACAAATTCAACCTGTAAGTGCCGGCTGGGACGGAACCTATAATGGTCACGACATGCCATCAGATGATTATTGGTACACCATTCAATTGGCTGATGGACGCAATATTAAAGGACATTTCACCCTAAAACGATAAACCATGAAATCTTTTTCAACTCTGATATTTATAGCAATTAGTATGATTTCTACAGCACAAATCAAAGTGACTTCGGGCAGTATAAAACGTTTTGAAAACTTCAGTTCCGAATTTGTGGATGCCCGAAATGTGGATGTTTGGTTGCCTGATGGCTATTCTGAAAAAGAAAAATATGCTGTTTTGTATATGCACGATGGGCAAATGCTTTTTGACGAAGACTTATCCTGGAACAAACATGTTTGGGAAGTAGATGAAACTGCCGGAAAATTAATAGCTGCTGCCAAAACCAAAAAATTCATAGTAGTGGGCATTTGGAACAATGGTTTGAAACGGCACGGCGAATATTTTCCGCAAAAGGCTTATGAGAAACTAACTGCTGAGCAGCAACAATTTGTTTCCAATAATTTGATTGAAAGAGGTATTATTGGAACAAACTTCAACGTTACTTCCGATAATTATTTGAAATTTTTGGTAACGGAACTAAAACCTTTTATTGATAAAACCTTTTCGACCAAAACCGACAGTGCTAATACTTTTATAGCCGGTTCGAGTATGGGAGGTTTGATTTCGCTGTATGCGATTTGTGAATACCCGAAAGTATTTGGTGGTGCGGCGTGCTTGTCAACTCATTGGACGGGTATTTATCAACTGGAGAACAATCCTATTCCGGAGACGTTTTATGCTTATCTAAAAACACATTTACCCGACCCCAAAAATCATAAAATTTACTTTGACTATGGCGACCAAACATTAGATGCTTTGTATCGCAACTTGCAGCGAAAAGTAGATGGTATTATGGAAGCCAAAGGCTATAGAGCCACCAACTGGGTGACCAAGTTCTTCCCGGGAAAAGACCACTCAGAAGCGGCTTGGCGTGAAAGACTTGACATTCCGTTGCAGTTTTTGTTGGGAAAATAAAGCCATAGCCCAGATGGGAACGGCATCCTTTTGTGCTGGTTTTCCGGCGCAAAAGATATAGTGGACAGCTGGAAACAGCTCCTAACAAAAAACCCTCTCATTGCTGAAAGGGTTTCTTTTTATGGTAAATACAATTTATATTTTATTGCGTTTTCTATCATTTTCGTTTAGATAGATTTTTCTCAAACGAATAGATTTTGGCGTAACCTCTACATATTCGTCTTTTTGAATGTACTCCAACGCTTCTTCTAATGAGAAAATAATCGGAGGGATTATCCTTGCTTTTTCATCATTACCTGACGAACGAACGTTAGACTGTTTTTTCTCTTTAGTTACGTTTACACTCATATCATCACCACGTGAGTTTTCTCCAATTACCTGACCTTCGTAAATTTCGGCATTTGGTTCAACAAAAAACTTACCACGATCTTGTAATTTATCGATAGAATAAGGGATAGCTTTTCCTTTTTCCATAGAAATTAATGAACCTTTGTTACGTCCAGCAATTTCACCTTTGTAAGGCTCATATCCAATGAAACGGTGCGCCATAATAGCCTCACCAGCTGTAGCAGTAAGCAATTGGTTACGCAATCCAATAATTCCACGAGATGGAATATTAAATTTGATAATCATACGTTCCCCTTTAGTTTCCATAGAAAGCATTTCTCCTTTTCTAACAGTAACAAACTCTACTGCTCTACCTGAAAGTGTTTCTGGCAAATCGATAGTCAATTCTTCAATTGGCTCACACTTTTGACCATCAATTTCCTTGATGATAACCTGTGGTTGCCCAATTTGCAATTCGTAACCTTCTCTTCTCATGGTTTCAATCAAAACCGATAAGTGAAGAACTCCACGACCAAAAACCATGAATTTATCCGCTGAATCAGTTTCACCTAATTTCATCGCTAAGTTTTTCTCTAATTCTTTGGTCAGACGATCTCTGATGTGACGTGATGTTACAAATTTACCTTCTTTACCAAAGAAAGGAGAGTCATTAATGGTAAACAACATACTCATTGTTGGCTCATCAATAGCAATAGATGCTAAACCTTCTGGGTTTTCATGATCGGCGATTGTATCACCAATTTCAAAACCTTCTACGCCAACAATTGCACAAATATCTCCGGCAATTACTTCTGTTACTTTTTTACGGCCAAGACCTTCAAAAGTATGTAGTTCTTTAATTCTGGATTTTGTTACAGTACCATCTCTTTTTACCAAAGAAATAGGCATTCCTTCTTTCAAAACACCTCTTTCCAAACGACCAATAGCAATACGTCCTGTAAATGCTGAGAAATCTAACGATGTAATCAACATTTGAGGTGTTCCTACAGATACTTTTGGCGCTGGTACATGTTCAACAACCATATCCAATAATGGCTCGATATTTTCTGTTTGATTTCTGAAATCATCAGACATCCAGTTGTTTTTAGCCGAACCGTAAACGGTTGGGAAATCCAACTGCCATTCTTCAGCACCTAATTCAAACATTAAGTCGAATACTTTTTCGTGTACTTCTTCCGGAGTACAGTTTTCCTTATCTACTTTATTGATAACCACGCAAGGTTTTAAACCTAAATCGATGGCTTTTTGCAACACGAAACGCGTTTGTGGCATTGGTCCTTCAAAGGCATCAACCAACAAACAAACTCCATCAGCCATGTTCAATACTCTTTCTACTTCACCACCAAAATCGGCGTGACCCGGAGTATCGATAATATTGATTTTGGTTCCTTTGTAAACAACTGAAACGTTTTTAGAAGTAATCGTAATTCCTCTTTCACGCTCTAAGTCATTGTTATCCAGAATTAAATCACCGGTATTCTCGTTTTCACGAAATAACTGACAGTGATACATAATTTTGTCAACCAATGTTGTTTTACCGTGGTCAACGTGGGCAATAATTGCAATGTTTCTAATAGATTCCATGTGTGCTTTTTTGTGGGTGCAAAGGTACACTTTATTTTCAGATAAAAAACCAATAACAAATTAGTTTACACTTTATTAAAATCAGCCCGAAAGTTTATAAAATCTTTAATAAGTTTTTGCTTAAATTTTAAAACTTATTTGAAAATATATATATTTGGAGTAATGAAAAATAATTCCAATAAAATAACATTAACATACGTCCTTATATTAATGTTTGTGGCTGTCGTAGGTCACAAAGTGGTACTAAATTATTCTTCAAATTCTTCTTCTGAAACCCTACACAAGTACTATTATATTGAGGATTTGGTACTTATTCTTTTTTCCGGAATTGTTTTCAAGTTCATTTTGTTTCGAAATGATTTAAAAAACAAATCGGTTTTTCAGAAACTGCAAGTAATCAACAACGAGATTATCGAATCGAACGAACGATACGACATTGTGGCCAAAGCTACCAGTGATACGATTTGGGATTGGAAAATTGAAAGCGACAGTTTTGTATGGAACAAAGGAATACAAGGTGTTTTTGGTTACAAGAAAGAAGATGTGGGCAAAACCTCCAAATGGTGGTTTGATCGAATCCATCCGGAAGACAGTTTAAAAATGTCGGTGAAGTTATATTCCTTTTTGGAACAAAAAACAGAAAAATGGCAGGATGAATACCGTTTCAAATGTGCTGACGGTACTTATAAATATGTTTTTGACAGGGGATTTTTAGTAAAAGATAAAGACGGAAAGCCTATCCGAATGATTGGAGCTATTCAGGATGTTACCAAACAAAAAGAGGAAGAACAACGACTTCGATTACTGGAAACGGTAATTACACAAACCAAAGACGCTGTAATGATTACCGATATTGACACTACCGAAAATGTCATTCCGAATATTATCTTCGTCAACTCTGCCTTTACAGACATGACCGGTTATCCGGCTGAGGAGGTTATTGGTAAATCACCGGTATTGTTTTTTGGACAGAAATCGGATATTTTAGAATTTGACAAATTAAAAACCGCCATTCAGGAATACAAAGAGTGTTTTATCGAAATGATTAGCTACAAAAAAAGTGGCGAAGAGTTTTGGGTAAATTTCTCTATGATTCCGGTAACCAACAAAGATGGCGAGCATTCCCACTGGATTTCGATTCAAAGAGATGTCACTGAAGAAAAAGAAAAGCAAAAGGAAAGAGAACAACTTATTCGGGAATTAACCCAAAACAATAAGGATTTAAAACAGTTCTCCTACATCACTTCTCACAACTTAAGAGCGCCATTATCCAATTTGACCGGGCTATTGAATCTTTTGGATGACATGACCATAGAAGACCAGGAGTTAAAAGAAATCATCAATGGCTTTACCAAATCAACGCATTTGCTGAATGAAACTATTAATGACTTGGTAAAAGTGGTTATTATTAAAGATAATCCGTCCATTCAGAAAGAGAAAGTACTCATTAAAGAAGTTTTTGAAAATGTTTTCAACCAGCTGAGCTTCCTAATCAGCCTGCACAAACCTATTTTAAAAATAGATTTAGAAGAAGTGACAATTTTAAATATCAATAAGTCTTATTTAGAAAGTATTTTTCTAAATTTACTCACGAACTCAATCAAATACAGAGCCACCACCAGACAATTGAGAGTCAACATTTCATCTCAAGTAGTAGATGATAATTTGATTTTAACATTCAAAGACAATGGAATCGGTATCGATTTAGAAAGAAACAGAGATAAAATTTTTGGTTTGTACCAACGTTTTCACAATCATCCGGACAGTAAAGGTTTAGGATTATATCTTGTAAAATCTCAGGTAGAAGCCATGGAAGGAACCATAACCGTAGTAAGTGAAGTGGGAAAAGGAACCACCTTTACTATTATTTTTAAAAACAGTTAAATAAATGCTAGATAAAATTTTTTGTGTAGATGATGATTCCATAACGCTAATGCTTTGTAAAAAAGTAATTGAGCGGGCTGAATTTGCAAAAGAAATAGTCACCGCACAAAATGGCGAAGAAGCCATCCAATACTTTCATGATTTGGCGGAGAAACAAAAAGCAGGCGCTAGTATATCCTATCCTAAATTAACGCTGCTCGATTTAAACATGCCTATAATGAATGGTTGGGAATTTCTGGACACCTACCTTCAATGTGGCTATCAAGACCTTTTTAAAGAAGCCAAATTCATTGTACTTTCTTCAACCATTGATCCGCATGATGTAAATCAAACCAAGAACTACCCTATCGTTATAGACTTTATGTCAAAACCCATAACAAAAGAAATGATGGAAAGTTTGAAATCCAAACACCAATAAAAGCAAAACAAAAAAAAGCACCCGAAATCGAGTGCTTTTTTTAATATCTTAAAACAAGTTGAATTATAACTTCGAAACGTGTTTTGTTAATTTAGATTTTAAGTTAGCTGCTTTGTTATCATGAATGATATTTTTCTTCGCTAATTTGTCAATCATAGAGATAACTGTAGATAATTTTGCAGAAGCATCTGATTTATCTGTAGCCAATCTCAATGCTTTGATAGCATTACGGGTTGTTTTGTGTTGGTATCTATTCAACACTCTTTTCTTTTCGTTGCTTCTGATTCTTTTTAAAGCTGACTTATGATTTGCCATTTTCTTGTAATTTAATTGTAATTAATAATAAACTATTTAGTTAAAAAAGAAAAACCTCCCACAATTAAAATAATCACTTTGGTTTTAACTAATAAAACAAAAATTCGAGACACTGAACGCTTGTTTTATAAAACTAATTTACAACTAATTTGTAGCCCGTAGGGGAATCGAACCCCTCTTACCAGGATGAAAACCTGGCGTCCTAACCGATAGACGAACGGGCCGTTTTTAAGCTTTAATATTTTGTAGCCCGTAGGGGAATCGAACCCCTCTTACCAGGATGAAAACCTGGCGTCCTAACCGATAGACGAACGGGCCATCTTTGCTTAAAAATGCGGTTGCAAAAATACAACTATTTTTCAATCCCGCAAGGGTGCAACTATTTTTTTCTGAATTTTTCTTAATAGGCTTTTGCAAACAGCACTCTGCCAGTAGATTTGCTTCCTGAAAAAACACATTTTCCTTCCTCCTCTACGCGGTCTAATGGTATGCAACGAATGGTTGCTTTGGTCAAATCCTTGATTTTTTCTTCGGTTTCCGGAGTCCCATCCCAATGGGCTGAGATAAATCCGGTTTTATTTTCCAAAACATCCTTAAATTCCTCAAACGAATTAACTTCTGTTATATGCGTATTTCTATATTCCAAGGCACGATTGAATAAATCTTTCTGAATTTGTTCCAATAAATCGGCAATGTAATTTACCGCTCCATCACTTGAAACCACTTCTTTGGTCAGCGTATCGCGTCGAGCTACTTCGAAAGTACCGTTTTCTAAATCTTTAGGGCCAATCGCAATTCGAACCGGAACCCCTTTCAATTCCCATTCGGCAAATTTGAATCCAGGTTTCTGAGTTGTTCGGTTATCAAACTTAACTGGAATACCCAGTTTTTTAAACTGAACCACTAATTCATTAGCGACAACCGATATCTGATTGAATTCTTCATCTGTTTTGAAAATCGGCACAATTACAACCTGAATAGGCGCTAAATTAGGTGGCAAAACCAATCCGTTATCATCGGAATGGGTCATTACCAAAGCTCCCATCAAACGAGTTGATACACCCCATGAAGTTCCCCAAACAAATTCTTGCTTCCCTTCCTGATTGGCAAATTTCACATCAAAAGCTTCGGCAAAATTCTGTCCCAAGAAATGCGAAGTTCCGGCTTGAAGTGCTTTCCCATCCTGCATTAAAGCTTCAATGCAATAGGTTTCTTCGGCGCCGGCAAAACGCTCAGATTCTGTTTTCAACCCTTTGATTACCGGAATAGCCATAAAGTTTTCAGCAAACTCTGCATAAACATGCATCATTTTTTCAGACTCTTCGATAGCTTCTGCCTTAGTGGCATGAGCGGTATGTCCTTCCTGCCATAAAAATTCGGCAGTTCTTAAAAACAATCTTGTTCTCATTTCCCAACGAACCACATTGGCCCATTGATTAATAAGCAAAGGCAAATCTCTATACGATTGTACCCAATTTTTATATGTTGACCAGATAATAGCTTCCGACGTAGGGCGAACAATCAATTCTTCTTCCAGTTTAGCATTAGGGTCCACCATCAGCTTTCCTGGTCGGGATTCGTCATTTTTCAAACGGTAATGAGTAACCACGGCGCATTCTTTGGCGAAGCCTTCGGCATTCTTTTCTTCGGCTTCAAACATGCTTTTGGGTACAAAAAGAGGAAAATAGGCATTGCTGTGTCCGGTTTCTTTGAACATTCTGTCTAATTCTGCTTGCATTTTTTCCCAAATTGCATAGCCATACGGTTTGATAACCATACAGCCTCTAACCCCTGAATTCTCGGCTAAATCAGCCTTGACAACCAGTTCGTTATACCATTTGGAATAGTCTTCTGCTCTCTTTGTTAAGTTCTTACTCATAATGAATAGTTTGGCATAAAAATTGTTTAACTTTTTTTAACTAAATAGTTCAGCAAAACTAACTATTTTTGTATAGTCCAACAATAAAAATGCTATAGATATGAAAACTTATTATTTACGCAGCAAAAGAGTATCCATTTATTCACTATTTGGATTTCTTGCCTTTGCCATTACCTCATGTGGGTCTTATCAAAACAGTTCTTACTACGACGGAGATGGCGTTTATGGAAATTCCGGAGACAATAAAAGACAAACTACTTCGAATGACAATAGTCAAAGCAACAAATATCAGGAATACTTCAGTGATTTAAATAAAAACCCTGAAATAGTTACAGATGTTGACAACTATAGCACTGTAAACAACGACACTATCAACAAAACCCAAAATTATAATGCGAATAACAATAATTCAGGTTGGGGAAGTAATCCTCAAACGGTAACCGTAAATGTTTATGACAGCAACTGGGGATATGGTTACTGGAATAATTATTGGTATGGTGGTTATTGGGGCAATAGTTGGTATGGTCCATCATGGGGCTGGGGTTGGAACAGTTGGTACGGCCCTTCATGGAGTATAGGTTGGAATAGCTGGTATGGCCCAAGTTGGTACGGAGGATACTATGGGTATGGTTATAACAACTGGTGTGGTAATTATTACAACAATTACTATCATGCCGGTGGTAGAAGAGGCGGTTCAAGCTATGGCTATGCTGCCAATGGTTCAAGAAATGGAAGTTATAGAAACTCGTACAATAATGGTGTAAGAGGTAATTCTTTTACTTCAAATACACCAAGAAATCACACTTTCAGTAATACGCGATCTAACTCAACAAATTCCGTTAGAAGTAATACTTATAATACTCCGAGACCGAATACCTATCAAAATCAAAATGCTCCGCAACAACCAAGAAGCAATGTGCGAAGTGAATCAGCCCCTGTTCGTTCCTATACCCCAAGTAATTATGGAGGTGGACGCTCTTATGGCGGAGGAAGCAGTGGCGGAGGCGGAGGCTATAGTGGTGGTGGAAGATCATCAGGAGGTGGAAGAAGATAATCTGTATTTTACATACTTATAGCATAAAAGAATTACTATGAAAAAAAACTTTCTATTATTAATGGCCGGACTTTCTTTTTCGGCAATTCAAGCACAAGAAGCGACACCTGAAGATGCTCTGAGGTTAGCTGTTGACAACATCACCGGAACTGCCCGATACCGAGCCATGGGAGGAGCATTCGGAGCCATTGGTGGTGATTTATCTGCTTTAAATCAAAACCCAGCCGGTTCGCTTTTCTTCAATAATAACTATGCCACAGCCACAGGAACAATATACAACACTAAGAATAGTTCCAGTTATTTTGGCACCAGAACCAATGAGAACGATAATACATTAGACTTAAATCAGGCTGGTGTTGTTTTTGTATTTACAGATAACAACAATAAAAACGGCTGGAAAAAACTAGCAGTAGCCTTTAATTATGAAAATACCAATAATTTCAGCAACAGTATTTTCTCAGCCGGAACGAATCCATCAAACTCAATTAATAATTACTTTTTAAATTTTGCCCAAGGGTTTAACGAAACGGATTTGAGCGGTTTAGATTATACCGATTTTGGTTTTGACGGTCAACAAGCATACTTAGGTTATCAAGCTTATTTATTTGATGCTAATTCGGCTAATACTTATGTTAGCAATGTCCCTTCCGGCGCCCATTATTACCAAGATAATTATTTAACATCTACCGGCTATAACGGTAAATTGATTGGGAATTTTGCCACTCAATACAAAGACATTCTTTATTTGGGTTTCAATATCAATGCGCATTTTACCGATTATACCCGAACTACTTCATTATATGAAAGCAACGATAGTCCGGCGACTACCAAAGTGTATTCTATTCAGTTTGATAATGAGCTGCACACTTATGGTTCCGGAATCTCTTTTAATCTTGGTGCTATAGTAAAAGTTATGCCGGAATTAAGATTGGGGCTGGCTTATGAGTCTCCCACCTGGTATCACTTAAATGACGAATTAACACAACGTGTTATCGGAAAAAGCATCAATGGAGCCAATAGCTATACTGATGTTGTAGATCCACAAATAACCAACGTTTATGATGCTTATAAAATCCAAACTCCGGCAAAATGGACAGGAAGTTTGGCTTACATTTATGGTAAAAAAGGTTTATTGAGTGTTGATGTTTCCACAAAAGATTACAGCACTACCCGATTCAAACCAAAAAATGAAAGCCCATTCAGAGAATTGAATTCCTATATGAGCAATGCCTTAGATAATGCTATCGAAGTGCGAATTGGCGGGGAATACAAAATAAAACAAGTATCACTACGTGGCGGATATCATTTTGATCAAAGTCCTTATAAAGTAGATGCCCCTTTTGGCGACTTGACTGGGTATTCGGGCGGAATTGGCTACAACTTTGGCGAAAGCCGATTAGACTTAGCGTATTCTTATGATCACAGAAATATGAATCAGGCATTAATTTCCTCAGGAATGACCGATGCCGCCAGAATAAGCCGTTACAACAATAATATATCCATCAGTTACTCGATAAATTTTTAATATCAATCGGTTTCAAACATAAACCATCTCGCTATCCGGGATGGTTTTTTTATTTTTAACAGTCACGCCATCAATTTAATTTGAAATAAAAGCGTAGTTTTGCACTCCAATTTTAAATCTATGAGAACTAAGTCTTTAAAGAAAAACAGAATCAACGTCATCACCCTGGGCTGCTCCAAAAACACTTACGACAGTGAAGTGTTGATGGGCCAATTGAAAGCCAGTGGCAAGGATGTGGTACATGAACAGGAAGGCAATATTGTTGTGATTAACACTTGTGGTTTTATTGATAATGCCAAAGCAGAATCAGTAAATACCATTTTAGAATATGCCGATAAAAAAGAGAAAGGTTTAGTAGACAAAGTATTCGTAACCGGATGTTTATCCGAAAGATACCGTCCTGATTTGGAAAAAGAAATTCCGAATGTGGATCAATATTTTGGAACTACCGAATTGCCATTATTGCTAAAAGCATTGGGCGCCGATTACAAACACGAATTGCTTGGCGAACGTTTAACTACAACGCCAAAAAACTACGCTTATCTAAAAATCGCCGAAGGATGTGACCGTCCGTGCAGTTTTTGCGCTATTCCGATTATGCGTGGCAAACACGTTTCCCAATCGATTGAAAAATTGGTAAAAGAAGCGGAAGGATTAGCCAAAAACGGTGTAAAAGAATTGATTCTTATCGCACAGGATTTAACATACTACGGTTTAGATTTATACAAAAAAAGAAACCTGGCCGAGTTGCTGGAAAACTTAGTAAAAGTAGAAGGCATTGAATGGATTCGTTTGCATTACGCTTTCCCTACCGGTTTTCCGATGGACGTGTTGGAACTGATGAAACGCGAACCTAAGATTTGCAATTACATCGATATTCCGTTGCAGCATATTTCAGACAATATTCTAAAATCCATGCGAAGAGGAACTACTAAAGCCAAAACCACAAAACTATTGCAGGATTTCCGTGCTGCCGTTCCGGGCATGACTATCAGGACTACTCTGATTGTTGGGTATCCGGGCGAAACTCAGGAAGATTTTGAAACCATGAGAGACTGGGTTCAGGAAATGAAATTTGAGCGATTAGGCTGTTTTACCTACTCTCACGAAGAAAACACTCATGCTTATTTATTGGAAGACGATGTTCCGGAAGAAGTAAAACAAGCGCGTGCTGCCGAAATCATGGACTTGCAATCGCAGATTTCCTGGGATTTGAATCAGGAGAAAATCGGGCAGACATTCAAGTGTATTATTGACAGAAAAGAAGGCCAACATTTCATTGGTAGAACCGAATTTGACAGCCCTGATGTAGACAATGAAGTGCTGATAGATGCTTCCAAATTCTATGTGAAAACCGGCGATTTTGTCAATGTGAAAATTATAGATGCCACCGAATTTGACCTTTATGGCGAACCGGTTTAAAATAAAAAAGCTCCAAACTAAAATTTGGAGCTTTTTTATTAATAGCAAAAACTGATTCCGGCTACGAGGAAATTTTTCCCGAAAGTTTCTGTATTGTGCTTGGCGCCATTATGGATATAATTCAACGAAATCGGCATTGTAATTCCTTTCCCTAAATCAATTTCTTTTGTTGCTTTGATTCCCATATTGACAAACGAAGCTTCATCATAATCGGCATACGAATAGTATTGGGCTTTGTTGTTTAAAACAGCCCCAAGAACGGGCGAAAGTTCCATGCCCTGAATGGCTTTATGCGAAGATTTTTCAAATAAGGTAAAAGTGTAACCAAGCTCCAAATAAGTGGTGAAATTCTGTTTCGGATTTTCGCCATCACTATTGTAACGGTAATCATTTCCGGCAACCAAAGTACTTATTGTGGCGTTAAAAGGGTACTTATATCCTTCCGAAAAATCAAAATACAACATAGCGTCTACCGTTTTCACGCCGTCTTTTCCGTAATTAAAAAAGCCATTATCAACGCCTTCCACTTTACTTACGGACGGCCAATAATAATCCCAAAGCTGTACCTGCAAAAAATCATTTACCTGATAGGTCGCATAAAAGTCAATTTCCTGATAGCCTTTATAAGCCGTTTCTCCATCCGGGTAAAAATAATCTCCTTTGAAATTGGTAGTGGCCCAGAAACCTAAGGAAATTTTAGGCGTAACTGCATATTCAATGGTAGGCTGAACTGCTACATAATCGCCTCCCCAGCATTGGCCACGCCAAAGATAACGACTGACAATATCTACAGTCAACTCTAGTTTTTTTTCTTTAGATACCGTATCCGTTTTTATCTCATTTTCTTGTGAAAACACGGAAACCGAAATAAGCAATAGAATTACAATAAATACATTCCCGTTACACTTCATCGTTATTTTCTTTATTCAAATATTTATCAATCAATTCAAACAAGCGCTCTCTATTCAATGGTTTTGTGATGTAATCCGTAAAGCCGGCTTCTTCAATTTTAATCTTATCATCCGAGGAAGAATAAGCAGTTTGGGCAATGATTGGCAAATTAGGACGAACCGGTCTTATCTGTTCCAAAGCTTCGAAACCATTCATTAGCGGCATTTTGATATCCATTAACACCAAATCAATATTAGGATTATTGAGGCAGATATCCACAGCTTCCTGACCATTAATGGCTCTTATAATGTGGAAGTTTTTCTTTTGCATCATTTTTTGGAACAGCAGGAAATTAATATTGTCATCTTCCGCAATAAGAATAGCGACTTCGCCGGATTTTGTAATTTCGACATCATTGATTGGCCTTACTACGATGTGCTCCACTTTGGCATATTTCAATGGAATAGAAAAGTAAAAAGTTGACCCTTGTCCCACTTTAGACTCTAATGTGATGCTACCACCCAGTAATTCCACATAGGCTTTTGAAATGGCTAAGCCCAAACCTAAACCACCAACTTTAATAGAAATATCACTATCGACACGCTTAAAACGGTCAAAAATGTTTTTATGATTGTCTTCGTCTATGCCTAAACCGGTATCTCTGACAGTAAAGTGTATTAATTCATTGGCCTCATCAATTTCATAGCCGAAAGTCACAAAACCTTCATCAGTAAATTTGATTGCATTGGTCAATAAATTAATAATGACCTGCTTTAATTTAATGTCATCCGTTATAATATTGAACTCAACCGGCACAGAACTTTTCACCAAACTGAAATCGATTGCTTTGTTTTTGATGGTGATTTTTACGGTTTCATAAAGTTCATTCACGCAGGATTCTAAATTGACCACTGTGAAATTAGGTGTAATTTGATTGGAATCAATTTTTGACATTTCAATTAAATCGTCTATAATGGAAACCAAATTTTTACCACTTTTTTCAATGACATTCAGGTATTCCAGCTTTTCGGTCTCATTGATATCGGTGTTGATAATCAAATCGGTAAAACCGTTAATGGCATTCATCGGAGTCCTTATTTCGTGTGACAAATTAGCCAAAAAGGAAGATTTTAATCGATCACTTTCTTCTGCTTTGATTTTGGCCTTGATTAGCTCAATCTTTTGATTGCTGTTTTCTTCGAATAAATTTCCGATATAACTGAACTCACCGGTTGTTTTCTTTAGTTCTCTGATGGCTTTTTTATTACCGGTTTCCAGCACTCTCCGAATCAAATCCAGTGGATAGTAAACCAATTTTCTGGTATAGATTAAATTCACCAACAGATTCACAAAAAAGGCCACGATGATGACATACAACAGGTTGGTTGTATTCTCAAAATACACATCAAAATTTCTTTTGAACAACAGTTCACCAATCAGTTGACTATTGGAATCTTTCAAAGCATATTTTGAGCTGATTTTGTATTTCTCGGTAACCAAAGGCATATCGGCATCAATAAATTCGATATCGGCATCTGTCAGTTTCTCCAGGTTTTTAATGAATTTTCCATCCATTAATCGAACCACAAAGAAAAAACCGGAAGTAGCAGTTTTATTCTTTAAAGGATCATTTGAAGGATGGATGGCTGCCCCGGTAACCTCAATGATTCCCTCGGGGATTTTCATGTAGAATTTGTTGATTCCAACTTTTTTCAGCAAGTCCATTTCCGGTTTCGGAATAAAATCTATTGACTTTATTTTTGGTGTTGGTGTATGGACAACAAAATTTTCATTGGCATCATAAACGCCTAAGTAATCTGCCTCGTAAATGTTTAACTCGTTGCCAATAGATTCGTCATACCATTTTTTGTTTCTTTCTTTGATAAAATTTACAAATTCATCCCAATTGGTATCATTGTTTATCGCCACTAAAATAGGTTTTGAATTAACTTCAAGTAGTTTCTTAACCTCGTTATCAAATTGCTCAATAGAGTTGTTATATACTGATTTCTCTGCTTTTTTAGTATAATAAAACAAAGCAAAGTAGAGGATGATAAAGAATATACTCGAGGAAATTATTAACCAAAGTATTTTGGGAAATGTCTTTTTTAGCTTCATTCAATCAATATTCTAATTTTAATTATAATTCTCTAAAAATAATCTAAATAAACACTTTTTCCCCATCATTAAACAAAAGAAATCAACAAGTTATCAAGGTATATCGGTAGTTATTTTCATTCATTTATAAGCCCACAACAGAGTGCTTTTAATCGTTTCTTAAGGGCATTTTGAAAATAAAAAAGGTAAATTTGTTACTCATCATTTTTCACAAAGTATCCATGAAAAAAACACTCCTTTTCAGCTTTCTTTTATTTTCTGTTTTTAGCCATTCGCAAGAGCCTGTCAAAATAGAAGGAAATGCACAAGGCACAACCTATCACATCACTTATTTTGATCCAAAAAACAGGAATTTACAACCTGAGATTGATACTTTGCTTCGACAATTTGATTTATCCGTTTCTACTTATATTCCCAATTCTATTATTTCAAAAATCAATTCCAATCAAAAAAATGTAACCGTTGACAAATACTTTATTGCCTGTTTTAAAAAAGCCAAAGAAGTCTGGAAAAATACGAATGGTGCTTTTGACCCGACAGTTTATCCTTTAGTCAATGCCTGGGGGTTCGGACCCGGAAAAAAACAAAAAATAGAACAAGCAAAAATCGACAGTATACTGCAATTTGTAGGCTTTGATTTAATTGAACTCAAAGGAAATAAAATCCTTAAAAAAGACCCTCGGGTTGCGCTGGATTTTAATGCTTTTGCACAAGGCTATTCGGTTGATGTTGTGGCTGAGTTTTTAAATTCAAAAAAAATTCACAATTATATCGTTGAAATTGGCGGCGAAGTTTATGCTCATGGCAAAAAACCAAATGGAGAACACTGGAAAGTGGGCATTGAACAACCGTATGACAATAAGGAAACGGAAAACCCATATAACGTGATTGCAAATCTTGAAAATTTAGCGATTGCTACTTCTGGCAATTACCGCCGGTTTTTTGTTGAAAACGGAGTCAAATACGCCCATCATATCGATCCGAAAACGGGCTATCCAACTAAGAACAATTTACTTAGCGCTTCTATTTTTTCCAAACAATGCATCGCTTCAGACGCCAATGCTACCGGAGTTTTGGTCATGGGGCTTGAAAAAGCCAAACAATTTTTGAAATTACACTCCGAACTTCAAGCTTACTTGATTTACTCTGATGAAAATGGTAATTTCCAGATATACACCACCGAGGGTTTGAATGCTATTCTGGAAAAAACGAAATAAAAAAAAGCACCTACCATTTGAATGTAGGTGCTCGATAATATAGCTCGTTTGGATTATTTATTAACGATGACTTCGTAGTTTGAAACACCATTATCGTTTTGCAAACTAATAATATAATTACCATCGCTTACTTCAGACAGATTTATGCTGACAGTTGTGTTTGCTACAGCTTGTTTAATATCTTGACTGTAAACCGTTTTACCTGACAAATCGTAAACTTTTATACTCTTGACATCATTTTTCAAGTCTAAATTAAAAACCCCCGTTGAAGGAACCGGATAAATGACCACTACCGGATTTTGAGTTAAATTTTGATTTACCGATAAAGCATCCGGCAACCAGTGCAAGGTAACAGTGTTAATATAGGTGTCACCGGTTGGAGTAAGTGTTTGTTCATTTGGGCCTTTGGTAAAAGTAAAACCAATTAATTCATTATGGATATTATTGGCACCATCATTCCAGGAACTTTCCACCCATATTTTATAGGTTCCGTCAACTACCGTGGTTCCATTTGTGGTTCCTACAACATTTTTTCCGTCCCAAGTAACTGATTTTGTTCCGAAAGCTGTAGGGCTAGTAGAGGTTGTTCTGGTAGCGCCGGTAGAAGCATCTGTTGTATTACAAGCAGTTCCTGTTGCTATAGTTGTATTGGTACATCCCGATTTACTGGCCCAAGTTGGCAAATGATCATCTGTTGAAGTAGACGTGTACCTGCATTTCGTTTTTATAAAAGTTCCCGTTCCGTTTTCAATCCAAACAGCATAGACATTTTTAACACCTTGATTCAAGGAGGGACTTGTTGGTTGCGGCTGATTATAGGTAAATGTTAGCGTGCCGGGAGTTTGAGCATTGATAAGTGCAGACATAAAAAGAGCTACAAACAAACCTATCAAGCTTTGTGTGGTATTTTTCATTGTGATAAGTAATTATTTTGTTTAGGTATTAATGCGGAAGATTATTTGGTTTCCAATGGTAATTTTAGAGTGATTTTGGCCGTTTCTGACAACGTTTTTTTAGCTAAAGCCGGGACTTCTAATTTGTAGTCTGCTAACTTTACATTGAAAGCTCCTGAAATTATCAATTTACCACCATCATTAGCAATGGTCACTCTGGTTTTCACTTTGTTAGTCACGCCGTGAATGGTTAAATCGCCTTCCACATCATAGCTTCCTGTTTTTGAATCGTAATTAACTACTTTCCCTTTGAAACTGGCTTTTGGAAGTTTATCGCTTTCCATATAATTCTCATTGAAATGCTCTTCCATCAAAGGAGTTTTGAATTTGAATGATTTAACCATGGCTTG
Source organism: Flavobacterium sp. (assembly GCF_036741995.1). Lineage (GTDB taxonomy): Bacteria > Bacteroidota > Bacteroidia > Flavobacteriales > Flavobacteriaceae > Flavobacterium. Next base: position 9,589 of record NZ_DAINRG010000018.1, on the reverse strand, counting down.
TACAACCAATTCTCCGGTTGTTTTATCAAAAATGCTGGATACCGTTTTATTGGTTCCAATGACCTCATCCGTAGCACCCGGAATAGTAGCGTCAAATTTTATTTCGCCCGAACGGGTAATCATTTTTTGTGAGAAAGCAAAACTTCCAATAAGTAGTGCTATAATTAAAATGGTTATCTTTTTCATAATTATTCTTTTTATTGTTGAACTAATCCTTGGGCTACCCAGGCATTAAACATATCTATTTGTACTTGAGGCAATTTGCCGGTTTGAGGCATCACGCCACAAGAAACACCATCCAATCGACAGGATATAGATTCCGCATAATCTACCACTTCCTGATAGGTTTCAAGCGGAGATCCAGATTCGGTACCATTAGTGCTATGGCATGAAACACATTGTGCATTCATTAATGGTTTTATATTTGCTTCATAGGTAGGGTTTTCAACATACCCGAATATATCAGCATAAGTATTAGATTCACACGAAGCAAAAAGTGAACCAATGGCGATTAACAAACTAAATTTTATTGTTCTCATAGTATTAAAAAACTCTATATAAATTAAATCCAAAATAAATACTTCCACCGTTCCATTTGCCTGTAGCATTGGTAAAATACGCTATATCATTCATCGGTTGTGCACTCGAGAAAACCAACTGAAATACGTGGCCTCCGGTGTCAATATCAAAACCGGCAGTTAAAGGATTGTGGTAATAATCGTGCTCGGCCGGATTTAAGCGGGCTGCATATTCCAGATTAAAACTGATGCGTTTAGACACTTTACATCTTCCGCCCATCCCTAATACAAATTGGTCTTTTTTATCAGTACCCGGTTGCAGGTCATACAAATTTTTATGAATGTAAACCGGTGTCAATTCAAATGAAATGGCATCTGAAAATTTTCTTGAGATAAGCAATTGAGTAGAATAAGCCAATCGATTGGTTTGTTTAAATTCCGGGTACAAATCTTTGTCAAATTTTGAACCATTTACATCCATCGTATTGTAGCCAACGATAGTAAACGGAAAACCTGCTTCTTTTTGACTAATCAATCGGTATTTAATGGCAGCTTCAAAAGTTTTATTATAGGTATGACGTGATAAGCTGATATTGAACCAATCGGTTACGCCGTATATTCCGCCTATTTTGGTCAAGGCATTATCAAACCCAAAGAAATTATTAATTCCTTCTTTCAAATCGCCAAAACGGTGGGATACTAAAAAATACCATTCGTTTTTAGCGGCCATTTTGGTGGATTGCATGTTACAAACTTGTAATCCTTTAAAAGCTGCTGAAACCGCTTGTTTTTCTTTTGGCACTGAATCGAGCTCGCTCATTAAATCCTGAGCACTTGCGATATGAAATGCAAAAAGCAACAGAACAGAAGAGATAATTTTGATGAATTTCATTTTGACTTTATTTATTGGTTGATAGGTTACATTGATCCAGCTTTACTTCTCCTAAAAGATCATCATAGCCCACTACTCGGCCTTTAATGGTTACTTTTTGGCCATTTTTGAGAGTAGCATCGGCTACCAGGAAATTACAGTTTACGGTATTGTCCAGAATGACTTCTTTATCCTTTACCGAAGTTACTGTTCCGGAAACGGCTACCGGTTTTTCTAAATATTTTTTATTGGAAGCTTCTGTATTCGAAGTGAATTCGGCAACAATATCAGTTGAAGTTAAAGTAAAAGCTGTGGTTTCCGATTTTATATCTCTTTTCCCAATATTGTTAACCATATAATTTTTAATAGCCGGAAAAGCAACAATACCTATAACAACTATACTAATCAGGGCTAAAAAAATCTTACTTCGTGTTTTCATCTTTATTTTTTTCTATTGGTTACTAGCTCATCTGAAACAAACCAATGCGATTTCGAATTATATATTGGCTAAACAAATAACGTTAAAAAAACCCTACTAATATCCTATTAAGATTTTCTTAAGCAAATACTAAATCTAAAAATACAATTGTGAATTTACAAAACCAAGAGTCCGAAAGTCCTCAAAGTCATCATTGATTTAGAAAACCAAAACAACTCAAAATCATCAAATTGCATTTCAAAGTCGGTTTTGAGTTGGGCAAAAGTGATTGTTTTTTCATTTTGAACCGTTACCAAATCCAATATTTTTAATAACCATTCGCCTTTTTCTTTTTCAAGGGAAATTTCTAAACTTTCTTTTTTATCGTGAAAAAGCAATTGCATCATTTCCCATGAATTGCCTTTCTTGTATTTACTAAATATATCGGTTTTTGGTTTTCCGCCAAGCCAAATAATTTTAGACGAAGGCTTTGCCACTAATAAATCTTCTTTTTCTAAAGAAGTTACAATAAAGTCTGAATGAATAGTGGTTTTCGGAATTTTGAAGTCAAACCATTCCTGCAAATCATACTCAAAACAGATGCCGTGCATATAATTGAACAGGGATTTCTTTAATCCAAAACTGAACTTATCATGGTTAATGCCGGTTTTGTCTTTGAATTGAATATCATTATTAGCAAAAGAAATGTCATTCTTCTCCGGAATCACACCAAATTCTTCGGGAAACATCCCAACAGGACTGTGAGCCGTCATCGCAAATTGATGCCAAAACCCCGACTGAATTATACCCAGTTCAAACAATTGCCTAACCATTTCCAGACTATCCACCGTTTCCTGGATGGTTTGCGTAGGATAACCATACATTAAATAGGCATGCACCATGATACCACTTTCGGTAAAATTGCGGGTGACTTGTGCTACTTGCTCCACGGTAACTCCTTTTTTAATCAATTCCAATAAGCGGTCAGAAGCCACCTCCAATCCTCCGGAAACAGCGATACAGCCTGATTCTTTTAACAAAACACACAAATCAGCTGTAAAACTTTTTTCAAAACGAATGTTAGTCCACCAGGTAACCGTCAATTTTCGGCGAAGAATTTCCAATGCCAACTCACGCATCAAAGCCGGTGGCGCCGCTTCATCAACAAAATGAAAACCGTTTTCTCCGGTTTGTGCTATCAGCTCTTCCATCCTATCGACTAACAATTTGGCCGCTATAGGTTCGTATAATTTGATATAATCCAAAGAAATGTCACAGAAAGTACACTTGCCCCAATAGCAACCATGCGCCATGGTAAGCTTGTTCCAACGTCCATCACTCCACAAGCTGTGCATTGGATTGGCTATTTCAATTACTGAAATGTATTTATCTAAAAACAAATCTGAGTAATCAGGAGTGCCCACTTGGGTTTGTTTATAATCAGATAGAATCGTGTTGTTTTTATAAACAACTTTGCCATTCTCCAGTAAGAACGTGCGTTTAAATTCGTTGGAATTCGGATTTTGAACCTTAGTATTTAAAAGTTCTACCGGCAGTTCGCCGTCATCAAGCGTTATGAAATCAAAGAATTCGAAGACTCTTTTATCTTTTAAATCGCGGAGTTCTGTGTTGGGGAAACCGCCACCCATGGAGACTTTACAATTCGGAAAGTGGTTTTTTACAAACTGGGCACAGCGAAAAGCACTGTATAAATTCCCGGGAAACGGCACCGAAATACAAACCAATTTAGGTTCAACTTCTTTGATTCTTTTCTCTAAAATCTGCAGCGTGATGTTATCAATATAAGTCGTTTTGTTTTGCAGGCAATCATACATTTCATCAAACGAATTAGCACTTCTTCCCAAGCGCTCTGCATACCGACTGAATCCAAAATTCTCATCCACCCCTTGCACAATGAAATCGGATAAATCCTCTAGGTATAAAGTCGCCAAATGTTTGGCTTTGTCCTGCATTCCCATCGAGCCAAAGGCCCATTCCATATCGTCTAATTGTTCAAAACGAGCCGCTTCCGGCAGGAAGTTACCGGAACAAATTTGACGGGCCAGTGTTTGATTTTTGCCTTGTAAAAATTCTACAACAGCGTCAATGGTTTTGATGTAGTCTTTCTGTAACGAATAAATGCGTTGTAAATTGTCAGTGGCAAGCGGTAAGTTTTGCGAGGAAAATATTGTCTGGAGTCCTTGCTTTGAAAACAGTTCCAGAATCACTTCTATACCCAAATCCATTTGAAAAGCGGAAATGTTTTTGGTATTCAGAAAACCCTTCAGATAAGCCGTTGCCGGATACGGTGTATTGAGTTGAGTGAACGGTGGAGTTATGAGAAGAATGTCTTTCATTTGTTTCAGATAACAGACAAAAGTAGTTCTATTTCTCTACCTTTTTTCTGGCGGCAATAAAATCATTTAGTTTTTTTCCATACAAAGACTTGGCAACTCTTGGTGTCATCCGTTTTTGAATAGTGTCTAAATATTTCATATTAATATCTGAAATCTCAGCTAAAGCTACATAAGGAGCCACTTCATAATCTCCGTGATTAACTGCAAAATTGGTCGTGTAAAGGTATTTTCTTTTTAAGATGTTGTTTTGTTGCTCTTGAATTTTAGCCATCTCAGCTGCTTTTTTGTCTTTATAGGCTTTGAATTTTTTCTCCACTAAATCTAAATCCTGATCCACATATCTCGAGACAACTTTTCGATATTCATCATACAACTCTTGGTTTTTAGAACCCGTGATAGTCGCATCAGCCGTGAAAAAATCTAATGATGTTTCTATATTCATTTTCCCTTTTTCGGCAAAAAACGAAATGTTATTATCTACCGAATTGGTAACACCCCGATCTAAAAACAAGTATAACATCTCTGGGGATTTTAAATCAAATTCACTAGTAAAATGCGAATCCCCGTTAATTTTTATAGTATCAATGGCCACTAATGTGGTGTCTTTTATTCTTTGAATGTATAAGGTTCCGTTTTTTAATCCTTTGATGTTGCCGGTTAAGACAAAGTTTTTAGTTGATTTTTTTTCGGAACAAGAAGCTAAAAAGAGTATTGAAACTAAAGCAATAAGTGATTTGCGCATGATTATAAATTTTGGCAATAATACTAAAAAAAACCTCAATCTGATGCCCAAATTGAGGTTTTAAAATTGATTTTTTAGCAGCTTATCCTTTTAACCAGGCAGCGTTTAATTTCTCTTTTGAAGGATCTATTACTTTATAGCCTTCTTCTTCTGTATAGGATAATTTTACTTTTCCATTGATGGTTTGCTCTTGCCCGTCTCTTTTGATTTTAACGCTAATAGCATCATCTTGCTTCCATTCCTGGCTTCCCATGATTAAGTCGTAAATATTATCCAGATTATAATCTTTATCATTAATTGCCAAAATAATATCGCCGCCTTTCAAACCTAACGTTTTCATAAAATCATTCAAATCAGTACTCGGAATAACAACAATTTCTTTTGTTTTTGGGTTTACGGTTATAAACGGTGTGGATTCGTCTTTCAGGAAAGGATTAAGCGGTACTTGAATTTTTCCTTTGCCAACACCCATCTTAGCAAAATAAACATCATAAGGAATCGGAGTTTTTCCGGCTACATAGGTATTTAAGAACTCGCCCACCTCAGGATACGTTAAGGCTGTTATTTTGGCAAAAAGCTCATCGTCATTAAAAGGTTTGCTAGGGCCATATTCTTTGGATAATTTTTTCATTAAATCCAAAATACCTCTTTGACCATTACTCTTTTCACGAATGATAATATCAACACACATTCCGATTAGCGCTCCTTTTTCATACACATTTAAGTATTGATCTTTATAAGGCGGTACCAAAACATTAGCACTCATTTCGGTAAACGGCATAGTGTCGTTCATCGTAGATGCATTTTTGATTTTGCCCACCATTCTCAAATAAAATTCATCCGCATCAATTAGTCCTTGGTTGACTTGGAATAAATTAGCGAAATACTCTGTCACTCCTTCATACATCCATAAATGCTTTGACATTTTCGGATTGTTATAATCAAAATACTGGATCTCTTTAGAATGAATGCTCAATGGCGTTACCGTGTGGAAAAACTCGTGGGAAACCACATCTTTTATTTGTTCTCCAAGGGCATCAGCCTGCATGACATCCGGGAAAACCACTGTAGTAGAAGTATGGTGTTCCAAAGCGCCAAATCCTTTAGCATCCTTTTTCTTCACATCGGTAAGATAAAGCAATACCGTATATCGTTTATTGGTATTGATAGCACCCAAAAAAGCTTTTTGAGCCCGCATGGTTTTTTCCAAATAAGGCAATAACTCTTTGGCGGAATGGTTGCCGCTTGGCGAATATACACTGAATAGAATTTCCATACCATCAACAGAAAATTTCTCGAAATCGGGCTTGGAATACATGATTGGATTATCGCCTAAATCAAAATAACGTGAAGTAACAAAATTGTCCACCGTGTCACTTTTATCAAGATCTACCATAGAAGTAGCCCCTAAAAGTGATGCCGGGTGCTGAATGGTAACACTGTACTTAATCTCTTTTTTATTGTCGAAATAACCAATAAAACAATGGGTATTTAAAACAAAGTTTTTGCCTTCTAAAATATTACTCCCAGCCGGCGAAAAGATTTCTTTGCCATACCCACCGTTACTTTCAACATCAAAAGTATCATTAACCCAATAGGTAACTTTGGCCAATGTTTTAGCGTTACTTATTTTCCAGGAATTATCATCTGTTTTTGAAGCAGCTAATTCTTTTCCGCTTTTGTCAAATGCCTTAAAATCATCAACAAGTTTTCCGTAATTGTCCGCCGAATAAGTTCCTGGAACTGTTTTGGGAATATGAAAAACAATGTCATTCGAAGTAAAGGCTGGCGGCGTTATGGTAACCATCACTTTATCATCTTTCACCTGATTTAAATCAATGGCGACTTTCACTTCTTCCTTTACCGCAGGTTTTTTTTGTGCTGTTGCATTAAAATTGAAAAGAGCTATCGCGAACAGGGCACTTAAAATTAATTTTTTCATTGCTAAAATTTATCTTTTAAATAAGTCAGCAAAAGTAACCATTAGTTACAACCGTGATTATAATTTTAGATTTGATTAACTAAAATAGTGTCAATAAAAAGAGGTCTGGTGATATAAAATAAAAAAACTCTTGCTGAACAAGAGTTAAAGTTTTAGTCAAATTTATTTTTGATGTAGTATTTGCTGTCTAAATCATCGTCAAAATCATCAACCATAGGTTTTGGCTTTGGTTTACTGCCGGCTGCTTTCTTTTTCCAAAGTTCAAAATTTGGTTTCGATAATCGTTTGCGCATTAGTTCGGTTACTTCATTTTCCGTAAGTCCAAATTCTTCTTTAATTACTTCAAAAGGTTTTCTTTCCTCTTGCGCCATGCTGACAACTCTTTCAATTTGCTCGTTGTCAAGCTCTGCTAGTTTACTTTTTTTCATTTCTGTAAAAGCATTTTTTTTTAGATTCTAACTGATTAATTCGTATTTCAATATTAATAAAAAAAATAATTAGTTTGCAAACATCACGCTATTTTTTTCAAATCTTAAGAATTTGGAGAACGATACTTTTGAAAAGGAATAGACAACAAATTCCACAATTTATTATTCTCTTCGGGTTTCATGTGGGTGTCAACGCCATATACTAATTTATCTCTGTCCAACGTTTTAAAGGTACCGAACAAGCGGTCCCAAACCGAAAAAATATTCCCATAATTACTATCCGTATAAGGCAAAACATAGTGATGGTGCACTTTGTGCATATCCGGAGAAACGATAAAATAACTCAAAAGAGTATCCAGTTTTTTGGGCAAAACGATGTTCGCATGATTGAATTGGGTGGCTACAACGGATAAGGTTTGGTATAAAAAAACCATCCACATTGGACTTCCTACCATCAAAACGCCGAGTGTTGTAAAAATAAACCGCAACACACTTTCTCCCGGATGATGCCGGTTGGCAGAAGTCGTATCAATATAAGTATCGGTGTGATGAATCAAATGAAAGCGCCACAAGAATCTGACTTTATGCTCCACAACATGAACGGTGTAAGCGCCGATTAAATCCAAAAGCAGTAATCCAACAATAGCATACAACCATGGATTAAAATCGGGCAGCCAGTTCAAAATACCAAAATGATGTTCGGTACTCCAATTAGCCGTTTTTAACAAAATCAGAGCCAAACAAAAGTTGACTATCATCGTTGTCACGGTAAAAAAGATATTGAGGCCGGCATGTTGCCATTTGTTATAGCCGAATTTAAAGAAAGGAACGGCGGTTTCAATCAACCAAAAAAAGGCAATGCCTCCCGCTAAAATTAAGGCTCTATGCGAAGAAGGAATGGATGAAAAATAGTGGATTATCTCATTCATAAATTAGTTTTTCTTTCAAATATAAGAAAACTAACTATTTGATAATTCGGAAAGTGAGATTTATTCGGGAGCCGATTATTTTGGCTGTTTTCGGAATTTGATGTTTCCAAAAATGTTGTGTGCTGCCTTTCATAATGAGCAGGCTTCCGTGTTCTAAAGTTATTTTTAACTTATGTTCTTTGATCGTATTGTGTTGCAAATGAAAAGAGCGCTCGGCACCAAAACTGACCGAAGCAATAACAGGATTTCGTCCGAGTTCTTTTTCATTATCGGCATGCCAACCATTGCTGTCTTTGCCATCCCGATAATAATTGAGCAAAACGGTCGTGAAGTTTTCCTGGCAAACCTCTTCAATTTCATTCTTAATATACATCAGTAACGGATTCCAAGCATTGGGTCGCATCACGATATTGGAATATCCGTATGGTTTGCCTTCGTTACCAAAAAGCGCCGTCAATCGCGGTTGGGGATGGGTTTTGCCAAAAACCGTTATGGAATCCTGCTGCCACGGAATTTCATTCTTCAACTTATCAAATAATTCAGCCGCTCGAATACTATCGAAGAAATTGGGATAATACTCCATCTCAGCGTCGGGCAGCGAAAAGACAATTTTTTCTTTTGGGAAAAGCGAATTCATTCCACAAAAATAAAGAGAAAAAAGCGAATGGTTTCACTCTTTCCTCTTTACTAAAATAAGTTTGTTATTTGACTACAAAGTATCTTTTTTGTCCAATAGCAATTTATAAATAAAACCTCCCACCAGAGCTCCGGCAATAGGTGCTACCCAGAACAACCACAATTGTGATAACGGTTCGCCTTGTGTAAACAAAGCCTGTGAAGTGGAACGCGCCGGATTGACAGAAGTATTCGTTATTGGAATACTAACCAAGTGAATCAACGTTAATCCCAAACCAATGGCCACGCCGGCAAATTTTCCGTTTGCTAATTTATCGGTAGCGCCGAGAATAATAAGTAAGAAGAACATCGTCAATACAAACTCAGCCGCAAAAGCTGCTTGCATAGAATATCCATCCGGGGAAAAGGCTCCATAGCCATTAGTAGCAAAAGCCCCTGCTTTGGTATTATCAATAGCAAAACCTTCTTTTCCGGAAAGAATAAACAGTAACGTTCCGGCAGCAGCTATTCCACCCAAACATTGCGCAATGATATAAGGCACTAAATCTTTTGCCGAAAATCTTCCGCTGGCCCAAAGCCCAAAAGAAACGGCCGGATTAAAATGTCCACCCGATATATGTCCCACAGCATACGCCATAGTTAAAACCGTTAAACCAAAAGCTAAAGCCACACCGGCAAATCCGATTCCCAAGTAAGGAATTCCTGCGGCAAATAAGGCGCTACCACAACCGCCGAAGACCAGCCAGTA
>NZ_DAINRG010000017.1:0-47264 GCF_036741995.1 Flavobacterium sp. | reverse complement strand
CCAAAGCAATAGCCGTTTGTGGGGTGAAATCAAAACTCGCCGATCCATCATTCGAAGGATCATCACAAACTACTAAATTAGGAGGTGTAACCGGAGTGGCAACGCATAACGACGAATTGATATGCAAAGCAAATTGTGTTGTTGTAATACAACCTGTGGCATCATCTTCAACTGCAGCATAAATAATTTCTCCTTCTGTCCCGGTATAAGATGTTGGTGTGCCAATTTGATTGGCTATGTTTTGCGCTTCAAGTAATGAGTGATGAAAAGTAAGACTGTTACTTAAACCATTTAAGATAGCCGCAGAATTGTCTGTTAAATCAAAAGTTGGATAACATTCCGTCAAATCACTTGGAGTGCCAACTGGAAGTGAGGCAATATGATCAACCACCATACAGTCTGTCTGTTGACAACCGCCGGGATATGTAATCGTCACACAATAATTACCCGCTTGTACAATGTCATAAGTATAACCATTTGCACCAGGAATAGGGTTTCCGTCTTGAGTCCAAGCATATGTTGCACCGGCAATCGGAACTGAACCGGCTTGTGCTGTAATAACTTTTGAACCACAAACAGCATTGGCTCCTGAAAAATCATTTAATCCTGCATAAGGACCTGTCCCTGAAATATCTGCAGAACCAATATCAAAACTTCCCCCTCCTAAAAATACAGCAGAGTCATAAGAGCCATCATTTAAATCTGAAATAACAAGCTTAATATGATAAACATTATTAGGAATAACAGCCGATGTAGCTGTCATTAAAGTGGTTTGACCATTAAAATTTGTTGCAGATCCTGCCGCATTTGTACCTTGATTGTTGGATCCGAAATAACCACTATTAGCAGCACTACAGGAAGCATTGGTGTTATCATGGATTGTGGTAACCGAAATAGGTGTCGTGGTAGAAGGAATCAAAGCCAAATTTTGTGCTGGTGTTCCCGCCGTAACATTGGTCAGAAAAAAAGCAAAAGCATCAGAATATGTACATTGAAAAGTACCATACTCATCCGAAGCAAACAAGAAATCAAAACTCATTTGATTGGTTAACGGAGTAAAGTCAAATTCTAAAACCGTAGCATTATAATATTCGTCACCACCCGCAGCATCAATGATTCCCAAACCATCCATATAATTTAACAAATCTGCATCTCCTGGCCAGGAAAACGATCCGTCACTCAAAGTAGAACCATTTGGCCCGTGAGCATTCAAAGCGTTCCCAGTACTCAAAATAACCCCTGAAGTTAAAGGAAAATTAGGATTAGTATTGGTAAAAAAACCTATCCCGTTGGAAGAACCAAAATCAGTTCCTGTACTCCAAGATATATTACTAACCGTTCCCACACATGAAGAACTTCCTCCACTGCTTGGCGCAAATAAAACATCCTGAACAAGTTGCGGGACAGTGTAAGTAGTATTGTTAACCGCAATGGCTTGCGAGAAGGATTTTAACCCTGTTAAAACGAGAAAAAAAGCAAGTAAAATTCGTTTCATCAATATGGAGTTTCTTGAGTATTTTAAGAATCTTAAGCCACCCAATATGTTAATTAATTGTTTAAATGCCCAAATATAAGTATTCATAGAAAATAACTTTGTTAAATTTGCAAAAAAATACACTACTACTATGAAAATCACTATAAAAGAAACTCAAAACCCAACTATCCTGAAATTTGAATTCCCCGATTTCATAACTCAAAACGAAAGCTTTGAATATAAGAACATTGACGAAGCCAAAAACTCCCCTCTGGCGCAGCAACTTTTTTATCTTCCGTTTGTAAAAACCGTATACATTTCGGGAAATTTCATTGCTATTGAAAGATTCAGCATAGTCGAATGGTCTGACGTACAAGAAGCAGTTGCCGAACAAATAGAAAGTTATGTCAACAACGGTGGCGTGATTGTGTTGGCCAATGAAAATCCAACCAAAAAGCAACCGATAACGGTTTATGGCGAAACCACGCCCAACCCGGCTTCGCTGAAATTTGTAGTCAATAAAGCCTTGACCAAAACCGCTGTAGAATTCAAAAACATAGACGAAGCAAAACCTTCGCCTTTGGCACAGGAATTATTCAAATTTCATTTTGTCAAAGAGATTTTCATTAGCGAAAATTATGTTTCGGTAACCAAATACGAAAGCACTTCCTGGGATGAAATCACCATAGAATTACGCACATTCATCAAACAATTTATCGAAAATGGTGGAACCGTTATTGACGAAAGCCTGATTATAGCTGACGAAAAACACGAAAAACAACAAATCAAAAACTTTGATCATCTTGATGTGACTTCGCAACAAATCATCAATATTTTGGAAGAATACGTAAAACCGGCCGTAGCGGCTGATGGCGGAAATATTCTGTTTGATTCCTACGACGAAAGTGAAAAACGCGTAAAAGTAGTACTGCAAGGAGCTTGTAGTGGCTGCCCTTCGTCAACTTTTACTTTGAAAAGCGGTATTGAAAACATGCTGAAAGACATGCTTAATGATAAAGATATTATTGTGGAAGCCCTAAACGGATAATCCATATTCAAAAATAAAAAGTAACTTTAAGCGTCCAAAACCGGACGCTTTTTTTATTCAAATCATGAACGAACTGCAACTCGAAACCAGTCCCTATTTATTGCAACACGCGAACAATCCGGTGCATTGGAAAGCCTGGAACCCTCATTCTTTGGCTCAAGCCAAAGAGCAAAACAAACTCATCATTATCAGCATTGGCTACTCTGCCTGTCATTGGTGCCACGTGATGGAGCACGAAAGTTTTGAAAACAACGAAGTCGCCGAAGTAATGAACGCCCATTTCATCAACATCAAAATCGATCGCGAAGAACGCCCGGATATTGATGCGGTATATATGAAAGCGGTGCAAATTATGACCGGTCAAGGCGGTTGGCCGATGAATGTAGTGGCGCTTCCCGACGGAAGACCGATTTGGGGCGGCACTTATTTCAGAAAAAATGACTGGATTAATGCTCTAGAAAAACTTCAGGAAATTTACACTCAAAACCCAGAAACCATTTTTGACTATGCCCAAAAACTGCACGATGGTTTGCAATCGTTGAGCATTATCCAAACTCATGACACTACCGATTTCAACTTTGAAATTTTAGAAAAACTGCTGGAGAAATGGCAAAAAAGTTTCGATTGGGAATTTGGTGGTATGGCGCGCGCACCCAAGTTTATGATGCCCACCAATTACGAATTTCTGTTGCGTTATGGCTATCAAAAAAACAACCACACAATACTGGATTTTGTAAATCTGACTCTGACCAAAATGGCTTACGGTGGTTTGTTTGACACGGTTGACGGCGGTTTTTCGCGTTATTCTGTGGATATGAAATGGCATGTGCCTCACTTTGAAAAAATGTTGTATGACAATGGTCAATTGGTTTCGCTTTACGCCAATGCTTATAAATTGACCCAGAATAAACTCTATAAAGAAGTCATCGAAAAGACTTTGACTTTCGTCGAAAAAGAATGGCTGACCCACGAAGGTAGTTTTTATTCGGCACTCGATGCAGATAGCCTGAATGTTGAAAATCACCTCGAGGAAGGCGCTTTTTACGTTTGGACAAAAAAAGAATTGCAAACGATACTGCAGGAAGATTTTGAGTTGTTTTCAGTAGTTTTCAACATCAATCCGTTTGGGCATTGGGAACATGAAAATTATGTATTAATTCAAAATGAATCTTTAGAAGAAATTGCCAAAGAGCAAAAAATTGCTTTAGAAACATTGGAACAAAAGAAAAAATCCTGGGAACAAAAACTCTACCATGAAAGAGAAAAACGCAGCAAACCAAGACTGGACGACAAATGCTTAACTTCCTGGAATGCCCTTATGCTAAAAGGTTTTGCGGAAGCTTACAAAGCGTTGAATGAAAAAAAATATCTTGACATTGCCTTGCAAAACGCGCAATTCCTAGTCAAAAATCTTTGGAGTCCCGAAGGTAATTTGTTCCGAACTTACAAAAACGGCAAAGCCACCATCAACGGCTATCTCGAAGATTATGCTCATGTGATTCAGGCTTTCATTAGTTTGTATGAAGCGACTTTAGACGAAAGTTGGCTGCAAAATGCCAAGCAGTTGACCGACTATTGTTTTGATTTCTTTTACGATGACAAAGCTCAGTTTTTTTCGTTCACTTCCAAAAAAGACACAGAACTAATCACCGCTCATTTTGAAGTGGAAGACAATGTGATTCCGGCCGCGAATTCAGTGATGGCAAATAATTTATTTCAGTTAAGCATCTACTTCAACAACCGTTATTACGAAACTATTGCCCGGCAAATGACCCAAAATATTGTTCCGACTATTGATTATCCTTCGGCATTTTCAAATTGGCTCAATGTGTTTTTGAATTTTTCGGAGCAAAATAAAGAGCTGGCCATTTGCGGTAACAAAGCGTTTCAGTATTTGGAGCAAGTCAATCAAAAATATTTACCAAATATGGTTATTGCCGGAACTAGCAAGGATTCGACACTTCCATTTTTGGAAAATCGCTTTTCGGAAACCGAAACTTTATTTTACTTGTGTCAAAACAAAACCTGTGACCTTCCGACTGCTGATTTTGAAGAAATTATCAAAGAAATTACACTAAAATCTTAGAAAAAAATCGTAATATTGTTATTATTAACCAACAAAAATTAAAGTCATGGGATTTGGAGATTTTTTTAAAAACTTATTTGGCGGTGCCAAAGGAAAAGCTGCTGATACTGCCGGAAATTTTGCTGAAGAAGCCATTGAAAAAGTAAAAGAAATGGCGGAGCCAATGATGGACAAAGTAGACGAATTTGTAGAAACGGCCAAAGAAAAAGTAAGCGAGTATGTTCCGCAAGCCAGCGAAACGATTGACAATATTGTAGATTCGGCTAAAGAAAAAGTAAGTGAGTTTACGGATAATGCGGAAGAAACCGTAAAAGAAAAAGTGAGTTCATTTGCCGATGACGCTTCTGAACATGCGGAAGAGGCTGTTAAAAATGTCACAAATCGCGTAGAAGAGAACGCCGATTAATTACTAAAATTAGTATTTTTGCATACCTAATATCCCGATTCGTCGGGATTTTTTTAGCGCTTTATGGAAAAAAAAGAACTGCACTACATTCATTCTTTTGGAGAATATGTTGACCAATTCATCAACGCCTTGATTGATTATTCCCCGAAACTGATTTCGGCATTTATTATCCTTTTTGTGGGATTGTATACCATTCGATTCATCAATCGTTTGGCCAGAAAGATTATGATTAAAAGAGAACTGGATCCAACTTTATCCAGATTCCTGGCCGACAGTTTGCTTTGGGCGTTACGCGTCTTATTGTTTGTGACTTTCATTTCCAAATTAGGCATTGAAACCTCTTCATTTGTGGCTATACTGGGCGCTGCTGGTTTGGCAGTTGGTTTATCCTTACAAGGTTCATTATCCAATTTTGCGGGTGGAATGCTGATTATTTTATTCAAACCTTTTCGCGTTGGCGATACTATTGAAGCTCAAGGAGTAACCGGTGTGGTGAGTGAAATTCAGATTTTTGTTACCAAATTAATTACCGGAAACAACCAAACTATTTTTGTGCCGAATGGCAATTTGTCAAACGGAACCATCACCAACTTTTCAATGGCCGGAATGAGAAGAGCTGACTTGTTGTTTTCGCTTTCGTATGAAACCAATATCAAAGCGGCCAAAGACATCGTGCTACAGGTAATGCAGGCACATCCTAAAGTTTTGAAAACTCCCGCTCCTACTGTTTCGGTGAGAGACTTGAGCGATTCTGCCATTCATTTATCCATAAAACCCTGGTCGAAAAATGCCGATTTTGGTGATATGTGTTCCGATATTCTGGAAAATTGTAAAGAAGCTTTTGACACTGCCGGTATAGTGATTCAGCCTTATGTAAGAGAGGCTTCGAAAGAGTAACTAGCCTTTTTTGGGCAACATAAAATCTTTTAAGTAAAACGGCTCAAAATAAGCCACATCTTCAAAATCCTTTTTGGTGAATTTTTCGAAGCTCAAAGCACTCATTTCTTTAGCTGACGGGTATACAATTTCGGGAAGAAAAGTAAAAGTATCTTTGGTTAAAACCGTTTGGCATTTTTCCTGACAATCGCCAATGAAATAGATGTTTTCTGCAATATCAGCATAACTATTTTCGGTTAACACTTCCGCCTGCACTTCCATGATTTTGGTGTGATTGCTGTCAAAAACAGCGCTGTAAACTTCCATTCTTCGGGCATCAATCATCGGCACAATCAAACCGTTGGCAACGGAAACCTGTTTGGCTAAAACCTGCAAAGTATCCACCGAAATCAACGGAACTCCCAACGCATAGCACAAGCCTTTAGCCGTAGAAACACCAATGCGCAAACCGGTATAGGAACCCGGCCCTTTGCTAATGGCAACAGCTTTAATTTGCTGAAAATTGATACCGGTTTCTTTTAAAATGTCTTCTATAAAAACATGTAATTTCTCGGCATGGGAATAACCCTGCTCGGCAATTTCTTTACACAAAAGAGTTTCACCGTCTTTGGACAAAGCCACCGAGCAATTCTTAGTGGCCGTTTCTATGTTGAGGATGTAGGTCAAGGTTTGAGGTTTAATAATGCTAATTAGTAGAAACCGTAATCGAAGAACCTTTTTTATCCTTGCTGTTCTCGGTTCCTTTCTTGACAGTCACTTTATCGCCAGAATTTAAGTCTTTGGTAACGGTTGTATAAGGACCCGTAATCACAACGTCGCCTTTCTTCAATCCGGAAAGTACTTCAATATTAGTATCGTCCTGAATGCCGGTTTTAATGACTCTGATTTTGGCCTTGTTGCCTACTTTCACAAAAACACATTCGTATTTTTTATCGCTTTTGGCTTTTACTTTGTCAGCTTCGCTTTGGTCTTTGATTTCAAATTTCTTAGTAGCTGTAGTATCGGATTTAATCACAACCGAACTGATTGGTACGCCAATCACTTTTTCTTTTCTTTTGGTAATGATATCAACTGTAGCGGTCATTCCCGGACGGAAAGGAGAATAGCTCGCTGGCTTTCCTTCTAATAAATCCTGATACGATTCTTTTAAGATTCTGACTTTTACTTTGAAATTGGTTACTTGATCCGCTGTAGTAGCAGTGCTGGCCGAATTGGAAATGCTCGTCACTATCCCTTTGAATTCTTTTTTCAGATAAGCATCCACTTGAATATTGGTACTGTCGCCCACATTAATCTTAACAATATCATTTTCATTCACATCTACTTCAACTTCCATATTATTAAGATTGGCTACTCTTAACAATTCGGTTCCTGTCATTTGTTGCGTTCCCAAAACACGTTCGCCCAATTCCACACCAAGTGACGAAATTGTTCCGTCTGCCGGTGAATAAATAGTTGTTCTTCCTAAGTTGTCTTTAGATTCAGTTACAGTAGCCGCTGCACTTTCTACATTATAATAAGCTGATTGTTTGCTGGCTTTGGCCACATCAAAGGAAGCCACAGCTTTGTCCCAATCCGATCTGGAAATAATTCCTTTATCGTATAAGGTTTTGTTTCGGTCATAATTGGCTTTGGCTTCTTTAAACGAAGCATCAGCCTGACTCAAACCGGCTTTGGTTCCTGATAAATTAGAAACCGAACGGTTCAATCCCGAAGTATAAAGCATCGGATTTATTTTGACCAACAAGTCTCCTTTTTTCACTACCTGTCCTTCTTTTACCGGCAATGCAATGATTTCCCCGGAAACTTCGGAAGAGATTTTCACTTCAATTTCAGGCTGGATTTTTCCGGTGGCGGAAACAGTTTCTACTATGGTGATTTGGTCTGCCGCGGCAGTTTCTACTTCAACCCCTTCGTCATGATTGCCAATGATTCCTTTTTTTGACAATACAATTAACACAGTAATTAAAACAATTACGATTCCGACTAACCAGTATATTTTCTTTTTTGACATGATTTATTGTTTTTGAATGATTGGGATTCCAAAATAAAGTTCGACTACTTTCATTTTAAAGATGTAATCGTATTTGGCACGGATAACATCCGATTGCGCCGTGGTGAAAAGCGTTTGCGACTGATTAAAATCAAAGGCATTCATCATTCCTACGGCGTATTTTTCTTTGGCATAATTGAAGGCTTCCTGACGGGCTTCAACAGTTGCGAGTGACGCTTCATACGTATTCAACGCGCCTTTAGCATCCGTGATGGCTTTGTAAACATTGGTTTCTAAGTCCAGTTTGGCCTGGTCAAAAGCATTTTTAGTTTTTTCGTAATTGATTTTGCTTTTGTCCACGTTGCCTCTGGCCGAAAACCCGTTAAAAATTGGGATTCTCAATTCCAATCCAAAATTGTGTCCTTTGTTATCGCTAAATTGTTCAAAAACCGGAAGTGGCCCTTGTACTATCGGATTGCCATTGATGTCAAGTCCAACGATTCTGTCGGTATAACTGGCTCTGGTGCTGAAACTGTAGAACCCTGACAAACTAGGTTGGAAGGCGCCTTTTGCTATCTTAATATCTTTGGCCGCCAGGTCTAAATTGCTCTGTGCGATTTTGATTTCCACACGAACCTGATTGGCTTTTTCTACAATAGCTTCGGGAGTTTCTGCCATGACCGGACTTGGTTTTGCTTCCATGTCCACATCGGCTATGTCAAAATTTTGAAAATCGTCTAATTTCAGTAATTGGGCCAAACTCAATCTCGAAATCAACAAGCTGTTTTCGGCGGCTACTACCTTTTGTTTGTCGGCAGCCACGGTAGCTTTCATATCTAATAAATCGCCACGGGGCACAACTCCGGCATCAACCAATTCCTGAGAACGCTTTAATTGCTTGTCATCATTAATGGCCTGAGCTTGTTGCACTTTTAAATTCTCTCTGTTGAAAAGAATGTCCAAATACGCATTGGCCACATATAATGAAATATCATCCTGCATTTTGGTCAATTGATATTGTGCGCCCAGTTGAGCCATTTTAGCTCTTCGCAAACGGTTTTGATTTTGCAGTCCATTGTAAATCGTAATATTCGAATTCAAACTGGCTGAAGTATATTGTGTGGTTTGGTTTTCGTAAAGTCCGGTGGTGATGTTTTGGTTTAAACCAATATTCCAAGAGTGCGAAGCTCCTACATTTAAACTCGGAAGAAAATTACCAACCGCCAGTTTTTTATCTATCGCGGTAGCTTTGACATCCAATTCGGATTGTTTGATAGAGATGTTGTTTTTTAGTGCATATTCCACACATTCCTGTATGGTCCATTTTTTGACTTGCGCCGAAGCGGTGGCTCCCAGAAGCAAAACAAAAAAGAGTACAAAAGAATTTTTCAGTATTTTTTTCATAGTAAATCGGTTAGGGAACCTCTATTTTCTGACTAAACAAAGATATAATTTTTGTCTTTCAATCCACAATTTAGAGACCTACAATCTTAGACTTTACTTTTTGGATTATGTTACAAGTTTATTGCGATTTTACTTTATTTTTGCCGAAATTTTATTTTGCATTATGTCTTCTATTAAATCAACTATTTCCATTCTATTGCTTGCTGTCTTATTCAACAGTTGTTCGACCACACAAAAAATCGAGGCTTTAAAACCGCTTCCTTCTGATGATACGCCTATGGTATACAAAACCAAGACTTCGTTTGTCAACATGCCTTTGGAAATTACTTTGAAAGAAATTGAAAATCAGTTGAACAAAACCTTAGCGGGCGAAATCTACAACGATTCCAATTTGGAAGATGATAATACCGAAATGAAGATTACCAAAACGGCTCCCATTCGTTTGGTGGAGAAAAACGGTAAAATTGAAACGATACTTCCTTTGAAAATATGGTCCAAATTCAAATACGGAACCGATTTCATGGGATTAAACGACACGCGGGAAATTAATTTAAACGGAACATTTACCTTGATTAGCGATGTGAAATTATCGAATTGGAAAATGTCAACCACTTCTAAAATAGAAGATTTCAATTGGTCGGAAAGCCCATCGATATTGGTAGCCGGAAGAAATGTTCCGATTACGTATATCATCAATCCAACGCTTTCTATTTTTAAGGCAAAAGTGGCTAAAAAGATAGACGATGCTATTGAAAACTCTTGCGATTTCAAACCTTATGTGCTTGATGTGTTGGAAAAAATGAGCACGCCATTTTTAACCAGTGAGCAATACCAAACCTGGTTTAAACTGATTCCGGTAGAAGTCTATGTTACCGATGCCGTTTTAGATAAAAGTGAAATCAAGATGGATTTGGGCTTAAAATGCAACATGCAAACCATGGTAGGTTTGAAACCGAAAAACAATTTTGACAAAACCGCCATTGAATTCAAAGCGGTAACTCGAGTTCCGGATAAAGTAACGGCAAACGTAGCGGCCATTTCAACTTATGAAAGTGCGGCACAACTTATTACCGCTAATTTTAAAGGCAAAGAATTTGCTGCCGGCAGCCGAAAAATTGTGGTACAAAATGTAGGTTTATGGCAAAGAGATGGCAAAATCATCATTGCTCTTGACATGACCGGAAGCATCAATGGAACGATATACCTTTCGGGAATTCCAAATTACAATACGGTTACCAAAGAAATCTACTTTGAGCAAATGGATTATGTGTTAAACACCAAAGGCATTTTGACCCGAACCGCTAATTGGTTGCTGCAAGGCGTTATTCTGAAAAAAATTCAGGAAAACTGTCGCTATTCTATCAAAGAAAATTTGGAAGATGGCAAGAAAAGCTTACTGCCATATCTGAACAATTTCTCTCCGATGAAAGGCGTTTTTGTTAACGGAACGATGAATGATTTCGAATTCGAAAAAGTAGAAGTTACCGACAAAGCCATCATTGCTTTTATTACTACTACCGGCAAAATGAGTGTGAAAATTGACGGAATGGATTAAGGTTTATTTTGGACTTTCAACCTTCTCTTTTTTGTAATACATTTTATAGATTACAAATCCGATTACTGCTACTAGGATGTAAGGAATAGCCATTAGAAAAACTATGCCGTCATTCACCGCTTCTACCTTTGTTTTATTGCCTTCGCTTTCTAAAGCCGCGCGACACATAGCACATTGCGCATTAGTAGTCATTCCTATCAGGAAAAAACACAATCCAATAAATAAGGTTTTACAATTAATTCGCATAATACGGTGAAATCATAAGATACACTACAACTCCTGTTACAGCCACATACAACCAAAGCGGGAAAGTGATTTTTGCTAATTTTTTATGTTTGTCAAATCGCTCAGCCAAAGCTCTTACATAGGTAAACAACACTAGCGGAATAATGGCAACTGACAATATGATATGCGAAATCAGGATGAAAAAATAAACATATCTGGAAGCACCTGCGTTAGCTTTTTCTGTAGCATCAAGCATTCCGTCTGCATTAATATCACCAAACTTTGTAGAATCGGCGGTCATGTGATAAGCCACATACATTACCAAAAAAATAACCGAACAGGCAATAGCTGTTGTCATCAGGCGTTCGTGCACCTTTCTGTTGCCATTTTTGATAGCCAATACGCCCATAATTAAAAGCATAGCGGTCAAACCATTAATGGAAGCATAAATGGGCGGCAAAAACGACAAAGGTTCTACCTGAATTCCGAAATCTTTTAGTTTAACCGTAAACAAAATAGCTACGGCTACAGGAATTAGTATCGATACCGCAATAATAGATCCTTTAAACTTTTTCTCTAACGTTTGGTTTCCCGAATTACTCATTTAATAGTTTTTTTATGTCTTCTGTAATGGCTTTAACTCCTTTGGCATCCAATCCATCGTAATATAGAATCGGATTGTTGAATTTATCTTTTCTGCAACGAATATTCCCTTTTTTATCAATCAGGGCAAAAAGTCCCGAGTGTTCAAAACCGGCAGTAATGTTTTTGTTTTCACCCACATACAGATTAAAACCTTTATTGGCTATATCGTAAATGTATTTTTTATCTCCGGTCAACAAATGCCAATTGGAAGATTTCACACCAATTTTTTCGGCGTGTTCTTTCAAAATTTTGGCAGTATCATGTTCCGGATTTATAGAAACCGAAGCGATTCCGAAATTGGGATTGCCGAAAAATTCGTTTTGAATGTCCACCATATTTTTATTCATGATAGGACAAATAGAAGGGCAAGTCGTAAAGAAGAACTCCACCACATATACTTTCCCTAAATAGGTTTCGTTGGAAATTTTGGCTCCGTTTTGATCGGTTAATACAAATTTGGGTGCCGGACCCACTTTCATTAAACCCGTATCCGAATTTTTATGATTGGAAACCGCATCCAAACGGTCTCCTTGCACTACGGTTCCATTACTTATTCTGTTTACAATTTTGGGAATAAAAATAATTCCGAAAACCAAAATGATAAACGCTAATCCGATATATGACTTTTTCATTTTTTGTATGCTCTAAATTTGACGGTCGGCATTGTTTCTTTTTAACGCCAAACGGTATTCTGCTAATATAATTTTCACATCGTCCACCATATCGTTATGCAGTTCTGCAGCCGATGCTGTATTGTACCCTTCTTTATATTCCGGCTCACCCTGAACGCTTTTGCCTTTTCGGCCACGAAGATTTCTCTTTTTGTCAATGATGTAAACTGTAGGTGTTCCGAATTTTGAATCCAATTTGCCTAACAGTTTTAAACTATTGAAATACGTCTGAATCTCGGCAGTCGAAGCAAACACAAAGTGATAGCGGGAAACATTGGAAATCTTGGCCAATTCTTTCAATAGTTTCTGTGCTTGTGGCTGCGTTCCTTCCGGAGCTATAAAAACAAACTGGAAGTCTTTAAAAGGACTGTAGTTATTGTATATTTTTTGATTGAGCGTGAAAAAATTACCGCTGTTCTCCATTAGGTTTTCGCCGGCAAATCCTAAGATGGTTATTTTTTTATTTAACGTTACCGCTTCTCCGTTTAAGGATTTCCATTGTGGGTTTACATCCGGTATCGTTTTGGTAATGGTAGGCAAAGTGATAAAACTGTTTACGCCCGAAGCAAAGAAAAGATAGGCTACAATTGGCAAAACAAACAGTACGAAGAGGACAATATTTTTTTTCATTTTAATTACGAAAAACTGATGTACAAAAATAAAAAAATCCCGATTGTTATCGGGACTCTTTTTGAATTAATATAGTGTTAAAAATTCCATTTAATGGTAGAATCTTTAAAAACCCCATAAACATAAGTTGCTTCTGTAAGAAGTATGAATAGTAAATATAATACAAGGAAAATAACGGTGGCAACTACGGCCCAGCGTAAACTACTTTTTTCACCTTCCATGTGCATGAAAGCCCAAACAATATAGTAAGCTTTATAAAGCGTTAGTATGATGAAAACCCAGTTCAACAAGTTCATGCTTAAAAAATTGTGCATGAATAAGGCTTCAGGTCTTATAATCCCTAGTGTTACCTCAACTATGGTTACAACAGATAAAAGTAAAAATACTTTCCAAATTCTGCCGGTATTTGATACATGTTCGTGTGCGTGTGACATAATGTAAGCTTTCTAAAAATTAAACTAAGTAGAAGAATGTAAATACGAATACCCAAACTAAATCGACAAAGTGCCAATAAAGACCCACTTTTTCTACCATTTCATAAGTCCTTCTTTTCTCATACGTTCCCAAAAGAACATTCAAGAAAATAATAAAGTTGATAACCACTCCCGAGAATACGTGGAATCCGTGGAATCCGGTGATGAAGAAAAAGAAGTCGGCAAACAATTTGCTTCCGTATTCGTTTCTTTTCAGGTTGGCACCTTCTACCACTAAATGAGCATTCCCAACCAAAACATCCGATTCGGCTCTAGTTAAAATCTCTCTGTGTTTGTTATGATTTAATCCCGGTTGAAGCTTAGTGTTTTTTCGGTCTTCTTCGGTATCTCTGTAGATTTTTTCAGTTCTTACTAATAATTCAGGATGCGCTTTGTAACCGGCCTGTACTTCAGCAACAGAATAAGTAGAAAGTGTTTCTTCATCTTTCATGAACCATTTCCCTTTACTTCTGGTCAATTCTTCTCTTTGTCCCGGAAGTTTAACCGCGAAGTCTTCTAGTTTTACTCTTTTTCCTTCTTTGGTAACAAACTGGATGATGCTTCCACCTTTGGTTTCAACAGCTCCGTATTCTCCATGAATGAAGTTTTTCCACTCCCAGGCTTGTGAGCCAACGAAGATTAAACCTCCAACAATGGTCAGCAACATATAAAATGCCACTTTCTTTTGTTTCATTTGATGTCCGGCGTCCACCGCTAATACCATAGTTACCGAAGAGAAAATCAGAATAAAAGTCATCAAGGCCACATAGTACATTGGTGCTTCCACCCCATGCATAAACGGAAAGTGCGTAAACACCTCATCGGCTAAAGGCCAATTGTCGATAAATTTAAATCTTGAAAATCCGTAAGCAGCCAGGAATCCAGAGAAAGTTAAAGCATCCGATACGATAAAAAACCACATCATCAATTTGCCATAACTAGCGCCCATTGGCTCGTTTCCGCCACCCCAAGTATTTTCTGTTTTATTAGCAGTAGTAACTGTCGCTCCCATAAAAGTTATTAGTTAAAAAGTTCCCAAATTTAGATTTTTTTTCTTATTTAAAGAAATATAAAAAGAAAAACAAACAAATCCATAAGAAATCAAGAAAGTGCCAATACATCGCACCTAGCTCAATTCCAAGCGTTTGACTTGAATTGTATTTTTGTTTAAAATGATTATAAATTATGATTAAAAGCGAAATCAGCCCTCCGGCAAGGTGAGCCAAGTGCAACACAGCGATTACATACAAAAATGTGGTGGCAATATTACTCTCCGGACCGGTGAAATAATAGCCGGCATCCATCACTTGCCCAAACCCTATAAATTGTAAAACCACAAAAGCAATTCCAAGTCCTAAAGTCAGCAAAAGGAAGTTCGTCGTGGCGGTTCTGTTGTCTTTTTGAATGGCTTTTTTGGCCAAATGAAACGTAACGCTACACAGGATTATCGTTAGGGTACTGAAATAAAAAGCTGTTGGTAATTGAAAATCTTTCATCCAGTCTTCTCTGGATTTACTCACTACAAAAGCACTGGTTACGCCGGCAAACATCATCATCATACTCATCATGGCGAACCACAATAACAATTTGTAGGATCTTGAGGTACGGGCTTTGTGTTCTTCGGCGGTCATTGGTATTGTTGCCATAACTATCTTAAAAATTTATCTATAATATAAACTAACTGTAACAAAGTGATATAAGAAACGCTCACCAACATCAAAGTTCTGGCGGCTTTGGCGGTTCTTAATTGGTATAATTTCACAGCATAAAAAATCATCCAAAGTCCGAGCAAAAATACAATTCCTGCCGCAACGGGCGAAATAAATAATCTTCCTGTATATCCCAAGCAAGGTAGTAAGGATGCCACCAACAACCAAACCGAATACAAAATAGTTTGTAAAGCGGTTGATGTGTCCTTTTTCCCTGTAGGCAACATAAAGAAACCTGCTTTTTCATAATCCTCATAAAGAAACCAACCAATGGCCCAAAAATGAGGAAACTGCCAAAAAAACTGAATTAAGAAAAGTGTTCCGGCTTCGATACCAAAATTATTGGTAGCCGCTACCCAGCCCAACATAAACGGAATTGCTCCGGGAAAAGCCCCAACAAAAACCGAAAGTGGCGTATACACCTTTAACGGCGTATAAATGCTGGTATATAAAAAGATGGAAATCGCCCCAAACATGGCCGACTTCGGATTAATCAAATACAAGAGAATCAAACCAACGATAGTCAGCAAACTCGCCACAAACAACGCGTGATTCGGCGACATTCTGCCCGAAGCCACCGGACGATTTTTGGTTCTGTCCATCAAAGCATCCAGGTCCTTTTCTATCACTTGATTGAAAGCGTTGGAAGCGCCCACCATACAGTAACCGCCAAGAGCCAGCATCAATAAAGTCGTAACTTTTAAATCCTGAAAATTAACCACACCGAGAAGATAACCGGCTATAGAAGAAAACACCACGCTAATCGCCAAACCTGCCTTGGTGATTTCTTTAAAATCAATCGCAATTTGTTTTATGGAAAATGGAGCAGTGGTAGCGTTCATCAGTGGTTTTAAAACTGGCGCAAAGGTACTTTATAGAAAACGATTTGACAAAAAAATATTGAGGTATATTTTGCATTTTTATTGTTTTCAGAAGCACTTGTTTTTCTTCTCTTTCACTTATGCTCCCGCTATCCACGCTACAAGGTAGCTCGCTCCTATCGGGGCTATTTTGGATGTTTTGTTTCCTTTAGTCATTTCGGCAGTATACCATCACGCGAAGACTATTATAACAAGGATAAATTGAATAAAAAAAGAGGCCTGCTAATTGACCTCTTTTTACTTTACAAGTTTTTATTTTTTTTTAATTGATTGGGAGCAATACTGTATCTACAACATGAATAATCCCGTTAGAGGCTGATATATTGGCTGCAGTAATATTAGCGGTGCTTCCAATAGCGGTAATAGAACCACTTGGAGTTACTGAAAATTGACTTCCTAAAAGCGTTGTTATTTGACGGATTCCTTTTTTGGGAACAACACTATTAGCGGCACGTCTTCCTTCAACAACATGATATAATAAAACATCACGTACTAATGGCGCCGGAAGATCAGTGATACTAGTAACGTTCAATGCGGCGTATAAATTTTGAAATGCCTGATCGGTTGGCGCAAATACAGTATATTGATCTGTTCCGTTGGCAAAAAGATTTACAAGTCCGGTATCAAGTTCAGAATCTACATATACCAGAGCAGAAACCAATTCATTAAACCCGCCATTAACCGCTATTCCGGCAATTGATGAACTTCCAGGAGCCGGTGAACGATTGAGCGAATCAAAAGTCTCTTTTATTGAGAGCTTTGATGCTGTTTCCTGAGATGTGTTTTCATCAGTAGAACAAGATGAAAAACTAAACAAAATAAGAACTAGTAATACTAATGCCTTTAAGGCAGTAATTGGATTGAAAATTTTGTTTTTCATGGTGAATGTTTTTAATGTTAATATTATTGAAATTGTTGATTTCTATTAAAATAATAAACCAAAAAATGGCTTTAAAAACATTAGCAGGATATAGAGATGGAGTAAAATAAAAAAACTATAGTTTGTTTAATTATTTTAACCCAAAGTTAAACAAAATATTTACACCAATAAAACTTTAATATTAAATTAACAATCGTTTATTAATAGATAAAAAGATTACCAAAACCTGTTAGGTATAAATAGTTTGTTATTAAAAAAAAGGTACTCTTTACATTACGAATACCTTTTTGCAATCTTTTAAATTAATGCGGATAAACCATTCCGTTTATGCAGATGAAAATTTAGGCTATAATCTAATAATCAAAATACCAATTAAAGATGTCGCATCTCAACCCAACGGAAAACCAAGTAGTGCTTTCTTTAATCGTCGTGGCTGTTTCAGTGGCCGGATTGAAATTTCGGTAAATAAAACTACCGAACAGTTTCATATTCGTAGCCGGATTTATCAAATACCCAGCTTGAATATCCGCTATGAACACATGGGTTTTATTTCCTTGCCCAATGGTTACCCCTTCGTCATAGGGGCGGTTTTCTTCATAATCTTTGTAGATATTCCCGCCATAATTATAACTATCGGTAGCGGTATCAAAATCCAAACCGCGAAGTCCGGTGGTGAATTTGGCATCGGCAAAATAACGTCCGCTGTGGTAACGCGCAATCGCGATTAATTCTTTAAAGTTTCCTCCCCATTGGTGGCCTAAACTTTGGTTGTTGTGTCCATAATTGGTAATCACATCACTATGCGAGTACACATAAGGGCGCACATGGTTGTACTCTATCTGCAGCATCAGGTTTTTGATGTTGAAAGCGTTGTAGTATTTGGCCCCTAATTGGTAACCGTATTTGTTTTTCCAGCTTTTTTTGCCGGCTTTCATATCGCTTAATGAAAATTCATCCAACAAGAACTGTCCGTAAAAATTAACCTGATTGTTCCATTTGTATTTAGAAGTCAAGCCCAACATGGCATTCCCGGTTCGTGCCGAAGATTCAAACTCTACTGAACGATAGAAAATAATCGGATTCACAAAACTCATATCAAATCCACGATTGTTCTTATTCGTCCAAATCACCGATTCGAAAAAGCCCAAGTTCCAATTGTTAGTCACATTCAAACTCAAATAATGACTGGCGGCAAATTTGGTAGCATAAGTTCTGTCTACCGTAGCTTCGGGACGCACGTCTTTGAGCCAAGTGTAAATGTTAGTGTATTTTATCTTCCAAAAGGTAGTATTCAATTTGAAATACGGATACGGGCTCGCACCATCAGCCAACAATAAGGAACGGTAGCCATCGCCTATAAAGTTTTTACCGTACCCCAAATTGATATTAATGAATTTACTAGGCGTATACGCTAAATTAGCTTCGGCCATCGGGAAATCATAAGCATCCGATTTGAAAGGTTTTGCAATGCCAATACCGGGAATAATTGCCGGGTCGCCACCATCCGGTTTTATCGATTCGGCATAGCGGTTGAAATAATCTGCAAACCTTCCCTGGCTTTCATAAATGGTCGTTGTAAAATTTAAATCCTTTCCTAAACCACCATTAAACTGAATGCCACGTGTATTGATAAACGTATAATTGGCCGCACTCGGGTCGCTTTTCCCCACTTGCAAATCAATAATCGGATTCAGCGTAAACCAGTAATCTTCGCCTTGGATTTCAACTAAATTTTCATTCCAAAATTTCCGTCCCCACCACTCTTGCTTGTTTTTCAACAGCTTTTGGTTTTCTTCTTTCAGATTGTAATATTTGGCAACTTCTGCATAAGAATAAGGTTTTGAAGCCGTGTGATTATTAGCACCCACCTGATTCATTTCGTCATCAAACTGCGAATAATAACTATGCGAAAAAGGAATGTTCAAATGACTTTCAAACTGCGGATTGGTGAACTTTTTGTACTTCACACTATCCAATTCTGATAAATATTTATCTGATGGTTTGTAGATTTTGGAGGCTTTCTCAGCTACTGCTTCCGCTTCTTTTTGCGCCTGAACTTCGGCAGCACTTTGCAACGGAATCGCAATCTTTATCGTGTATTTGGCATAGGTTGGATTTCCGTTATAGGTTGGCGGACTTATCTTTGGTAGTTTACCAAAAACTCTTTTGCTTTCAGCTACTAATGATTCTTCATTAGCATCAACATAGGTTACCACAAAGTTCCCTATGTCCGTAACTTCAAAGAGTACGATGACATTCCCTCGGTAATTGTTTTGTTTCAGATTGTCGGGCACTTTGAAATTGTTATATACAAAATCCTGAACCTGACTGTTAAAACAAGTTTCCAATGCTTGTGCCTGCAAGCCTTCGCAAGCCGGAAAAACCGGAAGTCTTTCGCTTATTTTCTGAGTCACTTGTGCGTTGGAAACTACACTGCAAAACAACAATACTAAAAAGGGAATTATCTTTTTCATGTTTTTGGAATAATAAATTAATAACCGCTTGAAGCCGTTCCTCCGTGCGCAATAGTTTTGGCAGCTGAAGTCCCTATTCGTTTTACACCCAAGCGAATCATTTCCTGCGCTTCTTCATAAGTTCGCACTCCACCGGCAGCTTTTACCGGAAGTGGTGAAGCGTTTTCGAGCATCATAATGATGGTATGTACTGTGGCGCCATTGGGCAAACCGTTTTCGGTTTTGAAAAAACCTGTGGAAGATTTCACAAATACATTTGAAAAGTAGTCTTCTTTAAAGTTGGAAATAATGACATTCTTAATCAGTGTCGAAAATTGAATGATTTGCGCATCCGTCAGTGCGGCCACTTCAATAATCCATTTCACGACTTTATGATTTTCGAAAGCTAATTTGGTGCCTTGATAAATTTCATTCTTTACCAGATCAATAGCACCGCTTTTAAACGCCTCATAGTTGCACACGAAGTCAATTTCATCTACACCATCTTCAATGGCCTGCATGGCTTCCTCCAGCTTTTTCTCTAGAGTATTGGTGCCTTCCGGAAATGAAATCACGGTTCCTACCAACACTTTTGATTTGGCTTTGGTTATCATTTCTTTGGCCATTTTCACTTTATCCGGTCTAATCATGATGAGTTTAAAACTTTCATCAATGGCTTCCTTAATAAACCCTTTTACAATGGTATCATTGTCTTTTTCGGACAAACCACTTTGCTCAGCGGTTTTCAAATAAGTGGAGTCGAGGTATTGCTTTATATTCATGGGATAAAAGTAAAAAAAAATCCCGACTTACATCGGGACTTTCTTTGTTAGCTATTTGGTGATTGTATTTTACTTTCTTTTCTTTTTTTATAAAGAATAAAGAAAAATAATGCGGCGGCGGCTCCTGTTAAATTGGCCAACACATCAAAGATATCGGCGTGGCGTGTTGTGGTACAGGTTTCCTGCAAGAACTCAATTAGTATTCCGTAGCTTAAGGAAATCAACAGCACTTTTACAATGAGCTTCAAATCTGTTTTATCCTGCTCGAGCCATAAGTAATACCCCCAGAGCATGGTGAACACAAAATGAAATGTAAAATGAACGTATTTATCGACTCCCGAAACATGAACGGTTGGCAATTCGCCAAACTTCATCAAGCACAAAACACCAATTAAGGCAGTCCAGCAAACTGCTAAACCGAAAATTGTTTTTTTACGCACCAATAAGTTCTTTATAAGCATCGCTCGAAAGCAATTCGGTAACTTCAGCCGCGTTGGCGATTTTTAGTTTAATCATCCATCCTTTCCCATAAGGATCAGAATTGACATCTTCTGGAGTTCTTTCTAATGCGTCATTGAATTCAATGATTTCTCCGGAAAGCGGCAAAAACAAATCGGAAACAGTTTTTACGGCTTCTACCGTTCCGAAAACTTCGTCTTTGTCCAATGTTTGATCCAAAGTTTCTACTTCAACGTAAACGATATCTCCTAATTCTTTTTGAGCAAAATCGGTGATGCCAACAGTGGCAATATCGCCATCAATTAAAACCCATTCGTGGTCTTTTGTATACTTTAAATTGCTTGGTATATTCATTAGTTTGCTTGTTTATTAATTTTCCTCAAAAGTATAATTTCTGCAGAGATTATTAAAAGGAATGTTTCAAAAGTTTAATTAATTTCCAAAATTGTAGCGCAACGTAAATCCGGCTTTAATATTGGTTAATGGGAACGAAGTTGAAATAACCGGTTTCGAAAACGAATGGTCATAGAAGAAAATCGCCGTTAGGTTTTTACTAAGTGAATAATCCGCTGTCAGTTTGGCTGACCAAATGTTTTGTCCACCACCCAATTGATTGTTATTGTAATCTAAATAACGGACAATGGTTTTGTTATTCCTATACGAGAAATCAATTTTAACATTCAAATCACTTTTGATAATTCCCGTTGGGTTATCGGCCAATTTTGAGGAGAAAATTACATCTTTGAAACGGTATCCTAAACCGATCACGTATTCTTTTCCTTGTACTTCGGTCAATAAGTTGTTATCAAAACTCATCGATAAACTTCTATCTTTTTTCACTTCGGCCAGGATTTTGAACGAGTTTTTCATTTCAAAATCAACTCGCACCAAAGGATTGAATTGCTCCACTAAGTTAATGTTTCCAATAATGGTTTTGTTATAATAATTCCCGGTATTCGGATCAATTTCGCCCGGATGCTGATCATAATCAAAGTTAGAACGGAAAGAATTAATCGTATAGGAAGCTCTATAAGCATGTTGCAAAGAGAAGCGTTTGAAATTGTCTTTAAAGAATTTGTAACGCATCAATCCGCTATATTTTACAGTCCAATTTGGTATTGGAATATTCCTGAAGGCGTCTAATGAAATGCTCTTCGCCGTTTCGCCCGCACCAAAAGAATATAAACCTGTATAAGCTGCTAACAAGGACGGAATTAACACCGCCTGACTATTTTTGCTATAGCCTAAAGGATAACCTTCGGCATCTAAGTTGGCTGGGTTCGTTATATCAATCCCTCTTGCAGCCGCTAAACGATTGGCAATAATGATTCTGTTATTTCTAAATTCATCAAAAGCAGAAGAACCCAGTTCATCACTTTTCTTAAAGGATGTTTTCAGCATCACGGTAGAAATCGAGAAGTTACCGGTGGTATATGGTGATCTGGAGTTATAATCTCCGCCAGTAACATCATATTGTTCCGAGTAATTGCTGGCATACGTTCGGTCGGCCGTTAAATCAATCTTGAAATCAGGAAACAAATCAACATTGGCAGTCATCCCTAATGTTTTGGTCACCACCTGAGTATAGTTTTGGTTAAAATCAGGGTAAGTGGTTAACCAACCTCTTTTTGCCGCTTCATAACGTACATCTTCTTGGGAACCGAAAACGAAACCAAGAGACGGTTTTGCCGAACCAAAGAACCCTAAGCCGGGTAAGAATCCCGGAAGCACAGTTCCTTCGTTTCGGGTGTAATTAACCTGAACATTTTTCACACTGGTCAAAACACCTTTCAAACCATCTAAAAACACATTGGCCGATTTTGCCGGTTGCACTTTAGTATTTGTTATTTTTTCACCTGGTTTTGGCAAACCTATAGGCTTGGCTGCCGGAGTAGCCGGTTTTTTACCCAATCCGATGTATTTATAGAATGTCTCCATGTTGAATGCTGTATTCAACTTGTGCGCTCCGGCATTTTGAATAGTATTTCCAAGATTATAGGTACTACCATCACTGGCTTCGATAGATTGTAATGCCAAAGAAGCTCTTTGCCAATTGTAATCTCCGGTATAAGAATAACTGGCTTTAACAAAAGCTAAAAATGGGATTTTGTTGATTGGCAAATCATAATTCACTACAATCTGTTGGTTGTGCTGGTTGGCTTGCCCAACATTCCAAAAATCGGTCCAAATCGTGTTGCTGTCATCCACTACGTTGTTATCGTCTATATAGTTTCGCACAATATTATGGGATGCAGCCGTATAGTTAACTTTCAATGATTTTGTAATGTTGTAATTAAATCCATATTGGTAATTAAACATATAATTTCTTCTAAACAATGGGTCTAAAGCAATTCCTGACACATCCACTTGTCTAAACTGCTGTCTGTTATATTGTCTAATAATATTGGTACTAAACGAAATACTCGCCGGCAGGTAATTGAAATTGAAATCACTCAAAAGTTTCCAATACTCGCTTTTCTTAAAGAATTTATTTTTCTTAAAAGGCTCCACTGCTTTCGGCTGGAAAGAAAACGTGTAATCAACAGCGGTATTGACTTGTTGATCCATATAGTTTTCTATCTCGTAATTGTGTTTTTCAACTTGATTATAAGAATACGAAAGCGTTAAATTCTCTGGATCATACATATGTTGTTTCTGATCCGGTGCTCTTTCTTTTTTAACTCCGATGAAGTTGATACTTTTTCTCTTTGTATAATCAATTGCTCTGTTTGTGATATTAGCTCTTGCAGCAGCATCGGGAGTGTTGTCCAACAATTGTTGCAGTCTCAAATCCTGATTATACGGATCATATTCTGGAGTAATGGTTTCTTCGCCAATAGCATAATTGAACGGTAAATTGATGCCCCATTTCTTTGGCAATAATTTACCCAAACTAAGATTGGTTACTATGTTGTACTGTTTAGTGTCTTCTCTGCTTCTTTCTTGTGGGCCTTGTTCCAAAGCTCCGAAACCAATGGTACTCATTCTTCCGGTAGCAGAAACCGTGGCAAAATCAGCTAAGTTGGTATCCATATTTAATACCGCAGCCATACCACCTTTGTTGTTCATGTCGGCCAAACGCAATTCGTTAAACCATACCTCACCTCTAATCGGTTGTGTACTTCTGTTTCTTATACCCACCATCAGGGTTCTTACTAAACCAAAGTTTGGATTTCCTTTTACTCCAAGTCTAAGCGATCCACGAGACGTATTCCCGGCAAGCGATGGATCTAAATCAAAGTCATTTTTATACAAAACACCATCCACAAAATCACCTGGCGCAGCACTCATGGCTAAAATTTTCAGTTTTGACAACAAACCTGTAGGCAAATCAATATTATTAAGTTCAGGCCATATTTGATCTGCCGCGGTAGGTGCCGGTAAAAGTGGTGTTACTTGTAACGGAATCTCAACTTCATAGTAGTTATCGGTAAAGTCATTTCCAAAACGAATGAAAGCTGACATCTGATTGTTTTGTAACGGAGTGGTGTCCGATTTTAATGCCTCAGCGTGTAAAAACATTTTTAATTTGTTGTACTGACGCATGTCAACACTTACGTTTTTAAATACGGCTCTCGAATCTCCCGCTTCCAATCCAACTGTTCCTGAAACTCTCAACGAAAGCGACTGCTCATTTTGACTGATGACTTGATTCCCATTAGGACTTACTTCTCTTACTACTCCCGGAGGCAATACGTAGTGGATAGGATCTCTTTGAGCATTTTCCTGGATGCTTACTGACAGCACGTCAAAATTTGTCCCGGTATCATCTGTATCCGAATCTGTAAGCGCATCAAACGGTTTATCATATCGTCTCCATTCGCCACGAACTAAATCCAAAGCACCAAAACGAACGGTAATCGGCTGGTTAAAACCTGTCATGAACATCCTCATGAAACGGATAGAACGAAAATCGGTTATACTCCCAATGGTATTCGTGGGCTGCGTTACCGGGATTTTGAATTGTAACCAACGTACTCGTGTGGTTAATCCGTTGGGTAATTGAACATCTTGTTCTACTTTATCGGTAACAAAATTAGTCGTTCCCACATCCATCGTTGAATTGATATCCACTTGGTATTCATAGTAGGCATTGACCGTATTCATGGTATTATCACGGTTGATGTCTTCTACATCGGGAAGCGTTGTAGAGCCTCTGTTGTTGTCAGAAACATTTACTGGTGAATTCCCTTGTACCCCATTATAATTTTTGTAACGATCAAAAACACTACCGGAAGCATTTAAAAAATACTGATAATTATCGGCTGCCGGGTCATTTTGAGCAGCAAACCCCGGAGCTATATTCGGCAAAGCTTTTTCGGCATCATCGTTAATCCCGTCAAACCCGACGTCTTGAGCATCACGGTTAGACCCATCGGCATCAAAAGCATAAATAAGCGATTGTGACGATGGTACTTTCCCCCATACCGTTGGATTGGTCAATGTTTGAGAAGTACTACTCGCCGGTAATCCGTTTTCATATTGTTTACGTTCGTCCTTTAAAACGTCTTCTGAAATTTCTCCTAAGTTGAAAAATAGTTTTCCAGCATTACCGGAATTGGCTTGAGCGGAAGGATTTCCCGGATCATAATACGGATCCATAAGCCAAAACTGGATGTATTCTACATTACTTTGTTCGAAATTGGTAGAGTTAATAGCCCTTGTAATACCCCCGAAGTTTTTTGTCGGATCACTAAAACCGGATGAATTCAGTGCTTCCGGGTTATAATTGTAAGGCCCTCTTTCATTAGGATAATAAGTCAAATCAAGCGTGTTGATTACAGTGGATTGTCCAAGTGCTAAATCTTGATTAGGAAATAGTTCGCTGATAAAAATTCTACGGGTACTGTTTAAGGAAACTCCATCGGTACCAATATCTCCCGGTGTTTGCACATAAATGGTAGGGTCAATAGTATACCAACTCATTTTGGCTCTTTTGTAGCCATAACTTAAATCAACTGCGGTGGAATTAAAATCCTGATAACCTGTAACACCGGCTTGCCATTTCGGAACGCTGGATAATGTCCAGGATAGCGGAGACCGCATATCAATGGTCGTTTGGGATCCTTCAAAATCATCAACATAAACCGTAGATTCTCCTTGAAAACGGTCGGCTTTTGGTGTGTCCGGTTTTAAGAAAGCTATTTCCCCTCTTAAGGAGAAGTTAGACGGAACATCCGTATCAATATTAGGCAACTTATTTACCAATCTTGTTAAAAAGGGAACCTCCGTTGAAAAATTACCATTGAAACCAAAAATAGTATTGTTTACAGACTCTTGTCCATAATTTGATTTGCTGGTAAACGGTTTTTCGGTCATTTTAATCAAGGTAGCGCCTAATAAAAATTTATCCGAAAATTTGTGCTCCACATTAACTCCCATAAAACGTCGGGTTTGTTGCCCAAAAGTAGAGTTGTTTTCAACCGAAACCTGAATCGGTGTATTAGAAGCCTGCAAGGATGGATCTAGAATTTGTACTCTACCGGCTTGATAATTTACGCTGTAATCAATACCTTCCTGTAACACTCTTCCGCCTGCAGTTACCACCACCGAACCTCTTGGAACGTTGTAAGCTCCAATCGGAATTCCATCTCCACCGGAGGATTTAAATCGTCCTTTTAATTGAAATTTATTTTTATCGGCTTCTTGCAAAGCACCAGCTTGTGTGCTGGTATACATAGTACGGAAAACATATTTTGCTTGGTTGGAATTAAAGTCGGCTAAGTTGGCTGTATCACCGTTATAATTTTCGGTCGGCAGCGTTCTCAATTTTTCAAACAAATGTTTACCAAAAGGCTCTACAGTCGTAAAAATTAATCGCCCGTTCTGTTGGTCAACGGTAAGTCCCGGCATGAAATCAAAGAAACCATCTCCACCGGCCTGCGGGTCATTATTGAAATTCAGTTTATCAACATTGAAAACCTTTAGCAAAGGCGTTTCGGCCACATCAGCTGGTAAAGGAGAGGTTCCGTTAGCTGGCGTGATGTAATTTAAAGGAGAAGGATCGGTGTATAAAATGTTAAATCTAAAATCCTCTTGTTGCAATTGAAACGCTCCCGGAATTTGATAAATATTTTTCATCATCAGGTTCCAGATTGGTTTTTGAACATTGGTCAAGTTACTTTTCAACATTTTCAAAATCAAACTCTGAGAGGAAACAGCTTCTGAAGAGGTACCACTTCCAGTTACTACTGTAGCATCGACACCGTCTGTACCAAATTCTCCCACCTGATAAACCTGATCACCAATAGTATACTGATAAGCAACGGCCAATACTTCATCATTGGCTAATTTTTGTTGTAACGAAATATACCCTAGCTGTGGGTGAAAAGTGAATTCATTAGCGGCCAGTTTTCTGGCGTTTTCCAATTTTGAGTAGTCTGTCCCTTCATCAACCGGATTGTTAAAACCGGCACTTGAAGTAACTATGTCTCTAATACTGGAATTTAATAAACCGCCACCAGCGGTAATTAAAGCTGGATTGTATTTGTTGTTGGTATTATCGGTTGGCGAATCCGTTCCGGCATCAAAGAAGTTTCCAGGAAGCGGCGTAACCGCTACCACCTGATTGTTGGTCAAACCGGTTAATGGTGCTTCTCCTAAATCTTGTAAAGCGATAATATTCCTTAAATTGTTACTGGTGGTACTAACCCTATTTTGTTTATTGGTTACCCATACTTCTATTCTGGTAATTTGTACTCTACTGTCTATGAAAGGATAATTCCGAAGCGCCTGATCGTATTTATTTCTGAAATATTGCGATAAGAAAAAGTGTCGGTCAGCGTCATAGTCCAAGGCAAATAATTCGAAATCCTGAATCGTTCCCCCGCCTTGTGCCGTAACCGATTTGGTTTGTGATTTTTGTTCCGAGAAAACACCGGTTACCGTGGTTTTCCCAAATTGCAATTGGGCTTTAACCCCAAACAAACTCTGGGCACCGCGTATCAAAGAATTCGTAAGTGGCATACTCACATTACCAACTTCTATCTTTTGAATAATATCATCTTCCGTTGGGGCGTATTCTAATTTAATCAGGTTCTGAAAAGCAAAGGTGGATTGCGTATCATAATTGGCATTTACGCTCAAACGCGTTCCCACTTTCCCCATCAAACTCATATTGATTCTTTGATTAAAATCAAAGGTAGTTTGCGCTCTGTTTCTTGGTGAAAAAGAAGGATTATCTTGCTTGGTATAGCGCACACCTAGGTCCATTTCAACAGAACCGGTTGGTTTTACATCAATGGTATTGGACCCAAAAATGGTTTCAAAGAAACCGGAATTCACATAAAATCGTGGTAATAAATCTTTTTTCTTGGCATCGCTACCATCTTTCTTTCCGTCAATCGCATCCGATTTTTGTTTGTAATAATCCCTCATGGATTCGCGCAACACCAATTCTTCGTATTCCTTTGGCGTTAGAATAATGGGGTAATTGATGTTAAATCCTTCAAAAGTACTCGTGTAAATGTATCTGTCGGTGGCAGGATCATAAGTGTAAGCATTAACTATACTATTCGGGTTTTTTATTTCGACTTTTCCCGTTGAATAGCCTAAACTGTCTTTTGCCGTTTCATTTACCTGTGCAGAAACGGAAGCACTAAGCAATAAAACTAGCCCAAAGAGTACCCTTTTGAAGTTTAAAAATGGTTTGGTAAAGTATATTGTTTTCAAGAATTATAAATTTTTTAATGCTTGTTTGATTATTGTTTCAACAGTTGCTTCCGGGTTTTCTTTTATGATTTTATCCACCACTTTTTCCGCATTCTTTCTAACATATCCCAAAACCTCTAAAGCAGATAACGATTCTTCTCTGTTAATATTGTGTTGGGATGTCGAAATTTCGCTTAAATCATAGATTTTTAACACTTTCTCTTTTAAATCGAGTATCACCCGCTGTGCTGTTTTGCTTCCAATTCCTTTTATAGATTGGATGGTTCCTACATCGGCACTGGCAATGGCTTGTATGATCTGTTTTGGATCTAAAGACGACAACATGGTTCTGGCAATACTGGCACCAATTCCGGAAACCGACAATAATAATTTAAACAATTCTCTCTCTGATTTTTCTACAAAACCAAACAAAGAATGTGCATCTTCTTTAATTTGAAGGTGCGTGAATAACTTAATAAAATCAGCATTGGGGAGTAGCGAGAAAGTATGCAACGAAATATTAATGTGATAACCAACACCATTGCAGTCAATGACTACTTCGGTTGGCGATTTTTCCACTAATTTTCCCTGAATGTGTGCTATCATTTTGTTTGAAATCTAATTCCAAATATAGCGAAATTCTTTAATTGACAAAATCTCAACGCTATATCTCTTCAATATTACCAAAACTATTGCGCTGAGATCTTTTTCCTTTTCTCTTTTTCCTGCGCATCAACCACTGCAACGGCCACCATGTTAACCATTTCTTCTACGCTGGCTCCCAATTGAAAAATATGAACCGCTTTTTCCATGCCCAACATAATAGGTCCTACAGAATCAACTTTGTACAACTCTTTCAACAGTTTATAAGTAATGTTTGCTGCCTCTAAATTGGGGAAAATCAACGTATTTACTTTCTTTCCGGCCAATTTTGAAAAAGGGAATTTTGCTTTCAGCATCTCCGGATTTAAAGCAAAGTCGGTTTGAATTTCACCATCAACAATTAAATCAGGATAATATTTATGCAAATACGCTACTGATTCCCTCACTTTGGAAGCACTTTCATGCGCTGACGAACCAAAGTTTGAAAACGAAACCATAGCAATAACGGGTTCCATCCCAAACATTCTAACAGTTTTAGCGGTCATCAAAGCAATTTTGGCCAATTCATCGGCAGTAGGATTTGGGTTGATGGCCGTATCCGATAAAAACATCGGACCACGATTGGTCATCATCATATTTGTAGTGGCAATCAACGTAATGCCGGGCGCTTTCCCTATCAATTGCATCAGCGGTTTTACCGTTGACGGATAACTTCTGGAATAACCTGAAACCATCGCATCTGCATCGCCTTCATTTACCATCATTGCGGCAAAATAGTTGCGTTCACGCATCCATCGTTGGGCATCAAGTTGTGAAATCCCTCTTCGTTGGCGAGCTTTCCAGTAAATATCGCCATACTTCATTCTGCGTTTGTCTTCTTCTTTGGTTTTTGGATCAATGATGGGCACTTCAGCATCAAAACCTAATTCTTCTTTGAGTTCCAAAATCAATTCCCGGTTTCCTAGAAGTATTGGATGAGCAATGCCTTCTTCGTAGGCAATTTGCGCTGCTTTCAATACATCTAAATGATCGGCTTCAGCAAAAACAACACGTTTTGGCTCTGTTTTAGCTCTGTTGGTTAACAAACGAACCATTTTATTATCGGAACCTAAACGGTCTAATAGTTCTTCTTCGTATTTATCCCAATCGGTTATCGGATGCAAAGCAACACCTGAATTCATGGCCGCTTTGGCTACAGCCGGTGCTACCACAGCAATCAATCTTGGGTCAAATGGTTTTGGAATGATGTAATCTTTGCCAAAGTTCAAACGCATTTCACCATAAGCAATATTCACTTGTTCCGGAACCGGTTCTTTGGCTAATTCTGCCAAAGCATGAACGGCTGCCATTTTCATCTCCTCATTGATTTTCGTAGCTCTTACATCAAGTGCGCCACGGAAAATATAAGGAAACCCAAGTACATTATTTACTTGATTAGGATGGTCTGAACGACCGGTTGCCATGATAATATCTTTTCGGGTAGCAATTGCCAAATCATAATCGATTTCAGGAATTGGATTGGCCATAGCAAAGACAATAGGGTCTTTGGCCATTCCCAATAACATATCGGGAGACAATATATTTCCGGCGGAAAGTCCCAGGAAAACATCGGCATTGACTAAGGCTTCTTTTAAAGAAGTTCCGGGTTTGCCGTGAGCGTATTTTTTTTGCAAATCAGATAAATCAGTTCTTTCTGAAGACAGTACTCCGTCTTTATCAAACATGATAATGTTTTCAGCTTTTACACCCAATAACATATACAAATTGGCACAGGCCAAAGCCGCTGAACCAGCTCCGGAAACAACTACTTTGACATTGGTCGTTTTTTTCTTTGCCAACTCTAATGCATTCAACAAAGCTGCCGAAGAGATGATGGCTGTTCCGTGTTGATCATCATGCATCACCGGAATGTTCAATTCTTCTACCAAGCGTCTTTCAATTTCGAAAGATTCCGGGGCTTTGATATCTTCCAGATTAATTCCTCCAAAAGTGGGTGCGATATTTTTAACGGTAGCAATAAATGCTTCTACATCTTTAGTATCCACTTCAATGTCGAAAACATCAATATCAGCAAAAATTTTAAAGAGTAAGGCTTTGCCTTCCATTACCGGTTTTGAGGCTTCGGGACCAATATCGCCTAATCCTAAAACGGCAGTCCCATTAGTAATAACAGCTACTAAATTCCCTTTGGAAGTATATTTATAAACGTTGTTTACATCTTTGGCAATTTCCAAACAAGGCTCAGCAACTCCCGGCGAATAAGCCAGAGATAAATCTCTTTGGGTAGCATATTTTTTGGTAGGGACTACTTTTATTTTACCCGGCGTTGGTTTGGCATGATATAATAGTGCTTCTCTTCTTTTACTGTATTTGTTCATTGTCTTTTTTGTTGCGAACTACAAAGGTAGGAGACTGAATGTAAAAAGGAAATTTTTGAGGGTTTCTTTTAAACATTTATTTAAATTTTTAAATAACACCCCACTACTTGTTAATCGTTTTAAAATCACTAATTGGCATAAAGCAAAAGTCCCGCATATGCGGGACTTTTTTATTTAAAATCAAATAATTTTGACCTTATTGTTTGATTACTTTAACCGTTTTAATTTGGTTATCAGAAGTAATTTTAACCAAATAAGTACCGGCAGTTAAACTTGAAGTATCAAGTAAGCTTTCTGTACTATCCGTAAATTTCGACATTACTTCCTGTCCTAAAACATTTACCACTTGAATTTTAGAGATGTTTTTATCTGAAGATATAGTCAATACATCTTTAACCGGGTTTGGATACACTTTTAATCCTACGTTGTTAAATGTTGGCGTTCCTAAAGTACCGAAACAAATTACAGATCTTGTTCTGTTAACTGCTTCATCACCACACTGATCATCGATATGAGTGAAAAACTCAACCGTTCCTGTAGCGTTAGCCGTCCAAGTAACAGGCGTAGTTCCGTATGCGTCAGCTGTATTTCCATCAGCACTAATTGTGATCAAATCGGTTGACGTTGAACTAATAAATTGATAGGTTTGACCCGATACCACATTCACTAATGAAAATTCACCAGCATAACCATCAGTAACAATATCTTCAACCGTTACACCATCACATACTGTAGATGTAAATGTAGCAGAAGGATATTGTCCGTTTGGCGCATTTAAGCAATAACCAGGAGGTACTTGTGTAGTAAAACTAAAAGAAGTACAACCTGTAGCTTCACCAGCTAAATTTTTTGGAACTACCATCCAATAGAATGTAGTATTGAAAGAAGGGATAGTTAAAGCAGCAGAAGTAGTAGTATAATTACCAACCAAGTCAGCGGCACCCAATGGTAGCGTTGTTCCTCCGTAGAAATCATAACTATCCGGTGCATCTCCTGTTGTAGGCGCATCCCAAGTAAAAGTAACTACAGGTCCTACAGGAACATCTGTAGCTCCGTCAGCCGGGAAAGTAAGAGTAGCACAATCCGGCACAGTAGCTGTTGATCCGCTACACATTACTGATCTTGTTCTGCTTACTGCTTCATCACCACATTGATCATCAGTATGGGTATAAAACTGAACTGTTCCTGTTGATGTTGCTGTCCAAGTAACCGGAGTCACACCATAAGCAACGGCAGTATTTCCTCCATCATCACTGATGGTTATAAAATCAGTAGCAACAGAGCTGCTGAATTCATAAGTTAATCCTGCTGTTAAATTAACAGTAGAATATTCCCCTGCATAACCGTAAGGAGTAATGTCTTCAACTGTTACTCCATCACAAACTGAAGGTGTAAAGTCAGCTGTTGGATAATGTCCGTTAGGAGCATATAAACAATAACCCGGAGGTGCTTGTGTCGTAAAACTGAAAGTAGAACATCCTGTAGCTTGCCCGCCTAAATTTTTTGGTACTATAGCCCAATAAAAAGTAGTAGCATATCCTGGTATTGTTAAAGCAGCAGAAGTTGTGGTATAA
Organism: Flavobacterium sp.; assembly: GCF_036741995.1. GTDB lineage: Bacteria > Bacteroidota > Bacteroidia > Flavobacteriales > Flavobacteriaceae > Flavobacterium. The sequence goes on along the minus strand of NZ_DAINRG010000017.1, from coordinate 14,388 downwards.
TTTGCAACTAAATCAGCTGATGATAATGGCAATGTAGTCCCTGCCCAAAGATCGTAGCTATCAGGAGCATCTCCTGTTGTTGGCGCATCCCAAGTAAAAGTAACTACTGGTCCTACAGGTACATCTGTAGCGGCATCAGCAGGGAATGTAAGTGTAGCACATCCTGGAGCAGTTACATTTGAGGCTAACGAAACATCATCTATTGCCCAATTATCTCCATCATCTTGCGCCATAACAAAGGCAACATAAATAGATTGACCAACATAACCACTTAAATCAACTGCTCTTTGCGACATTGTAAATGGCAAATCCGCTTCTGTTTTGGTATCAATAGTAGTAAATGATGAAATATCAGTTTGTGAAGTAGTAGAAACTCTAATAGTATATTCAGTTCCATAATCTGCAGTATATGTTTGTCTTTCAAAAAAAGCCAACAGTACATTTGGAGCTGTTACAGTAAATTGAGGAGTTACTAACCAATCCTCATTGGTCCCACCAGTTCCAGCTTCATATCTTACAAAAGCCCCTTTGGTGCCTGAAGCAACATTGGCAGCAACTGTTGAAGTAGTCCAGTTTTGTGCTGTACCAAGACCATTTTGCCCTACAAATGATGCCCAGCCCGCAGGTGGAAATGTAGCGCCTTCAAATCCTTCCGGAAATTGAGCATATCCTTTTGAAACAAATGCTAAAAGGACAAAAACCATTAAAGTAATTTTTTTCATATAATTGATTTTTAATTAATTCCTGTAAAAATAGTTAATTAGTTTATAACTTCACAAGCTTTTTTTTTGCAAAAAACGTTAAAAATTAAAAAAAATATAAAATTTTATTTAAAGTCATTTTTTATAAAATCAATATTTCTAGTTAAGCCTTCCCATTTTGTTCTTTTTACAGCTGAGTTTTTGAAAACCTTCAGAAAAACGTCTTTAGTAATTTCCTCCCAATCTTTTTTGGAAAAGGTCAACAGTTCCGGATTTGGATGGAATAATGGTTCCTTATGCGGTTTTGAAAATCGATTCCACGGACATACATCTTGACACACATCGCAGCCAAACATCCAATCATCGAGCTTGCCTTTCATTTCCATTGGAATCTTTTCTTTTAACTCAATGGTGAAATAGGAAATGCATTTGCTGCCATCAACTACATAGGGTGCGACTATAGCTTCTGTTGGACAGGCATCAATACAGGCAGTACAAGTTCCACAATGATCCGTCACTTTATGGTCATATTCTAAATCTAAATCGATGATTAATTCCGCTATAAAGTAAAAAGAACCTACTTGTTGGGTCAACAAATTGCTATTTTTCCCTATCCACCCTAAACCACTTTTGGCAGCCCAGGCTTTATCTAAAACAGGAGCCGAATCGACAAAAGCTCTCCCGGAAACTTCCCCGATTTCGGTTTGAATCGTATGCAATAACTCTTTTAGCTTTTCTTTGATTACAAAATGATAATCCTGTCCGTAAGCGTATTTGGAAATCTTGTAACTGTCTTTATTCTGTTCTTCAGAAGGATAATAATTCAGCAATAACGAAATCACACTTTTGGCATCATCTACCAGTAAAGTAGGATCCAATCGTTTGTCAAAATGGTTCTCCATATAGTTCATTTCACCATGACGATTTTGGTTTAACCAATCTTCTACTCTTGGTGCTTCTTCTTCCAGAAAACCAGCTTTGGAAATTCCACAGGACAAAAAACCGAGGCGTTTGGCTTCGGTTTTGATGAGTTGCGTGTATTTTTCTTTATTGTTAATCAAAACAATCCTCCTTGAATATTGGTTTTGATTTTTCCTAAGTGTTTATAGGCTTTCTCGGTAACTTCTCTACCGCGGGGCGTTCTCACTATAAATCCTTCCTGAATTAAAAAAGGTTCGTATACTTCTTCAATGGTTTCGCCACTCTCGGAAACAGCTGTAGCCAAAGTGGAAAGTCCTACTGGACCTCCTTTAAATTTATCGATTATGGTAATCAAAATTTTATTGTCCATTTCATCCAACCCATGCGCATCCACGTGTAAAGCCTTTAGTGAGAAACGAGCAATTTCAATGTCGATTTTGCCATTGCCTTTGATTTGGGCAAAATCACGAACACGGCGCAATAACGCGTTGGCAATACGCGGAGTTCCTCTACTTCTACCGGCTATTTCTATCGCAGCCTCCATAGTAATTGGCATTTTCAAAATGCTGGAACTGCGTTGCACTATAGTAGTCAAAAGTTCGGTGTTATAATATTGTAAGCGACTTTGAATTCCGAAACGGGCCCGCATCGGCGCCGTTAATAGCCCTGAACGTGTGGTAGCACCCACCAATGTAAAAGGATTTAGATTGATTTGAACCGTTCTTGCATTGGGGCCCGATTCAATCATAATATCAATCTTGAAATCTTCCATAGCGGAATATAAATATTCCTCCACTACTGGACTTAAACGATGAATTTCATCAATGAATAACACATCTCTTTCTTCCAAATTAGTCAATAATCCGGCTAAATCTCCCGGCTTGTCTAAAACCGGCCCTGAAGTAATCTTGATACCAACACCTAATTCATTGGCCAAAATATTAGCCAAGGTTGTTTTTCCTAATCCCGGTGGCCCGTGAAAAAGGGTGTGATCCAATGCTTCCTCTCTTTGATTGGCTGCTTCCACAAAAACTTTTAGGTTTTCCAATACTTGTTCCTGTCCTGTGAAATCATCAAAGGATAAGGGTCTCAACTTTTTTTCTAAGTCAAGCTCATCGGGATTAAAGTTGGAATTGGTTGGATTCAGATTTTCATTCATACTACAAATATATAACAAAGTTGACTGCAAATAAAAATGCCTTTCGATTAGGAAAGGCATTTACTATATTTTACAAAAAGGATTAGTGGTGTAACACTTCTTCTCCTTCTTTCATTGGTACGTTTTGAGGAACGAAATCTTCGTCATGACCTGGTTTGCTGTAATCGTATGGCCATCTGTGAACTTCCGGAAGATCGCCTTCCCAGTTTCCGTGGATGTGTTTGATTGGTGCTGTCCATTCTAACGTATTAGACCTCCATGGATTTTGAACTGTTTTCTTACCGTAGAAAATACTACTAAAGAAGTTGTATAAGAATACCAATTGGAACGCACCTCCAACTAAAGCAAACGTAGTAATGATAACGTTTACATTTTGCAAATCATCAAATAACGGGAAGTTGGTATTGGTGTAATATCTTCTTGGTAAACCTGCCATTCCGATGAAGTGCATTGGGAAGAATACTCCGTAAGCACAAACTGCGGTTACCCAAAAGTGAATGTAGCCTAAGTTTTTGTTCAACATTCTTCCGAACATTTTTGGGAACCAGTGGTAAATACCGGCAAACATTCCGTAAAGTGCTGAGATACCCATTACCAAGTGGAAGTGAGCAACAACGAAATACGTATCGTGAACGTTAATATCCAAAGTACTGTCTCCTAAAATGATTCCTGTTAAACCTCCTGTAATGAAAGTAGAAACCAATCCGATAGAGAATAACATCGCAGGGTTTAACTGTAAGTTACCTTTCCATAAAGTTGTGATATAGTTAAAGGCTTTTACTGCCGATGGAATTGCAATCAATAATGTCGTGAACGTGAACACCGAACCTAAGAATGGATTCATTCCTGAGATAAACATGTGGTGACCCCAAACGATAGTGGACAAGAAAGCAATCGCAATAATAGACATAATCATCGCTCTGTAACCAAAGATTGGCTTACGAGAGTTGGTTGCAATAATTTCAGAAGTAATTCCTAATGCAGGAAGTAATACGATATAAACTTCAGGGTGTCCTAAGAACCAGAATAAGTGCTCAAACAATACCGGTGACCCTCCTTGGTAATGCAATACTTCACCCGCAATATAGATATCGGACAAGAAGAAAGAAGTTCCAAAACTTCTATCCATGATCAACATCAAGGCTGCAGAAAGTAAAACAGGGAAAGAGATAATACCGATAATGGCTGTGATAAAGAAAGCCCAAACTGTCAACGGTAATCTTGTCATTGACATTCCTTTGGTTCTTAAATTAATAACCGTTACCACATAGTTCAATGATCCTAATAGGGAAGCTGCAATGAATATTGCCATCGAAACCAACCATAATGTCATTCCGGTTCCAGAACCTGAAATAGCTTGTGGCAAAGCACTTAATGGTGGATAAATAGTCCATCCTGCTGATGCTGGTCCTGATTCAACGAATAGCGAACATACCATTACAACACTCGAAACAAAGAACAACCAATAAGAAACCATATTCAAGAATCCTGAAGCCATATCTCGTGCTCCAATTTGTAGTGGAATAAGTAAATTACTGAAAGTTCCGCTCAATCCGGCAGTCAACACGAAAAATACCATTATGGTACCGTGTATGGTTACTAATGCTAAGTATATTTCATTAGACATTACTCCGTTTGGAGCAAACTTATCGCCTAAAAGAAAATTAAAAATCTTAAATGATTCTTCAGGCCAAGCCAATTGCATTCTGAAAAGCATTGACATCCCAACACCTATAACACCCATGATGATACCTGTAATCAAATACTGTTTGGCAATCATCTTGTGGTCAATACTAAAAATGTATTTAGTAATGAACGTATCTTTATGATGGTGTTCGTGTTCGTGATCGTGGTTGTGAGCTTCTGCTGACATATAGGTTAACTTTTAAATTTTATTTTATTATTTCATTTCTGCTTGAGCAACTACGGTAGTGTCTTTGCTTTTTGTAGAACTTGAGTCTTTCGTTGGTGTTGCACCTGCTTCTGAAGCTTTAGCTTCTGCTGCCGCTGATTTTACAGCCTGCACTATAGTTTTTGGTGCATTTTCTTTTAACCAGTTATTGTACTCTTCCGGTGTATCTACTACAATTTTCATTTGCATGTTGTAGTGTGATGCGCCACAAATTTTGTTACACAATAACAAATAATCAAAAGTATATGGATCTAAAGCCGGTTGGCCTTCCGCCACTAATTTTTCGCTTTTCTTAGCTCTGATAACATTGATATCAGCTACTTTTTGAACCATAGCTGGCAATTCTCTCATTTCAGCTGTAGTGCGTATTGGAGTAAAAGAGAAGTTGGTTACCATACCAGGCACACAGTTCATTTGTGCTCTAAAGTGTGGCATATAAGCAGAGTGCAATACATCCTGAGAACGCATTTTGAAAATGATTCTTTTTCCTTTAGGAATGTGCAATTCCGTTGAAGTAAAATCATCCTGAGCATTTGGATCCGACAAATCCACACCAAGGTTATTGGCCCCGTCAATGTATCTAACGTTTGCTTTTCCTAACACATTATCTTTTCCTGAATATCGAGCTTCCCATTTGAATTGTTGCGCATAAAGTTCGATAACAATGGCATCATCAGCGTCTTTTTCATCCACAAACATAATGTTGGTCCAAGCGTATAATCCGTAAAGAATTAATCCAGCTAATACAATCGCCGGAATAACACTCCAGATGAATTCTAAACGGTTGTTATCGGCAAAATAAAGTGCTTTTTGTCCTTGTTTCCCTCTGTATTTAAAAGCGAAATAGTGTAATAAGGCTTGTGTAATAGTTTGTACAAAGAAAATTAACACCATAGAGATAACCATCAGATTATCAACTTGAGCGCCATGCGCCGAAGCGGCATCTCCAATTAAAGGGAATTTGCTATAGTTCCAAAGACAGAAAATAGTCGTCAGGTATATGAAACATAAGAATCCGAACATCAAGTAACCGTTAACTTTATTATCGTTATCGTTTGCCACTTGCGTGGTATTCACATTTCCACCAACTTGTGTTAAGTCGAATATTTTAGTTAACTGCCACAGGGCAACTGCCAATAAAACTACAACTATAAGTACCAAAAGAGTTGTCATTTGTAATTTACTTTAAATATTAATAATGAAAATGTTTACTTTCTTCAATGAAAGGATTTCGTTTTGGAACCAACGGTGCTTTTGTTAAGGCGCTGAATACTACAAAAATGAACAATCCTAAGAAGAACAATACTGCTGCTATTTCCGGTACACCGATGAACCATTGGTCACCCACTGTTGCCGGCATAATCATATTGAAGAAATCAATGTAATGTCCGAACAAGATAATGATACCTGCCATAACGATAATCCAGAAGATACGTTTGAAATCGGTATTGATTAACAACAATATTGGGAAGATGAAATTCAATACGAATGCTCCGAAGAATGTGATATTGAAATGTTCTATTCTTGTTTTGAAATATGTAACCTCTTCCGGAATGTTGGAATACCAAATCAACATGAATTGAGAGAACCATAAGTAAGTCCAGAACACACTGATACCAAACATGAATTTTGATAAATCGTGAATGTGACTTGAGTTTACGTTTTCTAAATACCCTTTAGATTTTAAATAGATAGTCACCATTTGGATTACAGTAATACCACTCACGAAGAAACTGGCAAATACATACCATCCGAAAAGTGTACTGAACCAGTGCGGGTCAACCGACATAATCCAATCCCATGACATGATAGATTCTGAAACAATAAAGAATACTAAGAATGCCGCTGACATTTTGAAGTTCTTTTTGTAGAAAGTATTATCGGTAGCTTCGTCTTGCGCCAAACAGTTTTTTCTAGATAAATAGCGGTATAAATTCCAGCCTCCAATGAAAACTGCCGCTCTGACAATCCAGAAAGGGAAGTTCAAATACCCAGATTTAGCAGCAATCATGTGATCATAATTCGCGCTTCCTTTGGTAGTGATTCCTTCTTCCATCCAAGCAAACAAATGATTGAAATGCATTCCTGATAATAAAAGAATGATAAAGAAAATGATAGAACCCGGAACCAAGTATGAAGTAACCCCTTGCATTACACGGAATAATACCGGAGACCAACCTGCTTGTGCCACTTGTTGAATTGCATAGAACGCTAAAGCACCCATGGCGATCAACATAAAGAAGATACAAGCTACATATAACGCAGCCCAAGGCTTGTTTTGTAATTGATGAAATACGTGTTCTACGTGTTCTTTATGCTCTGCTTCCGCTTTGGCATCATGTTTTTCAACGGCATGTGCAGTATGGGCTTCGCCATGCTCGTGACTTTCAGAAGCCAATATCGTTTCAACGTCTTGAATTGTTTTTGGTGCGGTTAAAAAACCATACCCAATTCCTAACGCTCCAACGAGCATTAAGACGAAAGAAAAAGTTTTTAATTTACTTGAAAAGGTATACATATCTATAACAATCAGTTTATTCTACAATTATTTGCTTTTTAGTTCAAGAACATAAGCAGCTATCATCCAACGTTCTTCTTGAGACAATTGATTCGCGTAAGAACCCATTGAGTTCAAACCATACGTTTCAACGTGGAAAATACTCCCTACAGTAATTTGTCGGTCTTTGTAATTTGGAACCCCAAGGAATTTTTGTTGTTTTACCAATTTTCCTTGTCCATCACCCGCTGTACCGTGGCATATCGCACAATATATATCAAAAAGCCCTTTGGCTTTTTCCATATCAATTGCGGTTGAATCCAATGGTGATTTTACAATTGTTTTTGAAAAATTATATCCTTCGGTGGTGTTTGGAATCTCATAAGGAACAAAGCCTCTTTTGATAGCACCCACTGGTGGCAATTGTCCTTCTTTTCCTTGTAATCCTGTAGGCGATTTGAAAGCATCAGATTCTGAATAGGTTTCATAAGCCACAGATTCATACATGTTGGGCATGTATTGGTAATTTGGTTTCGAATTATCTTTACAAGATGAAACGGAAACAATGATACCCAATAATACTGCTGTTTTAAGTAAACTTTTCATATCTATTATTAATGCTTATCAATTACTTTAACTTCTACTGCACCGGTTGCCTCGAAAAATTTCACCAATTCGGCTTCGTTATCTTTAACCGCAACTTCCATTAGGAAATGATCGTCAGTAGTTCTCACATCCGGATTTTCAGCTTGTTTGAATGGCCATAATTTACTTCTCATGTAAAAGGTAATCACCATTAAATGCGCTGCAAAAAATACGGTCATCTCAAACATTACCGGAACGAAAGCCGGCATATTTTGATAGTAAGCGAAACTTGGTTTACCACCAATATCCTGTGGCCAATCCTGAATCATGATGTAATTCATCATGGTCGTCGCTACCGCTAAACCAATACATCCATAAATGAATGCACAAATGGCTAATCTTGTCGGAGCAATGCCCATCGCTTTATCCAAACCGTGTACCGGAAATGGGGTAAAGACTTCTTCAATGTGATGATGAGCGGCTCTCGTTTTGTGAACTGCATCCATCAATACATCATCATCATTGTATATAGCGTGTATAACTTTATTACTACTCATAGCAATTATTAATGTTTATCTGAATGATTATGACCTTCTAATTCTCTTTGTCTTTTATAATTTTCTCCCGAAGATTTCAAGATTGTTTTAACCTCTGCCTGTGCAATCACTGGGAATGTTCTGGCGTATAAAAGGAATAATACAAAGAAGAAACCAATGGTACCAATGAAAATTCCAATATCAATAAAGGTTGGTTGGAACATCGTCCAAGATGATGGAAGATAATCTCTGTGCAATGACGTTACGATAATTACGAAACGCTCAAACCACATACCGATATTTACCACAATCGAGATGATGAAAGAGAACATGATGCTGGTTCTTAATTTTTTGAACCACATGAACTGAGGCGAGAATACGTTACACGTCATCATCGACCAGTATGCCCACCAGTAAGGACCGGTTGCTCTGTTCAAGAACGCATATTGCTCATACTCTACTCCTGAATACCAAGCTACGAATAACTCGGTGATATAAGCGACACCCACGATAGAACCTGTAATCATGATTACGATGTTCATTAATTCGATGTGTTGGATAGTGATATAAGCTTCAAGGTTTGACACTTTTCTCATAATAATAAGCAGTGTGTTTACCATCGCAAATCCTGAGAATACCGCTCCGGCAACGAAGTAAGGAGGGAAGATAGTCGTATGCCATCCCGGAATCACCGAAGTAGCAAAGTCAAAGGATACAATCGTGTGTACCGAAAGTACTAAAGGAGTAGCTAAACCTGCCAATACTAAAGATACTTCTTCAAAACGTTGCCAGTCTTTTGCTCTTCCGCTCCATCCAAAAGATAGGATAGAATAAATTCTTTTTGTAAAAGGAGTTACTGCTCTGTCTCTTAACATAGCGAAATCCGGAAGTAAACCTGTCCACCAGAAAACTAGTGATACCGAAAGATACGTCGAAATTGCAAATACGTCCCAAAGCAATGGCGAGTTAAAGTTTACCCATAGGGAACCAAATTGGTTCGGAATTGGTAATACCCAATACGCTAACCATGGTCGACCCATGTGGATGATTGGAAATAAACCGGCCTGGATTACCGAGAAGATGGTCATCGCTTCCGCAGAACGGTTAATCGCCATTCTCCATCTTTGACGGAATAATAATAATACGGCCGAGATAAGTGTTCCGGCGTGCCCGATACCTACCCACCAAACGAAGTTGGTGATATCCCAAGCCCAGCCTACTGTTTTATTTAGTCCCCAAGAACCGATACCGGTTGAGACGGTGTAGATGATACAACCTATTCCCCAAAGGAAAGCTATTAATGCGATAGAAAATACAGTCCACCACTGTTTATTGGCTCTTCCTTCTACTGGAGCAGCTACATCTACAGTTACATCGTGATAAGATTTATCACCTATAACTAAGGGTTTTCTAATGGGTGCTTCGTAATGAGACGACATAATCCTTTATATTGTTTCTTAATTAATTATTTTTTGATACTAGGTATTTCTAACTTTTACGTGGTAGAATACATTTGGTTTGGTACCAACGTGCTCTAACAAATGATACATTCTTTTATCTTCGGCTAACTTAGCAACTTTGCTTTCTTTGTTGTTAACATCTCCAAAAACCATAGCTCCTGAAGAACAAGCGGCAGAACAAGCTGTTTGGAATTCATCCACATTAACTTCTCTTCCTTCACGTTTAGCTGTTAGGATAGTCAATTGTGTTTTTTGAATACACATAGAACATTTTTCCATAACCCCACGAGAACGAACATTCACATCCGGATTGATTACCATACGACCTAAATCATCATTCATGTGGAAATCAAATTCGTCATTATTGTTATACAAGAACCAGTTGAAACGACGTACTTTATACGGACAGTTGTTAGCACAGTAACGAGTACCCACACAACGGTTATAAGCCATTTGGTTTTGACCTTGTCGTCCGTGTGATGTCGCCGCTACAGGACAAACTGTTTCACAAGGAGCGTGGTTACAATGTTGACACATTACCGGTTGGAAAGCTACCTGAGGATTTTCAGCTGGGTTTTCCATTTCACCGAATCCGCCTAATGATCCTTTTTTACCAAATAATCCGTTGAAGTTTTCTTTTTTCTCATCGTCTTTAGCAAACGTTTCTTCCGAAGAATAATAACGGTCAATACGCAACCAGTGCATATCACGGCTTCTTCTTACTTCTGATTTTCCAACAACAGGAACGTTATTTTCAGCATGACAAGCAATAACACAAGCACCACATCCGGTACAAGCATTCAAGTCGATTGACAAGTTGAAATGATGTCCAACTGAACGATCGAATGATTCCCATAAATCTACTTTCGTAGCTTCCACTTCTTTGTGATCTAGAGATACCATCGGAACTTCATTCCATTCCTTAGCGTCTTTTGTATTGAAAATTGTTAAAGTGGTTTCTTTAATAATATCCCCTCTACCCATCAACGTTTTTTGTGACTGAACACAAGCAAACTCATATTCTCCACCGGCTTTTTCAAGGGTAGCTGATTGAACATTATTAAAGTTGGTATAGAAAGTGTAAGCGTTAACACCTACCTGCATTTCTTCTTTTAAAGCGGCTTTTTTACCGTAACCTAATGCTAAACCTAAAGTCCCAACGGCTTGTCCAGGTTGAACAATAACCGGTACCTGCATTTTAACTCCGTTTACCGTAAGGGTAGCATTACTTCCGTTAAGACCCCCGTTAGCTACTATTTTATTTTCTAATTTTAATCTATCCGCATCTGCTTTGGAAACCGTTACATAGTTATCCCAAGATACTCTTGTAATCGGATCCGGAAACTCTTGCAACCAAGGATTGTTTGCTTGTTGACCATCTCCTAAACCGGTTTTGGTATACAATACTAATTCAAAATCTTTTGCCGGAGTTACTTTGGCCAAAGCATTAGCAGCGGCAGCATAATCAGCAGAACCTGAAATAGAAGCAGCAGCTACTCCAAGAGCAATACCATCGTGAACTGTTTTGTTCCAAGTGGCACCATTAGTATAGTTAGCCGAATTAGCTTTTAAATAATCGTAATATGATGCACTGTTACCATTCCAAGACAACAATCCTTCCTGGAATTGTTTTGAACTGAATAACGGACGAATCGTTGGTTGCGTCAAGGAATACGTTCCTTTAGTCAACATTAAGTCGTTCCAAGACTCTAAGTAATGAGGAGCCGGAACAGCAATATTGGTAATCGAAGCCGTTTCATCTTCTTTCAAAGAGAAGGCTACCGATAATTTTACTTTTTTCAATCCGCTTACGAATTTAGCGCTATCGGCCAAAGTGTAAACTGGATTCACACCGCTCATGATTAATGTATGAACACTTCCAGCATTCATATCAGCAATTAACTGAGCTACTTTTTCGTTAGATCCTTTTCTGATTTGACGGGTATCAGCAGTAGAAACTGCTTCACTAGCCAAAGCCTGATTGATTGCCAATACTAAAAGTTGTGCATTTTTATCTTGAATTCCGGAAACTAAAAGACCTTTAGTTCCGGCAGCTTTTAATTGTTGGGCTGCTTTAGTAACCACATCTTCGTTTGCCACTTTTCCGGTAGCAACAGAAGCACCTGTGATTACATTGTATATTTTTACTAAAGCTACTTTTTGGTCAGCCACTTTCATTGGCACACGTTTATCAGCAGCTGCTCCAGACAATGTCATGTTAGCTTCAAACTGATAGTGTTTTGACATTTTTCCAGCTTGTGGAATTCTTCCCTGAGCATAGCCCGAGTCAAATCCACCACCTTGCCAATCCCCTAAGAAATCAGCATCTAATGAAACGATAGTATTGGCTTTTGAAAAATCGTAATTTGCTAAAGCTCTTTCTCCATACACCGCTTCGAAAGCATCCAAAGCTGGAGATTCAGAAACTGCATCATAAACAACGTGTTTGGCTGTTGGGTTTTTAGCGATAAACTCAGCAATTAATTTTTCAGTTGTTGGACTGGCTAAAGTACCGGTCAGTAAAACTACTTGACCACCTTTTGCTTTAGCATCTGCTAAACTGGCTTTGATTTTCAAATCAGCTTCTTGCCAATTAGCGTCTTTCTGAGCAATTTTAGTAACTTTCAAACGCATGCTGTCATACAATGACAATACCGAAGCATGAACTCTGGCATTGGCAGCAAACTTAGCACCGGCTATAGTATTGTTTTCAATTTTGATTGGACGACCTTCACGTGTTTTTACCAATAAATTGGCGAAATCAAAACCGTCAAACATAGAGGTTGCATAGTAATCAGCAACACCCGGTATGATTTGTTCCGGTTGTAAAACGTAAGGAATTGATTTGTGTACCGGACCTTCGCACGCAGCCAATGTTGCAGCTGCCGTACTGAATCCAACGTATTTCAAGAAATCACGACGAGTAGTTGATGAAGAAGATAATGATTCTTTATCAGATAAAAATTCATCTGTTGGAATTGCTTCCACGAATTCATTATTTCTAAGCGTCTCAACAATAGAGCTATTTTCGTTTAGCTCCTCAACACTTTTCCAGTATTTTTTGTTCGATGACATCGTATATAAATATTAGCTTCTTAATAATTTTATTAGTAGTGACACTTACCACATTCTAAACCTCCCATTTGTGCTGCAGTCAATTTGTCTACACCGTATTTTTTAGAAAGTTCTTCGTGAATTTTTGTGTAATAAGCATTGCCTTCCATTTTAACATCGGTTTCGCGGTGACATTTAATACACCAACCCATAGTCAACGGAGCGAATTGTTTTTGGATTTCATACGTCTGAACTGGGCCGTGACATTTTTGACATTCAATACCCGCTACCGTTACGTGTTGAGAGTGATTGAAGTAAGCGAAGTCAGGCAAGTTATGAATACGAACCCATTTTACCGGATGTGTTTTTCCAGTATATTTAGATCCATCCCAACCTACAGCATTGTATAATTTTTTGATTTCTCCGTCATAGTATGCTTTTGAATATTCAGCTGTTCCTGTAGTATCTGATACTTCAGAGATATTTTTGTGACAGTTCATACACACATTCAACGAAGGAATACCTGCGTTTTTACTAACTCTGGCTGCCGAGTGACAGTACTTACAATCGATACCATTACTTCCGGCATGAATTCTGTGTGAGTAGTGAATTGGCTGTATTGGTTCATAATTTTGGTCTACACCAATTTGCATCAAATATCCATACACAAAATAACCACTGGCCAACAACAAGAACACTGAAGTTACAAATACTAAAAATTGATTTTTAGCAAAAGCTTTCCAAATTGGCAATCTGGCTTCTTTATCTGCAGCTTCTATTCCGTTTGCTTTGGCTACTTTGGATAACACATTGTTCACAAAGAACAACATGATCACCAACATTAGCATCACCAAGGCTAAAGCACCAAGGATAACATTGTTTGAAATACCGCTATTGTCTTTTTCAGCTGTTAAACCACCGCCAGCAGCCACCATTCCTTTTGGCGCTTCCGGTTTTGGCTCGCTTGTATAGGCTAAGATGTTATCCACATCTTGCTTAGACAATTGAGGGAACGCGGTCATTACTGACTGATTGTTTTCGGCAAACAGTTTAACCGCATCAGCATCGCCTGATTTTATCAAAGCAGAACTGTTGGCTACCCATTTGTAGAACCAATCTTTGGCATGACGACCTGTTACACCTCTTAACGCTGGTCCTGTCATTTTCTTATCTAAAGCATGACAAGCAGCACAATTGGCATTAAACAAAGCTTTCCCTGCTGCTGCATCACCTCCACCAGTTGCAGCAGGTGCAGCCGGAGCAGCAGTTGCCGTAGCAGAAGTAGCCGCCGGAGCAGCTGTAGTAGCATTTTGAGATAATGAAGTTAAGGAGAATGATAGCGTTAAAGCTAAACCGAAGAGTATTTTCCTTGAAATCGAATTATGGTTACCCACCTTTTTCATATAATATAATGATTATCGACTAATGTTGGCATGATTTTTTCTGAGTTAAATTCAGCTAAAAATCTGCTCTTTATTAAAAACTTGCACAAAAATACGACTTATGAACTATTCTCAAAACCTTAAATATATCTTAAATATCAATTTATATTAATTCTAAATA
>NZ_DAINRG010000016.1:0-48360 GCF_036741995.1 Flavobacterium sp. | reverse complement strand
AGGATTGAAGGAATTCGTTCGTTTCTTAGACGGAAACCGTATTCCAATCATCAGCCATGTCATCAGCATGGAAAATGAAAAAGGCGAAGTGCCTGTAGAGGTGGCTTTGATTTACAACGAAAGTTATGCAGAGAATATTTTCTCTTATGTAAATAATATCAATACTCACGAAGGAGGAACGCATTTACAGGGTTTCCGTATGGGATTGACCCGTACGTTGAAAAAGTATGCTGACGCTTCCGGTTTGTTGGAAAAATTAAAATTCGAAATCTCCGGAGATGACTTCCGTGAAGGATTGACCGCGATTATTTCGGTAAAAGTTCAGGAACCACAGTTCGAAGGACAAACCAAAACCAAATTAGGAAACAGAGAAGTAGTTTCTCCGGTTTCTCAAGCGGTTGCCGAAATGTTAGAGAATTATTTGGAAGAAAATCCAAATGACGCCCGAATCATTGTGCAGAAAGTAATTCTTGCGGCTCAGGCGCGCCACGCGGCCAAGAAAGCCCGTGAGATGGTACAACGCAAAACCGTTTTAGGCGGTGGCGGTTTGCCAGGGAAATTGTCTGATTGTTCAGAACAAGATCCGGCAAAATGTGAGGTGTACTTAGTCGAGGGAGACTCGGCGGGTGGAACGGCTAAACAAGGTCGTGACCGTAATTTCCAGGCGATTTTACCTTTGCGTGGTAAGATTTTGAACGTGGAAAAAGCGATGCACCACAAAGTGTTTGAAAACGAAGAGATTCGAAATATATTCACCGCTCTTGGTGTAACTATCGGAACTGAAGAGGATTCTAAAGCGTTGAACTTAGAAAAACTGCGTTACCACAAAGTAATCATCATGTGTGATGCCGATGTGGATGGTAGCCACATTTCTACGTTGATTTTGACGTTCTTCTTCCGTTTCATGAAAGAACTGATTGAAGGCGGACACGTGTATATAGCGGCACCACCTTTGTATTTGGTTAAAAAAGGAAATAAGAAGGAATACGCCTGGAATGATGACCAACGTGATATTGCTAACGAAAAGATGGGTGGAAGCGCGGCAATCCAACGTTATAAAGGTCTTGGGGAGATGAACGCAGAGCAATTGTGGGAAACTACGATGGACCCGAATTTCAGAACCTTGCGTCAGGTTACTATTGATAGTTTAGCCGAAGCCGACAGAGTGTTCTCAATGCTAATGGGGGATGAGGTTCCGCCACGTAGAGAGTTCATTGAGAAGAATGCGGTGTATGCAAACATTGATGCGTAACTAGCCCCGATGGGAGCAAGCTACCGTGTAGCGCGGACAGCGGGAAATAGCTCCTAAAATTAAAAGAAAGAAACAACAAAATTAATATACAAAATGAAAGTTACGATTGTAGGAGCAGGAAACGTTGGGGCAACATGTGCCGATGCTATTGCTTACAGAAGAATTGCCAGCGAAATAGTGTTGGTGGATATTAGAGAAGGTTTTGCCGAAGGAAAAGCATTAGACATTATGCAAACCCAAACGACTTTAGGTTTCAATACCAAAGTGGTGGGAAGTACCAACGATTACAGCAAAACAGCGGGTAGTGATGTAGTGGTAATTACCTCAGGAATTCCGAGAAAACCGGGAATGACCCGTGAAGAGTTAATCGGAATCAATGCCGGAATTGTAAAATCGGTGGCGGAAAGCTTGTTGCAACATTCTCCGAAAGCAATTTTTGTAATCGTATCTAATCCTATGGATACGATGACTTATTTGGCTTATAAATCGTTAGGCTTACCAAAAAACAGAATCATCGGAATGGGTGGAACGTTAGACAGTTCCCGTTTCAAAACCTACTTGTCTCTAGCTTTAGACAAGCCGGCTAACGATATCCAAGGAATGGTAATTGGCGGTCACGGTGATACTACTATGATTCCGTTAACGCGTTTGGCTTCTTATAATGGCGTGCCGGTTTCTCAATTTTTATCTGAAGAAGCATTAGCTAAAGTATCTGCTGATACTATGGTAGGTGGTGCTACGCTTACGGCTTTATTAGGAACTTCCGCTTGGTATGCTCCGGGAGCTTCGGTGGCTTATTTGGTGGATAGTATTTTGAATGACCAAAAGAAACTGATTCCTTGTTCTGTATATGTAGAAGGAGAATACGGTCAGGATGATATCTGCATTGGTGTACCTTGTATTATTGGTAAAAACGGTGTAGAAAAAATAGTTGACATTAACTTAAATGATGCCGAAAAAGCGTTATTTTCAAAAAGTGCTGATGCCGTGAGAAGCATGAATGATGCGCTAAAAACAGTATTGCAATAATATAAAGTTTTAGGATATAAAAAGGACTGCAAAATTTGCAGTCTTTTTTTTGATATTAATCAGTAAATAATTGGTTAATCTTATATAGAATTATATATTTGCACGTTTCAAAAAAAATAGAATTGTTGTAAATTCAATGCTTTAGCTTATAATGTTTTGAATTTCAACACCTTTTGTTTTTATATAAACACTAACAAAACCAAGAATTAATTAATTTTTAGTAATAATGCAGAATAAAGGACTAGTTAAATTTTTCGCAATTCTATTTGCATTGGTAAGTATCTACCAACTTTCGTTCACATTTGTAGCCAATAAAGTAAAAGATGACGCCAAAGCTTTTGCAGGAGGACATCCTGAAAAAGAAGTAAAATATCTTGATTCCATCGGGAAAGAAGATGTTTTCAATCTTGGATTTACCAAGTTTACTTACAACGAAGTAAAAGATAAACAAATCAATAAAGGTCTTGACCTTGAAGGAGGAATCAACGTGATTCTTCAAATATCGGTTAAAGATGTATTGAAAGGATTATCGAACAATTCTAAGAATCCAATATTCAACAAAGCATTAGAAGATGCTAAAGTTAACCAAAAAGGAAATCAAACCTATTTAGATGCTTTCTTCGAAGCATTTGATGCTATCAAAGGGTCAACCAGATTAGCTTCTCCGGATATTTTTGCCAACCGAAATCTTCAGGGAGAAATCGATTTCAAAATGAGCGATGACCAAGTGAAAAAAGTCTTGGCTAAAAAAGTAGACGAATCAGTAGAGTCAGCTTTCGGTGTCTTGAGAAGTCGTATCGATAAATTTGGTGTTACTCAACCAACGATTGCTAAATTGGGACAAACCGGAAGAATTCTTGTGGAATTACCAGGGGCCAAAGATGTGGATCGTATCAAAAAATTATTGTCAAGCAAAGCAGAATTAGAATTCTGGGAAACCTACAAAGCAGACGAAATGATGGGCTTCCTGAGCTCAGCTAACGAAGCTTTGAAAGCTACTGTTAAAGAAGAAAAAGTTGCAGAAGCCAAACCAACAGATTCTATCAGTAAATTATTGACAGATAAAGATAAAGACTCGGCTGTTGCCAAAAAAGGAAACAATCCTTTATTTGATAAATTCGTTTCTCAAGGTGGTGGACCGGTTTTAGTGGTTGCATCTCCAAAAGATACCGCAGCTATCAACGGTTATTTGAAAAGACCGGAAATCCGTTCTTTATTGCCGGCTGACAAACGTTACGTTAAATTCGTTTGGGGTAAACCAAATGTAAAAGTTGACGAAAAAACGAAAAAAGAAACAGAAACATTAGACTTATACGCTTTAAAAGGAAATAGAGATAATGTAGCTCCAATGAGCGGTGGTGTTATTGTTGACGCCCGTGATTCATTTGACCAAATGGGTAAACCATCGGTTACTATGCAGATGAATGGTGCCGGAGCCAGAATTTGGGAAGAATTAACAGGAAGAGCTTATACTCAAAAAAGCTTCATCGCTATTGCGTTGGATGATGTAGTGTATTCTGCACCTGGAGTATCTTCAGGCCCAATTTCAGGAGGAAGATCAGAAATCTCAGGAAACTTTGAAGTATCTGAAACTAAAGATTTAGCGAACGTATTAAGAGCTGGTAAACTACCTGCTGCTGCTGAGATTATTCAGTCAGAAGTAGTTGGACCATCCTTAGGAGAAATTGCTATCCACGCTGGTTTGATTTCCTCAATCGTAGGTTTCTTATTGGTATGTTTCTGGATGGTATTCTATTACGGAAGAGCCGGTTGGTATGCTAATGCAGCCTTATTATTGAACTTACTTTTCTTATTCGGAGTAATGGCAAGTTTTGGTTTTGTATTAACATTACCGGGTATTGCAGGTATCGTGTTAACATTAGGTACAGCAGTAGACGCGAACATCATTATATACGAGAGAGCAAAAGAGGAATTGCGTGAAGGCAAATCATTAGCCGATGCTGTGAAAACATCATACGGTTGGAAAGGCGCTATGCGTTCTATCATTGATGCTAACGTAACGCACGTTTTGACGGGTACTATCTTATTTGTTTTCGGAACCGGATTAATCCAAGGTTTCGCCTTGACACTTTTGATTGGTATTTTCACCTCATTATTCACGTCAATCTTTATTGCGAGAATTTTTATCGACAGAGATATTGCCCACAACAGAGATTTAACGTTTACAACAGGGTTAACTAAAAACTGGTTTACAGGTTTCCATTTTGATTTCGTTGGAATTAAAAAATGGTCTTACTTATTCTCGTCTGCAGTTGTTGTAGTAAGTTGTGTTTCTTTCTACTTTAACGGATTGGATGAAGGTGTTGATTTCGTTGGAGGAAGAACTTTCCAAATCAAATTCGAAAAACCAGTAGAATCTACGACAGTTTCAGATGAATTATCTAAAGCATTCGGAACCACAGTGGAAGCTAAAGTTTTCGGTGAAGACGATCAATTGAAAATTACTACTAAATACAAAATCAAAGAAGAAGGTGTAGAGGTAGATAAAGAAGTAAACGAAAAGTTATACAATGGTTTGAAAAAGTATTTCGGGCCTGGAGTAACTTATGAAAAATTCATCAATACTTACGACGGTAAAAAAGTGGGAGTATTGCAAGCTTCTAAAGTAGGAGCCGCTATTTCTGCCGATATCAAAACGAACTCGTTCTGGGCGGTTATCGGTGCTATGTTAGTAGTTGGTTTATACCTTGTGATATCGTTCCGTAAATGGCAATACTCATTAGGAGCTCTTGCTGCGGTGGTTCACGACGTTATCTTCGTATTAGGAATCTACTCGTTATTCTACAAATATGCGCCTTTCCACATGGAAATGGATCAGCACTTTATCGCGGCCATCTTAACCGTAATTGGTTACTCGATGAACGATACCGTAATTGTATTTGACAGAATCAGAGAATTCCTTGCCGGAGACAGAAAAGGTCACTTTAAAGATGTGGTAAACGCCTCTATTAATACTACTTTATCAAGAACCTTGAATACTTCCTTAACGATGATTATGGTATTATTGATCATGTTCGTTTTTGGTGGAGAATCAATCAGAGGATTTATCTTCGCTATGTTGGTTGGTATCGTTGTAGGTACTTATTCCTCTTTATTCATTGCAACTCCGGTATTAGTAGATACTATGAGTAAAGAAGCAATTGAAGATATCGAAAAAAGACACGGTAACTAATTCTTTAGTTTCTAGTATAAAAAAAGGGTTGTCAATTTGACAACCCTTTTTTATTGAACTTATTTTTTTTAATTATCCTTTTTAATAATGTTTCTCAAAACCGCTTTATCTGTATAATTTATAACTTCTAAGGTTATTTCTTTGTCTTTAGTGGTTTTCCCGTAGATGACGTATAACTTTCCGCCGTCTATAGGCTTGTTACTTTTATCAAAATCAACATCTCCGTAAGTTAAGGTGTTTTTGACATCTATCGTATCAACCCAATCTTCACTTAATCGTCTGGAAGCTTCTGTGTCGTAGATAAAGGGTTTGTTTCTAATGTCGTTGAGCACTCTCGCATTGGGGAAGTAATTGCATCGGGTATCCTTTCCGCTGAGCACCAAAGCCACAAAAAACAACCCGATTACAAAACCTACCATATAGTAGGCAAATCGTTGGTAAAATTTCATTGTAGATTAATTTTTGGCAAAAGTAATCAATGTTCGATATTCAATAAATTTTAATGAAGTTTTATTTTAGAAAACAATCAAATTAATATCATTATCCGGAAGGTTGAACCAATCCCCAATGGCTTTGTTAGTCAAAATTCCATGATACAGATACACGCCATTTTTCAAACCTTTGTTACAACGTATGGCACTTTCCAAACCACCGTCTTCGGCAATTTGAAGTAAGTAAGGGGTAATGATATTGCTGATGGAAAGCGATGCTGTTTTAGAATAACGCGAAGGAATGTTAGGAACGCAATAATGAATGATATTGTTTTTAATGAAGGTTGGCGATTCGTGAGTCGTCACTTCCGAAGTTTCAAAACAACCACCGGTATCAATGCTGACATCCACAATAAC
The DNA here is from genome assembly GCF_036741995.1 of Flavobacterium sp. Classification (GTDB taxonomy): domain Bacteria; phylum Bacteroidota; class Bacteroidia; order Flavobacteriales; family Flavobacteriaceae; genus Flavobacterium. The sequence goes on along the minus strand of NZ_DAINRG010000016.1, from coordinate 42,038 downwards.
AGCACCTTTTTTCATGTGTTCTACCATGGTCTCTGTCACTACCACCGGACAACGGTCTTTGCCACGCATGGCACCAATAGCAACATCACATCTTCGCAACGCTTTTAATAAAGATTTAGGTTGTATGGTAGAAGTAAAAATTCGTTGGTTCAAATTATTTTGAAGACGTCGTAATTTGGTAATGGAATTGTCAAAAACTTTGACACTGGCACCTAATCCTAAAGCAGTTTTAGCTGCGAATTCACCCACCGTTCCGGCTCCCAAAATAACCACATCAGTAGGAGGAACTCCGGTAATGTTGCCTAATAAAAGTCCTTTTCCAAATTGGTTGTTAATCATCAACTCGGCAGCAATAAGCACCGAAGCAGTTCCGGCAATTTCACTTAAGGATTTTACGGCTGGGTAGGAACCGTCTTCGTCTTTGATGTATTCAAAGGCCAAAGCCGTTATTTTTTTCTTGATTAAAGCTTCAAAATATGCAGCTTTTCTGGTTTTCAATTGAATGGCAGAGATGACGATGGCATTTTGATTGACCAATGCAATTTCTTCCATGGTTAATGGCTCCACCTTTAATATTATTGGACAGCTTAATACTTTTTTGGTGTCTTTAGTAATGGTAGCACCAGCATCACTATATTCTTTGTCTGAATAACTGGAACTCAATCCGGCACCGGATTCAATCATCACTTTATGGCCGTGAGAAGTTAGTGAATTAACCGCATCTGGCGTTAAGCAAATTCGTCTTTCCTGATAAGAAGTCTCTTTTGGGATTCCAATAAAAAGTTCACTTTTATGACGGTATACTTCTAATTTTTCCTCTTGAGGTAAAAGTTGTTGCTTGGTAAAAGGGGTGATAGCCATAATGCGCAATTGTAATTTTGTCCCAAATTACAAAATTTTATTCAATTAGGTCAATCTTAAATGTCTTTTGCCATCCACCGTTTGCGATAAATGGATGACAGAGTGCGCCTCCGGAATGAGGTTCGGAATCTTCTCCGCCCATTCAATAAAGCACCAGTTTCCGGAATATAAATAATCGTCAATACCCATATCCATGGCTTCTGTTTCCGATTTTAGGCGATACACATCAAAGTGATACACATACTGATGGTCATCGGTTTCATATTCGTTAACCAAAGAAAATGTCGGACTGCTTGTGGCCTCATGAACGCCAAGTTCTTTGGCTAACGCTTTGATTAAAGTGGTTTTGCCCACACCCATATTGCCATGAAAAAGGATTACTTTATTCGGTTTTTCGGCTATGATTTTTTTGGCAACTTCTTGTATTTCATCAATTGAAAAAATAATTTCCATTGGTAACTCAAACTATTTTGGATTAAAAACTAAAAACGGCACTATCATTTCTTCCAACGAAATACCACCGTGTTGGTAGGTGTTTCGATAGTAACTTACGTAATGATTGTAATTATTAACGTAAGCCAAAAAATAATCGTTTTTGGCAAATATATAAGAACTACTCATATTGATGGTAGGTAAACCAATTTTCTTAGGATCTCTTACGGCATAAACATCTCTGTCTTCATAAGTCAGGCTTCTTCCGGTTTTGTAGCGAAGGTTCAAACTCGTGTTTTTATCACCAATAACTTTGGAAGGATTTTTAACGTTTATCGTTCCATGGTCTGTGGTGATTATCAATTTGAAACCTAATTTTTGGGCTTGTTGGATGATTTCCAAAAGTGGAGAATTTTTGAACCAGCTCAACGTCAATGAACGATAAGCTTTGTCATCGGAAGCCAATTCTTTTACCACATCCATTTCGGTTTTCGCGTGTGAAAGCATATCCACAAAGTTGTATACTACGGTAACTAAGTTGTTGTCTTTTAATCCTTTGAAATTTTCGGCTAATTTTTTGCCACTGGCCAAATTGGTGATTTTGAAATAATCCTGTTTAATATTCAATCCTAATCGCTTCAAATGAGCAGTTAAGAATTCAGCTTCGTAAAGGTTTTTTCCACCGTCTTCCACATCATTTTTCCAATATTGCGGAAACTGTTTTTCCATCTCCAAAGGTGTTAAACCCGAGAAGATTGAATTTCGGGCATATTGTGTAGCCGTCGGTAAACTGGCGAAATACGGAATTTCTTTTTCTAATTTATAATGATTGGCCACTACACTTTCCATCGCTTTCCATTGATCGTAACGCAAATTATCAATCACGACAAACAAAACTGGTTTGTCTTTTTTGACCAATTCGGGCACGACTAATTCTCTGAACAAAGTGTGTGACTGAATGGGTTTATTGGCTTTTGGTTCAAACCAATCTTCATAATTACGCTCAATAAATTTCCCGAATTGCGAATTGGCTTCCACTTTTTGGCTTTCAAGAATTTCAAACATGCTTTGATCGTTGATGTTTTCTAATTCCAATTCCCAAAACAGTAATTTTTTATACAACTCTACCCAATCTTCATAGCTGTTTACCATGGCCATATCCATGGCAATTTTGCGAAATTCTTTCTGATAATCGAGTGTCGTTTTTTCAGAAATCAATCTGGAGTGGTCGAGGTTTTTTTTCAAGCTCAACAAAATCTGATTCGGATTGACCGGTTTAATCAAATAATCGGCAATTTTGGAACCTATGGCTTCCTCCATAATGTATTCCTCTTCACTTTTGGTAATCATAATGACGGGCGTAGAGGATTTCTTTTCTTTCATTTCGGAAAGGGTTTCCAGACCGCTCATTCCAGGCATGTTTTCATCCAGAAACACAATGTCAAAATTCCCGTCTTCGTAGGCATCTATAGCATCACGACCGTTGTTGTAAGTCGTAACCTTATAATTTTTCTTTTCTAAAAATAAGATGTGTGGTTTCAACAAATCAATTTCATCATCAACCCAAAGTATTTTGATAGTATCCATAGTCATTTATTATTTGGTGCAAATTACTATTTATAAAACGCAGTAATATTAAAATTATTATAAAAAAAAGAAAAGTTTTTTGAAATGAAATGCTTGTTAAATTAGTAAGGCTGTTAAAAATCAAAGGAATGTTAAAGAATGTGGCAGTGTCAAAATATTATATACATTTGGTTCACAATTCACACAAAAAAATAATTTAAAATTTATACACATGAAAAAAGTAATTTCTGCATTAGCTATCGCAGCCTTTTTATTTACTGCAAATGTTAACGCTCAAGCCAAACAAGAGAAGAAAAAAGAAACCGCAAAAACAGAAAAATCTTGTTCTGCCAGTGAGAAAAAAGCTTGTGCTGCTGGAGGTAAAAAATCTTGTTGTGCTGCCAAAAAAATGGAAGAGAAAAAGTAATTTTTGTCTTCCCAAAAAAACATAAAAGTGCCTGAGTTATCAGGCACTTTTTTTTATGGGTTTGCTATGAGATTAAACATATTAGTCTACATTTGGTAACATTTTTATTTTATTTAGTCAAATAGTCATCAAAATAATAATTTATGCAATTAAAAACCAAACTTACCCTCAGTATGTTTTCAGCTTTGCTTTTAATCAGCTGTAACAAAAAAGAAGTACAATTTGAAGACCCGTTAGTTACTAATCGTGATACGACCGTTAGTCCGGGCGAAGATTTTTTCCACTATGCCAATGGTGCTTGGTTCAAGAAACATGCTATTCCAAGCAGCGAAAGCAGTAACGGAATCTTCCGAATGATTGGCGACACGATCAACGCACAAATCAAAGACATTTGTGAAAAATCAGCTAAAAACACCGATGCTGCCAAAGGGAGTAACGAACAAAAAATAGGTGATTTTTATGCGTCAGGAATGGACACTTTAGCCATAGAAAAAGCAGGATTAAAACCATTAGCCATGGAGTTTGCCAAAATTCAGGCCATACAGGATGTACCATCGCTAATGAATACTATTGGTTATTTGCACACGATAGGAGCTGGTCCCGCGTTCTCTTTTTATGTTGCGCAAGATGATAAAATAAGTTCAAAGCACGCCTTGTTCTTTAGCCAGGGAGGTTTGGGTTTAGGCAATAGAGATTACTATTTCAATACCGATGAGCAAACCGTTAAAATCAGAACCGAGTATGTTAAGCATTTGCAAACCATGATGCAATTGATGGGAGATGATGCAACCACTGCAAAATCGGCAGCGGCGACTATCATGAAGCTGGAAACCGATTTGGCCAAAAACAGCCGAAAACTGGAAGCACTTCGCGACCCGGTTAAAAATTATAACAAAATGACTTTGGCACAATTCAAAGCTTCTACTCCGGCAATTGCCTGGGAAAATGTTTTGCCACAATTGGGCGTTGCCAAAGCGGATACGGTTATTGTTGGACAACCTGAATTCTATAAAGGGTTAGACAAAATCGTAACGACTTATTCTATTGCTGATTGGAAAACCTATTTGAAATGGGATTTAGTAAATTCATATGCGTCGTTTTTGAACAATGCTATTGAAAAACAAAACTTTGCTTTTTATTCTACCGTTATGAATGGAGTGAAAGAGCAAAAACCAAGATGGAAAAGAGTAGTGGAAGAAACGGATGGTTCCTTAGGAGAATTGGTGGGGCAAGTCTATGTTTCGGATTATTTGCCAAAAGGCTCGAAAGAAAAATTATTAGAAATTGGGAATAATATTCGCGATGTATATGCTGAGCACATCAAGAAATTAGACTGGATGAGCGAAACTACCAAACAAAAAGCATTGCAAAAATTAAGCAAAATTGTAATGAAAGTAGGCTATCCTGATAAATGGAAAGATATGAGTAGCGTGGTTATTAACAGAAATGCGTATTGTGCCAATGTTATGGCAACAAACAAATGGAGTTATAACTATATGGTGAAAAAATTTGGAAAACCGGTTGACAGAACGGAGTGGGATATGTTCCCGCAAACCTACAATGCTTATTACAATCCAAGCAATAACGAAATTGTAGTTCCGGCTTGTAATATTTTAGTACCTGGTTTTGAAGGCAGAATGCCGGATGATGCTATTTTATACGGAATTATTGGTGGTTCTACCTTTGGACACGAAATCACTCACGGTTTTGACGATCAAGGAAGCCAATACGATGAAAATGGTAATTTGAAAAACTGGTGGACAGCTGAAGATTTGGCTAAATTCCAACAAAAAACAAAACTGATTGTGGCGCAATTTAACAAGTTCGAACCTTTAAAAGGGAAGTTTGTAAACGGAGATGCTACACAAGGAGAAAATATTGCTGATTTAGGTGGTGTTGTCATGGGATTTGAAGCTTTCAAAAAATCGGCACAATACAAAAACAAAGAAAAAATTAGTGGTTTAACTCCTGAACAAAGATATTTCCTGGCTTATGGCTACGCTTGGATGATACATGCTAAAGATGAATATCTGTCTAGACAAATTATGACCGATGTGCATTCACCGGCACAATTCAGAGTGAACGGACCGTTAATGAATATTCCGGAATTTTATAAAGCCTTTAATATTAAACCGGGTGATAAAATGTACCAGCCGGATAATTTAAGAGTTGTTATCTGGTAATACTATAAAATAAAAAAATCCCTATCAATTTGATAGGGATTTTTTTTTGAGGCTATTTTTTGGCGACAGCTTCTTCATACCGCTCGGAGACTTTTTTCCAATTGATGATTTTGAAATAGTTCTCAATGTATTTTTTGCGTTTGTATTGGTAATCCAAATAGTAAGCATGTTCCCAAACATCCAGGTTTAATATTGGTGTGCCCGAAACGGTTTGTTTTGGCATCAAAGGATTATCCTGATTTGGAGTGCTGGTAACCACTAATTTTCCTGATTTGTCGACCACTAACCATGCCCAGCCTGAACCAAATTGTTTTTCGGCAGCATCTGCAAATTGATTTTTAAAAGTATCAAAAGAACCAAAATCACGGTTGATTATGGTAGCTAAAGTATCTTTGGGTTGTCCGCCGGCTTTGGCTGCCATGCCTTCCCAAAATAAGGTGTGATTGTAATAACCGCCGGCATTGTTACGCAAATCAGCATTAGTGACGTCTGATTTTTTCAAAATGTCTTCAATAGACAAATCGATTAATGTTGGATCGGCTGCTACTAATTTGTTTAAATTATTGGTATAAGTCAAGTAATGTTTTGAATAATGAACATTCATCGTAAGGATATCGATACTCGGCGAAAGTGCATTGTATTCGTAAGGAAGGGCTACCAATGAAAATTGTCCGTCGTCAGCTTTAACATCATCAGGATGGCCGATGGTAACTTTTTCTTCGGCGGCCGGTAGTGGCACTTCTACTACTTCTTCGAGTTTTTTTCTTTTGCAGGACGGTATCAAAAAAATAAAAGAAAAACACAATGCAATTGAAAAAATCTTTTTCATAATCTACTTTTTATTTTTTGCTAAGGAGTTGATGGCTTCAATATATAATTCTTTAGCTTCGTCAACCGATAAGTGACTGATTTGCATCCAGGCATTGGTTTTAAAAGCATTTCTTAAATCAAAATTAGAAGCGCTGTTGTAATCAATGGTGCCAAAAGTGGCTTGCTTGTAATAGGCATACAACCGCAGTTGTACATCTTGTGGAAGGGATGACTGTGTCATTTTGGAAGCCGTTTCCACCGCTTCCTGAAAACGAATTTCTAATTCTTTTTCAGACATTGTAGTAAGTGTTATGTTGTGGCAACTATCGTTTTTCCGCCAACCGCTTTGTCATTCAAATGTACATTTATTTTGGTTCCCAAGGGCAAATAAATATCGACTCTGGAGCCAAATTTGATAAAACCGGCATCTTCGCCTTGCACCACTTGTTGGCCAACTTCGGCATAGTTTACAATTCGGCGGGCCAAAGCTCCGGCAATTTGACGGTACAATATTTCGCCAAACTCTTTGGTTTCAATCACTACCGTAGTTCTTTCGTTCTCAGTACTGGCTTTTGGATGCCAGGCCACTAAGTATTTTCCGGGATGGTATTTGCTGAATTTTATTTTTCCATTGGCGGCATATCGCGTAACGTGTACATTGATTGGCGACATGAATATCGAAACCTGTAACCGTTTGTCTTTGAAATATTCTTCTTCAAAAACTTCTTCAATTACCACCACTTTTCCATCAACCGGCGCAATGATATGATGGTCATTAATGGTCACCGTTCTTGTTGGGTTTCGGAAGAATTGCAAAATCATGATCAGGAAAAACAGCGTAACCAATTGAATTCCTTTTTCTAACCAAAAATAGTCGGTAAGGAATTTATAGGATAAAATGTAAATGATTATAGTTAATGAGCTTGCTATAGCAATAATCTTTCCGCCTTCTTTATGAAACATAATATAAAATTTGATAAAACAAATAAACAAATGGTGCTGCAAATATAATACTATCTAAGCGATCTAGAAAACCGCCGTGCCCTGGCATGATATTTCCGCTGTCCTTAACGCCGGCATTTCTTTTAAATTTCGACTCAATTAAATCCCCTAAGGTACCAAAGGTGCTAACTAGTACAGCAATGATAATCCATTGAATGATTGATTCGTCTATATAAAACTGCCCCAATAAAAAGCCAGCAATCATTGAAAAGAATAATCCGCCAACAAAGCCTTCGATAGTTTTTTTCGGAGAAACTCTTTCAAATAGTTTGTTTTTGCCGATGCTTCGTCCTACCAAGTAAGCAAAAGTGTCGTTGGTCCAAATAAGCACCAGTATGCTGATGATAACTTTGGGATGGTATTCATTGGCAATGAAGGGTATTTTAGTAAAAATGATAATCGGAATGATGAGATAGCCTATCAGAAAAACATATTTTGAATTTTGCAATAAGGGTTTGCTGTGCTTTTCAAAAAGAAAAAATAAAGCCCTGAATGAAACCAATAAAGCGGCTATCAACAATAAGATTTCGTTGGTTTTAACGGTGTTGTTTAAATTGAAAAGGATAAAGGCCACTGTCGCCAATAGCAATGGGAGTATAGGTTTGAGGTGTATTAGTTTGCAAAATTCCACCACGGAAAAAACTAATAACAAACCAAATAATAATAAAAAACTATACGGTGAGTATAGTGTAGCGCCAATCAGTAGTAGTACATAAACGGCTCCCGAAATGGCTCTTGTTAAGGTTGTTGACATACTATAAATCTTCTAACAGCAAGAGATATAAATTCTTGGCAGTGCTTCCGTATTGCAGAAAGTCTTCGTCTTTTGCTTTTTCGAAATATTTTATGGTAGTGATATTGGTAGGGTAATCTTTGTCATACTTCTTTTTAATCACCCGAAGACCGTCACTTTTGGTTTCTAAAATCTGACTGGTAGTGGCCAAAATAATGATGTTGATTGGCAAGTCGTTCGGTTTGTTTTGCTTGATTTGATTGGAAGAAAAAAGGACAGAACCTTCATCCGCAATCAGATTTTCGCAACTGGCAAATAAAAATTTCGGATTGGCCGGTTTGTCATAGTGTAGCTTGTTTTCATCCAAAATACTATACAGTTTGGGCTCATAGCAAAGCGCTTCACATTCAAACCAATCATTTTCTTCTAAGATGTTTAAAAACTGGTCTTTTACTTCGTTTAGGTTTTCACAATATAAAAACTTACCGCCATTTTTTTTGAAATTATAAGTAAACTTTTCATCTACAGGAAGTAGCGAAAAGCTGGAAGGAGTATTGTTAAATTCGCTTTGACTTTCTTCGTCAGAGGCATCGTTACCAGCGCCAAAAATTTTTCTGAAAAGACTCATGCTTGTGTGGGTATAATCTAGTTTAGAATTTGAAATCTTTCAAAGATAAAAAAATCTTAATTCAAAAACATGTTTTGAATTAAGATTTTAAAAAAATGTTAAAAAAGCTTTTTAACTAAACTATATCGGTTTCTTCCAGCGGAATATTGAAGGGTCTTTTTCCGAAAATGGTTTCTAAATCATCTTTAAAAATCACTTCTTTTTCTATCAATATATTGGCCAATTGTTCCAGTTTTTCTTTGTTGTCTTCCAGGATTTTAATAGCTCTTTGGTATTCGGTTTCGATTAAATTCGAAATCTCTTTATCAATGGTTTGAGCTGTTTCTTCGGAATAAGGTTTAGAGAAATTGTACTCGCTTTGACCCGAAGAATCATAATAGGTTACGTTTCCTAATTTCTCATTCAAACCATAGATGGTTACCATGGCACGAGCTTGTTTGGTTACTTTTTCCAAATCACTTAAAGCACCGGTCGAAATTTTATTGAACATTACTTTCTCAGCGGCACGACCACCCATGGTAGCACACATTTCATCCAGCATTTGTTCAGGTCGAACGATTAAGCGCTCTTCCGGTAAATACCAGGCTGCTCCTAAACTTTGTCCTCTAGGTACAATTGTTACTTTGACTAACGGAGCGGCGTGTTCCAGCATCCAACTAACGGTTGCATGACCGGCTTCGTGAACGGCAATGGCACGTTTTTCATCTGTGGTAACAATTTTATTTTTCTTTTCTAAACCGCCAACTATTCGGTCAACAGCATCCAGGAAATCTTGTTTGTCAACAGCGGTTTTGTTGTTTCGGGCTGCGATTAAAGCAGCTTCGTTACATACATTAGCAATATCCGCACCCGAGAATCCCGGAGTTTGTTTGGCTAAGAAATCAACATCTAAATCAGCTACTTTTTTCAAAGGTTGTAAATGCACCTCGAATATTTCTTTACGCTCTCTAATGTCCGGTAAATCCACATAAATCTGACGGTCAAAACGACCCGCACGCATTAAAGCTTTGTCTAATACATCCGCTCTGTTGGTAGCGGCTAATACAATTACGTGAGTGTTGGTTCCAAAACCATCCATCTCGGTCAATAACTGATTCAGTGTGTTTTCACGTTCGTCGTTCGAACCTGAGAAATTGTTTTTGCCACGGGCACGACCTACCGCATCAATCTCGTCAATGAAAATGATTGCCGGAGCTTTGTCTTTGGCTTGTTTGAATAAATCTCTAACACGAGATGCTCCAACACCAACGAACATTTCTACAAAGTCAGAACCTGACAGTGAGAAGAAAGGCACTTTGGCTTCACCGGCTACGGCTTTGGCCAATAATGTTTTACCGGTTCCCGGAGGTCCTACAAGTAGGGCACCTTTCGGTATTTTTCCACCAAGAGTGGTATATTTATCTGGGTTTCTCAGAAACTCAACAATTTCCTGTACTTCTTCTTTGGCACCTTCTAATCCGGCTACGTCTTTGAAAGTGATTTTCACATCTGTTTTTTCATCAAAAAGCTTGGCTCTTGATTTTCCGATGTTGAAGATTTGGCCACCGCCACCGCCGGCACCACCGCCTGACATACGACGCATAATCAATATCCAAAGCCCAATAATAACAATGATTGGTAACAACCCCATAATTATTTCGCTCCAATTGCTTTTGGCCTTGAAATCGTAATCTTTCAACTTGCCTTCCTGAGCTGCTTTTTCAATTTTATTCTGGAAGCTTTGATCGTTACCAATGTCAAATGAATAATGTGGCCCTTTGCTGGCATTGCCAAGAATGTCTTTAGCCACTTTAGCATTGGTTTTGTCTTTTAGTGCCGCTTTGGTCAGGTAAGCTTCCCCTTCGGTTTTATTGTAGATAACTACTTTCTCGATTTGTCCTTTTTGTAGTAATTGATCAAATTTTGCCGAAGATATCTTGGCAGCATCCTGAAAACTAGAACCACCGAAGTAAACATTGATGGCAATAAAACCGGCAATCAATGCTACGTAAATCCAAATCGGATTTATTTTAAAATTATTGGAATTCTTTTCGTCAGCCATTTTTTAGTGTGAACTTTTAGTAATTGGTTTGTATGGTAGTGATTTTGGCGTCGCCCCAAAGGCCTTCTATGTTATAGAATTCACGAATTTGTTTTTGGAAAACGTGTACTACGATGTTCACATAATCCATTAAAACCCACTCGCCATTGTCTGTACCTTCTACGTGCCAAGGCTTATCTTTTAATTCTTTCGAAACTAGTTTTTGAATGGAGTTAACAATCGCGTTAACTTGGGTGTTTGAGTTACCGTTGCAGATGATGAAATAATCACAAACTGCCGTATCTATGTCTCTCAAATCCAGGATTTCAATATCATTTCCTTTTACTTCTTCTATGCCTTTGATGATGTTCGCTAGGAGTACATCGGTCTGAACTGCTTTTTTAGCCATGTAGTATTTATGTATGTTTGGCAAAGGTATTACTTTTGTCATTATTTTTGCTTAACAAAAGTCTAAAATTTGCTATTAATATCTGTCACAGTATGCCTATAATCAAACTCGATGCCATAGATTCGACCAACGACTATTTAAAGCAATTAGCGAAAGAAAAGGACTTGGAAAATTTTACCATTGTCATGGCTCGCGAACAAACCAAAGGGAGAGGGCAGATGGGAGCAAAGTGGTATAGCGAACCCGGTAAAAACCTCACTATGAGTGTTTTGGTGAAAGATTTGGCAATAAATACAATTTCCATTTATGATCTCAATGTGGTAGTAGCCATGGCAGCTGTCGATGTGCTGACTTCTACCGGTTGTCCGAATGTCAAGATCAAATGGCCCAACGACATTATGGCAGACAATAAGAAAGTGGGTGGCATACTGATAGAGAACAGTTTTAAAACTGATGGTACTTTTACAGCCGTAGTAGGATTTGGACTGAATCTGAATCAAACCAATTTTGAACACCTGCCACAAGCCAGCTCGTTGACCAATGTAACCGGTCAGACTTATGACCTGGAAGCAACAGCCGATTTATTTGTAAAACAATTGAAACTTCAATTGGATTCGCTGCCTGAAAAAACCAATCTCGTTTGGAACAATTACGAAAAGTTATTGTTCAAGCGAAATAAAGCAGTAGCTTTTGAAGATAGTATCGGCAACCGTTTTATGGGCATTATTGAATCGGTAACCCGAGATGGTAAACTTGCTTTACTGCAGGAAGATGACCTACTTCATCACTACGAAGTCAAAGCAATTAAGATGTTGTATTAATGCTAAGCCGCTATCTTCAGCGGTTTCCCCATGTGAATTATACAACTCATGGGATATATTGTATAAGTTAATTGCCCCCACAAGTAACCACCTTTGTAGTCTCTGACAATCATGTCATAGTTAATACACTACAAGATGAAACTTAATCAAATGTTACCTGCATTCGCTTTACTGACAATCGGACTGTTAGGAAGCTGTTCTAATAATGAAACGGCCACCAACACTTCTAAAGCGATGCCCAATCATAACCAGCCATCCAATAAATTGGCCCCCGTGAATTTGAAAACCGCTGCCAATTTTGCCATACTTTCCAAATCAGGGATTACCAATGTATATCCTTCGGTGGTGACCGGTAATGTGGGCTCCAGTCCTATATCGGGTGCTGCTATTCTTTTGTCATGCCCCGAAGTAGCCGGAACTATTTATACGGTAGATGCCGCCGGGCCACAACCTTGCTATGTAACCGATGCATCTAGACTAACTACTGCTGTAAAAGACATGCAAACGGCTTATACTGATGCCGCCGGTAGAAACAATCCGAATTTTTTAAACTTAGGCGCCGGTTCTATTGGCGGACTAACACTAGCGCCGGGTTTGTACAAATGGAGTACTTCGGTAACCATCCCAACGGATATTACTATCTCGGGAACGGCTACCAGTATTTTCATATTTCAGGTAAGCGGAACACTTAACATGAGTTCAGCAGTACGAGTGCATTTGATTGGTGGTGCTTTGGCAAAAAATATTTTCTGGCAAGTATCCGAAGGAGTAACCTTGGGAACTACCAGTCACTTTGAAGGAACCATTTTAGGGCAAACCTTAATTGCCTTGAATACCGGGGCTACTATAAACGGACGATTATTGGCTCAAACGGCAGTAACCTTGCAAACCAGTACCGTTACCAAACCCAACTAATCCGAACGATATTCTATAAAAAAGCCCCTGTCACTAGGGGCTTTTTTTATTTTCTCGGTGTTATTTTTTCATCATACTTACCGGCAAAACGCTCCAAATTTTTCTCGTCAATGCTGCCCGAAACATCAAGGACTTTTTCGGTAAGCAGGAGTTGGATGAGGAATTTCCAGTTGCGGGGGCGAAGAACTTTTGACTCAATCACTATATTTTGCTTGGCAAAAATCAGTTTTTTATAATCATTAACGGCGCTGGTTTCGCTACCGATATGTTGCTGTTGCAGTACCACTAATTCTTCCTGAGTATTGAGTTTGTACAGATGAAACTCATTGTTCAGGTTTTTTTTGTCAAACGAAAAAGCAGGCTTGTCATCTACCAGTACAGTAGTTTCTTTTAGTTTTACTTCCTGCGCATTTATGGCATTCGTCAGTGTTGAGCAAAGCAAAAGGGTGAGGGCATACATCAAATGTTTCATATCATCAGCATTTTATATTAAGGGGCACTGTTTTGCCTTTTTTGATTAGGACAATTTAACACTAAAAGACAGCTCTCTTTGGTTGTTGCCCAGTGTTTTGTTGTTTTATAACGTTTTTGGTAGGGCTAAGATATAAAATAAAATGCTCCCAAAACAGTGAGAGCATTTATGATTTTTGGCCTGTAGCAGTGGAGTACAGTACTGCCGACTTGTTTTTTTAGTTCAAACGCACGGTTCTTGCCGTTATATTTTCATTGTACTTAGTGGCAAATTTTTGCAATTTTTCAGCGTCAATATTTCCTTCTAAGTCCAACACTTTTTCGGTTAACAATAGGGTTACGATATACTTAAAGCTACGGGCTCTGAATAAGGCTGATTCTATGTTAACATTGTTGTTAGGGAAAATAATTTTTTTATAATCATCTTCCAGATACGAAATGGTACTATTGTTACTGTGTTGTATGTACACTATTTCGTCTTTGGTGTTTAGTTTGTAAATGTGAAATTCAAAACCATCTTTGTCATAATCAAAAGTGGGTTTGTCGTCAACAATTATTTTGTCACTTTTCAATTTAACTTCCTGGGCTTTTACATTATTAGTCACTATAGCAGTGAGCACTAGCGCTAGGGCATACATTAGGTTTTTCATAAATAGTTTTTTTAGTTTTAGTGTAGCTAAGATATAAAATTTATTTTCCATTAATCCTCTTATACACGGCCAATTCTATTTCGAGTTTCTCGATGGTTTTGTTTTTTTCATCCAGTTGAGCCAATAGGTTCGTCTCATTGGCGGTGGTGACCGGTATCGGGAGCTGCTGCGCCACATCGGCAATGAAATTGTGCTGCAATGCCAAGCTTAGTTTCCAGAGGATGCCTACCTGCACCGACTCTCGTTTTACATACTCGGTTAAGCCGTTTCGGTTAATACCTAATTGTTTTGCGAGAGCCGCTCGGTTGCATTTATTTACAGTAAAATAAGTTTTGAGCAAGTGGCCTACATGAATCGAAGTCTCTCCGTGGTTTATTTTGTATTTCTTATTTCTATCAATCATAATCTTAAAAAGTTAGTTGATTGGTTTTTCCTAACAGCTGTTAGTTTTATACTGGTATTGCGTATGTTTATACCAACATTGGTTAGGTTTTGTATGGTATAGAGTTAGTTTTATTATACTGTTTAGAGGTTTTTATACTAACAGGCGTTAGTTTTATACTATGTTTAGTTACTTTAAAAATAACTAATGTTAGTTTTATACTGTGTTTAGTTACTTTAAAAAATAACTAATGTTAGTTTTAAACTGTCATTTTTATATTGGTCCACCCGAAATAAAAGCCCTACCTGATGACAGTATAGGGCTTCTTGGTAGTGGTGTCTAAATTTAAGGAGTTGAAGCTGCTGTTGCAGTATTGTTGGTAAAACGCTCTCGGAGTTGGTCATAAACAGCATCGGCACCGGGAACTCCGGCATCCGCGGCGGCGGCAAAGAGTTTGTAGGCGCTCAAGGCCGATACATAGGCTTCGCTACCAGCCAGCAAATGTGTATCGTCTATTTTTTCCTGAAGTTGCCGTACCAAACTCATTATTTTTTCGAGTTGCATGAATAAATTTAGGTCAATTTGCATATCATTCACTTTAAAAAAGGAGGGTAGCATGCTGTTGTTGTTGACCGCGGCATTGATGGCATCTTCTACAAAAGCTTTGTTGCTCACATCAATTTTGGGTAACGAGGTGCGCTCGTCAGTGGTAAGCCCTAATAGAAAAGGTATTTTGTCCTGAATGGTGACTAGAGCGGTTTTTACAGCGACAATGTCTGCTGCGTCCATCGTGGCGATGATTCGATTGTTGGTTAAATTGGCCATGTTTTATAAATTTTGTTAGTGCCTACTCTTTGAAGGATTTTCGGCGAGGTCCTTTGTTTAATTTAAATGTTGTATTACCCTTTTCGCTCCTAAACCTATTATATAGTTTAAGGAAGTTATCAGATTATTTTCTTTTATTAATGTGTTATCAAAATCTTTTCCAAAAGTTAGAGTCAGAATTTGATTATCTCCTAAATCATAGGAAGCATTTAATACCACTCGCCAACTTGGATCAATAGTATCTTTGTTTAATACACTTCTATAGAGTCCTTCTGTACTTATGGATAGTTTTTGTTTTTCCATCTCTTTGTAAATTAATCTGAAACCACCATCTAAGGTTGAAATATTTTTAGTGTCAATCAAACCAGTTTCGTCAGCAAGGATTTTATCGGGTTGATATAAATATCTAGCTATACCTAAGAAATTCCAATCCTTTCCAGTATCGTAGCTTCCGGTTAACCACGCTCCACCTTTTGAAATGCTACTTCTATTAAAAGTTTGTTCTTGGAAATCTAAGACTGAGCCTACGGCAAAATCTAAAAAGAAGCCTTTCCTGTTGAATTTTAAATCTTTGGTTTCTTTGTTAATTTTATCATTTAAATTCGCCTTTGCTTCAACATCAGCTTCCTTATCTATTTGTTGCTTTCTTAGTAATTCAAGTGCATTAATTTCTTTTAATTTTATAAGTTTTTCACTATCACTAAGAGTACTGTTGCTTACATCAATTTTCATGTTAGTGTATGTGTCTAGTACTGAGTCGCTATTATAAGAACCAGCAGTTTTATTGAGTATGGCTGCTTGGTCTGCTTGGATTGTGTTGATCTTTGCTGTTGTAACATCATCAAATTTTGGTCTAAATATTGAGAATTTTATTCCTAATCCTAGTCTTGTCAATTCTGGCGTTTGAGTATCTTCTTTGAGCTCATTTGAAATTCCAAAAGAAAAAGTAAAAGTCTGCTTAAAAACATCATTAATTTTTTCAGAGTTCAATTCATTTGTAGTCATAGTAGTTTTACCAAAAAGAGTAAACGGTAAAATTTCCATAGCATAGTTAGATGGAATTGAAGTGAAATTATTAGAAGCATTTTGTATAGAGGCAGCAAACGTTGTTAGGTCGGTTGGTTTATCTATACTGCTTGGTGAAATCCCTAATAAATTAAAAGCAACCGAAGATGGCGCAGACAGAGCATCAACATTAACTTCTGTTTGTGAATAAATAACGGGGCATAGAGAGCTTGCTATAATTAAATATATTTTTTTCATAATTTCTATTTTATTTAATACATGAAAATTGAATAGTTAACCTCAATTGTTTGGCCAATTGTATTTAATTCTACTCTATCCAATATTGGATATGCAATAGTTCCCTTTCCTCCTTTAAGTATTAAACTAACTTTAAAGTCAGCAGGTAGTGGTGTAGTTAATTCAGTTGCAGTAGCAGCTAAATAAATATCAAAGGTTTTGTTCATTAAATTTGAATTAGTATCAATCGGATAATCCAGTATTGAACCATGAATGTTTTCTAATCCACCAAATACTTGTTTGTTTAAATAAACATTAGATGTAGTAATGACACCGGTGTTGTAAAACAAAAGAGAAAAAGTTACCATATCATCTGGTGAGCTTTTCAATTTGTATAAATCAACCCAAATAATTTTATTATCGACAATACTCACACTTTCAGTTGAGCTTAATTCATCAGATGCGCTTATCAGTTTATCGATTTTTGTTTTTTCTAAACTGAATAATTTATCAATACTCATAATTTCTAAAATTTAAAATTTTGCCTACTCTGGTTCCTCTTTTCAGCTGCCGAGGTAATTCTTAAAGTCAACTTATTATTTTGAAGCTGCAGTAGAAATTTTATTCACGGCATAAGGAAGTAGTCCCAATCCTAGAGCTAAAAGCACATTTGTGATTTGTGATAAATCGGTGCCAATTCCGCATTCAAAATAGCGATAGAGCCAAAAACTACTAAAACTACTGGCTAATCCTAGTGTCATTATTCCCGAGATAAAAGCTAATAATCGGCTCATACTTTGAGGCTGTATGGTTTTGCCAACAAATGGGGTTGCTGGGTTAGCAGGTGGGAGTGGCGGAACTGCTGGAGGAATAGGTGCACCGCCGTTCTGAACAGGAGGAACAGGATTTGCAGGGGGTGGTGTGTAGGCAGGATTGTCAATAGAAACATCAATGGTTTGATTTTCTCTAAGGGAATCGCCAATTTTATATTTTTCAAGCTGTAATTTCCAGAAAATTACAATTAGCAATACTACATAAAGAAACAGCGGAGCAAACGAGATGATAGTCATTCCATCCGTTATTTTATCTGGTTTACAAGGGGGTACGTCAGCAGCCAATAAAGATTGAGTGCAAAAAAATAGCAATAAACTACTACTACTTTTTAAAATAGTTTTTTTCATAATTTATATAATTTAAGTTGTTAGAGATGCACTTTATATTTGGAGCTTGTTAGGTTTTAATAAATTAAAAAACCTTTATTAATGTCTTGGACTTTTCGTGTGGTTAATCTGAAAACGCCATAGCCATTGCTGCTTTTTTGCTGATTGGTGTTGCCTTCTATGGTGGTTAAGTTGCCACCCTCTACTTTTTCTACTATGCCGGTGTGTCCTTGTCCTGAACCGTGGTCAATGATGAATATGGCTCCCGGTTTTATTAATGAAGAATCGGCTTTGGCTTGTGCAGGAGATAGTTTTTGAGCAGTGGAATGGTTCCAGTGGTTTAATACTCCTGCAGTTTTGTATAACGGATTGGTGATAGCAAGAGCCTTAGCAGCTTCGTCAAAACACCAATATACAAATGCTGCACACCAGCTGTAGTGTTGCCCTTCAGGATCAAGTCCGGCGCGTTTTAAATATTGATCTACTTCAGTCCCTCTGTTGCTGTATAAAGGGTTCTCTAAAACGCCTATTTGTGTTGCAGCTATCTCAAGTGCTTTGCCCAATAAGGAGTTTGGTGCGGTTTCTAGCGTTAAAGTAGATTCGAAGAGTTGATACCAAGTCAGAGCCCCTACAACTCCATCCGCTTTCAAAGCCTGACCTGAAGCATCAGTATGACGGGTTTGGAATAATTTGACAGCACTTTTAGTGATTTCTCCAAAATCACCATCTACAGTTAACGGTCCGCAATTTTTAAGATTAAGTTGTCTCTGAATCGCTTTTACTATTGCTTTGTCGGTGTCTCCTTTTTTAATCATTCTGTTAGGGTAATCCATAATTCCTAAAATTTAAATTATGCCTACTCTCTCCAGTTTTCGGCATCCCTGTAAAGACTCCTTACCCGTTCTACTGGCCACTATTTCCCCCGAAACAGGACAAGAAGGCGGGAAGGAGTTTAGGTATGGGGTCTTGGTGCTTTATCGCAAACTCGATTGCACAAACGTTACAAATGTTCTACGGCTTACTGGGCCGGGCATAATTTGAAAACATCGGTCTACGGCTACCGCTATTCGTACTCGGGGAAATTGAGGGAATTCATCGGCTATGGCATTAATAATATAGCGTCGATCCAAAGGTTTTGGACTGCTGAGAAATTGTTCACCATACATAATTTTACATCGGGTATCTACATTGTTCCAACACATGATTTTTGTTTTGTTTAGTTGTTTGCTTACTCTTGTCAGTTTTCGGCTTCGCTGTTTCGCCTCACCATCCCCCGCTACGTCTCAAGATAGCTGAGGGAGGGAGGAGGTAGGGGTATTTTTAATTCGTTTGATTTCTTTGTATTTGTTTTGGGAACCGATTTATTGTTTCTGAAAATAACCTGCCCTTTTTCAACTCCTAAATACCACTATAGTCTTTGTTTCCGGGCAGGGTTCCTACTTAACTAACCAATTTTTATTTTAAAAAACACCTTTACTTTTGGGGTTGTATAGTGTTTTGTTATTTAAGATTCTACTCTTTCAAAGTTCGAAAACGATATCCAAAAAAAAAATACCTATAAATAGGTATTTTTGCTAATCTTTTTTCTTACTTTTTTACTCTGAAATTATACGAAATATGTTTGTGAGTGCTTTATTTTAAAGGGATAATTGTTTTTGAAATTCAAAAAGGAACTCCAAAAAAAGGAAATGTAAAATTCTGAAATGGCTAGTTTACGGGAAGGAATTTGGAGTGGTTTTTAACAAAATATTCTTGGTTAAAAATCATATTTGCGTTCTACGGCATACCGAATGAGATCTGTTCTGCCATGAATATTAATTTTTTGCATGATGTTTTTGCGATGGGTATCTACAGTGGTTTTTACAATGCACAGAATGTCTGCTATTTCCTGAGAGGACTTTCCATCTCCAATAAGTCTTAAAATTTCTTTTTCGCGGGTACTCAGAAGGATTATTTCTTTGGTTAAATCGTTCATGGTACTAATAGAATCATCAAAAAAAGTTTCGTTAAGCGCAACGACTCTTATGGCCTGCAATACGGTTTGGAGCGATGAGTTTTTCATAATGTAACCAGAGGCACCCGCAGCTCTCATTTGTTGTACGGCTTCAAATTGATCAAACATGCTGAAAGCAATTACTTTGGTCTCCGGAAATTCTTTTTTTATGGCTCGTGTAGCGGCAATACCATCACATTTAGGCATGCGAATGTCAGTAATGACAACATCAGGTCTTTTATTTTTGACCAATTGAATTAGGGCCTCTCCATCAGTAGCTTCACCTACGATTTGAATATCTTCTTCGTTTTTAAGAAATAATTTCATGCCATCAATAAGGGCTTGATGATCTTCGGCTATAGCTAATGTTATCATAAGGGTATGTCAATTATAATAGAGGTGCCTTTGCCTTCGAAACTATCAATAGTAAATGTTCCTCCCATTTGTTCTACTTTTTTTTCAATATTAGTTAATCCCATACCTTCTTTTTTATCTACTTTTTTGGGATTGAACCCTTTACCGTTGTCTTCAACAATGATGTTCAAACTTTGTTGGTGTTGGGTAAGATGGATGTTGATTTCTGAAGCTTCAGCATGTTTTATGGCATTGGTAAGTATTTCTTGTACCATTCTGAATATGCTGACTTCGATGGCATTTTCCAATCGTTCATCAAGTCCAAAAGGAATAACATGTACAATAAGTTTGTTGGGAATTGTTATTTTTTTAGCAATGTTTTGAATGGCTGGGACTAACCCTTCATTACCAATTACGCCCGCATTTTTGGTATGGGCTATGCCTCTCACTTTTTGATAAGCTTCTTCGAGTAAGGCGTCAGTTGTATCATAGAGTTGGTCTTCTTCGTCCTTACGTTCTCCTTTTCGAAGTTTTAAGTTTTGGAAATTAAGTTTCAATGTGGCTAATAAACTGCCTAAGTTATCGTGAAGATCATTAGCGATTTTGATGCGTTCTTTTTCTTGTCCTTCTAACAATATGTCAATTTCATGAAGCTCCTGCTGTTTGAGGATGTTTTCGAATTTTTGTATTTCTATCAGTTTTTCTTGTTCGGCTATTTTTTTCTTTTTTCGTAAGTTTTGATAGCCCAAAATAATTAGTACTAAAACAACTAATAAAAGGATGATCACCATTCCACCTTTTTTTAAGGTGCTTTTTAGCCAAATGATTTCATGTTTATTCTCTTTCGTTTGGTACTTTACATCAATATCTCTAATGGCTTTGAGTTGCTCTTTTTCGTTGGCAATGTTTTCATATACTTTTTGTCGGTCACTATACTCAATGGCTTTTTTGTAGTTTTTCATGTCTTTATAGGTTTCTGACATTAACCTGTAAAGAAGAATTTTGTTATTGGTTTGATAGTTTTTTACATACAACTTATCCGCTTTATTATAAGTAGCGATGGCGGAATCATATTTTTTTTCTTTTCTAAAAATAGAAGCTGTATTGATATAATTATAAGAAATATATTCCGTTAAATTGTGTTTTTGGAAATACTGTAAGGCAGACGCATAATAGCTTCGCGCCTTTTTAAATTGATGAAGATCTTCCGCATACACTAACCCTATGTTCATGTTTAATTTGGCTTCAAATAAAGAATCGTTTACTTTTTTATTTTCAAGTTTTGCTTTTTGATAGTAATCAATTGACTTTACAGGAATCTTTTCTAGGAGGCTGTTGCCAATTTCTTTGTAAGTCGTACATAGTAACGGTATGTTTTTTTTTTCTTTAGCATAGGCTACTGCTTCATCTAATAAATATTTATAGTCCTTATAGGCATAATTGGAGAGTCTTTTTATTTCTGCAATAGTAAGGTTCAATTCAATAATCTTATCGTAGTTTTTTTGGATTTTATAAACTTCTTTGGCTTTCATAAAATACTCTAAAGCATAATTTCCCTTGCCATTTTGATAGTAAGTTTTTCCCAAAAGATAATAGTAGTTAGCTTTATCATTTTCGGATAATTGTTTTGGATTCAGGCTTTGAAAAAACGCTACTCTGTTGTTAAAATTCAAATTTTCAAAATTTGATTCAAAACTCTTTAATGATTTGTTTTGAGCCATAGTAAAAACAGTAATAAAAAATATTATTACTGTTTTTACAAAAACTCTATTTATAGTATACTTTTTCGTCATATGTCTTATACAACCACTCCATCACCATGAGAACCCGGAGGCGAACCGGCAGCGAGATATACATAAGTGTCAATCTTATAATTTTCAATATACCTTCTATCATCTGCATTAGTAACTGGATTAAATCCAATGGCATGATGTACATATACTTTAATCTCTTCTCCTTTAGTAATGTGGTCTATATCTTTGTCTCCTGCATTTACGTAGTCTTTATTAAGTGTTCTAAAGTCGATGTCGTCCGAAATGAATGCGCTATTGGGCTTGCAGGCACTCATATCGTAATCATTATCTTTTGCAGTCGATAAGATTAATAAAACACCATAACGTGTGGTATTGCAGATATCATAACACTGCCTTACTTCAAATTCATCAAAACCAATAAGAGTAGTTTGTATGGCTTGTTTAAACGTTTTCTGTACTTCATCAAAAATTCCAAAGGATTCGTAGATTCTCATAATAAATTGTTTTTAATGTTAGATGATTCAAATTTGCAACATTTAATTTAAAAAAAAATCCCTATTAATAGGGATTTTTTAATTATTTTATGTTATAAATAGTACAAATCGATATGGACTTCGAACTTTACTAAATCAAAAACGATATTTGAGGTTGCTTTTTAGTCCCAAAAAAACGCTGTTTTAACGCATTGGTCTTATTTTTATAGCTGTTTTTCTAAGTGGAGCATTTCTTACTTTGATTTTTTTGACTTTTAAATTTCCCGAAGGTACTCTTCTGAATGAAGCATTTCTGATAATAATAGATTTGACATTATGTGACCTTGCAGCTGTTGTTCTGCTATTATTATGTATCACTAAAGCAGAGGAATGTCTAACTGGGGTATACATGTTTCTTGCCATTGCAATTCTTCGTATGGAAGCCGAATGATAATACAAGCGATGAGGAGCGCAGCGTACATAAAATGTAGAGTACAAAAAAGGATGCCAGGGTCTCCACCAATAAGCTCGAAACCCCCAACGGTAAGGTGATGCCCAAACAATATAATTGGGGGCATATATATAACTAACACAGGGCCAAAACCAAACATTAACCAGTAGCGATTGTATTTCAATAATTGGTGAACTGGGCCCGCCATCAGTTTTTTTGATGGTTTCTTTTTCTTCTGTAGGTTCAATTATTGTATTTTCAGCATATAAATCTTTGTCGCCTTCAATTTGAAGCACAGCTTCCGTTTCTCCTGTTTTTTCTATTGAAATGGTGGCTATGTCTTGCTTTTCGGTGTCATTAAGATAAGTACTTATTACTATAACATGCGTATTCCCTTCTTTAATGTCATGAACATTTATATAGTCAATTTCACCATCATTGTTTAAATCAAGATTGGTAACGTTATTTTTTTTGTCATTGATGAGCCGCTCAAAATTTTCTAATGAATTCGATTGTTTGAACATGGCCAAAGCCCCTTCCAAACTAAAGTTGTCACCAATGTTTACCGGAAGATCTTCTTCTTGCCCCAAAACGGTTGTTACAGACAAACCAATAACTAACAAAAAAAGTATTTTTTTCATGACAAACAGATTTTTAAATTAGGACTATTTTAGGGATTAAAGGTTTAAAATAATTGTATAGGATGGAGGAGATTTAACGAAATATTATAACAAGTATTAAAAAAATGTATCTTTGGACTCAAATCGATTAAAGGAATGATTACCACTGAATCTCAAACAAAATTAGAACAACATTTCCAACCATTTCGCGAGCAGATTATTGGCATAAACCAAGAGTTTGAATCGCCTTTTGGTACCAAAAAAATTGTTTATACCGATTGGACCGCCAGTGGTAGATTGTATCGCCCAATTGAGGAAAAACTAATGAATGAATTTGGTCCTTTTGTGGCTAATACCCATACTGAAACTACCATTTCAGGAACCGCCATGACTATGGCATATCATGAAGCTAAACATATCATCAAAAAACATGTAAAGGCCAATGAAAATGATATTCTGATTAATACCGGTACAGGAATGACTGGGGTTGTCAATAAATTTCAACGCATATTGGGTTTAAAAGTTCCGGAGAATTTAAAAGAGTTTACGGCTATTCCAAAAGCACTTAAACCCATAGTTTTTATCTCTCACATGGAACACCATTCTAACCAAACTTCCTGGTTGGAAACTATAGCTGATGTTGAGGTTATTCCGGCTACAGAAGAGGGTTTGTTCTGTATGAACGAATTCAAAAATTTGCTCGAAAAATACAAAGACCGTAGTTTCAAAATTGCTTCGATTACTTCTTGTTCCAATGTCACAGGAATTAGCACTCCCTATCATGAAGTGGCTAAAGTAATGCATCAAAATAACGGTGTTTGCTTTGTCGATTTTGCATGCTCTGGTCCTTATGTTGCTATTGATATGCATCCCGATGAAGAAAGCTATTTAGACGCTATTTTCTTCTCCCCTCATAAGTTTTTGGGTGGCCCGGGGACTTCAGGTGTTTTGATTTTCAATAAAAATTTATACAAAAATAATATCCCTGATTGTCCGGGTGGCGGTACCGTGAGCTGGACAAATCCTTGGGGACAACATCAGTATATTGATAACATTGAAGACCGGGAAGACGGAGGTACTCCTGGGTTTTTACAAGTGATTAAAACTGCTTTAGCTATCCAATTGAAAGAACAAATGGGGGTCAAAAATATCTTGGAACGCGAACATGAAATTGTAGATTTTATCTTTTCGGAATTGAATGCGATTGACAACCTACATATCTTGGCCAATCAACATCAGGACCGACTTGGGGTCATTTCATTTTACATTGATGATTTGCATTACAATCTGGGCGTAAAGCTATTGAATGACAGATTTGGTATTCAAACCCGTGGCGGTTGCAGTTGTGCCGGGACTTATGGTCATTATTTGCTTCACGTTGATCAGGAAACCTCTCACGATTTGGTTTGCCAAATTACTTCCGGCGATTTAATCAAAAAACCGGGATGGATTAGAATGTCTATACATCCAACGACAACCTCGGCAGAAATTCAAATGGTTTGTGATAGTATCAAAGCCTTAGCAGAGCATCACAAAACGTGGTCTGTGGATTATGAATACAATTTCAAGACCAACGAGTTTGTGCACAAAGCAGCCAAGCATCAGGAAAAGGATATGGTAAAAAGCTGGTTTAAAGTATAAATTCTACTTTCGTTTATGTTTCCAACGTTTGTGTGTCCACAAATAATATTCGGGAGCTTCCAAAATTTGTTTCTCCACTCTTCTCAAAAACTCATCTGAGATTTGATAATTCGGAACTTCTTTAGGATTATCGACTAAATATTCAAAAGTCGCTTCATAATACCCGCGTTTCACTTTTCGGGTTTTAAGAAAAATAACATTCATGTCAAATCGTTTGGCCAACATTTCGGCACCAGTATGAACCGGAGTTTCTATACCCATAAACGTGGTCCAATGATGCGTTTTACTCAATTGTGGGGATTGATCGCTGGCAAAACCATAAATCCCTAAATGATTGTTTTTGGCATTCTTTTCAATGACAGAAATGGTTTCTCTATTGGTAATTAAAGTGGCTTTGAATTTGGAACGAATATCCCTAACCAACTTATCAAAATACTTATTGGCAATTTTTTTATAGATGGCAAAACCTTCAAAATTAATGATGCTGTTCATTGAAATGGCCCATTCATACGAAGCATAATGCGCCATTAATACCGCAATGCTTTTTTGTTTTTTTTCCAATTCTAAATACAAATCAATATTCGTGAAAGTGTATCTTTTATCCATCTCTTCTTTCGAAATGCTCATGGTTTTTATCATTTCCAAAAACATATCGCACATGTGATGATAGAATTTTTTCTCAATGACTAATCGCTCTTCCGTTGATAAATGGGGCAATGCCATAGCTATGTTTTCACGGACAATTTTCTTCCGATACCCGATTATGTTGTAAACTAATGCATAAACTCCGTCTGAAAAAGCATAAAGTAACCGAAACGGTAGTATCGAGATAAGCCAAAGAATAGGGTAGAGCAGAATAAAGACAAGAAATTGCATGCGTATAATTTTATGCAAATATAAAGTTAAAAGTTATTTTAATCGACAGCCATTAATAAAACCTAAGGAAGTATTATTATTTTTACTGAAATATTTCAATTTATGGACAACCTGTTTTTATTGGTTATTATTCTTGCCAATGTACTCATCAGTATTAAAGGATTTAACGATGAGTATTTCTTTCGAAAATATCAATTTCATGTAGGGAGTATTCGAGCCGGAGAGCAAATCAGAATGGTCTCATCGGCTTTCCTTCATGCTGATTTTATTCATTTAGCTTTCAATATGATTGCTTTGTATTCTTTTGCTCCTGTGGTATATGGAGCACTGGGTAATTTTACCTTTCTTTTGGTGTATGCCGGAAGTCTCATTTTCGGTAGTTTACTCACTATGGTTTTTCATGGCAATGATTACAGCTACCGGGCTGTTGGAGCTTCGGGCGCTGTTACCGGTATAATCTATTCCGCTATTTTGATTTATCCTGATATGACTATTGGCATTTTTGGAATTATTCCGATACCGGCTTATATTTTTGGGATTGGTTATTTATTGTATTCTATTTACGGAATGAAAGCCAAAAATGATAATATTGGCCACACAGCGCACTTTGGTGGAGCGATTGGCGGGTATGCGATTACTCTGTTAAAAGACCCAGTATTACTCGAAGAACATACCTTTATGGTCATTCTATTAGCCATTCCGATTATTGTTCTTTTTATCATGGCGAAAGCCGGAAAATTGTGATTGGCACAACTTTTGGAAACAACATATCATTATCCATTAAATAAACAAACTATGAAATCGAAAATTTACAAACACACAAAAAACAACTTTGCTTTGGTGAGTAAAAAAGCAGTTGTATTGGTAGCCTTATTTTTAGCTATCACCGTTCAAGCCCAAGAGCAAAAGCCTCAAGTACCTCAAATCTCGGTGACTGGAGAAGGCAAAGTAAAAGTAACACCCGATCAGGCTGTGGTTACCGTTGGTTTTCAAAATTCGGGTAAAGATGCCAAAGAGGTGAAAACACTCAACGATGAAGTGGTGGACAGAGTGATTAAGTTTTTGAAGAAAAGTGGCATTCCCGCTACGGATTATAAAACCAATACGGTGAGTTTGTATAAAAGTTATGATTACGAAAAAAAGAAAAGCAATTTTCAAGCGAATCAAACTTTAACCATCACGCTGAAAGATTTGTCTAAATACAATGATATCATGATGGGATTAAATGATGCCGGAGTTAACACAATACAAGGCGTTGAATTCAAATCTTCTAAAATGGAAGACTACGAAAAAGAAGCCCGCAAAAATGCGATGTTAAATGCCAAACAAAAGGCAGCTGATTACGTTTCGGTTTTGGGGCAAAAAGTAGGCAAAGCACTTTTGATTACGGATACTTCGCAAGTTTATATTCCACAACCTATGTACAAAGGCAACAGGATGACTATGGCGGCTGATGCTTCAGAAAGCACAGAAACGTTAGCTGTAGGAGAAATAGAAGTGAATACAAATGTAAGCGTGACTTTCGCTTTGGAATAAAATTCTCAGGTAATAATAAACAAAAAAGTCTCTATGAAAATAGAGACTTTTTTGTTTGTGGGGAGAGCAGGATTCGAACCTGCGAAGTTCTCACAGCAGATTTACAGTCTGCCCTCGTTGGCCGCTTGAGTATCTCCCCGTTGCCGTAGCGATTGCAAATATAAAAACACTTTTGACGTTCACAAATAAAAATGAAGTATTTCGAAGAACTATTTTTTAATGGTTTGGTTTTGAATAAAATAAAAAAATCTCCCGAAGGAGATTTTTAGTATCAACGATTAGGCGTTTTTTATTTTGCTGCTAAAAGTTCGTTAATTTTAGCTTTCAAGGCTTCACCTTTTAAATCAACTGCTACGATTCTTCCGGTGGCATCTAATAAGAAGGTCGAAGGAATTAAAGAGATTCCATATTGAAGCGCAATAGGATCTTTCATTTCTTTTAAATTCGAAACGTTGGTCCAGGTTAATTTATCTTTAGCAATAGCTTCTTTCCATTTGGCTGCATCAACATCCAGCGAAACACTGATGATGTTAAATCCTTTGCTGTGTAATTCATTGTAAAGTGCTACGTTATTTGGATTTTCTGCTCTGCATGGTGCACACCAAGAGGCCCAAAAATCAACCAAAGTAACTTTGCCCATACTCTCTTTTAAAGAAGTTATTTTTCCCTCAGGAGTTGGTGCTTTAAAGTCGGGAGCTATAGTTCCTACTGCTACAGTAGCTTTAGCTTTGTCTTGTTTCTTTAAAGTATCAATACTTTCTTTAACTGTTTTTCCCGGTTTGGTTTTTTTCAAAGACTCGTCAAGTGTGTTGTATACCGCCTCAATGTCTTTTACTTTGAAATTTTTATTATTAAACATAGCCTGTACAATCAAAACGCTGATGAATGATTTTGGGTGTGTTTTTGGATATCCGAAAGTATAATCAGTAATATCTTTTTGAAGCAAATCGTATTGTTTTCTTAAAGAATTGATGGTTACCGTATCGTTGTTTTTACGGGCCTCATTCATTTTAGCCATGTTTTTCATTTGAAAATC
This sequence comes from Flavobacterium sp., assembly GCF_036741995.1. Lineage (GTDB taxonomy): Bacteria > Bacteroidota > Bacteroidia > Flavobacteriales > Flavobacteriaceae > Flavobacterium. The sequence continues at coordinate 13,767 of NZ_DAINRG010000016.1, read as the reverse complement.
CATTACTTTCTTCTGCAATCCTTTTTGAATTTTATTGGATTCTTTATTGAAGTTAGAGAACTCGTCATTGCTGTAAGTTCCTGATAATTTCGATTTGAAAATACTGTCTTTATCCACTTCAATTGCAATTTCTCCTTCTTCTAATATGAAAGGGATTTTACCGTTTACTTTTTGAATTTCAAGAAAGTTTATACTTGGTTCGCCCGCTTTTCCTTTGATTTCAAATTTTCCGTCAACCACTTTTACGGTGTCAATATTGAGGATTCCCATTCCGTTAGGGTTTTGCTTTTGTAAATATACTAAGCCTGTTTTCATGCCTTTTATTTCTCCGGAAATAAGATATTCACCATCTGCTACCTTCTTACATGAAAATAGAACTACAGCTACGGTTACTAAAAGAATTAATTTTTTCATTTTTATATATTAAAATTTTTGTGCAAATGTATCTAATTTGCTTTGTGAATAATTAGTTATTTGTTTTTTTTTGAAATTTTATTTTTTGGTCGAAGGACATACAAAATGGGTACAGTTGACGGTAGTTTTTTTGATGCCACTCATTCCTTTTTCAATATTAATAAGATTGTGAATGCCTCTTGATTTTAGGATAGAAGCCATGATGACAGAACGGTAACCACCAGCGCAATGCAGGAAGAAAACAGTGTCTTTTGGCACACTTTGAAAATTTTCATTAATGGTGTCTAAAGGAATATTGATAGCGTTTTCTACATGTTCTGCTTCAAATTCACCGGGTTTACGGGCATCAACAACTATGCTGTCCGGAGTTAAGGCAGTAGCAAAAGTTTCCGGAGTTATAGAGTTTATAGAATCGGTTTCAAAACCGGCTGTTTTCCATGATGCTATTCCTCCTTTTAAATAGCCCAATACATGGTCAAAACCTACTCGCGACAGTCTTGTAATTGCTTCTTCCTCTCGGCCTTCGGGAATAACCAACAATAATTTTTGATTTACATCTCGAAGCATCGAACCTACCCATGGAGCAAAATTGCCCTGAATTCCAATAAAAATAGAATTAGGAATGTGCGATTGAACATACTCATCTTCATGGCGAACATCCAAAATAACTACATCACCCTGATTGGCAACGGCTTCAAAAGCAGCTGGCGAAAGTGCTATGTTACTGTTTTGGATAACAGTATCCAAACTTTCATAACCTTTGATATTCATCAGAACATTTTGAGGGAAATACGCAGGAGGAAGCCCCAGACCGTCTAATAGCTCTTTAGTAAATTCTTCTTTGGTCATATCTGCTCTTAACGCATAATTGGTTCTCTTTTGATTGCCCAAAGTATCGGTGGTTTCTTTACTCATGTTTTTACCACAAGCGCTGCCGGCACCATGACTAGGATAAACGATTAAATCGTCACTTAGCGGCATAATTTTATTTCGCAAAGAATCAAAAAGATATGAAGCCAATTTTTGTTGAGTCAACTCTTCTACCAGAGCTTGTGCTAAATCAGGACGACCCACATCTCCAATGAAAAGAGTATCTCCTGTAATAATTCCGTGCTGTTTTCCGTTTTCATCGGTTAGCAAATAGCAAGTGCTTTCCAAGGTATGACCGGGAGTGTGAATCGCTTTTATGGTATAATTACCCACTTTAAATTCCTGATTGTCTGTAGCGATAATAGCTTCAAATTCGGGAGCTGCAGTAGGACCATAAACAATTTCGCCACCACTTTTCTTAGCCAGGTCTATATGTCCTGAAACAAAGTCGGCATGAAAATGGGTTTCAAAAATGTATTTTATTTTGGCGTTATCTTTTTGAGCTCTGTCTAAATAAGGCTGTACTTCACGAAGCGGATCAAAAATAGCGGCTTCTCCATTATTTTCTATATAATAGGCAGCTTGCGCTATGCATCCGGTATATATCTGTTCAATTTTCATGATAGAATGTTTTGTGCAAATTTAAAGATTAGACTAGTATAATGAGTTGATTTTAGAATACTTTATGAAAAAAGTTCTTTGAAAAGGATAAAGAGTGACATCAATAAAACGAAAATCCCAAATATTTTTTTCAACTGTTTTTCGTTGATATGCTGCTGAATTTTTAGGCCAATAAAAATTCCCACTACGGAAATAGCCGTGAAAACTAATAAAAATGACCAATCAATAGCAATGTTTTGCACATCCCCCAAAAAACCGATTAAGGAATTGATGGTGATAATTAACAACGAAGTGCCAATGGCTTTTTTGATGGGCAATTTGGCCAATTGTATCAAAGCCGGAATAATTAAAAAACCTCCGCCTGCACCAATTAATCCAATCAAAACCCCCACTAAGAACAACTGAATAATGACAATAAAAACGTTTTTGTTTTTTTCTTCCAACTGTTTTTCCTGCTGTGGTTTTAACATCGAATAGGCTGCAAGAAACATGACTACAGCAAAAATCAACATCAAAAAAGTAGCTTTGGTAAGTTGTAAGGAACCAAAATAAAAAATAGTATCCGGCAACTTGTGAATGATAAATTTTCGCGTTAAGTAAACGCCAATTACTGAAGGAATTGCAAATTGAATTGCTGTTTTGGGAGCAACCAATCCTTTTTTTAGATTTTGTATCGTGCCGAAAGCCGAGGTGGTTCCCACAATGAACAACGAATAAGCTGTGGCAATCAGTGGATTTAAACTCAATACGTAAACCAGTATGGGAACGGTTAGTATGGAGCCACCACCACCGGTAATTCCGAGTACCAAGCCAATACATAAAGCACCAACATATCCTAAAAGTTCAAACATTTTTTAAAAATAACGAGGTAAAAATAGTGTAATTAGTTATAAATTAGGATTTATTTTGTGGTTTGTTTTTAGCTTTTGGTGATATGTTTGGTGATTTCCAAAATCTTATTGCTGTCTATAGGTTTTGAAAAATAGCCCATGATTTCAGGGAATGTTTTGGCTTTTTCTTTGTCTTCATAAGCAATAGATGAACTCACGATATATATCGCCGTTTTTTTGGTTTTTTCGGCAAGTGATTTTTCTATTTGGTTCATGAAATCCCAACCATCCATAATAGGCATCTCAATATCCAGCAGAATGATCTCGGGTAATTTTTTGTTTTCTTTCAGCGTTTCTGAAAAACTTTCTAAGGCTTCTTTCCCGTTTTTAAAGGAAATAACATCATACTCTGTTTTTGACATGGCAATAATCTTATTAATCAATAATTGATAAATAGGATCGTCATCGATAATACAAATTACTTTATTTTTCATTTGAAATAAATGGTAAAAGTGGTTCCTTTATTGAGTTCGCTTTCGGTTTGGATTCTTCCGCCCATGGCATCAATTTGGTTTTTGGTAATAAACAGCCCAATGCCTTTTGAATCGGGATTGTTGTTGAATGTTTTATACATACCAAACAATTTTTCGCCATTTTTCACTAAGTCGATACCAATGCCGTTGTCTTTGATTTTTAAAGCTTTAGTTTTTTCGTCAAAAGTAAAAAAGATCTCTGGTTTCCGGTTAGGGTCACTGTAACGAATGGCATTGGAAAGAAAATTCAAAAGGATGCTTTCCAGATAAGCCGTATTGTAATTGATTACAACTGTTGGCGCCACCATATTGTGAATCGCAGCTTGTTTTTTATCAATTTGTTCACTTAAAACAGTCTTAGCATTTTCAATATAATCGTAGAGATTTAAGGGCTCTATTTTTAAATTAACATTGGTTCTGATACTGACTACTTCGTTTAAATTCACCATCGTTTCGTTCAACGAAGCCGATACTTTTTTGAGCAATTCAATCATTTCATCACGTTCTTCTTTGGTTTGGGCCGTTTCCAAAAAACCCGAAATGATTTCAATATTACTAGTATGTGACCGTAGGTTATGCGAAACAATATAGGAAAAATTCAATAGCCTTTTATTTTGGTCAGAAACCAATTCAAAAGATTTTTTTAATGCTTCTTCTGCTTGTTTTTTTTCTGTAATGTCTTCTATTATGGCAATAGTATTTACAGGCTTTCGATCCGATTTCCATAATTTGGAAACGATAAGGTTACCCCATACAATTTTTCCTGATTTATGAATGTATCTTTTTTCAATGGTAAATTCATTGATAAACCCCTTTTTTAGTTGGTACATGCAGTTTACATCTTGTTCTGCATCTTCAGGATGCGTGATTTCCTGGAAATTGATTTTTTTCAATTCGCTTTCCGTGTAACCTACAATTCGACAAAACTCATCATTGACTTCCAAAAAATTTCCCGTATGCATTTCTACACGGGCTATGCCCACTGGAGCTTGCTCAAAGATAGTTTTGAATTCCAGCTCGGTATGAAATATTTTTTTGGCCTGTTCATAAACTTGCAGTTGCAATTTGGCGGGTTTTTTCATGATAGACGCCACCCAAAGCCCACAAATAAGCGACAGTAAAAAACCCAGTATGCTCGACGTAATAATTTGGTAAAACAATCCGTTTTTGTCCCGGGCAATTAGATATAGCTTCCAGTCCCCATCAGGAATGATAGCGGTTTGGAAGTATTTCCTTGAAAAGTCCTCTTTTTTTGGTAGAAAAAATTCTTCTTTGTGAGTGTAGGGATTAACTTTTGAAAATTGAAAATAATACTTTGTGTCATCAATCGACTGTATTCCCGACATCTTAAACAAAGTTTCCAATTTAATGATCACAGCAGAAAATCCCCAAAATTTGTTTTTCTTAAAAACCGGTAATCTTCCCACAACGCCAACGCCTCCTTGTTTTAATTTAAGCGGCCCGGCAAAATAAATCAACTTCGTTTTAATCGATTTTCGAGCCTCTTTCTGTACACTTGACGTATGCAGTATGTCATAATTCAGGGCGGCTTCATTGCCATCTATAGGATACACATATTTAATAACCCCATTGGGTACTAATTGAACGGCATCAATACAAGCATTGGAATTAATGAGTTTAGGGGCAATTTTAGTAAAGTTTTCAGGTTCACCCTCATCATTGATAGACATGGCAAGTGTCAACGTAGCTGTATAAGTATTTTTGAGGATTTGCTGAAAGTTTTGATGTACAACATTTATAATGTTTGACATCTCACGACGACGGTTTTCTTTAACAACACTGTAGCGCAATCCTACCACAAAACCAACCAACAAGAGTAAAAACAGAAAAACAAGGGTTCCCGTTGTATTTGGTCTTGTTAAAAACCATTTAGAAATTTTTATCCAAGTTCTTTTGAAACTCATAAAGGACTTTTTTGATTGCGAGGGAAATGATAGGAGTTATAAAGATAGGAAAAAAATTAGCTTAACAAGAAATAGAATGCAATTTTAGTTTTATTTCCCGATACAGAAATTGGCGAAAATATTTCCAAGCAACTCATCGTTAGTTACTTCGCCTGTGATTTCTCCAAAATAATACAAGGCTTGTTTGATATCAATAGCCATCAAGTCTGAAGACAATTGCGTATCCATGCCAAAGCGCACTTTCTGAATTTCTTCCAAGGCTTTTAACAACGAATCATAATGCCGGGTGTTGGTTACTATGGTTTCGTTATTGCGCAAAGCACCGGTGTTTACAAAGGATAATAATTGATTTTTCAAACCTTCAATTCCTTGTTTTTCTTTGGCAGACAGCAACACGATATTTGGAATTTGAGATGTAAGATTTGAGATTTGTATTTCTGATAATTTATCGGCTTTGTTGCCAATGACTACCAAAGCTTTCATTGGAAACTGATTCTTTATCTTTTCGAGTTCGATTTGAACTTCCTTCAGATTTTGATTGTCCAATGTTAATTGCGAACTGTCAATCAGGTAAATGATAACTTGTGCCTGCTCGATTTTTTCAAAAGTTTTTTTGATACCAATGCTTTCCACCACGTCTTTAGTTTCGCGTATTCCGGCAGTATCAATAAAGCGGAAGCCGATGCCTCCAATAGTTAATTCATCTTCAATAGTATCCCGCGTAGTTCCGGCAATTTCGGAAACAATAGCGCGTTCTTCGTTTAACAGAGCATTTAGTAAAGTTGATTTTCCCACATTGGGTTCCCCCACAATCGCTACTGGAATTCCATTTTTAATGACATTACCCACAGCAAAGGAATCGATTAGTCTTTTTAAAACAAATTCGATACGGTTCAGTAAATCTCTAAATTGAGTGCGATCAGCAAATTCTACATCTTCTTCGGCAAAATCGAGTTCGAGTTCAATTAACGAAGCAAAGTTTAACAGTTCTTCTCTTAGTTTGGCAATTTCATTACTGAATCCACCACGCATTTGTTGCATGGCAATTTGATGACTGGCTTCATTGTCCGAAGAAATCAAATCGGCCACAGCTTCAGCTTGCGACAAATCGAGTTTGCCGTTCAAGAAAGCTCTCAGCGTGAATTCGCCGGCCTGCGCCATTCGACAGCCTTTTCGCAATAACAATTGAATGATTTGTTGCTGAATGTAAGTTGAGCCGTGACACGAAATTTCAATCACATCTTCACCGGTATAGGAATGTGGATTTCTAAAAATAGAAAGCAAAACCTGATCATACACTTTGCCATCTTCTATGATGTGCCCTAAATGAATGGTATGCGTTTTTTGCTTGCTGATAGTTTTTCCCGAAACCGACTGGAATACCTGCTCGGCTATAGACAAAGCAGCCACACCCGAAATTCGGATTACCGCAATGGCACCAGCACCCGAAGGTGATGCTAAAGCAACTATAGTTTCTTGTGAAATCATTTTTTACCCATTTGTTGGCAAAGATACTAAAACTCTAAAGGAGTAAGGTTTAAAATAATACAGACCGATTAGCCGTTATTAAATAGTTAATTTCCTGATAATTGTCATTTATTTATTAGCTAAATAAGTGTAATTTTGATAGAAATTAAATCCATTTACTCATGAAAAAGATATTGGTTCCGTTAGATTTTTCTGAAACGTCAGACAATGCGTTTATTTATGCGCTTGAATTGGCCAAGTTTTTTAAAGCCGAGTTGGTTTTATTACACACTTTTGAGTTGCCAATAGTGGATAGCCAATCCATGCCGATTAATTATGCTACAATATATGATGCTATTGAGTTGACTAATTTTGATCATTTTAAAGAAAAAATGCCAAAACTCAGAGCCTTGGCTGCCGAACGGAACTTAGACCATATTGTGATGAATCACATCTTGATGGATGGTGATTTGGTTTTCAATATTAAAAAAGTGGTCAAACAGGAAAGTGTCGATTTCGTGGTGATGGGAACCAAAGGTGCCACAGGTTGGGTTGATTCGTTTATTGGAACCAATACGGCCTCTGTTATTTCCGATGTAATGGTTCCGGTTTTAAGCGTTCCGATCGAAGCCAAATTTGTTAAAATTGAAACCATAGCGTTTACCACGCGCTTTCGGGAAAAAGATATAGAAGCGTTGCAGGTGGTTTTGAAAATAGCCAAAAAATTACAGGCCAACGTTAAATGTTTGTATGTTAAAAAATCATCGTCAGATGTTACTGATGAAACGATTAAAAGATGGCAGTCGCATTTTGAAGAGGAAGAAAAATTACAGTTTTTTATTCTGCCAGGCGAAGATGTAGAGGCTGCAATAGAGGATTTTCTACTGAATCAAAGTGTTGATTTATTGGCGCTGCTGACTTATAAAAGAAACTTTTTTGTAGAGCTTTTCACGACCACGACCACACAAAAATTATCTCAACATTTAAAAACACCAATTTTAGTTTTACACTAATAAAAAACCGCAACTTCTTTCGAAGTTACGGTTTTCAGGTATAAAGGTTAGTTTATATTATTAGTTATTCAGCATTACCGGCATTACCAGCATGGTAACGGTTTCGCCTTCGTCTAAGCCATCAATTGGGGTTAGAATTCCGGCACGGTTGGGCATCGACATTTCCAACATGATTTCATCCGATTGCAGGTTAGTCAACATCTCTGATAAGAATCTAGAGTTGAACCCAATTTGCATGTCATCGCCTTGGTAATCACAAGTCAAACGCTCTTCGGCTTTGTTAGAGTAATCAATATCTTCAGCAGAAATGTTCAATTCGGCACCGGCAATTTTTAAACGAATCTGGTGCGTAGTTTTGTTAGAGAAAATCGCAACACGACGCACGGAGTTCAATAAAAGAACACGGTTAATCATCAATTTGTTTGGATTTTCCTTTGGAATTACCGCTTCGTAGTTTGGATATTTACCGTCAATCAAACGACAAGTCAATACATAACTGTCAAAAGAGAACGTAGCATTTGAGTCGTTATATTCAATAGTCACATCGGATTCAGATGTTCCTAAAATACTTTTTAAAATGTTCAAAGGTTTCTTTGGCATAATGAAATCCGCCACTTGCGACGCTTTTACATCGGCACGGGCATATTTTACTAATTTGTGTGCATCAGTGGCAACAAAGATTAAACCTTCCGGAGAGAATTGGAAAAACACTCCGCTCATTACCGGTCGCAAATCATCGTTTCCGGCGGCAAAAATGGTTTTACTGATAGCAGTTGCCAAAACATCTGAAGGCACTACAGTAGAGGATGGTTCGTCCAAGCTTACTGATTTCGGAAACTCTTCTCCCGGAGCATAAGCAATAGCATATTTCCCTGAATTGGAGCTGATTTCAATCGTGCTGTTTTCTTCCACAGTGAAAGTCAACGGTTGCTCCGGAAATGTTTTCAGTATGTCTAATAACAATTTCGCAGGAACAGCCACGCTGCCTTTGCTGGTAGAATCAATTTCTAAAGTAGCCGACATGGTAGTCTCTAAATCAGAAGCCGATACGGTTAAGGTTTTGTTGTTTAATTCGAACAGAAAATTATCTAAAATAGGCAAAGTGTTACTGCTGTTAATAACGCTACCTAGTACTTGTAGTTGTTTTAATAAGTATGAACTCGATACTATGAACTTCATTTTAATTTATTTTTTACAAATATATCTTAAACTAATAGATTTCAAAAAGTTTTTTATTAACATTACTTGCTGTATTTGCGCTTGCGCAAAATGGTAAAGACCACGCCAAATACCAAGAGGATAACAATTGGTACTGCTACAGTTATGACCTGCGAGTAGGTGTACTTGGCATAGACTTTTTCTTTATCCAAAATCGGCAAATCCACTTCCTTGCTGCGAATGTTAATAAGTCCGTTGTCATCCAGTAAATAATTGACGCAATTCATCATAAACTCTTTATTGGCGTACAAATTGTTGGTCCATTTGTCATAACCCAATTCTAGTGGCTGGAAGTTTTTATCCAATTGATTTTTAATCACATCGCCATCCGAAATGACAATCATTTTGGTGTCTTTGCCCACATTTTTAAACGAAGATTCCTTAAACGGCAACACTCGGTTTTCATACGTCGAACGGAATTGTCCTTCTAACAAAAGCGCCACCGGGAAGTCTCCGGTATTGACAAAATCTTTTTGCTCCGGGCGGTCGGACACCATTTTCAAACTGATTTCAGCCGGCGTGCCCACCAATTTGGAATAAGGTGACGAATGCAGCAGCACTGTCTTTTTAATGTCGTTTTTCAAAGGCTCAATCGGGCTCGTAAATTGAAACTTAATCCCGTCAAGATTACTGACTATAGGGTGTTTTGTTTTTTCCGAAGGATAAATCATAGGCGAAAAAAACCATGGATATTGCGTGTATTGTGTGGCACTGCCTTGTTCGCCGGTGGCCAAAGCAATAGGCGTATTCTGCACATCATAAATCAAATCCGGACGCAAACGGAAACCATATTTGAAGAACATATCGTTTAGATTCAAGTCTCTTGGGAAAGCCAGATTGGAACCGTTTTGATTGTACAGACTGTCCATTTCCATATTCACTTGATCCACCAGCCAAAGTGTTTTACCACCATTCAGAACGTATTGATCCAATACTTCTTTCTCTTCTTCGGTAAAGGCTTCTGTTGGTTTGGCAATCACCGCTAAGTCATATTTGTTCAAATATTTCAATGTCTCATTCGGACTTTTAGCTACTGAGTCCAAAGTAAAAGTTCCAATGAAATAATTATCGCGAACCGATTTTACAAAGTCGGCAATCAGGATGTCGTGCAATTCGCCATTTCCTTTGATAACGGCTACTTTCTTTTGTTTTGTTTTGGAAACGGTATTGATGGCATTCGCGAAAGCGTACTCTAAATGCTGTACCGAACTCACTACTTTTTCAGCGGTGGAAGCGCCCATCATATTTTTCAACAACGGTACTTTTACGGAACGATTGCCACAAGTGGCTACTGCCCACGGGAAAACCATTTCCTGAGTTTGCTGTCCTTTATCATTTACAGTAACATTAACCGGTGTCATGTCGCGTTCTATAAACGATTGCATGGTTTTGTCTTTTTGGTCTTCGTCTTCCAGCGGATTGACAAACTGGAAAATGATATTCGAGTTTTGTGACTTGAATTCCTCTAATAATTGCTGGGTTTCCGTCTGCAGTTTTTTGAATTCTCCCGGAAATTCTCCTTCTAAGAAAACATCAATGTATAAAGGTTCTTTCACTTCGCTAACAATGTTCAAAGACGTTTGCGAAAGCGTATAGCGTTTGTCAGCAGTCAAGTCAAATCGCTTGAAAACAAAGTGACCAGCCAAGTTTAAGACCACGATTATAAAAACGGTGGTCAGTATTTTTTTGAAGTTATTTTTTGGCGCACTCATTACGATTTCAAAGATTTTAATTTAAACACGGTAAACGATAAAAATAAGAAAGCCACACTTATAAAGTATAAAACATCGCGAGTATCAATCACGCCGCGCGACATGCTTTTGAAATGATAATCCATCCCGATGCGGGCAATGACATCTTCAAAACCTTTTACATAAGTGGAAATGCCTTCAAATCCAAAGTAAAATACAAAACACAAAAACACCGAAAGTAAAAACGCTACAATCTGATTTTCGGAAAGGGTAGAAGTAAAGATGCCTATGGCGGTATAAGAAGCAATCAAAAACAACAAACCAAAATAGGAACCCATGGTACTGCCCATATCAATATTACCTTCGGGCATGCCTAAGCCATAAATCACATACACATAAACCAAAGTTGGAATCAAGGCAATTACAATTAACAGAAACGAGCCTAAGAACTTCCCGCTGACAATTTGCCAAATGGATAAAGGTTTGGTCAATAGCAACTCAATAGTTCCTTGTTTCTTCTCATCCGAAAAACTGCGCATCGTCACCGCCGGAATCAGGAAAATCAAGATCCAGGGTGCTAACGTGAAGAACGGACTCAAATCGGCAAACCCGCTTTGTAAGATGTTGTATTCGCCATCAAACACCCAAAGGAACAAGCCGTTGAGCAAAAGGAAAATGGCAATCACCAAATAACCGATGGGCGAACCAAAGAAGGATTTTATTTCTCGTAATGCGATTGATTTCATAGTATTTTTTATTTCGTAATTATGGCAAACTTACCATTTTGTTCACACTCCAGGCTTCGGGTTTGTCGTTGAATAGTTTTTTGGTGAAGGTCCAAACATCATCAAACAAGGCCGATTGTCGGTACTTTTCCAAATCGTCTTCGGTTTCCCAAAAGCTATACGTAAAGAAAATACACGGATTGTTTTTGTCCTGATACAATTCCAGAAAACGATTGCCTTCGGCACCGCGTATCTTTTCTTTGATGCTGTCAAAATTCTCCAAAAACTTCGGAATATGCTCCTCGTGAAAACTCATTTTTACTATTCTAACAAACATTTTCTAATTTTTAAATTCAATAGTAACTCCATCCCGGTAACTCAATCCCAATAAGGAAGAGGCGGAACCCACGGTGTCCGGATTGCTTCTGAAAATGGCAATTTCCAGAAAACCGGCTTCGTTGAATATCGCCAGCTTTTCGCCTTCATAGTACTTCAAAGGATATTTTTCAGATATACCAATGTCAGAGTATTTGGGTAAGATGGTTTTAATGGTTTGATTTTTAAACTTGATTTCATACGGCCGTCCTTTGCCCATTTCCAGAAATAATTTCTTGGAGATATTGGTCACGGCATTGCCCAAATGGTCGCTGTAAATCACATAGCCCTTGATTTGATTGTCCTGAACCACAGCCTGTAATTCGGTTACTTCTTTAATCGTTTTGATTTCTTTGCCAATAACGTTCAGCAAACCACCTTTGGCCAAATGGCAGGCCACTTTCACAAACACATCCAAATCGGTAGCATCGCTCGGCAATCGGTCATGGATATTAATGGCTACCAATTTTTGCGGTACAATCTTTTGAATCAGCATGCTCAGAATCCCATTATCGGCACAGATAAAGTACTGATCATTCCATTGCATGGCAATGTGTTGGTTTTCGGCATTCAGTTCGATATCCACCCCAATTAAGTGTACGGTTCCTTTGGGGAAACTGTTGTAAGCGGCTCCTATAATATAAGCGGCTTCTGCTACATTAAAAGGGTCAATATCGTGGGAAATATCAATAATGGTGGCTTCGCGAAACTCCGATAACAATTTACCTTTCAAAGAACCAACAAAATGGTCTTTTAATCCGTAATCGGTTGTTAAGGTAATTATTGACATAGATTGTTTATAACTTGGTTGAAATAGGATTTTAAAATTGTAAAACCTATTCCTTTATTTGATTAAATTTGGATACAAAGCTAATTTATTTTAGCGAATTTTTTTAATTTAATACTACTGCTTTTGAACGAACGTATCATTGAATTACACGACATCGCACCCAAAGAATTTTGGGGCGCTCAAGATGCCCATCTTGAAACCATTAAAAGATATTACCCTAAACTCAAAATCGTAGCCCGAGGCACTACATTAAAAGCATTCGGAGAGAAAGAAGAGTTAGATGAGTTCGAAAACCGCTTTAACCGACTAATGCTGCATTTTACACGCTACAATAATATAGATGATAACGTCATCGACAGAGTGATACACAGCAATTCCCATGAAGAGCAGCGTATGCCGGACAGTGATAAAATTTTGGTACACGGTATAGGAGGAAAGCTTATTAAAGCCATGACACCTAACCAACAAAAACTGGTCGATTATGTAGCTAAAAACGACATGGTATTTGCCGTAGGTCCTGCCGGAACCGGTAAGACCTATACCGGCGTTGCCTTAGCCGTAAAAGCACTGAAAGAAAAGCAGGTCAAGCGCATCATTTTGACGCGTCCGGCAGTGGAAGCAGGGGAGAACCTTGGTTTTTTACCGGGTGATATGAAAGAAAAACTAGATCCGTATATGCAACCTTTATATGATGCTTTGCGCGATATGCTACCACCACAAACCCTGGAAGATTATTTGCTCAAAGGAATCATACAAATAGCACCACTGGCTTTCATGCGTGGAAGAACGCTGGATAATGCCTTTGTGATTTTGGACGAAGCTCAAAATACAACGCATTCGCAAATGAAAATGTTCCTGACCCGTATGGGGAAAAATGCCAAGTTCATCATCACCGGTGATCCCGGACAAGTAGATTTACCACGTAGAACGATATCAGGTTTGAAAGAAGCTATCTTAGTGTTAAAAGATGTTGAAGGCATCGGTATCATCTATCTGGATGATAAAGACATTGTTCGCCACCGACTTGTGAAAAAAGTAATCGATGCCTATAAGAGCATTGAGAATAATGATTATTAAATAAATAGTATTTAAAAAAAGCAAACCCTGTCAAAATAGAACTTGGCAGGGTTTGTTTTTTAGTAATCCTATTCAAAAAGCAATCACCAACTTCCGAAAAGCAATAATTCAAGTTAAAAATCGAATCATTTACTTTTAAAAAGTAATCTCAAATCCCTATTTTTGCACCAACAACAACACTACCTAATGAATACACTAACTACAACTGATTTTCAGTT
>NZ_DAINRG010000015.1:0-48666 GCF_036741995.1 Flavobacterium sp. | reverse complement strand
TTCTCGATACAATTTTTGCTCCACTGCGTTACACAAAAACCACTCGAACTGACGGGAGTAGTTTGTATATCGTCACTTCGAGTGTTTTGAGCTTTGCTCAAAATGTATCGGGAAGCTTTTGTTAGGAGTGGGTTCTCGATACAATTTTTGCTCCACTGCGTTGCACAAAAACCACTCGAACTGACGGGAGTAGTTTGTATATCGTCACTTCGAGTGTTTTGAGCTTTGCTCAAAATGTATCGAGAAGCTTTTGTCAGAATGAGGTTCTCGATACAATTTTTGCTCCACTGCGTTACACAAAAACCACTCGAACTGACGGAGGTAGGTTGTATATCGTCACTTCGAGTGTCCCGACTTGTCGGGATGTATCGAGAAGCTTTTGTCAGGATGAGGTTCTCGATACAATTTTTGTTCCACTGCGTTACACAAAAACCACTCGAACTGACGGGGGTAGGTTGTATTTCGTCACTTCGAGAAAATAGAAGTATTTTATAAGGATTAAGGTAGTTTAGGAATTGTCCCTTTCGTAAAATATTTAAAAGAGTCAAAAAGGGTTAATTTTAGGGTTCCCTTATTTTCAATATTCGAATTAATATAATTATAAATGTCAAAATAATTTTTATAATTAACATCCGAAATTCTCATGATTAACTTCTTGTTTTTTACTAAGTATATAACTTGACTGTTGCTGCCTTTTCCACTTTCGGTAGTTTCAAAAGAATAATCTAAGCTTTTCCAATGAATGCATTTGTATCTTAAGAAGAGCATTTTGTAAATGATAACTCCCTCTTTTGTGAATGTAAGGGTATTTAAAAACCCTTCTAAAACATATAGTATCCAAAGAGGGATAAGTAAAACAGGCAGCAAAATAAGATTTGTTAAGCTAAAGTCGCTTCCGAAAATAACAAAATGAGTGAAAGCTAGTATCCAGAAAAGAGAAAATAAAATTCCGAGAAATGAAAATAGTAAGGGAAATAAATATGATTTTGAAGTCAACGGCATTGGTTTTTGATTTAGTATTCGAGAGTTTTTTAATTACGCCCCACTAGTGCCTTAGCTGTTTCTAGTCAGGAAGAAAAATTCGCGGTCCAAATCGTGTTTCAGTTGTCTCACTCCCCGTCGCATGATGAAGTAGGGAATGCAAAACATAAAACCGGCATGCAGCACAATAAATGGGAGTACGGGAAAAGGAAAACTGCTATCGGTAACCATACAAATGGAAATGAACCCGACATAAAAAATAACCAAAAAGAAATAAAATATCTTAAAGTAAGAGTTATACCCGTTTATTTCTGTAGTAATGATGAGCTTCCCATCCACTTCGGACAGGGTACCGGTAGCCTGAGCCACCGTACTGTTGTAGGTGAAGAATTGTCTTTTTCTTCTAAGCTTAAATCCCGTTTCCGATACCAATCCTTTAAATAAACGGGAATCCGTACTGAAAGCCTCAAACGGATTTAAAAGCATATTCGGATTGCCACGCTCGGTAATCTGGGAGAGGCGCTTTGCAAATTCGGTTTTGCTAATGGATAGTGTGGTGTTTAAATAGTCAATCAGTTTTAGTTTTATTAAAAAATCTTGCATTGGGTGACGGTTTATAGGGTTGTTATTGGTTTCGGTATTGTGTAAAGCTATTATAAATGAAAGTAATGACAAAATTTTGATTTAAAATTGCGAGCTCTTTTAACGTTATTTTACCATGTTTTGGATTAAAAAAGTTTTATTTTTGCCGCATGTCTGTAAAACAATGTATAGCGTTTAGTAAACTTTGGGTACTGCTGTTGTGCTTTAGCAATCTGGTAGTGGCCAAAACGCCTGCCGTTGATAAACACCTTCAGGACACTCAGACAGAAGCCTTTTTAAAAGCCGGATATTCCCTTTCCAAAGATCTGCTGCAGCCGCAAACTTTTTCCCGAGTACTTTCTGAGCATTCGGTTACTCCGCTGCCTTTGGGTTGTGCTGTGTTACAGTATGACGAAAAACTCCGTTTAATTTTAGGGTATAAAGGCACCACCGTACTGCTAGTTCAAGATGCTGACCGTTGCGAAAGCGTGTCGCACTTCTTGTTTCCGTATCATTTTTTTTGGTAGAATAGTAGTCTTTCGACTGCCGTTTTAAAAATCATCGCGCCCTTGTAGGGTGGCGATCTTCTATTTATTCAAAAAAAATATATACTCATGGATACATCCGTAATTATCATTGGTATCATACTCGCTTTAATCGTATGCATACCGCTCTATTTTGTTTTAAAACCTAAAAAAATAAACCAAAAGAAAATAGACTCCCTTTTTGCCCAATACAGTCAAAACAACCGTTATCGGTTTGAACTCATAGCTTCACAAAACCGAAAAGCCCTCGCGATTGACCCCAAGAATCGCGGGCTGCTTTTTATTGATTTTAATCTTAGCGAGCCGTTCGTGGCTTTTCGGGATTTGGAGCAAACCAAAGGCTGTGCGATAGCCACCGGCAACCCACCCGGCAAAGCCAATCTTATCAAAAAAATAGAATGGATCTTTTTTGCCAAAACCGGCATCAGCCAAGGAAACGATTTGCTCTTTCACGATGCCCAAAGACCTTACCTGGTTCCGGTATACGGCTATGAGGAAATGGAGCTGGCCAAAGAATGGCAACAGCTTATACACAAGTATTTGTAATGCAAAAGAAAAGCGGCCGATGAGCCGCTTTTTTTATGAAAAAACATGTTGTGCCGTCACTTCGAGTGAAGGAAAGCAAAAACCTAACGGTAGTCTTTATGTTCTTGTATCTCGGCTTTTATTCTGCTATTGATATCTATTTGGGCTCCTGTAAAAACGAATAGAGTCGTACCAAATTCCCTGGCATAGGGATTGGTGATAGCACCACCTATGGCTGACGTTTTAAAAAAGGGGGAAGTCTCTTGTAGTTCTGTTTGGCTTCCCGTGGTTTCTTTGATGCGCAGTATGTTTTCATATTTTTTGGTAAGGTCAAACCAATTGATATAATCGGCATTAAAAGAAACGGCTTGTATTTTTTGTTGGGTATAATAATTTATGGCACCTGCCTGCCCATAGTTATCGCAAAGGATAAGGGTTTTGTCCCGATTAGGTAATTTCAGGTAAGCCGAATCTACTTTGGCTGCCAGTTCTTTCCAACCGAGCATATCCGCAAAATCCTGAGGTAAAGTATGGTCTTTTCCGTCTTCCCAACGCAGCAGTCCAAAATCTTTATACGTTTTCGGATGTGCCACTATGTATTGCGGACTTTTATTAGGGAAAGCAATATTATAAATCGGAATGAAAAGCAGTAGTGGTATAGCAATAGTTACCGGTTTCAAATATTTTTTCCATCCGGTTTTTAGCCATTCGCCCAAAGCGACAGCACCAAATGCAATATAAATAGGGTATAAGCCTATCGCATAATAGTCTTTGGCCTTGAAATAGATAAAGACAATAAGGGTTAGAAAAAAGGAAAAGAAAAATAAGTGGTATTTCCGGAAAGGTTTATAGAACAGTAGCCCAACTAAGCCTGAAATGATTACAAAAAACGAGCCTATGAAAAACAACACTTGATGCTTTAAAAAATCCCATCGATCTACATTCACCAATTGTGTAGCGGCCAATTCTTTAAGGTGATGCACTACCGGAAAATGGTTGTTGTATTGCCAGAACAGGTTAGGCGCAACTAATACGAATGCCAGGAGCAGCGCAAAATAGAGTTGTTTTTTGGCAAACACATTGCGGTGCTTGGTTAACAATAAGACAGGTAAAAGGCCGAGAAGCAGAAATAGGATGTTGTATTTGTTGAGAAAGCCCAGCGCAAAGACAACCGCTCCAACAAACAGCCATTTGATGTTTTCCGTCTGTAAATACCGGATGACGATGTAATAAAACGTAACCCAGCTCAACACGTCGAAAGAAGTGGGTTGGTATAATAAATTGAGTCGCAACAAAGCAGAAAACAGTATACAGATAGAACCTAATATCAAGGAAAATAAACTCCCGCGCAAGGATTCAATGGTTTTCCATACGATGAAGAGGGTCAAGGCACCAAATAAGGCTGGGAAAAACTTAATCCAAAACACGGAATTCCCTAAAAGTAAAATCAGTTTAGAAATCCAGGAAGTAAAAGGCGGGACCGATATATAGCCCCAGTCTAAGTGGTTCCCTTGGTCAAGATGCAGGTATTCATCTCTGTGCAAATCATACGATGGGCTGATTAAAGCATATTGCAGTATAAATTTCAGCACAATAAAACCCAATAATAGTAAAGTCTTTTTTGTCATTGGTAGGTCTGCAAAAAAGTCCCTAAACGGGACTTTCATGTTATAAATCTATTTTCTGTAATTCTTTGTAATTCTTGCTGAGTTTGCCCAACAGTATGCCGTAAATCAGTTTGTAAAACAACCAAATGGCGATGACAATCAGCAACATAAATGCAAACACGATTCCTAAGGATTTGCATAACACCATATAGCCGGTGTCGTTATGAATTCGTTGCATCAGCGAGGCAAATTTCGAATCGTAATTCAGTTGTACATAGAGGATAACCAAGGTTCCCACCACAAAAAACACGATATTAAACCACACATAATAAATAACCGTCTTGCGGGTTTTCAGGATGTCGCTCATTAATTGTTTAGTCGATTTGGTGGCCGAAATGCGTTTGTAGTTTCGGTAAAACAAATAAATAAACACCGCTACCACCGTATAGTTGATGATGTTGTAAATGGTGTTAATCTCGCGAATGTATTCAAAGATTTCATTGCCATATTTTTTTCGAATATAGCTGTCGCCTAAATACATAACGCTGATGACATTCCAAAAAACAAACTCCAGTATGCTGATGATCAAAATCCATTTTACAATGGAAGACGACCTTTTATGAATCATTCTGTATATCTCATTTTCTGAAACCTGTTGAAAAGAATGGGTGTCTTTCTGCCAGGCTTTTTTTAGTAAATCCAACTCTTCCATAATCCTTAGGGATTTAATATTTTTTTTAATTTTCCTTTAATTCTGTTCATTTTAACTCTGGCATTCACTTCGCTAATCCCCAGTGTTTCCGATATTTCGGTATAGTCTTTGTCTTCTAAATAGAGGAACACCAAAGCTTTTTCAATATCATTAAGCTGATGCACGGCCTGATACATCAATTTGATTTGTTCTTCTTCTTCAAAATTATAGTCTTCCTGTGATAAGAAATGTTTTTGACCTTCATAACTGATGGTGGCCACCGAGCGGGTGCTTTTTCGGTAAAGCGTTATGGCCGTGTTTAGTGCCACGCGATACGCCCAGGTTGAAAATTTAGATTCACCTCTAAATTTGGGGAACGCTTTCCAAAGCTGTATGGTAATTTCCTGAAACAAATCGTTGTGCGCATCTTCGCCATTGGTGTACAACCGACATATCTTGTGGATGATGTTCTGGTTCTCCTTTAGCTGCTTGACAAATGATTGTTCTAAGTTTTCACTCATAGCCTAGTTAGTGTAAATTGTGTTGTTTTTGTTACACCCAACAAAACTACATATTTTAAAATGCAATTTCAAGTTTCTAATTTACCTATCTTTGCAGTGCAAAAATTAAGAAGCTTACACCATGAATATAGGGCATTACAATACACTTACCATAGCCAGAGAAACCAAAGTCGGATTATTTTTAACCGATGGCAAAGACGATGTGTTACTTCCGGTAAAATATGTGCCGAAGGAATACACCATTGGCGATGAGTTAATTGTATTTGTTTACCTGGATCACGAAGAAAGACCGGTAGCCACTACTTTGGAACCTTATATTCTGATGGATGAGTTTGGTTTGCTTCGCGTGAATTACATCAACCAATTTGGTGCCTTTTTAGATTGGGGATTGGAGAAAGATTTATTCGTTCCGTTCAAAGAACAGGCCCGACCAATGGAAAAAGGAAAGCGGTATTTGGTTTTTGCTTTCATCGACGAAAAGACGAATAGGATAATGGCTTCGAGCAAAACCAATCAGTTTTTGAGCAATGAGAATTTAACCGTGGCCGAAGGCGATGAAGTGGATTTAATCATTTCGCACATCACCGATTTAGGGATTAATGTTATCATCAACGATATTCACAAAGGATTGTTATATAAAGACCAAGTGTATGACGATATTCGTTTGGGAGACAGACTGACCGGATACATCAAAACCATTCGCCCTGATCATAAAATAGATGTTTCGCTGCAAAAACAAGGCTACGAAAACATTGAGCCGAATGCCGAAAAAATACTAAGCGAATTAAGAGCCAGCCGAGGCTTTTTAAGATTAAACGACAACAGCCATCCGGAAGACATCAAAACGGTACTGAAGATGAGTAAAAAAACGTTTAAGAAAGCTATCGGATCCCTCTACAAAGACAAGCTTATCGAAATCAAAGACGACGGCATTTATTTAATCAAAGAATAATTATTCGCCACCTTCGGGTTCTGCCGTTGGTAAAGGCGTTTCTATAGCCGTTTTCTTTTTATAAAAAAGACTGCTCACCATACTTAAAGTCGAGTAAGGTCTGTTCGAATATTTATTTCCTAAACACACCACCGTAACGGTATCTTTTTTCACAGGAACAAAAGACGTATTGTTGCCGTGCCACCATCCATTATGATAAATCATTTTTTCTCCGGTAGGCGGTAAAAAACGCATGCGCATGCCCAAACCATAATCCTTAATGGGTTTGGCCACATGGCCGGCACTGTACCCAAAATAAGCTTCCTGCAACAGTTCGGGTTTTATAAAATCGGGAGAGTAAGTACCCAAATCAAATTTCACCAAATCTCTTGGTGTGGAGTAAATATTTTTATCGCCATACAAGGCATCAAATTGATCCCAAGGAAAAATAGTATTTCCCCGGTAGGATTTGGATGCCGTCTCTCTGTCGGTATCATAGTTGAAAACATACGTATTGGTCATTCCCAGTGGCTTGAAGACCAATTCCTGCATAGCTCTTCGGTAATTTAAACCGGTAGCTTTTTCGATAATCAACGCCAAAATCACATAGTTGGTATTGCAATAATCAAAATGAGTATCATTGGGTGTAACCAATCGGAATTTGTTTTCCACTAATAAATCAAAAACATCCTGATTGGTCAGTATTTTTTTCTTATTCCATCTTTTTTTCATCAATCCTGGAAAGTTGGCATAATGCTGTAAACCGCTTCGGTGATTGAGTAAGGTTCGGATTGTCGTGCTTTTATAAGGAAACGTTGGCAGCCAATCGGTGACTTTTTGATCGAGCGAGATGTTGTCTTGTTGTACCAATCGCAAGACAGCAGTACAGGTCAATACTTTGCTTACCGAAGCCAAATGAATTGGAGTTGCCGCGGTTATTTTTTCGCCGGTTTTAGTGTTGGCATAGCCTTTATAATCTTCATAAAGAATGTGGCCGTTTTTAACCACAATAAAACCACCACTGTAATAAGGAGAATTGATGTTCTTTTGGTAAAACGAATCTATTTTGCGTTTCGTTTCAGTGATATAGGTTTCGGAGATGGGGCCAAATTTTACCGGAAACGGAGAAGTGATCAAGGTACTATCTTCTCCGACTTTCTCTTTCGAAAACAATTGTCCTATTCCGGCCATTGGGCTCGAGAAATAGAAAAGAAACGATAAAAAGAAGGTGATTAGAGTAATCTTCATAACACTTATAAGTCTTGCAATAATAACACTATTTGCCGTAAATAAAAACCTTTAGGTTCTAAATAAGTGTTAAAGTTAAAACTTTAAAGGCTATAATTATCAAATAAAAAACCACTCGTAGAGTGGCTTGTTTTTTATTCCGATTTAATTTTGATGGGAAGCGTGTATAAGGTTCTCACTTTTTCGCCGTCTTTAATGCCCGGAGTCCATTTGGTTTTAAGCGAATTTAAAACTCTGACCGCTTCTCTGTCCATCCCATAACCCGGGTTGCGCAGTACTTTAACGTCGGTCATGCTGCCGTCTTTCTCGATGACAAAGGAGACTAAAACCGTGATAACCGTTGAAGCGTCTAATTCAGGTCTCTCAAAATGATAGCCAATATATTCATAGAATTTATTAATACCGCCCGGATAAGCAGGGAGTTTGTCTAACAAAACTGTCGGAGTAGCATCATCTGTACCCGGATTTTCAGCCGGAGCTGTTGGTGTTGTGATTGGAGAAACATCAGTTCCGTTTCCGCCATTAGGACTCGGATTTGTTACAGGAGTGTTATCCATGTGGTCATTGGCAGGCACATCAACAGCATCATCAGGACGTGCCACGACCATATGGGAAAGATCAAGATTTGGTTTTTCAGTGGTTTGCTGAGGTTTGGCTCTGGTAGCTATAGGCTTCACCGGTTTTACTTCCGTTTCCGGTTTTATGGTAACCGGTCTGATTAAGGGAAGATTACAGATGACAATGCCGCCATTATCAGGTTTATCCGCAAAAGAAGAAAGCAATAAATCCAAACCGATAATGGATAACAGGAGTAAAGCACCACTCAACAGTGCTATAAAAGTAGTTCTGGCATTTTCCTGACGCAATTGGTAGGCACCATATTTTTTGTTTCTGTCTTCAAAAACCAGATCAATCCAGTTTTTGTCATAAATACTAACGTTTGACATAAAAAATTGTTTTAGAGTTAAGTATTTATACTACATAAGCGAGGTGTTTAAGTATATAACGCAACAAATGATAAAATAGTATAAATAATGTTAAATATTTATAGATATAGAGGATGTTTTTCCCTAAAAGGTTGGGAAGCGCTAAAGAAATTTTTTAAAAAAAGAAAAATTATTTTGTGCTCTCGATGATTTCTGCCAAGAGTTTTTTGGCGCGAAGCAGTTTGATTTTGACGTTGCTCAAAGGTTCACCAAGCTGTTCGGCAATTTCCTGATAACTCATTTCCTGAAAGTAACGCAGTTGGATAACTTCCTGATAATGCGGTTTCAGTTCTTTGATGAATTGCAATAAACGCGATAAGTTTTGTTCGGTGATCAAGTCGTCTTCTGCCGATGGGGAACTATCAGCTACATTGTAAGCCTGCTGATCTTCCTCATCTGTGATTTCTACAAAGAGTGTAGATTTCTTTTTGCGAAGCAAATCAATGTGCACATTTTTGGCAATGGCAATCAGCCAGGTGTTGAATTGAAATTCGGGATTGTAAGTGGCAATTTTGTCAAAAGCTTTCGAGAAAGTTTCTATGGTAATGTCTTCCGAATCGGTTTCGTTTTCGGTGCGTTTGAGCATGAATCCGTATACTTCGTTCCAATAATGGTCGAGCAAAAAAGTAAACGCTACTTGGTCACCTTTCTTAGCTTTCTCTATGTAGTTGTTTATTTCCAATGTACCGGTTTTGAAAAGGTATTGGTGATAAAAACATTCAGTTGGGTAAAAATCAAAGTGATTTCAATGATGGGAAACCAATACATTACGTCTTTTTCTTTTAGTTTTCCGGCAGCAAACCCCATGCTTATCCAGGCAAAGATATAACGGAAACCAATAATACTAACCACAGCAATCCATTGAAATTGAAAAGCTAATAAGATAATCGGCAATAACAAAAACAACAATTGCGAAGCATAGAAAAGACTCAATTGGTTTCTGTCGAACATTTTATAGTGCTTGGCAGTCGATACGTGGCGACGTTTTTGGGTAAACCAATCTTTAAAAGATGTTTTAGGCTCAGAATAAGTAAAGCTTTCCGGTAAATAGCAAATGGTAGTATTGTCACCGGTCGCCGCCTGATTGATGAATAAATCATCATCGCCCGAACGGATTTTCATATGATCCATAAACCCACGCACTTTGAAAAATTCATCTCTTCGGTACGCCATGTTGCGACCAACACCCATATAGGGTTTACCTAGTTTGGCCCAAGAAAAATATTGAGTAGCTGTCAATAAGGTTTCAAAACGAATGATTTTATTTAGGAAGGAATTCGGAATCTTGTCATAAGCTCCATATCCCAAAACGATACTTTTTTGAGTGGTAAACTGCGAACTCATCGAAGTGATCCAATCTTTGGAAGTAGGATAGCAATCGGCGTCAGTAAATAGCAGGTATTCGTATTTGGCGGCTTTGATACCAAGGGTTAAAGCGAATTTTTTATTGCCCCAAAAGGCTTCGTTGTTTTCTACTTTGACCAATTTCACATTCGGATATTGCTTTTCAAATTCCTCAAAAAGCTCCAGTGTATTATCGCTCGAAGCATCATCAATCAATACGATTTCGAAGGTAGCGTAGTTTTGTTCGGCCAATAATGGTACAAACTTTTTGACATTTTCTTCTTCGTTTTTAGCACAAACAATTACCGAAATCGGAATTCTTTTGGGCGTAACGGTTTGTGGTTTAGCAAAAGAAAATTTACCAAAAACTACAATATAATAAAGGAATTGAACAACAACTACGGCAATAAATAGACAGAATAGAGTTAGTAACATAGGGCTTTTTCGACTTTAAAAAGGTCTGCAAATGTACAAAATCAATTGTGAACTTCGAATGAAGAAAGATGAAATTTTACACCGCTTATTTTCGGTTCTCTTTCATCTCATTAGCCACAGCAATAGCTTGATTGTCATTGGTTTTTTCTAACTCGGAAACAATATTTTTGTAGTTTTTATCGTCACGGTTTTGCGATAATTTTTTTTGAGCTTCTATGGCTGTAATTTCAATTTCAAAAGCAATAATACCACGGGCTTCGCGCATCGTCTTTTCGGACAAGGCTTCCACACGAACCGGTTTTTCCGATTTGGCTTCGTACTTGTCAACTAGTTTTTTCAACGAATTAACGGCTTGTTCGTGATTGTAGATTGTTACTTTTCCATACACATGAACGGCCAGATAATTCCAGGTAGGTACGTTTTCATGGTCATACCAAGAGGAAGAAATGTAAGCATGCGCTCCCGAAAATACTGCTAAAACTTCGTCGTTGGTTTTGAAACTTTCGGCTTGCGGATTCAGTTTAGAAACATGTCCAACTAGAATCTGTTTTCCGCTTTCATTTAGATCCAACACCAACGGAATATGGGTGGCCCAAAGTTTTCCATTCGTTTGATTGATCAAAACCGCAAAGCCATTCTGATGGATGAAGTGCTGAATTTCTTCCTGATTTTCGTTTTTATAAAGTTCCGGAATATACATGATTACTGGAGTTTAGTCGGATTTTGAATTTGATATACCACACCGTCGTGTACATCAAAATTGAACTTTTTGACAAAGGTCATCTTTATTTTTTCTAAGACTTTAATTGAGGCTGTATTTTCTTCCATGGCTCTGCCCACGATGGTGTCGAGATGTAAAGTGGTAAAGCCATAAGCAAGACAAGCTTGAGCGGTTTCTGTGGCATACCCTTGGTTCCAGTAGCGCTTAAAAAATCGAAAACCCACATCCACTTCATCCAAATCGGGAGCATATTTTAAACCGCACCAGCCCAGAAACGCTTCGTTGGATTTGGCAATTACCGCCCAACGACCGTAGCCATATTTTTGATATTGGTCGTAATTTTGGAGAAAAGATTTGGCTTCTTCGATATTGGCAAAGGCTTTATCGCCAGTGTATTTTATAACGTCTTCGTCTTGATTTAATAAATAGAAATCCGGAGCATCATTTACAGTCAATTCTCTGAGATAACAACGTTCAGTTTCCAGTATTAGTTTCATGTTAAATCACATTTACTTCCGCTTCAATGGCAATACCGAATTCCTTTAGAATAGTGGCTTGAATGTCTCTGGAAACCGCTAAGATTTCCTGCCCGGTGGCGTTGCCATAATTGACTAAAACCAGTGCTTGATTTTTATGAATTCCCGCATCGCCAAAACGCTTGCCTTTAAAACCGGCTTGTTCAATCAGCCAACCGGCCGGAACTTTGACCTGGGTTTCCGAAACCACATAGTGAGGCATATTAGGATGATGAGCATGAATCTTATCATAATCCACTTTTGGAATAATAGGGTTTTTAAAGAAACTGCCGCTGTTACCCAATTCTTTCGGATCGGGCAGCTTGCTCTGACGTATGGCAATTACCGCATTACTGACGTCTTTTAAAGTGGGAGTTGTTACGTTTTGTTTTTCCAGTTCCTTAGTGATATCACCATAGGAAGTGTTGATTTTATGGTTGCGTTTTGTCAATCTGAAAACTACCGAAGTGATAATGAATTGGTCTTTTGCTTCGTGTTTAAAAATGCTTTCACGGTACCCAAAATGACATTCCTCTTTACTGAACGTTTTCATGTCCTGAGTAGCAATATTCATCGCCTCGCAGGAAACAAAAGTGTCTTTGATTTCTGTGCCGTAAGCCCCGATGTTCTGCACTGGCGTAGTACCCACATTGCCCGGAATCAGTGACATGTTTTCCAATCCACCGAAGTTTTGCTGAATAGTCCACAATACAAATTCGTGCCAATTTTCGCCAGCCATGCTTTCTACCCAAACAAAATCATCGTCTTCTTTGAGCACTTTTCTGCCTTTCAAATCGATGTGAATTACCAAAGCGTTGATGTCTTGCGTAAGCAACATATTGCTGCCACCGCCCAGTATGAATTTTTTCTCGTTTTGGTTTTGCTGTAAAACGATTTTTAATTCGGCTGTTGAATGCACCGCTACAAATTGTCTGGCCTTAGCTTCGATGCCAAAGGTGTTGTATTTTTTTAAAGAGAAATCGGTTTGAATAGTCATTGTATTTCAAAATTGAACTTCACAAAAGTAAAGCAAAGATTTTTAAACGAATTTTTTAAAATAGTTTTTGTACCAAATGTGCAGCATGAAAATCGGCATGATATAAGGCACAAGCTTGGTATTTCCTTGGCGCAATTCGGCTACTAATTTTTTACCATCCAGATTTTCCAAAAAGTTCATTTCAAAAATCGGACTCGTAGCAAAAGCATCCAGCTCTTCTTTAAACGCCGGATATTCCAGCAGGTAAGTATTCCACGGGGCGCTCAACCCAATTTTCCGGAAGCTGATAATTTCTTCGGGAAGTTTGCTTCTCATCGTATCTTTGAGAATGAATTTTCCTTTTTTTCCGGTGAATAGCCACTTGTCATCCAACGTTCCTAATCCGGCAATCAATCGGTAATCTAAAAAGGGCTCTCGGCATTCGATAGAAGTTCCCATCGTACAGCGGTCATTTCGGTCGAGCAACGAGCACATATATGTATGCTGATCAAAATACAAAGCTTGTCGTTGCGGATTATTGGGGTATAATATTTTGGCTTCTTCTAAGATACTGTGGCGGTAGCCGTTGAACGGTTTATCCGCTCTTCCATAAAACTCCTGAATGTCTTCGGGGTACACATTGGAACCGTTGAAGATAACCAAATCATCTACATTATGAATTTTGGAATAGCGCAACAATTTGTCGTAGCGCGGTCTTTTGCTGAATTTTTCTATCGAGCTCAAACCCGAAATCACTTTCAGTAAAGACGGACTTTTTAAGGCCTTGTACCGTACATAACCACCCATCAATTCATCGGCACCTTCGCCGGAAAGCAACACTTTTACTTTGGGTTTCGCCATTTTGGAGACCGCCAAAAGATGCGGTTCGTTCAAGTGCATCAAAGGCTCATCCTGGTAATAAGTGGATTCCAACAGGTTTTGAAATAACGATTCGTTGTTAAGTTGGGTGTTGTTAAATGTATAGTTGTATTCTTCGGTAATTTTTTTGGCCAAAAAAGACTCATTGTGTTCATCTTCGGCAAAACCAATGTTAAACGTATTGATGTTTTTGAAATCCTGATGGTATAACGAGGAGAGAATAGAGCAGGAGTCAAGCCCGCCGCTCAAAAGCACTCCCACAGGAACATCACTCACCATACGAAGTCTCACCGATTCAAAGAAGGTTTCTTCAAACCAACTTTTAGGATTTTTAATGGTTGGAAAATTTTCGATTTCTGATTTTAAACTCCACCATTTGTTGTAAGTCGTGTACCCATTGTTTTCCAAAACCATATAATGTCCCGGGAGTAATTTTTTTACCCGATTGTACAAAGTGTTTTCGCCGGCCACAAATCGGTTAAAGAAATATTCATCCATGCCGTTTTCTGAAATTTCCAGCGGAACTCCGGCAGTGAACAGCGCTTTTTGTTCGGAAGCAAAATAAAGACAGTTTTGATAAAACGCGTAATACAACGGTTTGACACCCATTCGGTCACGCGCCAAAATCAATTTCTTTTCTAAAGTATCCCAAATAGCGAAAGCAAACATGCCCTGCAATCTTTTCAGACACTCCAGGCCGTAAAGTTCAAACAGCATCATCAAAACTTCAGTATCAGAACCTGTTTTTATGGTTAATCCTTTGCTTTTTAATTCGCTGTAAAAGGATTTGTAATTATAAATTTCGCCATTAAAAACGATAACATATCTTTTGTTTTCAGAGAAAAAGGGTTGATGTCCGGCGGCACTGGTATCGATAATTGACAAGCGTCGATGCCCTAAACCAATATTGTCCTGGATAAAAAATCCGGCATCATCCGGACCACGATGCTCCAAGGCATCGCGCATTTTCAAGAGCTGGCTTTCGTCAACTTTGGTATGGTTAAATTTTAAAATACCGTTAATACCACACATAGTTAGTTCGCTTTTGATTTTAGGGTGATTAATTCATGGTAAGCCGCTGCAATTTTCTTCATATTGATGATATAGTTGGCATTTTCTTCTACAAATTTTCGGTTTCTTTCGACTACTGCTTTTCTCCAAATGTCTCTTTCAAAAGCTTCGATGATTTCCTGAGCCAAAATTTTATCATTCCCATTTGGGATAAGTATGCCGTTTTCATGATTGTTGATCCAGCTTCTGTTGCCCGGTAAATCCGTTACTATGGGGAAACAACCGCAAGCCATGGCTTCAAATAAAGAAGCTGAAACGCCTTCTGTAGTGGGCATACTGATGTAAAAATTAGACTTTTGCAACAATTCGGCCACTCTTGTATTTGGAGTTCGCCCTTTAAAAATCACTTGATCTTGTATGTCTAAATCAATAGCTAATTTTTGGAGAGATTTCATCATACTACCGCCTCCAATGATTCGAAGGGTAAACGGAATATTTTTCTTTTTAATTTCGGCAAAAGCCTTTAAAATAACCTCATGTTTGTACTCCGGCTCGAGCGATCGGGTAACAACGGCCTCAATGGATTTCAGGTTTTGAGTCTCGCTAAAAGTAAAATTTTCCAGGTTAATTCCTTTAGGCAATTCCATTACTTTGGTCATGTCTACCTTACTTTTTTCCATATGATCCGACATAACTTTACCCCAGGCATGGATTAAATCGGCCTTTTTGAAAGCGTAATCCTGTAACATTTTTTTAAAAGGATACAAAGGAGAATGGTGTGGCCAAAGATCCGTAATTCCTTGCTGGGCAATTGCTACCGGTCTTATTCCGGTTAGCGCTGCTAGAAATCCATAACTGGTGGTTCTTTCGGCTATGACCATATCGGCTTTATACGATTGCGTCATTTTTTTTATTTTGAAAAAAGTGAGAAACAATTCAAATAACCGTCTGAGTCGACTCACTCCAACGCTACTTTTTTTGAGCTCCCAAGTGACAATTTCAAAATCGCCAAATTCTTTGAGACCATTCATCCAAGTAATAGCGTCAGCGCGGTAGGTTTCTCCCAAAAAAAGAATTCTTTTTTTTGCCATCAGGGTTTAGTCTTCGGTTTCTAAAGCGCGGTTTAGAAAGTCATTTAAAGGTTTTAACACCAGTAGTTTTTGAGCCACAATTTTACTGAAATCTTTATCGGTAAAGAGTTTGTCGTCAATTTTTTCAGAAGCGGTAAAGCTTTTCAGTTTCAAAAATTCAATGGCCGGATGATTGGGTTCAAAATCTTTTGGTGCTTTTTTCAGCATATTGGCTTCTTCGCGAGTGAGCTCTTTGAATTCTTTTTTGAAATTTTTATCATTGACAATGGCTTCCAAATCTTCATGGAAAAAGGCAATTTCCTTGCGGATTTTCTTCAATTCCTCGGGCTCCGGACACCAAACGCCACCGGCGATAAAGGAGTTTCCTTTCTCAAAATGAACATAATAACCGGGACTGTTTTTACGGAATTTATTTTGGGTAAACCAAACGCCCATATTGGTTTTATAAGGCGATTTGTCTTTAGAAAAACGAATATCCCGATTGATGCGGAAGGTACAATTCTTAACTTCCAAAGGCTCTAACGATTTGTCCAAAGGTTTCATTTCAGCCAAAAGCGAGGCGATATAACTGTGATAGTCTTTCTTGTAATTTTCATACCTTTTTTTGTTGGCATGCATCCAATCTGTATTGTTGTTGGCCACTAAATCGGCTAAAAACTGAAGCGCTTTTTTGGTAATCATTTTATAAATGTTTTTTTAAATCCTCTTCCGAAATAAACCCGGTGTTTCGCCACACTTCTTTGCCATTTTCATAAAGAATAACCACAGGTAACGAATCCAGTTTTAGCTCAGTTACCAATGTTTTGTTCTTATCGGCATCCAGTCTTACGATGGGCATTTTACCTTTCATGTCATTTTGCATTTTGATAAGATATGGTGCCATTTTTTTGCAAGGGGCACACCATTCGGCATAAAAATCAACCAATACTTTTTTGTCTGATTTTATCAGCACATCAAATTCTTCATCACACATACCTACCACTTTACTGGATGGTTTGCCATATCCTGTGGCGTTCCATTTCATGATGCCACCATCTAAATTGTATATTTCTTTAAAGCCCAGTGCAGCTAATTTATTGGATGCTTTTGCGCTTCGGCCACCCACTTTGCAATACACAAAAATCGGCTTGGATTTGTCTAAAGCAGTCACTTTTTTAGCAAAGTCATCCCCAAACCAATCCATATTAACAGCATTATCCAAGTGTTCTCCCTCGTATTCTTCTGGAGTTCTGACATCTACTATTTGTGCATTTGGAGTGCTGTTTAGTTTTTCGGAAAACGATTTAGCATCAAGTGTTTGTACCTCTTTGGCTTGTTGTCCCTGACAGCTTAGGAATAGAAAACAGAGTAATACTATGGAAAGAAATTTTGATTTCATGTGTTGCAAAAATTTGACGCTAAATTACAAATTTGGATAATACTAAAGAGTAAATATTTTATAACTCTGATGGGTGGTTTTGACTATGTTTTCGGTGCGTTCCGGATGAGTGTCAGAAATGAATAATTGCCCGAATTCTTCGTTGTTGACCATCTCAATTATTTTGCTCACGCGAAATTCATCCAGTTTGTCAAAGATATCATCAAACAACAGTATCGGTTTTTCGCCGCTTTGTTTTTTGACAAAATCGAATTGGGCCAATTTTAACGCAATCAGAAATGACTTTTGCTGGCCTTGGGAACCAAACTTTTTAATCGGATAGTTGTCGATTTCAAACGATAAGTCATCTTTATGAACGCCCACCGAAGTATATTGTAAGGCTCTGTCTTTAGTAATGTTTTCTTCCAATAAAGTCAACGTGTCTTTTTCGAATAAATCACTTTGATAAACCAATTGCACTGTTTCGGCAGAATTGGTAATTTCCTGATGGTATTGGTTGAAAATCGGTATGAAATCATTTAGAAACTGCTTTCTTTTTTCAAAGATAGCTTGTCCTAATTGGTTCAATTGCTCATTATAAATACTTAAGGTATCTTTTTCAAAAACATGATTCAACGCAAAATACTTCAGCAAGGCGTTGCGCTGACTGATGATTTTTTGGTATTGAATAAGCTTTTGCAGATAGGAATTATCCAATTGCGAAATAACGCTATCGATGAACTTTCGTCTTGTTTCGCTTCCTTCCACAATCAAGTCTCTGTCGGCTGGCGAAATAATCACCAAAGGAATGAAGCCGATGTGGTCGGAGAATTTTTCGTAGAGTTTGCTGTTGCGCTTCAGGATTTTCTTTTGGCCTTTTTTCAGGCTGCACAAGATTTGTTCGGAGCGGTCATTTTTTTCGAATTCGCCATCCACTACAAAAAACTCTTCGCCATGTTTGATGTTCTGTACTGCCAGCGGATTGAAATAACTTTTCCCATTGGCCAAATGATAAATGGCGTCGAGGATATTGGTTTTGCCAATGCCGTTTTTGCCCACGAAACAATTGATTTTGGCATCAAATTCGAAGGTAGCTTCCGAAAAATTTTTGTAATTGAGTACTGAAATTCGCTTTAAAAACAATTTGGTTTTGTTTGAAATTAGTGTTTAAACTCCTTATTTATGAGCCGAAATGTTCCATTTTTAAGTGTCAATCTCCATCCATAAAGTAAAGAGGTGCAAATTATTCAAAAATATCGATAAAAATAGCTTTCATTTATCAATAAAAATTTTATTTTTGCGCACACTAAATTAAAATAAATGGCAACTTTTAACAAAAGAGGATATAGAGAACCAAAAGAAAAAGACGTAAAGTTAGATAATAACTATATTGAAAATGTAAACGTTGACGAGAAAGACAGCGCAACGGCAAAAGCATTTGATACCTTAGATCAAACCGCTTCTAAAGCAGAAGATTTTGTAGCTAAAAATCAAAAATACATTTTAGGTTTTCTTACTGTGGTAGCGGTGGCTACTGTTAGTTATTTATTATATCAAAAATTTATTGCTGAACCAAACCAACAAGAAGCAGCTGAAGAATTATTTGTAGCCCAACAAAACTTTCAAAAAGCAGTGGATGGTGGTGTTAAAGCCGATTCATTATACAATTTAGTATTAAAAGGATCTGAAGGAAAATTTGGTGTAGTGAAAATCGCTGAAGAATATGCCGGAACAGATGCCGGAAACTTGGCTAATTACTACGCAGGTATTTCTTATTTGAATACTAAAAAATATGCAGAAGCTATCACAAGTTTGGAGAAATTCTCTTCAGATGATATCATGTTAAGCACTTTGGCTAAAGGCGCCATCGGAGATGCTTATGCTCAACAAAACAAGCAAAAAGAAGCTTTAGATTGGTATCTTAAAGCGGCTGATGCCAATAAAAACGATTTTACAAGACCAAGATATTTATTGAAAGCCGGGAAAACTGCTTTGGTATTAGGAAACAAAGCCGATGCGGTTAAATATTTCACCGATATCAAAGACAATTACGATGCTTCACCGGAAGCACAACAAATTGATGCTTTGATTGGATTAGCACAATAAATTGAAAAATAATATTTTGAAAAAGGATTAAGGATGGTATCTTTAATCCTTTTTTATTTTAAACAATAAAACTATGGCAACTGCAAATAAAAATTTGTCTAACTATAATAAAAGTACACTTCCAGACGCCAAAGATTTTCGGTTTGGGATTGTGGTTTCAGAGTGGAACGATCATATCACTAACGGACTATATGCCGGAGCTGAAGCCGCTTTATTAGACTGTGGTGCTTTGCCGGAAAACCTGATTCGCTGGAATGTTCCGGGGAGTTTTGAATTGGTTTACGGTGCCCAAAGAATGATTGTCACGCAGGAAGTAGATGTGGTCATTACCATTGGCTGCGTCATCAAAGGGGAGACCATGCATTTTGAATTTGTTTGCGAAGGGGTGACTCAAGGTATCAAAGATTTGAACGTACAAACTGATGTTCCGGTAATTTTTTGTTTACTGACCGATAACAACGAACAACAATCCATTGACAGAAGCGGTGGTGTTCACGGGAACAAAGGAACTGAAGCGGCCATAGCCGCTATTAAAATGGCTGAGTTGAGAAGAAAATCGGGCGAACCGCTATCATAAATCGTTTGTCGAAATACTATAAAATGAAAGCCTATTCCCTTGTGAATAGGTTTTTTATTTTTAGCAAATTATTAGCTATAAATCCCAATACTTTTTCCTTAAATTTGCTTACTTTGGTTTGGAAGAAACAAACCATTTCAAACGCCTTAACCTTAAACTTTTAAACTGAATTAATGTCGAGTATCATTCAATTACTTCCCGATCATGTCGCCAATCAAATTGCTGCCGGTGAAGTAGTACAACGTCCTGCCTCTGTAGTTAAAGAATTACTGGAAAACGCCGTGGATGCGAAAGCTACCGATATCAAGTTAATTATAAAAGACGCCGGAAAATCATTAATTCAGGTGATTGATAACGGCTCAGGCATGAGTGTCACCGATTCGCGTTTGTGTTTTGAGCGTCATGCCACTTCCAAAATCCGTCAGGCCGAAGATTTATTTTCTTTGCATACCAAAGGGTTTCGTGGCGAAGCCTTAGCCTCCATAGCGGCGATTTCGCATGTGGAAATGAAAACCAAACAGGACCAGGAAGAACTCGGAATTCACCTTATCATTGAAGGCAGTAAGTTTGTTTCCCAAGAACCAGCCGTTTTGCCAAAGGGCACTTCGTTTGCTATCAAAAATTTATTTTTCAACATACCGGCACGCCGTAATTTTTTGAAATCAGAAACGGTGGAACAACGCCATATCGTGGATGAATTCCAACGGGTAGCGATGGCGCATCCGAACATTCATTTTACGATGTACCACAACGGAAGCGAAATGTTCAATTTGCCGATTTCGAATTTCAGACAACGCATCGTTAATATTTTTGCCGGAAAGACCAATGAGAAATTGGTACCCACCAAAGAAGAAACCGAGATTGTCAACCTCCACGGATTTATCGGAAAACCTGAATTTGCCAAGAAAAACAGAGGCGAACAATTCTTCTTTGTCAACAACCGATTTATCAAAAGCGGTTATCTGCACCACGCGGTTATGGCGGCTTACGAAGGTTTGCTGAAAGACGGAGCCCAACCAAGTTATTTTTTATACTTAGATGTTCCGCCACATACCATTGATATCAACATTCATCCGACCAAAACCGAAATTAAGTTTGACGATGAACATGCTTTGTATGCTATTTTGCGTTCGGCCATCAAACACAGTTTGGGACAATTTAACGTCGCGCCAGTACTCGATTTTGATAGAGATCCCAATTTAGACACGCCGTACCAATACCAAAATAAAGAAGCCGAATACCCAACGATTCAGGTGGATAGAAGTTACAATCCGTTTTCGGAAGACAAACCAAGTAAATCTTTTGCGTCTTCGTCTAATTATAAAAAACCGGAAGCGCAGCCCAGCTGGGAAAGCTTGTATGTTGGCTTAAAGCAGGCCGGGCAGGAAATTGCCGAAATGACTTTTGAAAACGATGCTGTGACTTCGTCTTTGTTTGAAGAAAATGAAATAGAGCAGGAAGTAAAGCGGACGTATCAGATTCACAAAAAATACATTGTCAGTCCGATAAAATCGGGGATGGTCATTATCAATCAAAAGCGGGCACACGAACGTATTTTGTATGAAGAATTTTTGACCAGCATGACGATGCATCAAGCCTCGAGTCAGCAGATGTTGTTTCCGTTGCAGTTGTATTTTTCGGCTGCTGAAATTGAATTGGTCAAAGAATTGCAGTTGTCTTTAGAAAATACCGGTTTTCTTTTTGAAAGCATAAACGAAGATCATGTGGTCATCTCCGGATTGCCTGTCAATGTGACCGAAAGTGAGATTTCTATCGTTTTGGAAGAGTTATTGAGTGATTTACAAGACGGGATTCCGGACAGCAGTTTTTGCCAAAATGACACCATTGCCAAGTCGATGGCGCGAAGTTTGGCCGTAAAAACCGGAACCTATTTAACCGAAAAAGAACAGGAAAATCTAGTGCACAATCTGTTTGCCTGCAAAGAACCGAATGTATCACCTTTTCAAAAACCTACTTTCGTCACCATGAGTGTCGAAGATTTAGATAAAAAATTCAGCGTATGATGCGAATGACCGAAACTGTTAAGCAGTTATTGATTATCAATATTATATTTTTCATTGGATCCCAGTTTGTGAGTGTGGCTTATCCGTTATTTTCACTCTATTATCCGGAGAATGCTAACTTTAGAATTTGGCAACCCATTACACATATGTTCATGCACGCGCCAATGCCCAACCTGATGCATATAGTGTTCAATATGTTTGCATTGGTTTCATTTGGTAGTGCTTTGGAACATTTTTGGGGCGCTAAGAAATTCCTTTTCTTTTACATTTCCTGTGGATTGGGAGCCGCTTTATTGCATACGGGAGTAAATTATTTGCAAATACATTCGCTGTTAAACGAAGTTTCCAGCCTGAACCTGTCAAACGCTCAAATCCATACTTTACTGAATGCTGATTATAGAGCTATTTTTGATGAAAATGGAAAAATGCTTGCCGGAAATATCAAGACTATTTTGGATAATAGTCATTGTACTCAGGAGCAATTTAATAAAATATCAGAGGCAGCCATGATTTCGCAAACGCCGGTTGTAGGTGCTTCCGGGGCTATATATGGATTGCTAACCGCTTTTGCTTTTATGTTTCCAATGGCCGAACTGGCTATTATCTTCATCCCAATTCCTATTAAAGCCAAATATTTTGTACCGGGATTATTAGCGGTTGATTTATTTTTAGGATTCAAAGGAAGTTCTCTTTTTGGCAGCGGAGGTACCGGAGTTGCTCACTTTGCCCACGTGGGTGGTGCTTTGTGCGGTTTCCTAATGATGTGGTATTGGAAGAAAAATCAGTTTAATAAAAATCGCTGGGATTAAAAATGAACTTACTAGAAGACTTAAAATTTCAATACAAGATAGGTAATGTCAGTGTCCGATTGATTTTTTGGAACCTATTGCTTTTTGCTGTTCCGGAAGTTTTTTTCGCCGTGGCCAAGCTTTTTCATCTTGATATTGATTACTTGAGTTTTGTTAGTTTGTCAACCAATTGGAGCGAATTAGCCTGGAAACCTTGGTCTGTTTTGTCGTATGCTTTCTTTCATGCGGGCATTATTCATTTGGTTTTTAACATGATAATGTTGCATTTTGCCAGCCAATTGTTCCTTACTTATTTTACTCAGAAACAATTATTGGGCGCTTATATACTAGCGGCTATTTTTTCGGGCACGGCGTATTTAGTGGGATATCATTATTTACCGGCATTGCAGGGAGTTGTAACATCCATGGTTGGTGCGTCGGGTGCTATTATGGCCATATTGCTGGCCACCACAACTTACCAGCCCTTTATGGATGTCAGATTGATGTTGTTTGGAAGAGTAAAACTTTGGCAAATAGCCGTACTATTGCTTTTCCTTGATTTGATTCAGTTACCGATGAATAATACCGGCGGACATATTGCGCATTTAAGTGGTGCCTTTTTTGGTTATATTTACATCAAGTTGCTGCAAAATGGTACCGATTTGAGCCGAATAGTAACCGCTGTTTTGGATTTCTTGGGTTCTTTATTTAGTAAAAAGCAATCCACTCCGTTTAAAAAAGTGCACGTAAACCCCAAAAAACCTGCTGCAAAAAGAGAAAGTAAAATTGTTGCCAAAGATAAAACCCAGCAACAGCTTGATGAGATTTTGGATAAAATCAGTCAATCGGGTTATGACAGCCTGACCAGCGAAGAGAAAGAATTTCTCTTTAAAGCCGGGAAATAAAGTATAAATGAAGAAACTATCGTGGTTTAACAAAGTGATTTTTGCAGGCAATATAGTCGTAACTGTATTGACCTTTGTGGCTTATGTTTTACCGTTTCTGGCACCCAAAATGTTTCCGCTACTTTCGGTTCTCACGCTGATTCTTCCCTTATTTCTAATTTTAAACGGCATATTTTTTATTTATTGGTTGCTGCAATTGAAGCGACAAGTCATGCTTTCGGGCTTGGTGTTGCTTTTGGGCATTACGTTTATCAATAAATTCTACAAGTTTTCCTCTAGCGATTTGCCCGAAGAAGAAAAAGATTTCAAGGTAATGAGCTACAATGTTCGCTTGTTTAATCTATTTGACTGGATTCCGAATCGAAAGGTGGGCGATACTATTTTGAGCTTTATCAACGAGCAAAACCCTGATATTTTGTGCATACAGGAATATTCAGAAAACGCTAAAGTAGATTTGAGAGTCTACAAGTACAAAGCTATTTTCATGGAAGGCAACCACATCAAAACCGGACAAGCGATTTTCTCCAAGTTTCCGATTTTCAACCAAGGCGATTTTAAAATTCCGGAAGCCGGAAACAATGTGATTTTTGCAGATATCCGAAAAGGGAAAGACACGCTCCGCGTATACAACATCCACTTGCAATCGATAAAAATTTCGCCTGATGTGAATGAAATTCAGGAACATGTGGATGCCATTAACCAAAGCAAATCACAACAGGTTTTTGCCCGAATCCGCGATGCTTTTAAAAAGCAGCAACAGCAGGCAGCCATTTTAGTCAATCATAAAAAAGAGTGTCCTTATCCGGTCATTATCTGTGGGGATATGAATAACAGCCCGTTCTCTTATATTTATCGCAATATCAAATCGGATTTGTATGATTGTTTTGAGGAATCCGGAAACGGTTTTGGGCAAACGTATAAATTCAAGTACTATCCGGCGCGGATCGACTATATTTTTGCCAGTAAAAAAATGAAAGTAAAAAGTTTTACGACTTTTGCCCAATTCGAAAATTCAGATCATTTTCCAATTATGACCCGACTGTCATTCGCAGAATAATTACAAAGCCTGTTTTCTCAAATAATCCAACGCATACCGCCCTTCGTTGAACAACAAATCCAAAATGGAAAGGTTGTTTAAATACCCGTGCTTTTCGCCAAAAACCTGAGTATAAGGTTCAAAAACGGCCATGTCTTTCTTGCCGTTAATCAGATTTCGATAGTCTGTTTTATCGGTCACTTGATGGAAATATTCCGAGCTTTCATCATAATCAAATTCCAGTTTAAGACATTTCGAAACAATGGACATGGTTTCCAGATTTAAGTCCATCAGGAAAGTGTGTTTCTTTTGAAAAATGGGAAGAATATCATCTTCAAAATACTCAAAGAAAGGCGAAGTTCTGTAAGCCGCTTCTAAGGATTTGAAATGTTGTTTCTGCCAATCGAAAGCCGTTTCTAGCTTGATGTCTTTGGTTCGCTGATGTGCTTCTTTAGAATGCTTTACAGGAATGTTGAGCATTTGAATGCCATTCGGACTGTAAATGTACATTCGGTTTCGGTTGGTTTGTTTTTGGAAATTATCATCCATTTCAAAAGTCACTACACCAGCTTTGGCAATGGCCACAAAATGACTGATGGAAGGAAAATAACTAGGATGTAGTATAATATTGCTCATGTGGTTTGGAAAGGATTTCAAAGTCAAAAGCCATAAAGCCTTTAGCAGACGATATGACTTTTTAAATTTTCAAATGGTTTAATTTTCAACTGGATTAACTCTTATTTGCTTTTTTCTTTTTCCAAAAATAATCTCCAAGCACATATAAAAATACTAAGCCAAGGAAGTATTTCAAGTAAGATTGTGGTTGTCCATCACCGCTAACAGTAGTGAATAATCTTTCCCAACGAATTTTGTGCAACCCTTTTCCGTTAGCATCCCAACTCATCCAAATAAATACCGGTTTCCCTACAATGTGATCTTCTGGAACATAACCCCAGTAACGACTGTCTTCGGAATTGTGACGGTTGTCTCCCATCATCCAGTAGTAGTTTTGTTGGAAAGTATACGAAGTTGCTTTTTTGTTGTCTACATAAATATCACTGCCGACTACTTTTAAATCGTGTTTTTCATATACCGAAATAATTCTTTTGTAAAAAGGTAACGATTGAAGCGTTAGAGCCACTGTTTTTCCGGCTTCCGGAATGTAAATAGGACCGAAGTTATCCGCATTCCAGTTTGGCGTATGGCTGAATATATTCGATTCGCCTTGCTTGGAAATTATACGGGTAACCGATTTTATTCCGGGAACGGCTTTCAATTGACTGGCTCCTGCAAAAGTTAAAGCTCTAAGAACAATCGTGTCTCTAGCCTCGCTTTTGAAACCGGCACCATCCGTACAACCAATGTCTTTTAGTAAATAATCGAAATCAATATTGGCAGCAGCATCATAAGTCACATAATATGAAAACTGAGGCTTAGCTCTTTCCGGTAAAATTAATTCCTTGCCATTGATAAAAACCACTCCGTTTTTAATTTGTAATGAATCACCAGGTGTTCCCTGACAACGTTTTACATAGTTTGATTTCTTGTCAACAGGTTTTATAATGCTTCTACCCGAAGTGTCAAAGAATTTGTAAACGGTATCCGCCGGCCAGTTGAAAACAACGATGTCATTTTTCTGTACTTTTTGGAAGCCCGGAAAACGGAAGTAAGGTAATTGTGGCCAACTCAAATACGACTTGGTTTTCAGAATCGGTAAAGTGTCATGCACCATAGGCGCTGCTACAGTTGTCATTGGCGTTCTGGCACCATAATGAAACTTGCTCACAAAAAGGAAATCACCAATCAATAAGGACTTCTCCAAAGAGGAAGTCGGAATCGTATAAGGCTGCATCACATAAGTATGTACCAAAGTAGCGACCACCACGGCAAAAAGCAACGAGCTGATAGTATCACCGGTTTTGGTTGTGGCTACCAAACTTCTGTCGGCTATGTATGTAACGTCTTGAGTGTAGTTGATATAAAAAATATAAAGCCCACAGGTAAAAATCCCTAAAAGGGTATCAGTAGTAGTTTTTTTGCCAAAACTTCTCAGGGTTTCCACCCAAACCACCGGAAACATAATCAGGTTGATAATAGGAATGAAAAGTAATATCGTCCAAAGCGATGGTCTTCCGATGATTTTCATCAAAACGATGGAATTGTAAACCGGTACAAAGGCTTCCCAAGATTTTCTTCCTGCTTTTTCGTATAGTTTCCAGGTTCCTAAACCGTGAACGATTTGAACTGCCAGGAAGAATATAAACCATTGAATTAGTGTCATTTTTATGTGTATTTGTTTATATGATAATCAGGTTATTTGCTATAAGTCTTAGAACTTTCATTTTGTTACTTCAAATCTAAAACATCTTTCATAGAGAAGATGCCTTTTTTGCCCAAAATCCACTCGGCGGCCAATACAGAACCCAAAGCAAAGCCTTCGCGATTGTGCGCCACATGCTTGATTTCGATAAAGTCTACATCGGAATTGTAGTAAACACTGTGCGTGCCGGGAACATTTTCAATGCGTTTGGCTTCTATGTGGATTTGATTTTCAGTAGCCGTTTCTTCTGTCCACGAAGTATAATCGGTGTTTTCAATAATGCCTTTGGCTAATGAAATAGCGGTACCGCTCGGAGAATCCAGTTTTTGGGTGTGATGAATTTCTTCCATCGAAACTTTATAGACGTTGCTGAACTTCGCCATCATTTTGGCCAAATACGAATTCAGTTCAAAGAACAGATTCACGCCCAAACTGAAATTAGAACCATAAAGAAAAGCACCGTTTTTCTCCTGGCACAAAGCCGTCATAGCTTCATAACGGTCTAACCAACCGGTAGTTCCGGAAACTACTGGGATTCCGGCTTCTAAGCAAGTGGTGATGTTTTCAACCGCTACGCTGGGAATACTGAAATCAATAGCAACATCAGCTTTTTCTAGTCCTTCATAAGTATTGGAACTGGTTTTGCGAAGCACAATCTCATGGCCTCTTTGCAAAGCAATGTGTTCAATTACTTTCCCCATTTTTCCATATCCCAGAAGTGCTATTTTCATCAGAATTTGTAATTAAATGACAAACCAATATTGGTTTTGTAGTTGATATCGTTTTGATACACATCAGGCTGAAGAGACAATTTATCACTGACATTAAACTGCAACAAATGCGCATCCACATTGGCATCTACGATGTTGAGGATGTAAAAACCAACACTCAGCAGCAAGGATAAATCCCGGTTCCGTTGGTAAAAACGTTGTGCCTGAATCAATCGGGCATCATCAAGATACTGGAATTCATCATCTTCAAAACCCGCTAACCGGTGTTTGTAGGCATCGCGGTATTTGTGGTATTTTTTGTTGTTGGAAATATAAAAATACAAACTCGTTCCGATAGCCCCGTAAACAATGGGAATCTTCCAGTATTTTTTATTGTAAGCTTGCCCCAATCCCGGCACTATAGCCGAATAGAAAGCGGCTTTGGAAGGCGCTAACGGATTGATTTCTTTGTCTTTCGAACTTACGGTGTCTTTGATGACCAGCGCATTGCTGATAGTCTGAGAAAAACCAGCTTGGTTTCCGAGTAGAAAAAAGAGGATAGCTATGTAGAATAAACGAGTCACTAACCTTTTATTAGTTTGATGATTCGATTAAAATCTTCTTCCGAATGAAACGGAATGGTGATTTTACCTTTCCCATTACCGGCTACTTTGACATCAATTTTGGTTCCGAAGAAATTCACAAAAGCTTTTTTCTGTTCTTCCGGAATGGCGAAAGCGGTTCCTTTTTTGGCTTTTGGAGCAGCAGGTTTGATGCTGTCCTGATAGTTTTTTACCAAAGCTTCGGTCTCCCGAACCGAAAGGTTTTGACTGACAATTTTTTGGTAAATATCAGACTGAATATCATGATCTTCAATATTGATAATCGCACGACCATGGCCCATACTGATAAATCCGTCACGGATTCCGGTTTGGATAATCGGATCTAATTTCAACAAACGCAAATAGTTAGCAATCGTAGACCGTTTTTTGCCCACGCGCTCACTCATTTGTTCCTGCGTCAATTGGATTTCATCAATCAAACGTTGGTACGAAAGCGCAATCTCAATCGGGTCTAAGTCGTGACGCTGAATGTTTTCTACCAAAGCCATGACCAATGACTCGTTGTCATTCGCAATTCGGATGTAAGCAGGAACCGTAGTCAATCCCACTAATCGGCAGGCACGCAAACGGCGCTCTCCCGAAATCAATTGGTATTTATTGAAATCTAATTTACGAACGGTAATCGGTTGGATCAACCCTAGTTCTTTGATGGAAGAAGCCAATTCCTGAAGGTGTTCTTCATTGAAATTGGTACGGGGTTGAAACGGATTAATCTCAATGGCTTCAATATCCAATTCGATGATATTGCCCACCACTTTGTCGGCATTTTTATCGCCAACGGATTTGATATCGTTTTCAGGATCTTTCAGCAAAGCCGATAATCCTCTTCCTAATGCTTGTTTCTTTATAGCTTTTGCCATAGCTTGTTAACTGTTTTTCTTGATAATTTCCTGTGCCAAACTTAAGTAGTTCGTGGCTCCTCGGCTCGTGGCGTCAAAGTTAATGATACTTTCTCCAAAACTTGGCGCTTCGCTTAATTTTACATTGCGTTGAATAATAGTTTTGAACACCATATCGTTAAAATGCTTCTGAACTTCTTCCACCACTTGGTTTGACAAACGCAAACGCGAGTCATACATCGTCAGTAAAAGACCTTCAATATCTAAGTTGGGATTGTGTATTTTTTGTACGCTTTTGATAGTGTTCAGCAATTTGCCTAACCCTTCCAAAGCAAAATATTCGCATTGAATTGGAATCACGACGCTATCAGCGGCGGTTAAGGCATTTAAAGTCAACAAACCTAAAGACGGCGCGCAGTCAATTAGGATGTAATCGTATTGGTCTTTTACGCTTTCCAAAGCTTGTTTTAGCATGTATTCGCGGTTTTCTTTGTCAACCAATTCGATTTCAATGGCCACCAAATCAATATGTGCCGGCACTACCCAAACATTGGGAGCGGAGCAGGCTATGGTAGCTTCTTCGGGTGTATTGCTGTGTTCCAGGATTTGATAAGTACCGATTTCCACACTTTCCACATCAATGCCTAAACCGGAGCTGGCGTTGGCTTGAGGATCCGCATCAATTAAAAGCACTTTTTTTTCTAAAACACCCAGTGATGCGGCCAGATTTACAGAAGTTGTTGTTTTACCGACACCACCTTTTTGATTAGCAATAGCAATGATTTTACCCATTTGTTTTTTGTAGATTTTGAGCGGTAAAAATACAATTTATTATGGGTTTGTCAAGGCTTATTTGTTAACATTCTGGTAAAGTTTTGAAGAGTAGTCGGATGCCGTAAAGGTTTTTTTAGTGAACTTATTTATTCCCTTTATTCTTAATCATCATCTCCAGCATATCCCACATTTCCTGCGGAATTTTCTCCAGTATATTGAATTGTCCGGCGCCTTGTAACCATTCACCGCCATCAATTACAATCACTTCGCCATTGATGTAAGCAGAGAAATCAGAAACTAAATAAGCCGCTAAGTTGGCCAGTTCCTGATGGTCGCCAACTCTTTTCAAAGGCACTTTTTTGGCCATATCAAATTTCTCAGCTAAGTCGCCCGGCAATAATCGGTCCCAGGCGCCTTTGGTGGGAAACGGTCCGGGAGCAATGGCATTCATGCGGATGCCGTATTTGGCCCATTCTACCGCGAGGCTTCTTGTCATGGCTAAAACGCCGGCTTTGGCAGTAGCACTTGGTACTACATAACCGGAGCCAGTCCAGGCGTATGTAGTTACTATATTCAGGACATTACAGTTGGTTTGCTTAGTTGCTATCCAGTGTTTTCCAAAAGCGAGGGTGCAATTTTTGGAACCTTTCAGTACAATATCAATAATGGTGTCAAAGGCATTGGCCGATAATCTTTCGGTAGGCGAGATGAAGTTTCCCGCTGCATTGTTTAGCAAAACATCTACTTTGCCAAAGGCTTTCAAA
Source organism: Flavobacterium sp. (assembly GCF_036741995.1). GTDB lineage: Bacteria > Bacteroidota > Bacteroidia > Flavobacteriales > Flavobacteriaceae > Flavobacterium. The sequence continues at coordinate 18,254 of NZ_DAINRG010000015.1, read as the reverse complement.
ACTTCAGCCAGCATAGCTTCCACTTGATCGTAATGACGAACATCGCACTGCAATGGCAGGCATTTTCCGTTGGTGGCTACTTCCAATTCGGCGGCTGTGGTTTTTAGTTTTTCCAAATCACGGGAAGTGATGGCTACTTTGGCACCCAATTCCATAAAATATTTAGTCATGGCTTTGCCCAAGCCACTTCCGCCGCCGGTTACTACAATTACTTTATCGGCCAAGGCATTATCGCGAAGCATTTTTGCTGAAAAATCCATACTGTTTCTATTTTTTAGTAAAGATATAAAAGTAATTCGCGTAAAAAAATAAACCGGATTACAGTCGCAACTCTAATCCGGTTTGGGGCAATTAACTTATGGTAAACAAAACAATTTTTATTTTTTGATAAACTTTTTGGTGAGGTGTTCCGAAGCATTATTCACAGTAATAAAGTACAGGCCGGAACTTAAATCGCTGACATCCATAGTGTAAACATAGCCTGAGTTTCCGGTTACGGTGTTTTGTTTTACCAGTTTTCCCTCGGTGTTGACAATGATATAGTCTACCTGACCTTGTGTTGCGGTAGTAGTGGTAATATTTAATTCGTTGTCTACCAAGGTTGGATATACTTTTATTTTCGAAGTAAGTTCATTGGTGTTCAGATTTAGCGCAGCAAAATTAGTAACCACATTGTCAACAATTAATCGACTGCCAAAGTTGGGTGTAGAGCCTTCTTTGGCCATGCTAAATGAGATAATCATCGAAGCCGGTGCCGCATTTGAAGTATAAGTAATCGGCTCATATATATACTCAAATTGATTGTGAGTTCCCGATATATCAATAGTAGCGTGGCCAATTTCATTGCCATCGGCATCCGCTACTTGTATTTTGGCTTGGGCAATATCATTACCTACAGGCATAAACTTATAGTAAAAACCCAACATAGAGACATTGGCATTAGGTTCAATAGGAATGCCCGGATTCCAGCCCGGACTGTCTTGTTCAGGATCACTGAAAATAGTAGCGATTCCCGGAATAACCGTATTTTGTGTCACGTTGAAGGCATTGGATATTTCCATAGCATAGTTGCCGGTTTGGGGTTCGGTAGAGACATACACCATGGAAGGAATGCACCAGGTATATTGGATTTGGTCGCCAAAACTTTCCCCAGTCTGCGGGTCAAAACCCGCTTGCTGCACAAAGGTCATTCCCCAGTTGGTTGGCGTAAAATTACAGGTGATGTTTTCAAAGTCGCCATTCACGACTTGCGAAAAACTACTGTTACCGGCAAACAGCAACAGCGCCAAACTTAAAAAGTAATTCTTTTTCATAGTAATGTTTTTTAGAGGTTACGGAAATTCTTTTTCATAGCAATTTCTAAAACCAAAAGTACCTATTAAGAGGGAGTTGTACTATTTTTTCAGGTTGACAAAAGGTAAACAAGCCTATGTTTTATGGCGCTTACAGTGTTTTTTGCTGTTAAACGGCAAGTATAAAATCGGTTAGATTTTCCTCGGTGTTCAATTGTAGTTTTTTGCGCAATCGGTGGCGGGCGGTTTTGACACTATCAGGAGAGATATTTAAAATGGAAGCCATTTCTTTAATCGACAGATTCAACTTGATGAGCGCGCAGATTTTTAAGTCGTTGGCACTGATGTCCGGATATTTTTGTTTCAAACGGGTGTAGAAATTCTTGTTGACGCTCTCAAAATAGTTATCAAAATCCTTCCAGTTGTTGTCCTGAACGGTGTATTTGTGGACTAATTTTTTAAGTTCACTTTCGGTATTGGGATCTTTCTTGCTTAAGATGGTTTTGATTTCGTCCAGCAGTTCGTTTTTCTCCAACATCTGAATAGTGATGGCGCTTAACTGACTTTCTTTGTGTTCCAAATCATTATTAAATTGCTCTTCTTTCAACAGTTTTTGTTCTTCCAGTAGTTGTACCAAATCTTCTTTGGCTTTTAACAACTGCTTGTCTCTTTTGTTGATTCTTTTCAGGAAGAAATATAAAAACGAAAAGACAACAATCAGCAGGCCTAAAACGCTTATCAGTAGGTAATTGGTGAGTTTAGAAACTTCTTTTTCGGCAGAGATGAGTTTTAGTTTGCGGTTCTTTTCGGAGACTTCAAACTGTACTTCCAGGCTTTTTTCGATTTGTTGTTTTTCGGCGGAATAAAAACGGTCTTTGAGCGTAATGATTTCGCTTTGCAACTGGCTAACTTCCTGAAAATTGTTTTGCTCCTTTTTGATGGCAATCAGCGTTTCGAGCGTTTTAATTTCGAATACTTTATCGCTTAACCCTATGGCAATGATTCGGGCTTTGTTACAGTAATTCTCGGCAATTACAAGGTTTTTATCAAAATCCAGCTGCCATTTTCCCAACGCAATTAATGCTGTCACCTGAGCTTGTTTGTTTTGTGTTTTTTCGGCTAAGGCTAATGCTTTTTGGAAATACTGCAAACTATTTTCTTTTTGGTGCTTCTTTTGAAGCAGGGTACCGATTTTGCAATAGGAGGTAGGCAAGTAGGCTACGTTGTTTGATTTTTCAAATTCGGCTAAAGCCAAGCTATAGTACTGTGCTGCCGCTTCGTTTTGATTTTTCAATTCATAAATACTGCCCAAACTGTTATAGGCCAATCCCAAAGTCCCCGAAGCATCCTTCTTGTTTTCCAGTTCGGCAATGACTTCTTTACTTAAGCGCAGGGCATCGTCGTATTTCTTTTGCCGACTGTAAATGGTACTGATTAACTGCAGGCATTTGTATCTTCCGAGGGTGGCTTTTTCGGCATCGGTTTTTTCCAGAGCGTTGTATTCGTTTAAGGCTTTTGTGGCAAACTGCAAGCCTTTTTCCAAGCTGGCGCCATACGAACAGATGCCGAGATAGAAATAGGATTCCGCTTTGTCTTTGGTATTGTTTTCTCTTCTGGCTTTCTCATTGGCTTCCCAAAAATACCGAAAGGCAGTATTTTCATTATCCTTAACCAGTTCGGCCCAGCCTTTTTGAATCAGTGCATTGTCTGAGGATTGTGCCCTTGACCCGCTAAAGACAAGAAGTAAAAGTGCTATCGCTAAGGATTGGAATACTTTCATACGCCAAAAGTAGATTTTTTTTGAGTGATGGTGGCCAAAACTAGGTTGACATCAAGTAAACAGACCGCAGTTATCATAGCTTTTTTAATCGTTCGGCGGCGGCTGTCAGCGTGGCATCGTCTTTGGCAAAACAAAAACGAATGCATTTGGTGTCTTTTCCATTGGCATAGAAAATAGAGATAGGAATGGTGGCTACACCCAATTCGGTGACCAGTCTTTTAGTAAACTCCAAATCACTTTCGTTGGAGATGTTGGCATAGGAAGCCACCTGAAAATAGGTGCCTTCGCAAGGCAGTAATTCCAGCTTGGTTTCTTTTAATAAACTTCTGAAAAAATCTCTTTTTTGTTGGTAAAAGGAACCTAAGCTTTTAATATCAACGATATCCAAATACTCTGAAATGGCCACTTGTGCAATACTGTTGACACTAAAAACCAAGAACTGATGCACTTTTTTGATTTCGGTCATCAAGTATTCGGGAGCGATTACGTAACCAATTTTCCAGCCGGTAATGTGAAAGGATTTTCCAAACGATGACACACTGATGCTGCGGTTCCATAGTTTTGGGCGGTGGTGTATTGAAATGTGTGGCGTTTCAAAAGTGATGTATTCATATACTTCATCCGACAGCACAAGTAGGTTTGGAAAGGTTTCCAGTAGTTTTTCCAATTGCAGAAAGTCGCTTTCCGTCCAGTTTTTCCCGGTTGGATTGTGCGGATTATTGGTGATGATGAGTTTGGTTTTTTCGTTTGTTGCGTTGTTGATGGCTTCCCAATTGGGGGTAAAATCATCGTTTAGTGCAACTCTGACAGGTTTGGCACTGCTCAATAAAATCGGGGCTTCGTAACAGTCATAACTAGGGTCAAGAATAATGACTTCTTCATTGGGGTTGACCAAGGCTTGTAGGGTGGCAAAAATTCCTTCGGTGGCTCCGGCCGTGATTAGTAGTTCGGTTTTTGGATTGACGGTCCTTTGGTAAGATTGTTGCGTGAGTCTGGCGATTTTATCTAACAAAGGGGGATAGCCCGCCATGGGGGTATATTGATGCACATTCTCTTTAGTTAAACGGGCCAGTATGGAAGTCAATCGTTCATCCACCGGAAAATTAGGGAAGCCTTGGGAGAGGTTGATGGCGTTGTATTCGGTTGCCATTTGCGACATCACGGTAAAAATGCTGGTGCCTATATGTGGGAGTTTGGACATGTGCTTATTTTAGGAATTTAAAAGTACGGTTTTTGTGGGTGCTATAAGGCCCTGCCATCTGATTTGGTGAAAAGAGTAGTGAGCGTTCTGGCCCAATACCGTGGCACCTGATACTCGTTTTGCAAATGGGCTACCACATCATTTGACTTTTTGTTTTTGGCATCAAAGGCGGTGAGAATTTGAATCCACTCGTCTATGGTCTTGCCGGTTTTTTCGATGACTTGTTCGTCGGACACGTCCCAGTATTCTTTTTTCATGGTTGCTTTACTTTGGATATCAAAGATAAAAAAAGCACCTCGATGTGAAGTGCTTTTTATCAGTAAGTGGCTGTAATTTATTTTTTTTCTTCTTTTGGCATGTCGGATGCTCCCATGTCACGGATACAGGTGTACTTGCCGTCTTTTTTTACAAACAGACTCATGTAGTTGCCTGAGGACGTTTTTGCGCCGGTTGAATCAACCACAGTATAGCTTCCGATTTCTACTACTTGGTTACCGTCACTGGAAGGAAATACTTCATTGGCCTTGTAGGTTACTTTGGTTCCTTTGGACGTCTTTTTTGAACGATCCAATAACTGGGCATCAATGGCTGCTTTGCCTACGAGTGGCGCCATGTTTTGGTCATAGCTGGTGGCATCCTCTGCATAATACACTATGGTTTCCGGTTTGCCAGAGTTCATGGCGTCAGCAAAAGCAGTTTCCATGGTTTGTAATTCGGCTTTGATTTTGTCATTGTCTACTGCGGGTGCCGCAGGAGCTTCTTCTTTTTTTGGATTACAGGCCATTACCAGCGTAGTAATAATCCCTAAAGCAATCCCGGTTACAATCTTGTTTTTCATAAAATTATTGGTTTAATGATTAGTAATTTTAGGTTACTCCACAAGATTAAGGGTTGTTAAATATAAGGATAAATTCTTGGAAATCAGTACTACTGCACGGGTAAATATAGAAACAGCACGCGGTTAGTTGATGGTTTGTTGTTTAAGACGATTAGGTATTCATTTTTTCCTGATTATAAAACATCCCGCTCAGGTCAGTAAAATAAACTGTTCCCGAAGGGTTTTTTAATTTCTGTACGGAAATCATTCAACTTCCGTACGGAAATGACTTAAGTTCCGTACGGAAATATACTAACTTCTGTACAGAAATGAATAAATTGTTATACATTAGTTTAAAAAGTGATGCGGTTGGACGCAATTTTTGTACCTGATGAAGTAAAAAAGTAATCCTAAATAAATCGATTCTTATGGCAGTACAGTTCAAAATGGTAGCCAAACAAAACAATTTGGTCTCACCTCCCGAAGTTAAATATTACCCTTGTGCCGTGCATCAGGGGGAAACCAATTTAGACATGTTGGCCTCGTTTATTGCCGACAGTTCTACGATGAGCCGGGCCGATTGTTATGGGGTCATTATGGCCTTAACCGAGGCTATCTCATATGCATTAAAGCAAGGGCAGATTGTAAGAATTGACAACCTGGGCACTTTCCAGCTCACGCTGCAGGGCACCGCCGCCGATGATCCTGAGGCCTTAGGCAAGTCGACCATCAAAGACACCCGAATTGTCTATAGACCGGCTGCGTCCTTAAAGCGCGATTTAAAGACGATTACGTTTAAACGGATGCGATAGTGAATATGAATCTATAGTTTACTGCCCCACGGTTCTTTTGTATTCCCGATTCATGATGGTCTTCATCTTCAATGTTTTCATGGCGGGTGTAATGATATGATGCCGCCAGTTTTTAAGTTTTTTACTGCGCATCAGGGAATACACCGCAATACCCGTCAGGATGATGAGTACAATGGGCACGGTATTTTTTACAGTGGGCATGATGGTTTGACTGAAAGGGTTTTAGGCTTACTAAGGTACGAAAATCTCACTCAATAGTATATTGTAACATTGATAATAGTTTGGGTATTATTTTTCAATAAGATTCCAATACTTGAAATCAGGATTCATATATTGAATTATATTCGAATATAATAAAAACCGGACTATACTCCGTTGTTTAATAGTCTACATTTAACAACTTTTGTTAACATGGATATTAAACAAAGATTAGGGCTCAAAATAAAAGAGTTGCGAAAACAAAAAGGTTTATCTCAAGAAAAACTCGCCAACTTGGCTGAGATAGACAGAACCTATCTTCCAACAATTGAGAAAGGAGAAAGAAATGTTTCAATAGAGGTTGTTGAAAAATTAGCGAAGGCCTTAGATGTTAAAGTAAAGGACTTATTCGATGAATAGGGCTTATTATGCCAGTTCTATTACTGATTTTCTTATTGAGAATAGTGATGCAGTTTATGGTAAAATCTCTGGAAATTATGATTTAAATAAATTGACTATTCAACAAGCTAATGCCTGGAAAAAGCAAGTTGAAATTTTGAAGCAAACCTTATTCTCTTTAAAGGGGAAAGTCTATTTTGAATTCACCATTCCAAGAATGGGTAAGAGAGTTGATAATATCTTAATTATTGATAACTGTATTTTTGTCTTGGAATTTAAAATAGGCTCTGAAGTATATGATAAATATGCCAAAGATCAGGCCTTTGATTACGGATTGGATTTGAATAATTTTCACGAAGGGAGTCATAATCAAAATATTATACCAATATTAATAGCTGATAGAGCACCATCAACTCTTAATACTTTGTCAAAAAGCATAGATAATTTGCACGAAACGATTTATGCAAATTCACATAATCTTCAAAAGATAATTGAAACTTCACTTCAACATTTTAAATCTGCTGATAAAATAGATGTGAAGTCTTGGGAAGAATCAATATATAAGCCAACTCCAACAATCATCGAAGCAGCCACAGCTTTATACAAAAAACACAATGTTTTAGAAATTTCTAGAAGTGATTCTGGAGCAGAAAACTTATCAGTAACTTCTAATTGTATTTCAGATATAATTGATTTTTCAAAACATAATCAAAGGAAAGCAATCTGCTTTATAACTGGTGTTCCGGGTGCAGGTAAAACTTTGGCTGGATTGAACATCGCAAATCAACGTTCCAATTATGAAAAAGAAGAACATGCTGTTTTTCTTTCGGGAAATGGACCATTGGTTGATGTATTAAGAGAAGCATTAGCAAGAGATAAAGTTAAAACGGCAAAAGAAAATGAGGAAGTACTTTCAAAAGAAAATGCAAAATCTCAAGTAAAATCATTTATTCAAAATATCCATCATTTTAGAGATGCTTCTTTGCAAGATAGCAAGGCACCAATTGAAAAGGTAACAATCTTTGACGAAGCTCAAAGAGCTTGGACTAAAGAGCAGGCCTCGAGTTTTATGAAGAGAAATAAAGGAAATTCCGAATTTAATAAATCAGAACCTGAATTCCTTATTGAGGTTATGGATAGGCATAAAGATTGGTGTACAATTGTTTGTTTAATTGGTGGTGGACAGGAAATAAATACTGGAGAAGCAGGACTTGAAGAATGGATAAGACCATTTGAAAATAAATTTGATGATTGGGATATTTATTATTCGACTAAAATAGTTGAAGACCATAATTATATTAAAGACGATAAAGCTTTAGTAATATTAAAAAGTAGAAATGCAGAGAAAAAGGATGAATTGCATTTGTCCGTTTCATTGAGGTCTTTTAGAAGTGCTCAGTTATCAAACTTTATTCAAGAGGTTATTAATAATGATATATCAAAAGCCAAAAGCATTTATTTAGAATTTATTAAAAGAGATTATCCAATTAAAATCACCCGTGATTTAGATAAGGCTAAAAATTGGTTGAATACAATGGTTAGGGGGAATGAAAGAACTGGAATTGTAGCATCTTCCGGCGCCGTACGATTAAGACCATTTGGATTGAATGTAAAGGCTAAAATTGATGCGCCAATCTGGTTTCTCAATGCGCGAGAAGATATTCGTTCATCATCTTTTTTAGAAGAGGTTGCTACTGAATTTGATATTCAAGGACTAGAACTAGATTGGACTTGTGTCGCTTGGGATGGAGATTTACATCATCATAATCATCAATGGAATTATAAAAAATTTACTGGAACAACATGGAAGAATAACAACAATTCTGAAAGAGTACAGTACTTGATTAATTCTTATAGAGTTCTATTAACTCGTGCAAGACAGGGATTGGTAATCTATATTCCTAATGGCAATAATGAAGATTTAACTAGACCATCGTTTATGTATGACGGCACTTTTGAATTTTTTAAATCCATTGGAATTGAAGAGATATAATAAAACCATTAAAAAATGGGCGATGTATTGTTAAGTGTTAGCTTATTTCGTACCTCGCCATGACGGCAAGGAGGTCTTATAAACATTTAATTATCAATATTTTTTCCATCTAAACCGGTTGATAACTAATAGGTTAAAAAACAATGCTTAGTGATGCTATTTTGTACCTTTAGCATCATTAATTTTTAAATTCAATTGTGATGAAAATGTTAGTAAACGTTGTTCTTCCTATTGAGCCATTTAACTCAATGGTAAGAAATGGTACTGCTGGTCTTGTAATCGGTCGTATCGTTGAGGAAATTAAACCCGAAAGTATTTATTTTTCCGAACAGGATGGAAACCGCGGTGCCGTTTTGGTAGTCGAGGTTCCTAATGCCAGTGCGATACCTAGTATCGCTGAACCTTGGTTTTTGAATTTTGAAGCGCATTGCGAATTCCGAATCGCGATGACTCCGGATGATTTACAAAACGCTAACCTCACTAAAATTGCCGAAAAGTGGCAAGATGTGTCGGTATTACAAAACTAAAAAAAAACAGAAAACCACTTCCTAAACAGAAGTGGTTCTTTATATGTAGTAACTTTTTGATTTAGTCTTGCAGTAACACTTCTAAAATACTAATCGCGGCTTTGTAAACAACGTCCTCTGGGTGCATCCCCTTCAAGGAGTACCATTTCAGTATGTAAGAACTGTGCCGCGGCTTCCGATTCTTTCACTTTGACGGCAGAGCGCGCTACCATTTCTGATTCAAACCCAGTTAATATACTTTTTCGCACGCCGGCTTTTCTCCATGGAGATGAAGGTTTGCATTCTTTGGCTATGGCCCTAGCCAGCGCGAGTGCATCCAGTAATGCCTGGTTTGCCCCTTGTCCTTTGAACGGGCTCATAGGATGGGCGGCATCTCCAATCAGGATGCAGGCACCACTTTTCTCCAGCCAGGCTGCCTCGAGTAATGCCCTGTCGTACACCGGATAGCCGGATAGGTGTGTTTCCGGAGTGGCAGCCACAATTTGAGGAATGGGATGGTGCCATTGGGTTCTGCGGCTGGCTTCCTGTTTGAGAGCCTGCACGCCCTTAGCACTCAGCGCTTTCGCCTCCTTTTCCGGTATGGGGTAGCTAAGTTGCCACATTACGGAGTCAGACGCATAAGGCATTATATAGATACGCTCATGGCCATTAGCCGTTTGGAATACCGTAGCTGAATCGAGTAAAGGACTGTTATGACCTTCAAGAGCTGCCAAAGGGCAAATCCCTAAGATAACCATACACCCGAGGTAGCGCAAAGGGCTAATGTCTTCTCCAAGCAACAGGCTGCGCAACGCACTGCGAATGCCATCGGCACCCACCACGAGGTCGGCCTTGGCCGTTTTCATCTGGCCATTCACTTGAAAGTTTAGGGAAACACCTTCGTCTTCACATTCTTTAAAACCGGTTAATTGATGGCCCCATTGTATCTTTTCATGTCCGCCGAGTTGTTCCAGCAATGCCCTGCGCAACGACTGCCGTGCGATATGGATATTTCTGCGTTTCAGGGGCTTTTCTGAATGGGAGGACAGCCACTTTCTCATGCCCCATTCCCCAATTACTTTTCCTTCGGGGGTATGGACTAGGTGTCTTGTTGATACCACACCTTCGTTCAACGAAAAAATACCCAATCCGGCAATGGCTTTACTGGCTTGCTGCAGCGTGAGACCATAGCCTTGGGTTCGGGCATCGAAGCTGTTATCGCGTTCGTAAAGGGTAAAAGGGATGCCGCGGTGTAAACAGGCAACGGCTAGCGCTACGCCACCTATACCAGCTCCAATAATGGCCACGTGTGGGTAGTTTTCAGTATCGGCAACAGGAGGCTCTGCAGCCGCCAGCAGTCCCGATCCGGAACAGGTGAGGCAGGCATCTAAATGGGGTTTGGGCAGAACGGGTGCTGCTCCTTCGCCCTTCGTTTTTTCAAATTGTTCTAGGGCTGCCTGAAATTCGAGCCGGACTTTCTTTCGAAGGCGGCGGCTTTTTTTGCCAAGTCCCTGGCATTCCCGACAGGTAGTCCAGCTGGCTTTTATATTTTCTTCCTTTTTCACTTACTCTTCTAACAGTACCTCAAGGATAGTTATTGCGGCTTCGCTAATCTTAGTCCCGGGACCAAAGACAGCAACGGCTCCGGCATCAAACAAGAATTGGTAGTCCTGTGCCGGAATAACGCCACCTACGATGACCATAATGTCTTCGCGACCGTATTTTTTTAGTTCTTCTATTACTTGGGGAACGAGTGTTTTATGTCCGGCAGCTAAAGAGGAAACGCCTAAGATGTGTACGTCATTTTCGACGGCTTGTTTGGCGGCTTCAGCAGGGGTTTGGAATAGTGGTCCAATATCCACATCAAAACCAACATCAGCATAACCGGTGGCAACTACTTTAGCGCCACGGTCGTGTCCGTCCTGACCCATTTTGGCAATCATGATACGGGGGCGACGGCCTTCTTTCTTGGCGAAAGCGTCGGCTAATTGTTTGGCTTTTTCAAAGCTTTGATCGTTTTTGATTTCTTTACTGTACACGCCGCTGAAACTTCTGATTTGTGCTTTATAGCGACCGAAAACCACTTCTAATGCCTCACTGATTTCACCCAGTGTGGCTCGGTTTCGGGCTGCTTCTACGGCTAAAGATAGTAAATTATCATTGCCGTTTTTAGCACAGTCGGTTAATTTTGCCAAACAGGCTTTCACTTTATCGTTGTTCCGCGTGGCTTTAATATGCTGTAATTGTTCGATTTGTTGTTTGCGCACCATTTGGTTATCGACATCCAAAATGTGCAAGGGATCTTCTTTGTCTAAACGGTATTGGTTGACCCCTACAATGATATCTTGTGAGCTGTCGATACGCGCCTGTTTGCGCGCGGCAGCTTCTTCAATTCTTAATTTCGGAATGCCGGCTTCGATGGCTTTGGTCATTCCGCCAAGGCTTTCCACTTCTTCAATCAAAGCCCAGGCTTTATCGGCTATTTCCTTGGTCAGACTTTCTACATAATAACTGCCGGCCCATGGGTCGACGGTTTTGCAGATTTTGGTCTCTTCCTGTAAAAATATCTGGGTGTTACGGGCAATGCGTGCTGAGAAATCGGTGGGCAATGCGATGGCTTCGTCTAAGGCATTCGTGTGTAATGATTGTGTTCCGCCAAAAGCAGCAGCAGCAGCTTCGATAGCCGTACGTGCCACGTTGTTGAACGGATCCTGTTCGGTTAAACTCCAGCCCGAGGTTTGGCAATGGGTTCTTAGCGCTAGAGATTTTTCGTCTTTCGGATGGAATTGCTTTAAGAGTTTGGCCCACAACATTCTTCCGGCACGCATCTTGGCGATTTCCATAAAATGATTCATGCCAATCGCCCAAAAGAACGATAGGCGGGGTGCGAACTCGTCTATTTTCATTCCAGTCGCTAAACCGGTTCTTATATATTCTAAGCCATCGGCCAAAGTGTAGGCCAACTCAATATCGGCGGTAGCTCCGGCTTCCTGCATGTGGTAGCCCGAGATGGAAATGGAGTTGAACTTCGGCATTTTTTTGCTGGTATATTCAAAAATATCGGCAATGATTTTCATCGAAGGCGTAGGTGGATAGATGTAGGTATTTCGCACCATGAACTCTTTTAGGATGTCATTTTGGATGGTTCCGGAGAGTAATTCGGCTGCGACTCCTTGTTCTTCGGCCGCTACTATGTAAAACGCCATAATCGGCAATACGGCACCGTTCATCGTCATGGAAACTGACATTTCATCTAACGGAATCTGGTCGAATAAGACTTTCATGTCTTCGACTGAATCGATGGCTACTCCAGCTTTTCCAACATCACCAACCACTCTTTCGTGATCGGAATCATACCCTCTGTGCGTAGCCAAATCGAACGCTACGGATAATCCTTTTTGCCCGGCGGCTAAGTTTCTGCGGTAGAAAGCATTACTTTCTTCAGCGGTGGAGAAACCGGCATATTGGCGGATCGTCCACGGGCGGCGCACATACATGGTAGCGTAAGGCCCGCGAAGGTTAGGGGCAAAGCCCGCTCCAAAACCCAAGTGTTCCAACCCTTCTAAATCTTGTTCAGTATAGATGGGTTTGAGTTGGATGTCTTCAGCGGTTTGGAAGCTTTCCTTTTCAGAAACTTTGTACTTCGTACTTTGTTCTTCTAACGTTATATGTTGAATGTTTTTTCTCATTTTGTAAAGGTGCTAAGGTTCTGAGGAACTAAGGTGCTAAGGTTTTATTCTTGTGCTAGTCGTTCCTGCTCTAACTTTTCAGCTAACCGTTTTTCGATGACCGGCGTGATCAACGTTTTGCGGGGATTTTGTTTGAGGAATGGATACAATTCTAAATCGCCTTTCATCTTGTCATTCTTGTTGGGATACTTGTTGGTGCCCAATAAAACTTCTTTCCCACTATCAAAGAGTTCTTGTTCTTTGGCGGCGCTTTCGCTGATTTTCTTTTGAATATTTCCTTCAATCAATTGCGTAATCAATCCGCCTTTTTCTTCTATTTCCTTGAACAAAAGCAAGGCTTTTTCGGCTAATTGCTCGGTCAGAGATTCTATATAATAAGCACCATCCGCCGGATTATTTACTTTATCGAAATAACTTTCGTGTTTTAAAACCAATAATTGGTTACGCGCAATTCTATCACCAAATTCATTGTCTTTATGATATAAAGCATCATAAGGCAAATTCGCCACCGCATTGGCACCGCCCAAAATAGCACTCATGCATTCTGTGGTCGTGCGCAGCATGTTGACGTTGTAATCGTAAAGCGTTTTGTTGCGTTTGGTGGGCGTCACAATGATATGACAATCCAAAGTGTGGTTGTATTCCCTGGCCAACGTATTAAATAATAATCGCAATGCTCTTAATTTGGCAATCTCAAAAAAGTAATTGGTACCCACAGCCACTTCAATGGTTATCGGTTGGTTTACAACTTTAATTCGGTTGAAATAGTCATTGACATGCGCCAAGGTATAGGCCAATTGCTGTACCATATTGGCGCCGGCATTTTGGTAAATTCCTGAACTTATGGTTAGAAATGGAATGGCTGTTTTGGAAGCAATATTGTTCAGTTTGTCAAAGTCTTTGTCTAAGTTGTCAAACCAGTTGCCGTCTTTTACTAACTGTCCGATTGGATCGATTTGGATGGTAATGTTGGCGTTGTTTTTTGAAGTAAAATCATTGATTTTGGCAACGAAATCGATAGCGAGGAACGGCAAATAAAAAAAATACGCCGTGTCTTCCAACGGAAGCCCCTGCATTAATTCTTCTAGGGAAACCGATTCGTTTTCAATAGTAAAACGGATGCTTTCGGCACCGCGGTTTAAGGTGTCTAAAGCGCGTTCGTTTGATTTTTTAACATCGTGTACAAAGATGTTTTGCAGTATCGAGAACGCTTTCTCAGGAGTGTTGATGCCTAATCTAGTGGTGTCTTCATCGCCATGGTAAAACGGCTTAACTTTGATGCCTTCGGGAGATTCCCAAACCAAAGTGTCATTGTAATCAGCGCCTTTGAGTTCGTACTGAATTTGCTGTTTCCATTGTTTGGATGAAACGGGTTCGAACCCATTAAATAAATGTTCCCCCATGATGTTGTCTTATAAAGATTTTGAACTGGATTGCTCTTCTTTGATGGAGTCGCCTTCAAATTCAATGATGTAGATGTCTTCGCTGTCGCGTTTCATATAGTATTTCTCGCGGGCGTATTTTTCAATCTGGTCAGGATTTTTGAGGAGTTTGATATTTTCCTCATCTTTTTTAATCTCGTCCTGATAGTATTTTTTATTGTCTTCGAGTTCGTTGAGTTGTTTGTTTAGTATGCGGTGTTCCATATAGGAAGTATTGTCTAGGAACAGCATCCAAACGGTAAAAAAAACCAACACGATAACGTAGCGGTTCCCCAGGATTTTGAGGATAGGATAGGCATCGGTCAGGTTTTTAAAGTAACTCATGTATTAGGTAATTCTTTGGTTGATTACAGCTCTTACCACATCAATGGCCACCGTATTGTATTTGTCATTCGGGATGATGATATCGGCAAAGGCTTTAGTAGGTTCGATGAATTGTTGGTGCATGGGTTTTAACGTCGTTTGATAACGGTTCAACACCTCTTCCATATCACGGCCACGCTCGGCGATGTCTCTTTTTAATCTTCGGATTAGACGTTCGTCTGAATCGGCATGTACAAATATTTTGACATCGAATAAATCGCGTAGTTCCGGATTGGTTAGAATTAAAATCCCTTCTACTATGATTACTTTTCGCGGATGGGTAACGATGGTATCGTCGGTTCGGTTGTGTGTAATGAAAGAATATACGGGCTGTTCGATGGTTTTTCCTTCCTTCAAATCTTTCAGGTGTTGTACCAAAAGATCAAAATCGATGGCTCGAGGATGGTCAAAATTGACTAAGGCTCTTTCTTCAAAACTTAAATTGTTGTTTTCTTTGTAATAGGAATCCTGAGATAATACACCCACTTCAGTTTTGGGTAATTCGTTCATAATTTGGTGAACGACAGTCGTTTTTCCGCTTCCTGTTCCCCCCGCAATTCCAATAATAAGCATAATAGTTGTGTTAGTTTTATATCCAACAAAAATAGAAATTATATCGAAAGAGAATTTCGTTTTTGATAAAATGTTGAAAAAGAATAAAACTTTAAAAAATATTTTGATTCCTAATTTTTAGTGGTATATTTGCCCCTCGTTTTCGGGGTGTAGCGTAGCCCGGTTATCGCGCCTGCTTTGGGAGCAGGAGGCCGCAGGTTCGAATCCTGCCACCCCGACGAGTAAATCCTTTCTGTGAAAACAGAAAGGATTTTTTATTTGGAAAAAAAGCCAAGCTTGCTTGAGCTATTTTTCCAAATAAAAAATAGTTTGGATGGAACATCCAAAGGATTTACTTGTGATTGAGCCCTAAATCAGGATATTTAATCCTGCCTAAGAAACAGCCAAGCTTGCTTGAGCTATTTTTCCAAATAAAAAATAGTTTGGATGGAACATCCAAAGGATTTGCTTGTGATTGAGCCCACTACAGGATCACAAAGTAATCCTGCTAATCATTTATCCTAAGAATTAAGAACGTTCTCGCTAGCCCCGATAGGAGCAAACTACCACGTAGTGCGGATAGCGGGAGGATTCGTCCTGCATAAGAAAATGCTGTGCTCCAGATACTTTTTCAACAATAACATAATCTTATCCACAAATTGCATTTAGCAATTGACAGGCTAATTTAATTTCGACTTAAAAGATTTACATTTGCACCCAAATTAAACTTCAAATCATGTCAGATACTATAGAAAAAATCAAATGCCTTATTATAGGTTCGGGGCCTGCGGGGTATACCGCTGCTATTTATGCGGCCAGAGCCAATATGAATCCCGTTTTATACCAGGGAACACAACCGGGTGGACAATTAACCACGACTAACGAAGTGGAGAATTTTCCGGGATATCCTGATGGGGTTACCGGACCGGAAATGATGGTGCAACTGCAGGAACAAGCCAAGCGTTTTGGTACGGATATTCGTGACGGTTGGGCAACGAAAGTAGATTTTTCGGGACCTGTGCATAAAGTTTGGATTAACGATGCGATTGAATTGCATGCAGAGACCGTAATTATTTCTACCGGAGCTTCGGCTAAATATTTAGGGTTAGCTTCCGAGCAACACTATTTGCAAATGGGTGGCGGTGTTTCGGCCTGTGCTGTGTGTGACGGATTCTTTTACAGAAACCAAGAAGTAGTCATAGTAGGAGCAGGGGATTCGGCTTGTGAAGAGGCCCATTACTTATCGAAACTTTGTAAAAAAGTAACGATGCTGGTAAGAAGTGAAAAATTCAGAGCTTCCAAAATCATGGAAGAGCGCGTTCGCAAAACCGAAAATATCACTATTCTTATGAACCACGATACTGTTGAGGTTATTGGTGACGGACAGGTAGTGAATGAAGTAAAAGCGTTGAACAAAACCACCGGCGAAGAAATTACGATTCCGGCAACCGGATTCTTTGTGGCAATTGGGCACAAACCGAATACCGATATTTTTGCGGATTACATTACGTTAGACGAAACCGGTTATATCATTAACGTACCAGGGACTTCTAAAACCAATGTGGCCGGTGTTTTTGTAGCCGGAGATGCTGCCGATCACGTGTACCGTCAGGCAATTACTGCTGCGGGAACGGGTTGTATGGCGGCTTTGGATGCGGAACGTTATTTAGCTGCTTTAGACTAATCTTTATAAAAGGATACTATAAAAAAATCCCGCCTGAATAAGGCGGGATTTTTTATTTTTATTTGGTTGTTGGTTTTTTCCGGATGACCGCGCTGTCGGCGAAATGTTTTAAGTCGATTTTTACAGGCTCGCCATACAATTCGAGTTCACTGTTGCCCGACGCATTTATAGTGGCAATATTACTCACGGTAATGCTGCTTTTGGAATAGCCTGCCGTTTCTATAGTTCCGTTTTTCGCGGTTAGTTTTTTTCCAAGGAAATCAGTGTTGTTGTCTAAGCGGAGTTTTAAATCGATGACGTCTCCTTCTACTTCTGCGGATGATTTTTGGTACATATCAAATCGCATTTCGCCCGAAGAGATTAACGCTTTAACATAAGCGCTTTTGCTGATGTCAATCGCTGTTTTTTCCGATTTTAAGTTTAATTCTACTTTTGATTTATCGTTGGCCATCAAAGTGAAATTCTTGGTTTTGGCATTCAAAAACAACTTAGCATAGTCATAACTTTTAAAGGTAATATTGTCCAAAGTCACATCGGATAAGGCCGTTACATTGGTTTCGTCTTTGGCTATGACCAAATTGAATTTATCCGTATAAGTCACCCGAACACTTAGTTTTTTATAACTGGATAAATCTTTGGATGTGGATATTCTAAGGTTATTGCCGGCGATTTTGTAGTCAACCAATTCGATTAAATTATCATCGGCTTCAATTTCGAGACCGCATTCGTTTCCTTTTACCAAAAAGACTTCCAGATTGTCTTCCACTTCAATGCTTTCGAAGCTTTCGACTTGTTTTTGTTCTAATTTAACAATTTTGGATCCTTTTACTTTTTCTTTCTTTTGACCAAAAGAAACTGCAGTAAGGAAAAGAAAACTCAGTAGGATAATTTTTTTCATAGAGGTTGGCACAGTTAGTTTTACTTCGTACAATTAGACCCAAAGGTCTCGAGTGTCAAAAATAGAAAAAAAAACATCCCAATGAGAATTGAGATGTTTTATTAACTTATTCTTTCGAAACGCTGCCGCCCGAACTTTCTTCTTTGGAAACGGTTTTAGGCGAACCATTATAATCTATTGAACTTCCGCTGGAAGCTTTGGCGTTTAAACTAATGCCGGGATGCACTTCGGTGGAGCTACCGCTACTGGCTTCAGCAATGACATCGTTGACTAACAAATCCCGTGCTTCTATACTGCTTCCGCTGGAAGCGGCTGTTTTTAACTCGAGTGCTTTTCCTTTCAGATTTAAGGAACTGCCACTGGTAGTTTCGCAGTCAATTTTGTCGTATTCGAGTCTAAGTTCTGCCTCACTGCCGCCGCTGGTTTTGACTACAATATCGGTACCATTGAGTGTGTTTTTGGACGAAACCGAAGACCCACCGTTGACTTCAATAGCACTTAATGATGGCAATCTTACGTGGATGTTTTTAGTAGCATTACCATTAATATCGTCATCTGCAGTGATGGTAAGCATACCGTTTTCGACTCTGGTGGTAATGTGTTCCTGTAAATTGTCGTCGGCTTCTAC
>NZ_DAINRG010000014.1:0-52541 GCF_036741995.1 Flavobacterium sp. | reverse complement strand
ATTTCTTTCCCAATCCAAATAATTTTTACCCTTTTTTTATTCTTTTTTTAATGCCCTGATATCATGAAATTTACAAATGTAGTTCATCGATACTTTATCAAAATCTTCGCAAATACTCAAAACAGACCACCCTCCTAGCCCCGATTGCAGCAGTTACCATGTAACGCGAAAAGCGGGACTACACTTCCTGAGAAAGCCATAGGTGTGCTACTGTAAATACTTTAATATATTATACTCTATATATTGTATGTGTTTTGGTAATCTTATATATTTGCAGTCCATAAAATTTTAGGAATGATAAAGATTACGCTACCAGACGGTTCGGTTAAGGAGTTTGCGAAAGGTTCGACTCCGATGGATGTTGCGAGAAGCATCAGTGAAGGATTGGCACGAAATGTGATTTCGGCTGCTTTTAATGGTACCACTATTGAAACGGAAACGGCATTAACGACCGACGGTTCTCTTATATTATATACATGGAATGACAAAGAAGGCAAAAAAGCTTTCTGGCATTCAACTTCGCATGTGATGGCGCAGGTTTTGGAGGAGCAGTTCCCCGGCATTAAATTAACGCTTGGGCCAGCGATTGACAATGGCTTTTATTACGACGTAGATTTTGGTGATAAAAAAATCACTGACGCCGATTTTAAAGCTATTGAAGACCGAGTGTTAGAGATTTCGAGAGAGAAGCATGAATTTAAGATGCGTCCGGTTTCTAAAGCAGAAGCCTTAGCGATATATAAAGACAACGAA
This sequence comes from Flavobacterium sp., assembly GCF_036741995.1. Lineage (GTDB taxonomy): Bacteria > Bacteroidota > Bacteroidia > Flavobacteriales > Flavobacteriaceae > Flavobacterium. The sequence goes on along the minus strand of NZ_DAINRG010000014.1, from coordinate 51,788 downwards.
TACAAAACGGAACTGATTTCGAATTTGGAAGACGGAACGATTACGTTTTGCGATCACGCCAACTTTTTTGATTTGTGTCGTGGTGGTCATATTCCGAATACCGGAATCATCAAGGCAATGAAAATCATGAGTGTGGCAGGTGCTTACTGGCGTGGTGATGAAAAGAACAAGCAGTTGACCCGTGTTTACGGAATATCCTTCCCGAAGCAAAAAGATTTAACTGATTACCTGGAATTATTAGAAGAAGCCAAACGCCGTGATCATAGAAAATTAGGAAAAGAATTGGATTTGTTCGCTTTCTCTTCAAAAGTAGGGCAAGGTCTTCCTTTATGGTTGCCAAAAGGAGCCGCTTTGAGAGATCGATTAGAACAATTCTTGAAAAAAGCCCAGAAAAAAGCAGGCTACGAACAAGTAGTCACACCTCATATTGGTCAAAAAGAATTGTACGTAACCTCAGGCCACTATGCTAAATATGGTGCCGATAGTTTCCAGCCGATTCACACTCCGGCCGAAGGCGAAGAGTTTTTGTTAAAACCCATGAACTGTCCGCATCACTGTGAGATATACAATACTAAACCTTGGTCGTATAAAGATTTACCAAAACGTTATGCCGAATTTGGAACGGTGTACCGTTACGAGCAAAGTGGCGAATTGCATGGTTTGACCCGTGTTAGAGGATTTACTCAGGATGACGCGCACATTTTCTGTACACCAGATCAACTGGATTCGGAGTTCAAAAAAGTAATTGATTTGGTACTGTATGTTTTTGGTTCTTTAGGGTTTGAAAACTTTACGGCTCAGGTTTCTGTACGTGATTTGGACAATCCGGATAAATACATCGGAAACGTGGAAAACTGGGAGAAAGCAGAGAATGCGATTATCAGTGCGGCCAGAGATAAAGGATTGAATTATGTGATTGAAAGCGGCGAAGCTGCCTTTTATGGTCCGAAACTGGATTTTATGGTGAAAGATGCTTTGGGCAGAAGTTGGCAGTTGGGAACGATTCAGGTAGATTACAATCTTCCGGAACGTTTCGAATTAACTTACAAAGGCTCTGACAATGAATTACATAGACCCGTAATGATTCACCGGGCTCCTTTTGGTTCGATGGAGCGTTTTATCGCTATTTTACTGGAACACACGGCCGGAAATTTCCCTTTATGGTTGATGCCGGAGCAAGCTATAATCTTGTCATTGAGTGAGAAATATGAAAATTATGCGAAAAAAGTTTTAGAATTGCTAGAAAATCACGAAATTCGCGCCCTAATTGACAACCGCAACGAGACGATTGGAAAGAAAATCAGAGAGGCAGAAGTTCAGAAAATGCCGTTTATGCTGATAGTCGGAGAGGAAGAAGAGAAAAACGGAACGATCTCTGTTCGTCGTCACGGACAAGAAGGAAAAGGCAATATCACGGTTACCATTGAAGAATTTGCAAGAATTGTAAACGAAGAAGTAGCCAAAACATTAAAAACATTTGAAGTTTAACTAAAAAAATAAAGTCATAGCAATTAGAAACAACAGAGGGTATCAACCTCGAGTAGAAAAAAAAGATGAACACAGAATAAATGGTTTTATTCGTGTACCGGAAGTACGTCTGGTAGGTGAAAATGTGGAGCCTGGAATTTACAAAACTTCCGAAGCCTTGCGTTTAGCCGATCAATTTGAATTGGATTTAGTTGAAATTTCCCCAAATGCTGAACCACCTGTATGTAAAATCATGGACTATAAAAAGTTCGTTTACATGCAAAAGAAGCGTGACAAGGAATTAAAAGCCAAATCAACACAGATTGTAGTAAAGGAAATTCGTTTTGGTCCTCAAACTGATGAACATGATTATGAATTTAAAAAGAAAAATGCCGAAAAGTTCCTAAAAGAAGGATCTAAACTGAAAGCATTTGTGTTTTTTAAAGGACGTTCAATCATCTATAAAGAACAAGGACAAATTTTGTTATTGCGTTTGGCACAAGATTTAGAAGAATATGGCAAAGTAGAAGCAATGCCGGTTCTGGAAGGAAAGAGAATGATTATGTTCATTGCTCCGAAGAAAAAAAAGTAAGTAAGTTAAATTAAATAAACTAGGAAAAAATGCCTAAAATGAAAACAAAATCCAGTGCTAAGAAGCGATTCAAAGTAACTGGCTCTGGAAAAATCAAGAGAAAACACGCTTTCAAAAGTCACATCTTGACTAAAAAATCGAAAAAGCGTAAGTTAGCTTTAACTCACTCTGCGTTGGTTCACAAAACAGATGAAAAAAGCATCAAACAACAATTAAGAATTATTTAATAATCGACAATTTTTAATTGTCAATTATTAAAACAAATTCTTTAGGTTACAAATTATTTAATAACCTTGGAGTATGGCCAATAAAGTTCCCTTGATTCAATTCGGGACGCCTGCTACAAAAAAACAGAAAAATTATGCCAAGATCAGTAAATTCAGTTGCTAAAAGAGCAAGAAGAAAAAAGATAATGAAGCAAGCCAAAGGATACTTTGGTAGACGTAAGAACGTTTGGACAGTTGCGAAAAACGCGGTAGAGAAAGCAATGTGCTACGCTTACCGTGACAGAAAAGTAAATAAGAGAAATTTCCGTTCCCTATGGATTACGCGTATCAACGCTGGAGCTCGTTTGGAAGGAATGTCTTATTCACAATTCATGGGGAAAGTAAAAGCTAACGGAATCGAATTGAACCGTAAAGTTCTTGCCGATTTAGCGATGAATCACCCAGAAGCTTTCAAAGCTGTACTTAAAAAAGTAAAATAAACGTTTGTACAATCTCAATTTAACTTACTTATATATAGAAAATCCCAGTCGCAAGATTGGGATTTTTTGTTTTTAAAAAGTAACTTTGATTAAAACAAAACCATGTCTGGCCAACTCCTTCAACATCTTAGTAAACACATCCCACTAACCGAAACAGAAAAAGAGCTACTGCTGTCAAAAATTGTTTCCAAAAAAGTTAAGAAAAAAGAACTACTGTTGCAGGCGGGCGAAATTTGTACCCATCAAAATTTTATCGTGAAAGGTTGTTTCCGATTATACATCATCAATGACAAAGGCGCTGAACAAACCCTGCAGTTTGGCATCGAAGACTGGTGGATTACGGATTATATGAGTTTCTCTACCCAAAAGCCATCCCATTTTTATATTCAGGCGATAGAAAACTCGGAAATCATTGCTATTTCAAAAACCAATCTGGACCAGCTTTACACCGAAATTCCACAACTCGAACGCTATTTCCGGATTGTACTTCAAAAATCGTTTGCCGCTTCGCAAATGCGCATTATGTTTCTATTTACCATGACTGCTGAAGAACGCTACCATCATTTCAACAATGTAGTTCCCGAATTTGTACAACGCGTGCCGCAATACATGATTGCTTCTTATCTCGATTTTTCTGCTGAATTCCTCAGTAAAATAAGAGCCGGAAAAGTATAATTGGTTTTCTTGAACTAGTTCAAGTTTTTTGAAAAAGATATGGGGGAACTTTGTATCGAACTTTAAAAAACATTCAAAATGGAAACCAGAGTAAACATTTTACAGACACAACCCGAAGCCTACAAAGCCATGATGGGATTAGAAAAATACATCGCGTCAACATCATTAACTCCTATTCACAAAGAACTGATTAAAATGAGAGCTTCTCAAATTAACGGCTGCGCTTTTTGTATCAACATGCACACGCGTGACGCCAGAAAACTGGGAGAAACCGAACAACGAATTTATCTTTTAAATGCCTGGAGAGAAACCCAGCTTTACACTGAAGAAGAACAAGCCATCCTCGCCATGACTGAAGAAGTAACTTTGATTCAGAACCATTTATCAAAAGCAACTTACGACAATGCCAGAAAACTGTTTGATGAAAAATACATAGCCGAAATCATTATGATGATTACCACCATCAACGCCTGGAATCGAATAGCCATTGCAACGGAAATGCAACTTGCCTAATATTCTAAAAAAATCCCAACCGATTGGTTGGGATTTTTTTTTGCTGGCAACCCTTGAATTTCTTGAAAAAAAATAAATTTAACAATTATAAAATCATTTTTAAATTGGAATTTTATTACAAAATGTTTAGCTTTGAGAAAACAATATAATCCAAATAGTTCCTACTGTATATAACTAACCAATAAGTTGAGCTAGACCCATTTTACGATTATTATTCTTTTCAAATACCACAAAAAGAGTATAACTATAAATTTTGGATATGAAAAGTTTGCCTAAAATTGACTATCAGGCTGTTTTTAATAAGGTGCCTGGCTTGTATCTTATTCTCCTTACCGATTTAACCATAGTGGAAGTAAGTGAAGCTTATGCAAAAGCTACGATGACCAAACGGAGTGAAATTATTGGTAAAAATCTGTTTGAAATTTTCCCGGATAATCCAGAAGATTCTACCGCTGATGGTGTGGCTAATCTTCGTGGCTCCTTAAATTTTGTACTTAGGAATAAAACAGCTCATACGATGGCTGTTCAAAAATATGATATCCGAAAACCCAATGGTAAATTTGAAATCCGGTATTGGAGCCCCCTGAACAAACCTGTTTTTGATTCCAATAATGACATTGCCTATATTATTCATCGTGTGGAAGATGTAACAGACTTTATAAGATTAGAAGATGAACGAATACAAAATCAACTACTTTCATCAGAATTGCAAGTTCGTTTGAAAGAAATGGAAATAGAAATCATCAAACGTTCCCGCGAAATTCAGCAAATGAATGCTCAACTAGAACAAAAAGTCACCGAACGAACGAACCATTTGAAGGAAGCTAACGAGACAATAAAGAAAAATATCGCTATCCTAACCACGCAGAAAAAACAACTGGAAGACTTTTGCAACATCATTTCTCACAACCTCAGGGCTCCATTAGTCAATATTTCAATGCTTGTTGAAATGATTGCTGAAGACTCTGATGAAGAAGAAAAAAGAGGTTTAGTTGAAAAATTAAATATAGCTTCTCAAAATTTAAATGAAGTTTTTAATGAATTAGTGGAATCCATCCAAATCAGTCAGGACACCGAAATTCCTTCGAAAAAGTTAGCTTTAGAAACATATCTGCAAAAAACTATCTCCGGATTACAAGGACAAATTAACAAAACCAAGGCCACCATAGAAGTCCATTTTGATTTGGCACCCCATGTTCATTATCCTCCAAAATATTTATACAGCATTCTTCATAATTTGGTCAGTAACTCTTTAAAATACCATTCCCCAAACAGAGAACCTATCATTAAGATTACTTCAAAAAAAACAGCTAATTCCATTATTTTGGCGGTATCTGACAATGGACTGGGAATTGACCTGAAAAAAAACAAAGACAATCTGTTCAAGATACGAAAAGTATTTCACTCCCACCCTGATGCAAAAGGTTTTGGCTTATTCATAACAAAATCACAGGTGGAAGCCATGAATGGTAAAATATGGCTGGAAAGCACTCCCGATGTGGGCACCACTTTTTTTGTTGAATTTAAAAACCAAAAAATATGAATTCCGTAAAAAACCTACTACTCATTGACGATGATGAAATCTTTACATTCATGACCAAGAAAATCATCGAACGGACAAATTTGGCTGAACAAATAAAAATTTTCGAAAATGGAAAAGATGCTATTACCTTTCTTGAAAGTGTAGCCCATAAAACAGCATTATTGCCTGAAATTATTTTTTTAGATATTTCTATGCCTATACTTGACGGTTGGGGATTTTTGGAAGAATACATCCAGCTCAAACCCAAATTCGGAAAGAAGATAACCTTATACATTATCTCTTCCTCTGTATCTCCTCGAGATCACGAAAGAGCCAAAACGTACAGTGATGTCTCCGATTTTATCATTAAACCCATGTCCAAAGAAAAGTTTATCGACATTATTAAAAATTTATAACAAAAAAACCCAACCGATTGGTTGGGTTTTTCATATTTCTATTTTAATCCAATTAATTAAAAACTTCCTCCTTACTTCCATCAAAACTGGCAAACACCATACTCGGATGCGAATCCTGATGAAAGATATTGCCTTTGTTATCAATCGCAATAGCACCCGCAAAGCCGTCAAAAGGTTTTAATTCATTAAAGGTTTTTTCAAAAGCCTGTGCCAAAGTAAAGCCATCGGTTACTCGAGTTACAATCTTGGCAGCTACTGCCCCACTCACGATATCTTCTCCAACACCGGTTAAACTTACGCCGCAAAATTCATTGGCATAATTTCCCGCCACCGTAGCTGAATCGGATATTCTTCCCGGAATTTCAAAACCTTTTCCTCCTGTGGAAGTGGCTACCGCTATCTTACCATCAGCATCCAAAGCCACACAACCAACAGTTCCGGTTCCGGTAGCTACCAGTTTGGCTTCATATTCTGCACGACGTTGTGGAATTTCTGTGGAGAATTTTTCAAAACCGTGTTGACGGGCAAAATTTGTAGCTCCGCTTCCGCCCAACACTTTATCATCATAATTCAATAAAACCTGAGCAACCTGTACCGGATTTTTGACTTCTTCAATATTAATCACGCCACTCATTTTCAAAGTCGAACCATCCATCAAAGACGCACTCATTCTGATTTTACCATCGCTTTGGATTTGAGAACCAATGCCGGCATTGAACAATTCATCATCTTCCAAAAGCGACGTGGCATACACCACCGTCTCCAAAGCTGAATGAGATTGCAAATACCCATAAGCTTCTTTAGCAATGCGAAGTAACGCCTGCTGTTTAGCAACTTTGGTTTCATGATTGGTTGACGATTCTGAGAAAAATCCGCCGTGGATAATTATTTTCATTTATTAGATTGTTGGATTGTTGGATTGTTGGAAATCTAATTATCTAAAAATCCAACCATCCATTTAAACGTATTGCGATGATTTAATCGTCATTTTAAACGTAGTCAAATCAAAAGTATCATACATGCTCAATACATGGGTTACCAGGTGATTGATAGAAATTGGTTGACCCAATTCAACTTGCGTTAAGTTGGTGTCTTTTATTTCTCTGCCATCCACCAGAATAACCAGTCCGGAACCAATAGCTTCCATCTTGGTATTATGGGTAATCAACAAACCGGTATCTTCTCCCAATCCTATTCCTAAAACTTTAGGATTCCCAACAACCGATTGAAACAAACGTCCGATTCGGCCACGTTGTACGAAATGCGTATCGATAATAACACCGTCAATCAGTCCCAAACCGGAAGTGATTTTTACTTCGCCTTTCAACAACGCTTCGCTACTACTTCCCTGATAAATCATATTGTTAGAAGCTGCAGCAGCACCTGCCGAAGTCCCGGCATAAATAAATTCTTCGTTATGGTATTTGTCTAACAAAATATTGTGAAATGGCGTTCCACCAAGGATGGACGTCAATCGCAATTGATCGCCACCGGTAAACATCACCACATCAGCTGCTTTCAAACGAGCCAACACTTCAGGTTCCGAAGCTTGTTCGCGTCTTTCGATATTCAAGACATCTACATTGTCGGCACCTAAATAATGTAGGGCTTTCACGTATTCGGGGCCAATCTCTCTGGGGATTTTGGAAGCCGTTGTAATGACTTCAATGCGAGATTCTTTCTTATGCTTCGATTCTTCTATAATTCTCTTTAAAATTCCAGCCTCAAAAAAGTTCAAATTCTTGGCGGCATTTTTATCTAAATCGGTTTCAGTGAAACTACCTTTATCAACAGCGCCACCTATTATTATTAATTTTCCACGTATATTCATGTGGGTAAAAATAACAAAAACTTAATACGTACAACCCTTTTTTTACTCTTTTTGGTGCTAATTTATCAACGGACTTATCAAGAAACAGTATTCTCAAATTGTGTTATATTTGCCAAATGGAAGTCAATCAAACCCGTATCAATAAATTCCTTTCCGAATCCGGATTTTGTTCGCGACGCGAAGCTGACAAATTGTTGGAAGAAGGTCGTATTACCATCAATGGTGAGGTTCCCGAAATGGGCACCAAAGTTTCTATAGAAGATGAAGTGCGTGTGGACGGCAAATTGATTCGCGAAAAAACGGAAAAACCGGTTTATCTGGCTTTTAACAAACCCGTGGGAATTGAATGTACGACCAATCAAAATGTGCGCGATAACATTGTGGATTACATCAATTATCCAAAACGTATTTTCCCTATCGGTCGTTTGGACAAAGCCAGTGAAGGCTTGATTTTTATGACCAATGACGGCGATATCGTAAATAAAATTCTGCGTGCCCGAAACAACCACGAGAAAGAATATGTGGTAACGGTTAATCGCCCGATTACCGATAGATTTATTGAACGCATGAGCAACGGCATTCCGATTTTGGACACCGTTACCCGAAAATGCAAAGTGGAGCAAATCAGCAAATATGTTTTCCGAATCATCTTAACGCAAGGTTTAAACCGTCAAATCCGCAGAATGTGTGAGTACCTGGATTATGAAGTTACCGCTTTGAAAAGAACCCGAATTATCAACATCTCGCTCGATGTTCATGTGGGCCGTTACCGTGATTTGACCGATGACGAAATCAAACAATTGAACAAACTGATTGAACCTTCGAGCAAAACCGAAGAAGCCAGTCTGCCCAAAGAAAGAATCATCCGAAACAACAATAACAAAAGAACCTAAATGCTAAAAACGATTCTATACATAGCGATTGGCGGTGCCATTGGAAGTGTGCTGCGTTTTCTGACTACCGTTTTGGTTTCTAAATTTTGGTCGAATCAATTTCCGTTAGCTACTTTTATCATCAATGTATTGGGTTGCTTTTTAGTGGGATTGTTTTTCGGGATTTTGACTAAAAACAATTTAACTGAGACCAATCTGAAATGGTTTTTACTAACTGGTTTTTGTGGTGGCTTTACCACTTTTTCTGCTTTTGGCTTGGAAAATTACAATCTGTTGCAAAACAATAATTCCCTGCTGGCTTTTGGATACATTGGTTTGAGTATTCTTCTCGGACTTTTTGCCGTTTGGTTCGGACTTTTTATTTCCAAATAATCGTCTATAACTGAAAAAAATGTAACTTCGCCAACTATGAAAAAAGAAGCCATTTTTGCCATTCAAAATTTATTGGCGGAGCCCAAAAAAATTGCGATAATTCCACACCGAAGTCCCGACGGCGATGCTATGGGTTCGACTTTGGCCTTGTACCATTTTCTTTTAAAACTGAATCATCAGGCGGTTGTAATTGCACCGAATGATTTTCCCAATTTTTTGGCTTGGTTGCCGGGTTCTGAGACTGTTTTGATTTATGAAAATGACCGAGAGCATTGCACCAAAATTTTGCAGGAAGCCGAAATCGTATTTACTTTAGATTTTAATGCTTTGCACCGAACCGGCGAAATGGAACAAGTGCTGAACAAGCTTACCGCCACGATGATTATGATTGATCATCATCAAAAACCGGATGGATTTGCCACGTTTACTTATTCTGATACGGCTTTTGGCTCGACTTGTGAGATGATTTATAACTTCATTTCCTTTTTGGACAAAACAGCCTTAATTGATAAAACCATTGCTACCTGTATTTATACAGGAATCACAACCGATTCCGGGTCGTTTCGTTTTCCATCGACAACCAGCACCACGCACCGAATTGTAGCAGATTTGATTGACAGAGGCATTGAAAACAGTGAGATTCACAACCAACTCTTTGACAATAACTCCTACAATCGTTTGCAGTTATTGGGAAGAGCGTTGCAAAACATGAAAGTTTTTCCGGAATACAAGACATCCTATATTTCGCTTTCGCAAAAAGAACTGGATGAATTTCATTATGAAAAAGGCGATACGGAAGGTATTGTAAATTATGGTCTAACCATTAAAGGCATAAATTTTGCTGCCATTTTTATCGAACACCGCGATGAAAATATTATCAAAATATCGTTCCGTTCCCAAGGTAATTTTGATGTGAATCAATTTGCCAGAGATAATTTCAACGGTGGCGGACACATTAATGCTGCTGGCGGAAAATCATATGAGAGTTTGAAAGAAACCATCAAAAAGTTTGAAAATTTAATTTCGAAAATAACCATTTAACCATGAAAAATAGTTTAAAAATTGTTTTGCTATTAATGCTTTTTGCAACCATCATCAGTTGCAAGCAACAACAAGCCCGCATGCCGGTTTCGCGTTCTTCGGGTACCTTTATGAAGGAATCGGTTATTCGAAATAAGAAACTAATCGCTGGCGAAGAAGGCAAAATAGATTCTATCATCAAAAGCAATCCGAAAATACAATACATCGCTTCTAACAAAGGCTATTGGTATCATTATGAAACCAAAAATGACAAAGACACCTTGAGACCTAAGAAAGGCGACGTGGCTCAATTTGATTATGAAATCAAAGACCTGAAAGGCAACGTGGTGTATTCTGAAGTTGAATTGCGTCCACAAACCTATCGCGTTGACAAACAAAATATCATGATGGGATTACGTGACGGTATCAAATTGATGCGAAAAAATGAAAAAGTGACTTTCCTGTTTCCATCCCACATGGCTTTTGGGTATCATGGCGACAATAAACGAATTGGTTCTAACCAGCCTTTGATTTGTACTGTAACACTGACTGATTTTAAACCCGAAGAAAAAGTAAAAACCGAGAATTAATTTATTGAAATGAATACAAAAATTGGGCTTTTCTTAGCCGTTTTAGCACTTACCCTTAGCTCTTGTAAAGATGACTATAAAAATTTAAAAGACGGTTTATACGCCGAAATTGAAACACCAAAAGGCAACATACTTTTAGAACTCGAATACAAAAAAGCGCCGATAACCGTGGCCAATTTTGTAACCTTAGCTGAAGGCAACAATCCTTTTGTAACAGCAGATTTGAAGGGAAAACCTTTTTACGATGGCATCATTTTTCATAGAGTAGAAAAAGGATTTGTTATTCAGGGCGGCGATCCTCTTGGCAATGGTTCAGGCGATCCCGGTTATGTTTTCAGGGATGAAATTACCGAACTTAAACACGACAAGACCGGAACTGTGGCGATGGCTAATTCCGGACCTAACACGAATGGTTCCCAATTCTACATTACTTTAAAACCAACACCCGATTTAGACGGAATGTACAACATTTTCGGTTATGTTATTGACGGAATGGATGTGGTAAATGCTATCGAGAGAAACGATGAAATGACCAAAATCAGTATTATCCGAAAAGGAGAAGAGGTTAAAAAGTTTAATGCCATAAAAGTTTTCAACGATTACTTCAAATCAGAAACGGAGCGTCAAAAAAACCAGTCAACCATAGAAGCCGAGAAAAAGAAAGCTTATCTCGCAAAATACAAAGCGGTGATGGATAAAAAAGTGGCTTATTTTACTGCCATGAAAAAATCAGCCACAAAATTGACATCGGGCTTACAATATGTAGTTTTGCAAAAATCAAAAGGAGAAAAACCTAAAGACGGGAGCTCGATTTACATCAATTATTCCGGATTTTTAGAAGATGGAACTCTTTTTGATACTAGTGATCCGGAAGCAGCCAAATTATTTGGAACCTTTGATGAAGTGAGAGCCAAAAACAAAAAAGGATATGCACCTTTGCCATTTAAGGTTGGAGGATACAATCAACTTATTCCCGGATTTATTGAAGGTATCGGGAAGTTGAAAATAGGGGAAAAAGCAATCTTATTTATTCCATCGAGCTTAGGTTTTGGGGAGCAAGGTGCCGGAAATGTGATTCCACCCAATGCCAATATCATTTTTGAAGTAGAAGTAAAAGATAAAATATAAGTACCAATAAAATAATTAAAGTTAATATCTAATAAGTCATGAAAATAAAAAGTAACATTCTTCTTTTGATTTGCTTAGGAATGCTGAGTGCTACCGCACAAACCGCAAAGAAAGTGGTGGCAAAACCGACCAAATCAACCAAAACAACTCCGGCTAAAAAACCGGCAACAGCAGCAGCTGATCAAGGTATTTTTGCAGAAATCGAAACCGACAAAGGCAAAATTTTAATACAACTGGACTACCAAAAAACGCCGGTTACCGTGGCCAACTTTATTTCCTTAGCGGAAGGAACCAATGCTTCTGTATCTGATGCGAATTTAAAAGGAAAACCTTTTTACAACGGATTAAAATTCCACCGAGTGATTCCTGATTTTATGATACAAGGTGGTGATCCTGCCGGAAATGGTTCAGGAGGCCCAGGTTATGCTTTTAAGGATGAGTTTACCGATGCTAAATTTGACAAACCAGGGGTTTTGGCTATGGCCAATGCCGGTCCGAAAACGAATGGTTCTCAATTTTTCATTACGCACAAAGACACCCAATGGTTGAACGGTAAGCACACCATCTTTGGTCAGGTTTTAAAAGGACAAGATGTAGTCAATGCAATCAAACAAGACGATATCATTAAAAAAGTAACCATTACCCGAAAAGGAGCTGAGGCTAAAAAATTTGATGCTGCTAAAACTTTTGCTGACTATATGGCCAACAAAGCAACTGATGATCAAAAAGAAGCGGAAATAGCTGCGGCAAACAGAAAAAAAGAAGCTGAAGCTGAAGCGGCAAAACAAGCCGAATACAAAGCATTATGCGGTCCAATCATGACAGCTAAAGCAAAATATTTAACCGAAACCAAAGCTACTGCAACTGAAACTCCTTCCGGATTGAAATACAAATTCCTTCAAAAAGGAGCTGGAAAAAAACCGGCAGACGGAGCTACCGTTTATATTCATTATGCCGGATATTTAGAAGATGGTAGTCTATTTGACAGTAGCTATGAAGATGTTGCCAAAGCTTATCACAAGTTTGATGAACAAAGAGCCAAACAAAACGGTTACCAACCCTTTCCATTTCAATATGGCAAAAAAGACGGTTTGATCCCTGGATTTATTGAAGGCTTGAATTTAATGAGTTTTGGCGATAAAGCTTTGGTCTATATTCCATCAAAATTAGGATATGGCGAAAGAGGTGCCGGAAATGTTATTCCACCAAACTCCAATATTATTTTTGAAATTGAATTATTGGAAGCTCCTACACCCAACACAGCAGCAGTACCAACAAAATAATTACTACTTATTTATAAAAAAAGCCCCGATTTCTCGGGGCTTTTTTTATGCTTCTTTTTTATGCATAAACAGATAGTAAACCGGAACGCCAAGGGCTACTATCACTAAACCAAATCCGGTATTTCTGGTATCGTAAATCAATAGATCAATACAAATAAGACTAGTCAGAATGATATATAAAATAGGAACTAATGGATAGCCAAATGCTTTGTAAGGCCGCTCAGCATCAGGTTCCTTTCTGCGCAGAATAAACAACCCGCCTATGGTTAAAATATAAAACAGCAACGAGGCAAAAGTGGCATAGGTCAGTAAGTCACCATAGCGCCCGGTTAAGCAAAGAAAACAAGCCCATACACATTGCACCCAAAGCGCTCTGGATGGCACATCATAGTCATTTAATTCTGCTGCTTTTTTGAAAAACAGACCGTCTTTAGCCATGGCATAAAACAATCGGCCACCGGAAAGAATCAACCCACTATTGCATCCAAAAGTGGATACCATAATCAAACCTGCCATCATAAAAACTCCGATGTTTCCCATAATAGCACTAGCCGCCGCCGCTCCTACCCTATCCTGAGCCGCAAACATGATTCCGTGTTGTGCTACAGTAGCCGTTTCTCCGGGAATTCCATGTAAAGGCAATAGCGCTAAGTAAGCAATATTGGCCAAAATATAAATGATGGTTACAATCAAAGTTCCCAGGAATAAACTGCGGGGGATATTCTTTTTCGGATCTTTAATTTCTCCGGCAATAAAAGTCACATTATTCCAGGCATCACTCGAAAACAAGGAATTGATGATGGTAGCGCCCATAGCGCCCAAGAGGGCAACACCTGATAATTTCGTAAAGGTTAGTGTCCCGTCAGCTTCTAAAGTGGTTTTGCCGGCTTCCCACATATTGGTAAAGTTTTGGGCAAAAGTATCGGTATGGAATCCTATATAAATCCCTAATGTTATCAAAGCAAACAAAGCAATCAATTTGGCAGAAGTAAAAACCAATTGAATAATTTTCCCGCTTTTGATTCCTTTGGTATTAATAAAAGTCAGCAAAATGATAATGAACATCGCTAAAATCTGTTTGTTGGTAAAGGCAAAACTTTCGCCTAAAGTCAGTATTTTATTTTCCAAAAAAGGGAAGAATACCGCAGTATAATTGGAAAAAGCGACTGCCACTGCTGCAATTGTTCCGGTTTGAATTACGGTAAAAACGGTCCAGCCGTATAAAAAGGAAATCAGCTTTCCATACGCCCGTTGAATGTAAACATATTGTCCGCCGGCGTTGGGCATCATCCCGGCCAATTCGCCATAACTTAAGGCAGCCGACATAGTCAGTAATCCTGTGACTAGCCAAATGACTAATATCCAGGCAGCCGAACCTACATCTCGAGCCATGGCTGCTGTTACTAAAAAGATTCCGGATCCTATCATGGAACCGGCAACTAAACTCGTGGCATCAATTAATCCTAAAGAACGTTTTAATTCGTGTTTTACTTCTGGCATAAGGTTGGTTTTGATTGGTTTTTTGGTTGGTTTATTTCAAATGTACTTAAATATTTTCAGCTTTCCCTTTCAAAGGAATACTCTCGTTCCACTAAAGCAATTCGGGTGGTGTAGTTTTTATACCAAACGGCTCTCCCCTTTTGCTGAGCTTGTAAATGATCGGTTTGCTGTTTCCATTTTTTTATAGATTCTAAATCTCTCCAATACGAAACAGTGATTCCTATTTCATTTCTGGCTGATTCTACGCCCAAAAACCCGTCTTGTTCTTTCGCCAGTTTTTCCATTAGTGCTGCCATCTCCTCATAGCCTTCGGTGATTTCTGTTCTGACAGAAGTAAAGATTACAGCGTAATACGGTGGTGTCATAATTCCCGATTTTATAATTTCTTGGCTTCGTTCCAGAAGACATCCATCTCGGCCAATGTCATATCCATTAAGGGTTTGCCGAGTTCTCCGGCTTTGCTTTCGAGGTACATGAAACGCTTCATGAATTTTTTGTTGGTGCGTTCCAAAGCGTCTTCGGGGTTAACTTTGAGGAATCTTGCATAGTTTATCATGGAGAATAATACATCGCCAAACTCCGCCTCAATTTTATCCTGATTGCCAGCATCAACTTCTTCTTGTAGCTCCTGTAATTCTTCCTGAACCTTGTCCCAAACCTGATGCGGTTCTTCCCAGTCGAAGCCAACGCCTTTTACTTTATCCTGAATCCGGCTGGCTTTAACTAGAGCGGGCAAACTTTTGGGAACACCTTCCAATACTGATTTTTTGCCTTCTTTGAGTTTGAGTTTTTCCCAGTTTTGTTTTACTTCTTCTTCATCAGCCACTACAACATCACCATAAATATGAGGGTGACGGTCAATCAGTTTATCACAAATACTGTTGGCCACATCGGCAATGTCGAAAGCATTGGTTTCGCTTCCAATCTTGGCATAAAAAACAATGTGCAACAGCAAATCGCCAAGCTCTTTTTTGATTTCGGGTAAATCATTATCCAAAATGGCATCGCCCAGTTCATAGGTTTCCTCAATGGTCAGATGCCGCAGGCTTTCGAGTGTTTGCTTTTTGTCCCACGGGCATTTTTCGCGCAAATCATCCATGATATCTAGTAATCGGTTGAAAGCTTCGAGTTGTTGTTGACGGGTGTTCATAGTGTCTGATTTATGTAAAAATAAAAAATCCTATCACTGAAATGCAGCAATAGGATTTGTTTTTATTAGAAAGTAATTAACTATTTCTTCGTTTTTGGTTTGGCTGGTTCTTTTTCAGCTTTCTCTGCCTTTGGTGCTTTTTCGGCTTTCTTAACTTCTTTCACCACTTCTTCTTTCACCGCTTCAGCGTTTTCCACTTTTGGTTCTTCTTTTGAAACCAAGCCTTTAGCCTGAAGGATGTTATACCAGTTTAGCACTTTTTTGATATCGGAAACATATACTCTGTCCTCATCATAATCCGGTAAAATTTCTTTGAAGTAAGCCGTCAATTTAGCGTTGTCTTCTTTATTAGAAATGGTTGGTCCTTCATTTTCTTTGATAGCAATGGCACGCATAATTTCAACCAAAGGTTTTTCTTCACTGTAAGTGTACATTGAAATTTCAGAAAGCAAACTCACATTACTTCTCATTCCAACGGTAATTTTCTTTCCGTCAAGCAATGATTCTGCTAAAAACCCAGAGCGGGTTTGCAATTTCAATTCGAATAAACCCGGTTTTCCGGCAATGGCTAAAATTTTTTCTACGTTCATTTTTTAATTTGGTTTAGGGCAATACTATTATTTAAATTCAAATTCAGGATGACAAATTAAAGTAAAAATATCTTTAGATTTAAGAATTTTTACTTTTTTTACACTTAAGATTACCTTCCTTTTTTATTGGCAAACTTCATTTTATAATCCGGACGGGCTTTGCCTTCCATGATGTTTTGCAGTTTCTTTTTAATCAGCGTTTTTTTCAGCATCGAAATTTTATCGGTAAACAAAATGCCTTCTATATGATCGTATTCATGCTGAATCACACGGGCAATCAAACCGTCAAATACCTCGGTTTTTTTATTGAAATCCTCATCACAATATTCAATGGTGATTCTTTCGTTGCGATACACGTCTTCGCGCACATCAGGAATGCTCAAACAACCTTCGTTAAAACCCCACTCTTCGCCTTCTTCTTTCAGCATTTGGGCATTGATAAACGTTCTTTTAAACCCTTTCAATTGCTCTTGTTCTTCTTTGGTCAGGTCATCACTATCGCTAAAAGGTTCGGTATCTATGACAAACAATCTGATGGCTAAACCTACTTGTGGCGCGGCTAAACCCACACCATAAGCGTTGTACATCGTGTCATACATATTGGCGATAATGTCCGCTAGATTGGGATAGTCCGGCGAAATTTCTTCCCCAACTTTTCTTAAAACAGGTTCACCGTATCCGTAAATAGGAATAATCATTTTCAGAATTTTTTTGGCAAAAGTAACGAAATTAAATCATTTTTCGTGTCAGATAATCTTGTAGTAAAATGGTAGCGGCAATTTCATCAACCAAGCCTTTGTTTTGGCGCTGTTTCTTTGACAATCCACTATCAATCATGGTTTGGAAAGCCATTTTGGAGGTAAAACGTTCATCCACTCTTACGATTGTCATTTCGGGAAAAGCGACTGTAAAAGCGGCTACAAATTTTTCAATAACCGGTGTGCTCTCCGAAGGCTGGCCATTCATTTGTTTGGGTTCACCAATTAAAACCTTAGCCACATTTTCTTTGGAAAAATACTCTCGTAAAAACACAATCGCCGTTTCCGAAGGAATCGTAGTTAAGCCCGAAGCAATAATTTGCAGTTCATCTGTAACCGCAATACCGGTGCGTTTTATTCCATAATCGATGGCGAGAATTCTTGGCATTTTTATGAATTTTTCACACAAAGATACTCAAGTCTATTAAGATGTGAACAAAAAAAATCCTCACCAAAGGCAAGGATTCGTATATAGTAAAGAGGTTGTTCTATTTAATTGCTTCAAATTTGGCGATTGCCTTTTTTCCGCTATGAAAATGCAGCATCGTCCCTTTGTTTTCAATCATGTAATTATCTGTTTTTTGGATGGTTTTAATAAAATCATTTTCAAAATTCATATTATCACAGGCCATTTTGGTTGCTGTAACTTTTGAAAAACCTAGCTTGTTGGCTGCTTTCATAAAAAAAGTTCCGGTAATCTTGTTGCAACCCGCAAAAGCTTCAAATTTTCCACTTTTAGAATCAAAATTGATAAAATAGTCCTTTTTAGTAGTATTTTCAACAGTCGTTCCGTTTAATTCAACCAATTTCCATTTGGTTTCCGCTAGAGCAAATTTGCCTTTTGATGAATCAGTGGTGGTTGTGGATGTGGATGTTGCCATTTTGTTTAACAATTTAACATCCGACGAATCATTTTCGGTTGTAGTAGTATCAGCATTGGCCGTATCTTTCGCTTCCACTCTATTTTCTTGCACTGAGATAGAATCATTCGAATTTTTAACCTCTGTTTTGTCTGTGTTTTTACAGCTGGTAAAACCAAAAAATAAAACGGCAACGATAAAATAAATATTCTTCATAAAATTAAGATATAGTAATTTGTACTATATGGTACAAAGCTAGACTAACTGAATTCGAATACGTTATACAATTCTGTTGATTAGTTACACAATATTCTGCAATAGTAGCGATCGGGATTTTGAAATTCAGATTATTTTGATGGTTCAAATGTGGCTAACACTTGTTGTTTTCCCTTTTTGAGTTGGAGGATATTATCTTTCAGCGCATAATTATCAACCTCACCCAACATGGTTGAAAAGCGTCTTTCCAATCCCATTTTCGGGCAGGCCATCATAGTCGAAATTACATTGGAAAACGAAATACCAAAAGCCGACGGCATTACATAGTTTCCGGAAAAATTATTGCATCCGGCATACCCATTAAATCTGCCATCTTTAGAATTCAGTTTTAAAAAATAGATTTTCTTTCCACTCTGCTTGGTGCTTTTTCCGCCTAATGTCATCAATTTCCATTTGGTTTCCGCCAAAGCAACTTTTCCGACAGCGGGATTGACTTTTTTAATTACGGTTTGGGATTCCATTCTATTATTCAGGTCAACCGTGGTTTTTGTTTCGTCTATAGCTGCGTCATTTTCAATCGTTGCTTTTTGCTTGGCCAAAATATAATCGGCAGCATGATTTCCGGTAATTTTTTTTCCGGTGATATCCAATTGTGTTAAGCTGTTTTTAGCCACTTCATATTGATTGGGTCCATTGGCAACATTTTCAAGTGAAATAATGTTACCTTTCTTGTTCCAGGAAAAATTCCCTTTTTGGATAAAAATCTTGGCCCCTTTACCCAAATAGGTAGTCTTTAAAGTATAGGTAGCATTTTCATTAATACAAATTTCGGTTTGAATCCCTTCACAATCAGCACAGGGCAAGATTCCTTTATAAGTTCCTTCATAGTCCAAAGTATTTTTGGCATCAATAACCTTAGCCACTGCTGTTGAATCTTTATCTACTGCTTCGTTTTTAGTTTGCTTTTGACAGCTGACCAAAAAAACCATAAAAACCACGAGAAGGATAGTATTTTTTTTCATAAACTACTGAATTACATGCCCGACAAACTTACTTATTCTAAAATGGAAAAAATAGAATTTAACATTATTTTCATACTATAAACTGACCAACAAATGCTTGGCACTTTCTAAAAATGAAACTATATTTGCTCACTCGAGACCTAAGGTCTAACGGTAAGAAGCAAAATTCAAAAATCATGGTCACTTTACAAAATATTATAGAAACCGCTTGGGAAAACCGAGCATTACTGCAAGAAGAAATCACAACAAAAGCCATTAGAGAAGTTATCGAATTATTGGATTCGGGTACTTTACGCGTAGCGGAACCAACGGCTGACGGTTGGCAGGTCAACGAATGGGTAAAAAAAGCAGTAGTCATGTATTTCCCCATCCAAAAAATGGAAACCTGGGAAGCTGGTATTTTTGAATACCACGACAAAATGCTGTTGAAAACCGGTTATGCCGAAAAAGGAATCCGCGTGGTGCCACCGGCAACGGCAAGATATGGCGCTTACATTTCCAAAGGAGTGATTCTGATGCCAAGCTATGTCAACATCGGCGCTTATGTAGATGAAGGCACCATGGTAGATACTTGGGCAACGGTAGGCAGTTGTGCCCAAATTGGCAAAGATGTTCACCTTTCGGGTGGCGTTGGCATTGGTGGCGTTTTAGAACCATTGCAAGCGGCTCCTGTGATTATTGAGGACGGTGCTTTCATCGGCTCGCGTTGTATTGTAGTAGAAGGCGTTCGTGTGGAAAAAGAAGCGGTACTGGGTGCTAATGTTTGCCTCACGGCTTCCACCAAAATTATAGATGTTACCGGAAGTGAACCTATAGAATACAAAGGTTTTGTGCCCGCGCGTTCCGTGGTGATTCCGGGAAGTTATACCAAAAAATTTGCTGCTGGCGACTATCAAGTACCTTGTGCGTTAATCATCGGAACCCGCAAACCTTCGACCGATTTAAAGACTTCTCTGAACAATGCGTTGAGAGAATACGACGTAGCCGTTTAATCCCTTCATAAAAGCTTTAGATGTTCAATTACAAACAATTGTTGAAATTACTGATTCGCAGAATACTGATTGTCTTTTTGGTGTATCAGTTTAGCCGAGTGTTATTCCTGCTTTTTAATCGTGGTAATTTCACCAATTTAGATGTAAAGACGTTTCTAGGTGGTGCTTTGTTCGACTTATCAGCGATTGGCTTTATCAATTTATTGTTCATTCTACTGCATTTATTCCCCGGAAATTTTAAATATAAAAAGGGATATCAGAAGGCTTTGAAAATTGGGTTCTTTGCTGTCAACTTGCTTTTCATCGCTACCAATTTTGTCGATTTAGAATACTACAAATTCACCGGAAGACGCAGTTCTTTTGGACTCATTACTGCCAAAGGCATGGAGCACGAAATCGGTGGTTTGATCATTTCCTTTCTTCAGGAGTTTTGGTACATCTTGGTTGGTTTTATTCTTTTAGCGATTTTGCTTTGGAAAGCTATAGCCAAACCGAGATTCATTTTTCCATTGGAACAGTTGACCGTAAAAACTATAGCCAAACAAACCGGAATCATGATACTTTCGCTTGGCGTTGGCTTGCTGATGGCCCGTGGTGGCTGGAGTGAAAAACCTTTGCGCATCGTCGACGCCATTAATTATTCTTCATTGGGTAATTCGGCTTTGGTGCTGAACACGCCTTTCAGTATTATGAAAACGGCAGGAAAAAAAGAAACGCTGATCGATCCCAAATTTTATACAGACAAAGAACTGAATCAAATTTTCAATCCGGTATTTGTTTCTAGTTCAACGGAAAATCCGATTAAGAAAAACGTGGTGATTTTTATTTTGGAAAGTTTTGGCGATGAAAATTTACACAGAGGTTTTACGCCGTTTATTGATTCTTTAGCCACACAATCCTATTATTTCAAAAATGGTTTTGCCAACGGAAAAGTCTCTATTGATGCCGTACCTTCTACGCTTTCCAGTATTCCGAGTTTGATGAATACTTCGATTATTTCTTCAGGCTATTCCTTGAATAAGGTTTATGGTTTGCCAAAAATCATGAAGAAACAAGGATACAACACGTCTTTCTTCCACGGTGCGTTTAACGGCAGTCAGAACTTTGATCAGTATTGTAAAGTGGCCGGATTTGACCATTATTTTGGCAAAAATGAATATGTGGGGCCCGAAGCTTTTGACGGCAGCTGGGGCATCTTTGACGAAGAATTCATGCAGTTTTTCAATAGAAAATTGACAAGCTTTAAACAACCTTTCTTCAGTACGCTTTTCAGTATTTCTTCTCATAATCCGTATAAAGTTCCGGATAGATACAAAGGCAAATTCATCAAAGGCAACCGAAAAATTCAGGAAAGCATTGGCTATACTGACTATTCCTTAAAACAATTTTTCAAATCGGCGACTAAAGAGCCATGGTACAACAATACGCTCTTCGTAATCGTTGCCGACCATACCTGTTCCGAGCCAACCGCCGATAAATACCGGACGAATGTTGGAAAATTCAGAATTCCGATTTTGTTTTTTGACCCTTCCAATCCTAATTTCAAAGGTGTTCAGCAGAAAAATTTCCAGCAGATTGATGTGCTGCCAAGCATTTTAGACTATCTGAAAATAAAAGATGCAGTAGTGACTTATGGCAAGCCATTCAGTTCCGATAAAAATTATGTGGTGTATTATTTGGACAATATTTATCACCTGATTAAAGATGATTATTATCTGGCGTTTGACGGACAAAAAGCGATTGGTTTGTACAATTTCAAAACTGACGAACTGCTCAAAAACAATCTCTTGAACAAAGATAAAAAGCGAGCTGCAGAAATGACAAAATTCATCAAAGCCTACGTGCAATCCTTCAACGAGAGAATGATTTCGGATAAATTGACCACGCAATAATTACTTATTCGCTTTCTGAAGTTTAATCAATTTGGCGTATTTCATGTAGGAGAAAAATGCCTGTATCATTGAAATACTTAAACCATCTAAACCGTTCAGTATTCCGTTTTTGAAGAAATAACAACGAACAAAAGCCACCGTTCCGTTTAAAACCGGTTTGAACGCATTCACTCTTTTGCCCTGATCATACAGCTGTTGCGCATGCCAACCGGAATATTGATTTTTCTTAGAAATAATCTGCTCCAAAGAATCCCAACCGTAGTGAAGAATGTGTACCGGAACTTTCGTTTCGTTTTGTGCGATGATTTTTTGATGGACTATCGATGGCGAAGGACCAGCCGTTTTTTTGTTGAAAAACCGAACTTTATGATCCGGATACCAACCGGCAAAGTCGATTAATTTATCTGCTAAAAAGTTTTTAATTCGGAAACTGAACGCATCATAATTGCCTATCAGATACTTTTCTTTTAAAATAAATTCCTGAGCATCTGCATCCAAATATTCATCAGCATCGAGATTCAAAATCCAATCGTTTTTACAAAATGGCAAACCGTGCGTGCGCTGTGGCCCATCGCCTAAAAAAGCCTGCGATATAACAGTGGCTCCTTTGGCGGTAGCGATTTCAACGGTTTTATCTTTGCTTAACGAATCTACCACAATCACTTCGTCACACACTTTGAACAGTGCATCGATGCATTTGCCGATATTTTTTTCTTCATTAAACGTGATAACCAAACCGCTGATTGCCATAGTAAGTTGCTTTTGTTGGAAGCAAAAATATAACTTTTGCCACTAATTTCATCACAAGGCTGACGGCTTCTTCAAATACTTTGTATTTTAGCCGCATCAATAATAAGGATTGTCATTTATGAAACTACTGGTTATTCAACAAAAACGAATTGGCGATGTGCTGACCAGCACGATTATATCCAACAACTTAAAAAAGTTTTATCCTGACGCTACTGTTGATTATATGTGTTATCCCAACTGTGTGGATGTGCTGAAAGAGAATCCTAATATTGATAACATTATCGTTTTGACCAATGAAGTTCGGAAATCGTATCCGAAATTATTGAAATTCATTTTTCAGATTAGAAAGAATAACTACGATGTCGTTATTGATGCCTACAGCAAACTGGAAACCAACTTGATTACGCTATTTTCGGGCGCCAAATACAAGATTTCATATGACAAAGGCTATTCCAAAATCTTCTACAATTACAACATGAAACGCATTCCGAATGGTACTAAATCCGACTTAGGTTTGGCCATCGACAATCGGTTATTGTTGCTAAAACCATTGATTAAAGAAACCATTACCGACTATAAACCAAAGATTTTCTTAACACCAAACGAGATTCAGGAAGCTACAGCTTTGCTGGGCAAATTTGGCATAGAAGTGGGCAAAAAACCGTTGATTATGATGGGGATTTTGGGCAGCGAATGGTACAAAACCTATCCGTTGGAAAACATGGCGAAGATTATTGACTTTGCTGTAGAAAAACTGGATGCTGATATTTTGTTCAACTACATTCCGTCACAAACGGAAGAAGCGCAAAAGATTTACGATTACTGTACTGACAAAACCAAAAAGAACATTCACTTTGATTTGTATGCCAAAGGCTTGCGACCGTTTTTAGGATTGTTATCGCAATGCGATATGCTGATTGGCAACGAAGGCGGTTCGGTGAATATGGCCAAAGCGTTGAACGTTCCTACTTTTTCTTTGTTTTCGCCATCGGTGGATAAAGAAACCTGGCAGATTTTTGAAAATGAAAAAGGCAATATTTCCATTCATTTAAAAGATTTGAAACCCGAAATCTATGAGCAACACGATGAGAAATACATCAAGGAACACACCTTTAAATACTTTGACGAATATCCGTTAGAACTGATTTTAGAGAAACTGGAAGCGTATTTCAAAGACTTAAGTTTCCCAAAAAACTAAAGAGCCGAAATGCCGTTTTCAATCTGAATGACTTTGTGCTTGCGGTTGTAACTTCGAATCGCATTATTTTTCTCCCAGATTTCCGGACTTGAATACCCACGAGCGTGGTCTAAATGCAGGCAAATGGCACTATACCGAATTTGCTTGGAAAGCAATCCTAAATTGAACAAGCGTTCCCCTAATTCCCTGTCCAAGCCACCGTATTTCATATCATGATTGAAACCGTTAACGGCTAAAATATCACTTTTAAAACCGGAAGAATTATGTCCATTCCACGAGCGTTTGGTGGGTGTTACCCAATTCATAAAATCAGCGAAGAGCTTGCTGTGTGTGAGTTTGGTGATTTTGAAGTTCATTTTCAACCCTTGTTTTTTCAACCAGGAAATATGAAAACAATTTTGAGAAATAATATCTGCTTCTGAAATAGCCTGTGAAATGTCCATCGGCAACTTGAAATACCCGCCCGAAAGGAAATACCCTTCTTCTTTATATTTCAAATGCACCGCCACAAAATCCTGACGCGGAACACAATCGCCATCTGTAAACAGCAAATAATCAGAATTAGTTTTTAAAATAGCTTTGTTGAGGATTTTGGATTTTTGAAACCCATCGTCTTCCTGCCAAACATGCACAATCGGATGTTTAAATTTTGAGGCGAAAGTATCGATAACTTCTTTAGTTTTTGAAGTCGAACCGTCATCGGCAATCACCAGCTCAAAGTCGGTTTCCGTTTGAACGCTAAAGCCAATGAGGACTTTTCGCAACCAATCTTCGGCATTGTAAGTAGTAATGATTACAGAAACTTTCATCAAAATATATCAGAAGTGAAAAATACTATTTTTTCAGAAATTTTACTTCCAAAACTTCAATTTCTTTTTGATTCTTTTCTTGCGGTAATAGCGGTATTGGAAATCGGCGGTCATTTTCCAGAGGGTTGCAAATATTTTTTCTTCAGATTCGCCTGAAACTTTGGCGTATTCATTACTCATCACGGCCACCATTTCTTTGTGAGGCGTTAAACGGCAAAGATTTTTCATGCGCAGTTCAAAGGACATTTTGTTATGAAATTCCATGCGGTTCAAATCAACCAAAAAGAAATCATAAGTACCGCTTTCGTTCTTTTTAATTAAGGTATTCCCTGGCGAATGGTCTTTAAATTCGATGCCTTTTTGATGTAACAAATAAGAAAATCGGGTAAACTGACGCAAGATGGTATCGCCATCGGGATAATTGGGAATTTCGACCAACTCGCGATACGTTAAATCGGCTACCAAATGTTCGCTGACATAGTAGCTGTCTTTCAAACCGAGGAAATCAGCATTCTCCAAATACGCGATAGGTTCCGGAGTTCCGATACCGTTTTCAATGAGTTTGTTGGCAAATTCAAACGAACGTCTGGCTTTGGATTTTCGGAAATATTGGTAGATGATTTTGTTGACTAAATGAGGGACTTTGAAAGCTTTTACATTGAGTGTTCTGCCATTTAATTCAAATAATTTAATCTTATTTCTTTTGCCATCAATGAACATTTTCCCGGTTGTGGAAAAGTTTTGAAGCATCGAAAGAACGTCAGATTGGGAAAAATTAGTTTTTGAATTTAGGCGGAACTCCATCGAATATTTTTTTACAAATTTAATTAGATAATTTTCAAAATAACTAATTAGATTTGCAAATTAAATTTAAGATTTTTTTAACAGACTTTACATGGACATTGAAAAAAAGAACCTGAAAAAACAGCTCTACGTTGTTTTTATTTTTAACGTCATCGTCCTGCTGATTATTTCCAAAAAATACAGCGCTTTTTTTGAAAATGCCGATACTTTATTTACCAAGTTTTACTTAACCATCACCACCTTCAGCCATTTTTTCCTGTTGGGTGCTTTGCCGATTTTGTTGAGTTTAATGACCTTATTATTGACCAAATCCAAGCGATTAACCAAAGGCATACACATGCTGTTTTCGGTTCTGGTGATTTTGATTATTCAAATCGACTCTACGATTTTCGGGCAATTCCGGTATCACATTTCGCCCATCGTATTGAAACTGGTTTTTGGAAAACGCTCCGGTGATATCTTTCAGTTCTCTGCCATCAACATTATTATTGCTGTTTTATTTGTGGCCGGATTGATTGGATTGCAGTTTTTCTTTTTCTTTTTGGCCAAAAAAGCCATTGCCAAAGACATAAAGTTGCGAATCAAAGCTACCTTGGCCTTTTTCGTTTTTGCTACACTTTTCAGCAATTTTGTGTATGCCTGGTCGGACGCCAATTATTACCGTCCGGTGACGCAGGTGAAAAATGTATTTCCGGTTTTTTACCCCCTTACGGCTGATGATTTATTGGATTCTATGGGCTTGGTAGACGAAGCCAAAGCCAAACGCAACAAGGAATTAACCAACACAGATTTCAGTAATAAAACGGTGAATTATCCGTTGCATCCAATAGTTTCAGAAACTTCGCCAACTCGCAAAAATATTCTTTATTTGATTGTAGATACTTGGCGTTACAATTGCATGACGGAAGCTATTACGCCAAATATTTATCAGTTTTCCAAAAAATGCCAGCTATTTGACAATCACATTAGCGGTTCTAATATGACTACTGGAGGCGTTTTCTCTTTATTTTACGGTATTCCGGCGACGTATTTTGACACTTTTACCGGTCAGGAAATTGCGCCAGTTTTTATGAATGAATTGCAAAAACAACAATATGATTTGCTGATTTATGGCAGTTCTGGCTTGGAGAATCCACCATTCAACAGAAATGTTTTTGCCAAAGTTCCGAATCTAAGAGTTTCCTCTAAAGGCGAAAATCCATCCGACAGGGATTTGACCATTAACAACGAATGGATGGCGGCTTTGGAAAAACACGATCCTAAGAAGCCTTTCTTTGGCTATTTGTTCTACGATTCGGCTCACGGTTTTGACATTCCGAAAAACTATAATCTGAAATTCAAACCATCACTGGCCGAAGTCAATTATCTGGAAATGGATGATGATTACAACCCGGCTTTACTGTACAATCGTTACCTGAATTCACTGCATTATATTGATGAATTAATTGGAAAAGTATTGGTACAACTGGAGAAAAAAGGAATGTTAGACAACACTTTAATTGTCATCACCGGAGATCACGGTCAGGAATTCAACGACTGCAAAAAAGGCTATTGGCAGCACGGTGGCAACTTCTCGAAATACCAAATCAGAACGCCAATGATGATTTTTGATGCCTCGAAAGCGCCTAAAACCTTTACGCACCAAACCATTCATTATGACATAACCGCAACCATACTGAAAGATTATCTGGGTGTGAAAAACGACTTGAAAGATTTCAGCTTCGGGAGAGATTTATTTATTCCGAATAAACGCGATTACTTTATTTGTGGCTACAACCAAAAGTTTGCCATTATCGAAAAGAATAAGATTACCAACATTTATCCTTCTGGGCTTTTTGATGTAACTGACGGCATGCTGAATCCGCTCAAAGACGAGAACATCAACTACGACTTAGTGACCGAAGGCTTGAGCGAAATGAATCGCTTTTTCGTTAAAAAGTAAGCTTATTTTTTGGAAGCTACCGTGGCGTATTGCAGGTAGAAAATGTCAAGTTGGGTAAAGAAAAACGGAATGTTGTACAAATACGGTTTTATCGATTTGGTTCTGTTAATCCCTTCGTTGATTTTGACTTTATAGCCCGCTTCTTCATACATTCTACGGATGCTTTTTTGCGTGTAAAACTTCAAATGCGTAAAATCCATAATCCCGTGATCGCAGTATTTCCAGTCTTTGCCAATCACTAATTTAAACAATTCATTGTGGTAACGCATATTCGGAATAGAGCTGATTACCACGCCAGTGTCCGTCAATTTACTTTTCAGTTTATCCAAAAAACTACCCGGATCAAACATGTGTTCCAACACATCATTGAAGTAAATGGCATCAAAATAATTATCGGGTAAATCGTCAATAAAATCTTCACACAAACCAACAAACACTTTATCTAAAATGCTTTTGGCGGCTTCCGCTTCATCGGGCATCATTTCAATTCCCCAAAATTCGCCTTGATGTGTTTTCTTGATTTCTTCGATAAAACAACCATTCCCACAGCCAACTT
The DNA here is from genome assembly GCF_036741995.1 of Flavobacterium sp. GTDB lineage: Bacteria > Bacteroidota > Bacteroidia > Flavobacteriales > Flavobacteriaceae > Flavobacterium. The sequence continues at coordinate 23,741 of NZ_DAINRG010000014.1, read as the reverse complement.
CCAGGATTCTTTTCGCATCGCTTGGCAGGTATTTCAACATTTCGTAGCGAACTTTACTATAATAATGACTGGGTTTGTTATCGTAATCCATTGGTGTTTTTTATTTTTTCAAATATAGAATTTTTTAGTTTTCTTTTCCAAATTTGTACTCAAATATCACTTTCGGGAAGATATGAATTATATTTGTAGACATTTTATTTTGGGAACATGAGAATTACACTGATAAGCTTTGACAATTGGGGATTGAACAAACACATTGCCACCACGTTGGAGCAACGAGGACACGAAGTCAATCACATCGATTTTCACAGTTTTAGTTACAAATACCCGAATCCGCTTTATAAAGTGTACAATTTTTTCCTGAAAACCTTTCTGAAAAAGAACATCAAAAACATTTACTACGGACAGGAAATCATCAAAAAAATCAAAGCCATTGGCGACAAACACGATATTATTCTAACCATCAAAGGTGATTTTATCGACCCAAAATACCTGAAAGAATTAAAGCAATTCACCACCAAATCCATTGGTTATTTTAACGACAACACTTACCGTTGTCCAAAAATAAAAAGAGCCATTCCCTGCTTTGACACGGTGTTTTCCTTTGAAAAAGAGGACTGCAAAACGTTCCATTTGAACTTCGCACCCAATTGGATTTACACCCAAAAACCGGAAACAAAAACCGATTTAAAATACGATATTTTCAACATCAGTTCCAAAGACAAACGGTTGAGCACTTTGCTGAAAATTGCCAAAGATCTGAAGTCGAAAAACATTCACTACAAGTTTATGGTTTTGGATAAAGACCAATCTGCACAATCCGACGACATTGAATTTTTCACTACCAAAGTATCTTTAGACGAAATGACGCAATTGATTGCGGCTTCTAAAACCTTGCTGGATATCAATCGGCACGGGCAAAAAGGACTCACTTTTCGAGCTTTGGAAAGCTTGGGTTTGGAGAAAAAATTGATTACTACCAATCCCGAAATCGTTACGTATGATTTTTACAATCCGAATAATATTTTGGTCATAGACGAAGAAAATCCGAGCATTCCGGCTGATTTCTTTAAAAACGAATACGAAAAACTTCCGGAAGCTGTTTTCTACAAATACACTTTGGAGGGTTGGGTTGACCAAGTCATTTTCGGGAAAAAATTATAAGCATGAGTGACAACATTTACCTTTGTCTGATTCCGGTTTTCATGGTTTTGTTTGCCACCATTATTGCAACAAACAAGCTGATAAAACTCGATTTACTTCCGGTGAAATATCCTGAAATCGACGGTGTTCGCGGCTATTTGGCATTTTTTGTTTTTCTGCATCACAGCTTTATTTGGCAACAATATCTTCAAACCAAGGAATGGAATGATCCAAAATCTAATTTATTTACCCATTTCGGACAAACGAGCGTGGTGCTGTTTTTTATCATTACGGCTTTCCTGTTCATCACCAAAGTACTCGAAAGTAAAACCGATTTTGATTGGAATCATTATTTAAAAGCCCGCTTTTTTCGCTTGTTCCCTATGTACATTGTTGTGGTTTTGGTTGTGTTTATGATGGTGGGTTGCTATACGCATTGGGAGCAAAAGGACAGTTTTTTAAACATTCTGAAAAGTGCAGGTTCCTGGCTCTTTTTTACTGTAGATGGCACGACAGACATCAATGGTTTCAAAGACACTTTCCTAATGAATTCGGGAGTTACCTGGACATTGCCTTATGAATGGATGTTCTACTTTTTATTACCCGTTTTCGCTTTGCTGTTGCGCAAAAGTGTCAAGCCGAAAACAGTAGCGCTATTTACAGTTGTTTTCTTATTGATTCTTTATATCAATCAAGCGTCAATCCGCCACTTTATGCCTTTTATCGGCGGAATACTAGCAGCGGTTTTACTAAAGAAATTTGATTTAAAACCTATACTAAAAAAAGCTGTTTTTACCTTTATAGCCTTAGCATTACTGGCTTGCTCCGTTGGCTTTTTTGAAAGCGGCAGAAAACCGATTCCCATCATTATCTCAACGCTGTTTTTTATCATCATAGCTTCCGGAAATTCCTTTTTTGGTTTGCTGACCAGTTCGCTTTCGCGGAAATTTGGGCAAGTCACTTATAGTTTGTATTTGATTCACGGAACGCTATTATTCATCATTTTTTATGGAATCATTGGCATAGAAAGTGCCGCCAAATTGAGTAATCCGGAATATTGGGGCATTATTGCATTGACTGTAATACCTTTGCTATTCCTAAGTCAGTTAACTTTTAAATACATAGAATTGCCGATGATGAACTTTATTAAAACCAAAAAATCATGAGCGACATCAACACCGAAGTACACCAAGCTTTCGAAGTCATTCAAAATGGCGGCATCATCCTCTATCCTACCGATACGGTTTGGGGCATTGGCTGCGATGCAACGAATGTGGAAGCCGTAAAAAAAATCTACGCCTTAAAACAACGCGAAGAAACCAAGAGCATGATCGTTCTGATGAATGGCGAAAAAATGATGTACAACGTCTTCAAAGACATTCCGGAAACGGCTTGGCAAATTTTGGATTTATCCGAAAAACCAACTACGCTAATCCTGGATAATCCGCGAAATGTAGCCTCAAATATCATTGCCGAAGATAAAACCCTTGGCGTGCGCATCGTCAAAGAACCATTTTGTTTCAAACTGATGGAGCGCATGAAAAGACCGTTGGTTTCGACTTCCGCTAATATTTCCGGAATGTTTACGCCAAAATCTTTCAAAGAAATTTCACCCGAAATTATAAAAGGTGTTGACTATGTAGTAAATTTGCAGCACGACAAAATTTGCGACAAACCGTCTACGATAATCAAACTTTCGCTAGACAATCAAGTGAAAATCATTAGAAAATAGTTTTCTGTCGCAGTCGCGGTTTGCACATACAACAGCATGAATTACAAACAAGCATTAGACCATAAAATCTTTGAAATCGTTTCCAAAGCTTCTCAGGAACTTAACCTCGAAAGCTATGTGATTGGCGGTTTTGTCCGCGATTATCTGCTACAGCGCGATTTTAAAAAAGACATTGATATTGTTGCCATTGGCTCTGGCATTGACTTAGCCTTAAAAGTTTCAGAACTCTTACCACACAAACCCAAAGTACAGGTGTTCAAAAACTATGGCACCGCCATGTTGCGCTACAAGGAAATTGATATTGAATTTGTTGGCGCGAGAAAAGAGAGTTATGCCGAACACAGCCGCAATCCCATTGTAGAAAACGGTAGTTTGGAAGACGATCAAAACCGGCGCGATTTTACCATCAATGCCTTGGCTTTTTCATTGAATCAAAATACTTATGGCGATTTGGTTGACCCGTTCAATGGTTTAACCGATTTGAAAAACAAACTCATCAAAACGCCTTTGAATCCTGATATTACGTATTCGGATGATCCATTGCGGATGATGCGTGCCATTCGGTTTGCGACGCAATTGAATTTCACGATTGAAGCTGATTCATTGGCAGCCATTGAACGAAATAAAGACCGAATCAAAATCATTTCCGGTGAAAGGATTGTGGATGAGCTGAATAAAATTCTCTCTACTGAAAAACCATCGATTGGCTTTTTACATTTATACAAAACCGGGCTTTTAGAACTTATCCTTCCCGAATTAACTGCGCTGAACAACGTAGAGGAAATCGAAGGTCATACGCACAAAAACAACTTTTATCACACACTCGAAGTCGTAGATAATATTTGTCCAAATACCGATGATGTTTGGTTGCGCTGGGCGGCTTTGTTGCACGATATTGGCAAAGCGCCAACAAAGCGTTTCAATAAAAAACAAGGCTGGACTTTTCACGGACACGAATTTCTTGGTGGCAAAATGGTTAAGAAAATCTTCGAAAGATTACACATGCCATTGAATCAAAAAATGAAATTTGTGCAAAAAATGGTCATGCTTAGCTCAAGACCAATCGTGCTTTCGGAAGATATAGTGACTGATTCAGCGGTGCGCCGTTTGGTGTTTGATGCCGGTGAAGATGTGGATAACCTAATGACGTTGTGTGAAGCGGATATCACAACCAAAAACCCAACGAAGTTTAAAAAATACCACAACAATTTTGATATCGTTCGCCGTAAAATCATTGAAGTCGAAGAACGCGATCACGTTCGTAATTTTCAACCACCTATCAGTGGGGAAGAAATTATGGAGATCTTTAATTTAAAACCTTCCCGCGAAATCGGAGTGTTGAAAGAAGCCGTAAAAGAAGCCATACTGGAAGGAGAAATTCCGAATGAATACCAAGCGGCTTATGATTTTGTTTTGGCGAAAGCCGAGAAAATGGGGTTGAAGAAAGTAAAATAAATTGATATTAGATTAACTTTTGTTGAAGCAGAAATTTGCATCATCATTAGTTAATTTTGCAAAACATTTTTATATAATGAAAAAAGATAAATCAGTAATCATCTGGCTACTTTCCGGTTGTGTTTTAGTGTTTGTAATGGTGGTCGTTGGCGGTATCACCCGCTTGACGAATTCCGGTTTATCGATGACCGACTGGCATTTGGTAACCGATACTTTTCCTCCGCTGAGTGATGCAGCTTGGCAACAGGCTTTTGAGGCATACAAGAAATTCCCTGAATACCAGAAAATCAATATTCACAACAATTTCCAATTAGCGGATTACAAATTCATTTATTTCTGGGAATGGTTTCACCGCTTTATCGGCAGAATTATCGGCTTGGTATTTTTAGTGCCTTTTGTTTATTTTTTAATCAAAAAACGAATCGACAAAGACACCTTACACAAATGTTATGTCCTTCTGGGAATGGGTGCCCTACAAGGTTTTTTTGGTTGGTTTATGGTGAAAAGCGGTTTGGTTGACAATCCCGATGTGAGTCATTTCCGGTTGTCATTGCATTTGACTTTTGCCTTTATCACTTTTGCTTACACGCTTTGGGTAGCCTTAGATTTAATGTATCCTGAAAAAAATCAGGTCATTGTTCCTTTAAAAAAATTGGCTCGAATTACATTAGTATTTCTTTTAATACAAATTATTTACGGCGGTTTCGTGGCCGGATTAAATGCCGGATTGATTCATAACCATTGGCCGCTTATGAGTGACGGACAGTTCTTTCACGACAGTATCACATTGGAAAAAGATACCTGGTTAGCCCGATTTACAGAAGGCAAAAGTGGCGTGCAATTTGTTCACCGAACAATGGCTTATGTAGTAGTAAGTTTGATTGTTTTCCTCTATTTTAAAAGTAAAAAATATACGCTTTCGAAACCACAGCAAAACGGATTGAATGCTTTGATTTTCCTTGTATTTTTACAATTCACTTTAGGTGTTTTTACACTATTGTATAGCGTTCCGCTTTGGTTGGGATTGACACACCAAGTGATGGCGTTCTTTTTACTAACCGCGATGACCTATACGTTACATCGATTATCAAAATAATACGCTTGCCCAGACTATATTGTCGCAATTCCTTGTTTATAACTTAAATGTCTAAACTTGCTACACAGGATAAATTTTTAGATTTATCAGATTACGGAAGATCTTTCGGGCGATTTTTTGCCAATCAGTTAAAAAATACCCGCTTCACTCCTATTCATGTAACCCTACTTTTTGGGCTTTCCGGACTGATTGCCATTTATTGCATTTTGCAACAACAGTATTATGCGGCAGCCTTTTTCATAGTACTAAAATCAGGAATTGATGCTGCCGATGGTGAATTGGCTCGATTGAAAAATACCCCTTCTTATTTCGGGAGGTATTTGGACAGCGTATTTGATATAGTGTTGAATTTCTTGTTTTTAATGGCGATTTGTTATGTTTCCAAAACTACAGTTTGGTTCACATTTCTGGCCTTCATTGGCCTACAACTTCAAGGAACATTATACAATTACTACTATGTGATTTTAAGAAATAAATCGGTTGGTGGCGATAGTACCAGTAAAGTATTTGAATACAAAACACCTAAAGCCTTGCCAGGGGAAACTCAGAAATCGGTTAATATTTTATTTGGAATTTACTCCGTCGTTTACGGTACTTTTGATAAAATCATTCACGCTTTAGATCCTGAAGCCTACAAAGTAAAAACATTCCCTAACTGGTTCATGACCTTACTGTCTTTATACGGATTGGGCTTTCAATTGTTAATTATAGCTGTAATGCTACCCATGGGTTGGATAGAATTAATCGTACCGTTTTTCATAGCCTACACGCTGTTGATATTGGCTTTGATAGGTATTCGAAAAAGCTTTATTCACTAGTTATTACAAAAAAAAAGGACTTCAGTTGAAGTCCTTTTTGCTTACGCTTTCTTTGCTTTTATCGAGCAACCTATGACTTTCGTCACCGCTGGTGATGGGTCTTTTCCATTTTCCAAAGCTGCAATGGCGTCTTCCAGATAATGTTGTTTTACTGCCGAAGCATCATCAGCATTATCATCAATGGCTCCGATGTATTTTACTATCAAATTTTTATCCAACAAAAATACATGTGGTGTTTTAGTCGCGCCATATTGCGGATATATTTTCTGGCCTTCATCTACCAAATAAGGAAAAACAAAGCCTTTGGTTTTGGCTTTCTTTTGCATCAGGGCAAACGTATCATCTGGCTGTACCTCGGGATCATTGGAATTAATCGCTAAAAGCACATACCCTTTCGATTTGTATTTCTTAGCCAAATCATTAACCCGGTCTTCATATTTTACCGCAAACGGACAAGTGTTACATGTAAAAACCACAATAAAACCTTTGGCATCTTTGTAATCAGCCATACGGTGCATTTTTCCGTCAACAGATTTCAAATTAAAATCGGTGGCTTTGTCACCGGGCGCATACCCACCGGCCACAGGCAGTGTCGTTCCTAAAAAAGAGGTAACCAAAACAGCAAAAAGAGGAATGATTTTCATATCTTATTTATTTAAGTTGGTAAAAGAGTTAACGTAATCGTTGAGTTCGGCAAAACTTTCAAAATCGTGCTCCGCAAATAGTTTCCGTTTGCCTTGCACCATCCAAGTGGCGGGAATAGAGCCCGACCAAGTTTTATCTACCTTAGGAAGCCAAGTGTTATAATCCTTATCATCAAGCAGCACAACTTCGGCGGTGATGTTTTTTCTTTTCAAAAAAGGAAGCAGTTTTTTTTCTAAATCTTTTTTACTGTCCAGACTGACTAAGATGACTTTTACGCTTTTATTTTCGAGATGCAGTTTTTCAAAAGAAGGCAATTCTTTAACACAAGGCGCACACCAAGTGGCCCAAAAGTTGATCACATAAATAGTCGAATCGTCTTGCACAATGGCTTTTTCGGCAGCAGCATAAGTATCATAAACTGCCACGTTTTGCGCAGTGGTTCCAATAGTGATTAATCCGAAAAACAAAAGGTAAAGTAGCTTCATGTTATTAAAAAAGGGCAATCAAAAAGGATAACCCTTAACGAATTTAACAACTTAAAATAAAGCCAAGAAGCTAGTTAACAAAATTTTACCAACACTTTAACAGTCTTACCCCAGCCATTCCTTAAAATCATTCACACGTTCTCTGGCAACGATTATCTCATCGTCTTTGTAGGTGGGAAGAATGACTTTCAGTCTGGAGTTGCTGTAAAGTTGTATTTCTTTGATGGCTTTCATAGGGACTATGAATTTTCGGCTTACGCGATAAAACTCTTTTGGATCGAGTTCCGTTTCGAGTTGCTCCAAAGTGTTGTCTAATAAGTAATCACGGTTGTCAAATGTATGCAGATAAGTTCCTTTGTTTTCACTGTAGAAACATTCCACCTCATCAATGGTAATCATCTTGAGTTGTTGTCCCATTTTGATGGTGAATCGCTTTTTATAAGTTCGGTCTATGGGGTTGACCAACATTTTTTTGATCATTTCAAAATCGAGCGACAGGTTGGGCGCTGTTATATTTCGGGCTTTGAATTTATTGACTGCCGTTTCCAAATCGTCTTCGTCTATCGGTTTTAATAAATAATCAATGCTGTTTAATTTGAAGGCTCGCAACGCATATTCATCATAGGCTGTGGTAAAAATCACAGCGCTTTTAATGTCAATGGTTTCAAAAATTTCAAACGACAAACCATCCGAAAGTTGAATGTCGAGAAATATCAAATCAGGATGCGTATTGGTGTTGAACCAATGAATGGCTTCTTCTACAGAATGCAACAACGTATTCACCTGCAAGCCAAGTTTCTCTACTTTGCGTTGCAGTAATCGGGCTGCCGGCTTTTCGTCTTCAATGATAATGATGTTCATGTCAATTTGAAAATGTTATTCCCACTTATTGTTTTTTTCTTTTTCCATGAGTTCTTTTATCTTTCGTTCTTCCCAGTCTTTATTCAGGATAAAGGTTGGTGTAAAAACGGAAAGTCCGTGAGCCAGCAAACCAATTCCCCAAAAAAGGGCAGTTGATAAATGACGCCATTCAAAACTCCATTGTCCCTTATCAAACTCAATCTTGGTTACAATAATCATCGTATTAATGACAATATAAACGATTAGATGCGTATAAAAGCCTTTGATTTTCTTTACCCGTTTGAGCGCTTGCTGGTATTTGATTTCATCGGGCGTGAGTCTATTTTCCATGGTTGCGTTGTTTTTCTTGGTCCATAAATTCTTTCAGTTTTCGTGCTTCCCAATCTTTTCCAAGGAACGGTGTGTAGTTGAATGCTTTCATACCGTGGAATAACAATCCGATTCCCCAGCCCAACATCGGCCAAAAGAACCACAAATATTCCGGTGAATATTTCAAATTGATGAATAACAAAAACAAATTCACCACCACATAGGAAATTAGGTTTCCGTAAAACCCTTTGATTTCGTCCACCTGCTTTTTAGCCCGTTGGTATCTTTCGTATTCCTGATACTTCTCTTCCATGATTACTTCCATTTATTTTGTTTGTCTTTGTTTAAAATCTCCTGAATCTTTTTTTCTTCCCATGATTTGCCGTAACCAAAGGTTTCTAAAGCATGAAATGTTACTCCCATTCCCCAACCAAACATTGGGAACCAAAACCATTGAAATCCGCCACTTTTTAGGTTAATAAAAATCAGCACCGGAATCACACAGCAATACGAAATTAAGTTGCCGTAAAATCCTTTGAGTTTTTCCACACGTTCTTTGGCCCGCATGAAAGCCATATTTTCATTATAGATATTTTGCGTTTCCATAAAAGCGATTTGTTTGGTTAGTATCGGAATTTTGACTTTAAAGCAATCAGCCGTTTCTTCGATCAACACCTTGCGTTCGGATATCAGTCCGTACCGATTGACTATGTTTTGCAATCCTACACCTCGCCTATCCTGCAGCACTTCTTTCTTCTGTAAATTGTTTTCTACTATCAGATAATTATTCTCAATATAAATCTTAATGTGCAATGGTTTTTGTTCGCTGGCCACATTGTGTTTGATGGTGTTTTCCAACAACAATTGCAGCGATAGCGGCACTACTCTAGCCTCAGGATTATCAAAATCACTTGACACCTCATAAGTAATGCTGTTTTCAAAACGCATCTTTAACAGGTTCATGTAGGTTTTGGCGAAAGCCAATTCTTCCTGAACGGTGACCAATTCTTTGTCCTTTTGCTCCAACACATAGCGGTAGATTTTAGACAAGGAAGTGGTAAACTTTTGAGCATTATCCGGATTCTCTTCTATTAGCGAACTCAGTACATTCAAACTGTTGAACAGAAAATGTGGGTCGATTTGGTTTTTTAAACTTTCAAACTGTGCCGAAGCGGTTCCGGCAATGATTTTTTGCTCTTTAACCTTGTTTTCGGTATAGGCTTTGTAAATGTAAAAAGCATAAAAACAAACGAGTATAATAAAAGTCATTACCGTAGCAAAAACATAATTGGCAGCATGTTCGTTGGCCCAATATTGCTCAAAAGTGTTTCCTTCTATAATAACATCCTCTAGAATTCGCAATAAGAAAATAACGCCCAAGGTCATGATAAAAGAGGCAAAAAAACCAACCAGTATTCGCCTGGCGGTAAATCGCTCATTGGCAAATTTTTTATCCAAATAAACAAACAGCCATTGATTAGAGTACCCAAGCGAAACAGAGTACAAAATCGTATACAAAAAGCGAACACCCAAATGGCTGTCAATTACTAACTTTTCACCATAAATAAGGTTCAGCAAAATAATAATTACGAAAATAATTAAGCCGATTCCTAATGATCTGAGTAGTTCTTTTATGGTGAATTTCATAGTGGTCTTATTTGTTTTTTTCTGCTCTGTAAATGGCCGAGGCGATAAAACCTACTCCCATGCCCACCATCGTTCCGATGCCTGCTTTATGAAATGCCATCCCTATTCCGATTCCAACGAACATAAAACCTACGAAGATATACCCGGCTATTTTATTGTTGTCTTTGTTTTGATTTTCCATGAGTATTTGATTTTAAAGTTAGTTGTTCTTATTTACAGTTTTTCAAGGTTTCCTGTGCTCTTTCCAATCCCCAATTTGGATAAAACGGTCCTTCCGGTTTAAATTTAGCAAATAAATCGATGGAACGTTCTACTTCTTTGCATAGCTTTTTAACATCGGCACCAGTCCATTTGGCACCATTGATTTCAAAATCGGCTTTCCCAAAAACGGCTCTTGGATTCTCCGGAGCCAGCGCTAAGGCTTTATAATATTCTTCCATTACTTTTCCTGAATATTTCATTCCATTGGTCATTGGGTCTTGTACCAACCAAGCCGTATACAATAGCGCCTGCAACACGATGATTTCAGGATTATTCGGGCTGATGACACTGGCATTGTCTACCGCCGTTTGGGCTTTGTCTAACAGAGCCGGCGCTTTGTCTTTGTTCGCCGGATTGAAGGCTGCCGTAACGTTGACCATGCCTACGTAGTAATTCGGTAACCAATTGGTTTTTTCAGCCGAAGCGATTCTTTCAAATAAAGCCGAAGCCTCTTCTGTTTTTCCTTCTTTCCAAAGTCCCATAGCTTTGCCCATGCCTTGTTCAAACTGTGTTTGTGCGTTTAGTAACGAACAGATAAAAAATGTAAATGCGGTAATTAGTGCTTTCATACTGTTTTGGTTTAAGATTGTTGTATTGATTTTGTGATTGAAACTTATTGTTAATTATACTTCAAAAGTATCTCGGTTTTTATTCTTATAAAATTTATAGTGACCGAATTGTTGTTTTTGACGGATGAACTGTTTTTTTGGACTGAGTTTTTTTACTTAGAACCTTAAAGATTCTTCAACTGATTATCTTTCTTATTATCACTAATAGTCCAAAAGAAACCAACAAAGAAAAATCTATCTGCCGTTGGCGTAACTTCTTTTCGGTCATAAACTCCGCTGCCATTGGGTGTGTTGGCATAATCATAGCCAAAGACATTCTGTGTTCCTAAAACATTGGAAACCGAAAAATACAATATCTTTTGTTGCGTCAGCAAATACGCCCAGTTAAAGCTTAAGCTGTTATAAACTTTAGTTTTCCCGTTCATAAAAACCGTCTCATTCGGATTGTTATAAGGTCTCCCGGTGTTGAACTGATGCGTAAATCCTATTTGTGATTTCCAATCCGGAATCCAGTATTTGGTTACTAAGGACAAACTGTGTTTGGATACAAAGCTCGGCGTAACCTCAGCGGTGTAATTTTTATACTCTCTTTGGGTGTCAATGTAGGAATACGAAACCCAGTACTCTAAATTTTTAATCGAATTGCCATCTCTCCAAAACACATCCAAGCCTTTGGCAAAACCGGTTCCGGCATTGGAAAACTGGGAATCGTATTGGGCTCTTGGCGTGTCGTATTTTACCAAATCGCTGTAGGCTTTCCAATATACTTCAGTACGCAGCGTTCTGTTTTTCTTTACGTATTGGTAATTCAAAATGTAATGCGCGGCTTTCTCGGTTTTGAAGTCGTTCGAATATTTCAGATACTCTTGTTTGGGTGCCTGTTCAAAGTTTCCGTAAGCAAAAGAGAACTGACTGTTTTTCGAGACTTTATAAGCAACCGAAGCTCTTGGCGAAATACTATTTTCACGGATATAATTGTTATTCGAAGCTCTCACTCCTACTTTTGCCGCAAAGTTTTTCGAAAAAAAAATATCAGCTTCGGTATACACCGCAGCAATATCAGCATCATAACCGCTGCTGAAAGTTGTGTTGTAATCTTCATCGAATTTAGTAATGAAATAATCGGTACCAAAGTTCAGTTTTACTCTGTCGGAAAGCTTTTTCGTCAGTTTCAGTTTCATGTGCGAAGCGTGTTCAGCATTGTTCACTCGGTTGGCATCGATGTCAATTTTATTTTGTCCATAGCCATAACTCAAACCGGTAAACAACTGCCAGTTGCCTCCAAAATTTCCTTTATAGGAAGTATTTAAATAAAAATTATTATTATTCAAATTCACCCGCACTTTCTCGGGCTGATTGATATCTTCCTGATTCAAATCGAAGCGGGAAGCATCAAAAGCAGCGTACATTTTAAAGATTCCATTATTGAAATTATAGCGATACACCGTTTCTCCCGAAAGCGACTGGTAAGGTCTATTCCAATCCACATTCTGAGGAATGGCTACCTGATAAGGAGCTAAATCGATATAAGCGGTATTCACACTCAAGGAACTTTTTTTCCATTTTTGGGTATGACTCAAGCCTAACCCCACCGTCATTAAGGATATATCGGTTTTGTTTTGATCAGCTTCGTCCTGCGTATTTAACAATAACACACTCGATAAAGCTTCCCCATATTCCGCGGAATAGCCACCGGTAGAAAATGAAATGCCACTAAACAGAAACGGAGAAAAACGGCCGCGAGTTGGTAGGTTGTTGGTGCTCGCTCCATAGGGTTGGGCCACCCGAATACCATCTACAAAGGTTTGGGTTTCATCGGCTTCACCACCACGAACAAAGAGTCTTCCATCCTCGCCCACTGTTTGTGTTCCCGGCAAGGTTTGCAAAGCCGCAATAATATTTCCGGCCGAACCGGCTGTAGTAACAATATCCAAAGGTTTCAATACCGAAACCCTGCTTTTTTCTCCGGCACTAAACGTTCCGGCAGTAACCACCACAGCATCCAGCGAATTGACACTTTCTTTGAGTTTGAAGGTTTTGTCTTTGCAATTGTTGGCATCAATCAGAACTTTCAACGTTTCAAAAGCCAGGTAACTTACTACCAGCGTTTGATTGTCTTTGGCATCGGTAGTAAAACTGAATTTCCCGTTTTCATCTGTCGACGCTCCGTCATAAGTCCCATCAATAAAGACATTGGCACCAACTACTGGTTTGTTTTTTTCATCCACTACCGTTCCGGAAATCGTATTTTGTGCGTTGGCGGTAAGGGCTAACAGTAGAAGTAGAAAAGAGTAAAAAGACTTCATAAGTTTGTGTTTTGATGCTGCAAAGATTCATCAAACGTTAAAACTATACAATTTAAGATTACCGAAGTGTTATTTTTTTGGGATGAGTTGTAACTAATAAAAAAAGGGCGCTTATAGCGCCCTTTTAAACTCTGTATTATATCGAGTTTATTTCTTAACTAACTTTTTAACGATAGTTTCATTAGTAGTTTCGTTAACCAATTGGATAAAGTAAATTCCGGTTCTTAAAGAAGAAATGTTTTCGTTTACTGTATTAAATCCTTCGGTAACCTCCAATTTTCTGGTACTCACTACTGAACCATCAATAGTAATAATTGACATGGTTACTGCATCATTACCTGCTAAAGTCATATCAATATTGAACGAATCTGAAGCAGGGTTTGGATATAATTCAATGGTGCTATTTACAGCAACATCGGCTCTATCCGTTTTGGCACCACAAGCAACACTTAGCAATGTAATTGATTTAGCAGTGCTGGAAATAGCACAACTATTTAAGGCAGCTACTTTCAATATGGTTTTAGTAACCGTTGTAGGGACAGCAGAAAAATCAACTTCAACAGTATTCGTTCCCTGACCGTTAACGATTACAGCACCATTAGCCGGAGTCCAAGTATAGCTAGTCGCCCCGATGGCTGCAGGAATAGTGAAAGTTTGTGTAGCACATCTGGTAAATGAGGTTATCCCTGCTGAACCCGTAGCTATTCCGATAGCTGCCATTGAAGTACTAAGTGTAATTGTTTTGGCCAAAAGACTTGCTCCAACCACATTACGAGAATAGATTACCAATGATTTTTCAGGAATTGCTGTTGTAGTAGTAACGGTGAATCCGATTGGATAAGTTACTGAAAAAGTAGCATCAGTAGTTGTTAATACATTGGATGCATTAGAAGAATTGCTTGCCGAAGTAACCACTGAACCCGTTGGAGCAGTAATACTATAGCCTGTTGCTCCCGTTTTATAGTTAGCGGTTGTTATTGAATAGGAATAAGTATTTCCTCCACACAAACCAATAATTTGACCGGCAACTGCAGTAGGAGCTGTAGGAAGTGCAGCTGTTACTTTTAACAATTTAGCAAGAGAAGGTGTAATTCCTGTTGCTGAATAAGTTGAAGTAGCATTAGTAGAAGGTGGTACCGGTGCGGTATAAGCTTCGGTGTAAGTTGGATTATATAATCCCGATATGTTGTTATTGGCAACAACATCAGTATTAGTGGCATTACTGGTAACCGAATACCCAACACCATTTTTAGCTTTTACACCTAAATATAACGTGTTGTTTGTAGTAGGACTGGTAATTCCGGCAAATGAAACCAAAATGGAATTTTGATCACTTGTAATAACAGTTCCATAGGGAGCATAAGGAGCACTAGTTGTGGCGCCGTAAGCTCCTGAACCAACTATTTTTTGAACCGCTGTTGATGTAGTTACGGTAGTTGAAACACCATTAACATCAAATGTATAAGCATTATAAGTAACTACCCAAAATTTAGTTCCTACTGTAGAAGGCGTTGAACCTGGTGCAAAAAATGGTTCAGCAGTATAAGTAACATTAGTAATTACGGGAGTAACACCACTTGGAATGTATAAGGTAACCCCTGTTGGCAATTCCCATTTGAATGAAGTTCCATCAATTGAAGCACCTGCCGTTAAAGTAAGTATTGTATTTGTCCCTAGATAAGGTCCAATTTTAGTGATGGCTATGGCCGGTGTTGGATAACCTTCATTAGTATTCAATATTTTAATTGAAGCCGGTGCTTTAGGTAAAGCTTTGGTAATGGCTAAAACTTTTGCTCCGGTTTTACAACCACTGGCATTAACCGCTTGACATTGGATAGACCCCACAGTTCCGGCTCCATAAGAAACGTTAGCATAGTTAACGGTAATGGAATTTGTTCCTTGACCACTAACGATATTAACTCCTAATGGCACAGTCCATAAATAAGAAAGTGAACTATTTACGAAAGCTGGAATAGTATAAGTAAATTGAGCTGTAGTCCCCACATATTTACCAACAGCTACAGCAGACACTGAACCTTCTGGTCCTGTTCCTGTGATAGCTCCTAAAACTTCCGTAGGCAAATCATTTACAGTAACTGTAATTTTAACTCTGGCGCTTTCAATTCCTGTATTACTGATTTGAGAAACCCAGTAATCTTTTGTTCCGGCTGTAGTAGTAAGAGGGGTTGGAGCTGTGGCTAAAGGAGTTCCGCCTGTAGCTGCAGCATACCAATTTAAAGAAACACCTGTTGTGGTTAAGGTAGCTGTTAATGGAGCTACTATATCTTTTTTACAATAGGAAACATTATTGACTAAAGGAGTAGTACCGGTAGCGGTAACAATATAAGCGGTTAAAGCAGAATCGGAAAAGTCAGCACCAGAGAAAGCTGGTGAAGTTGTTCCAGGTCTGTAATCTAATCCTAAATAGGTATTAGTAGCAGCGTTGTAAGGCAATGTCAATAATCCTGTACTTGATGATTGGAAACTATTACTGTTAGCTGTAAACCAAGAATTTTGAGACGTTGGATTAACACCTCCAGTATAAGTAGCGTCAGGAGTTCCGGCAATGATATTGTTTTTGAACTTTAATAATCCTGCATTAGCATTAGCAGCTGTACCATCTAAGAATAAATAATTGTTTTTAAAATCCATAAAAATGGAATTGTACACTTTCAATTGTGTTAGTCTTCTCAAACGCAAAGCTCTGGCATGACCGGCAGCTATAGTAGCCGTTGGAGCTAACGTAGCGCGTAAGGCCGGACCCACTAATGTACAGTTTGTAAATATAGCCGTAGTATTATCGTACCCTGTAGCGGCTACAGTAGCTGAAGCGTTGTTATCCGATTCAAATCCTTCTGAAGTAGAAATAGCAGGATTATCAGCTATAAGCGGATCTTTTATCCCTAAAGCAAATTGAACGATTCCTTTGTACCCGTTATCCGTATCAAAATCATCATCTAAACCTCTGTAAGCCACTAAATGTTTACAATTTACGGCACCACCAAACCATTCGAATGAATCATCACCTGAGTAAGAAACCTGAACGTAATCAATTGACGTTCCGCTACCAACGGCACCAAAGGTTAACCCGTTGATTTCGTTGTTTGGAGAAAATACAAATCCTCCGAATTCAATTCGGACATATTTTAAAGATCCTGAGCTATCAGTATCCTTTGGCAAAGCACCTCCACCGTATTCCGTATTAACAGTGGCTGTGATTCCTTCGATATTATTCACACCATTGTTTAAATTGAAACCGGCTTTACCCAAAAGAATAATACCTCCCCAATCTCCGGCACTTCTTCCTTGTGCCACTGTTTTAGCCGATGTAAATACAATCGGGCTGGCCGCTGTACCTACAGCATTTAATTTAGCTCCTTTAGTAATTACCAAAGCCGTTCCGGTATTTGAAAAAACACCTTTAACAATTACGCCTGGTTGGATTGTTAAAGTAGCGTTGTTGGTAACATAAATAAGACCGGTAATGTAATACGTCTTCCCTGTCGTCCAGGTAGTATTAGTCGTAATGTTTGTAGTCACATTAACTACCGTAGCAGCATCGGGATAGGTTTCATTTTTCGGATCCCAGTTGGTCCATGAATCCGTCCACATGGCTGTAGGAGCAGGTGCAAAAGCACCACGATAAGAAGTTGGCTCAATCTGAGCACTCACAAAATTGACTACTAAAGCCAATACCGCGATAAAATAATTTTTTTTCATTGTTAAAGTGTTTTTTGTTGTTAGACAAGGCAAACTTAAAACCACTAAAACAACTAGTTGTAAATGAGGAATTACTAAAAAATAATTTTTGAGTTAAGGAATAGTTTGGCACTTAAAACGGTTTGTAAAGTAGTAGCCAGCTATATGTTTATTTAATGTTAATTGCTTCTGAAATGGGGAAATTCAATGATAAAGCGGTTCTCACAAAATACCTCCTAATGGGTTTGCTAAAAAATCCCGGTACCAATATCCGGAGTTTTTTATGGTTCTTTTTTGCGTAGTGAAATCAACATGTACCAATCCGAAGCGTTGCTTGTATCCTTCGGCCCATTCGAAATTATCGGTTAGCGACCAAACGAAATAACCAGCCACTTTGCCGCCACTTTCTTTGGCATACAATACTTGTTGCAAATATGATTGGAGATAGTCGGTTCGTTCTTTGTCGCTGATGCTGTCCCTTTTTACTTCATCAAAAAAGGAAGCGCCGTTTTCGGTGATGAGTAGCTTTTGAATTCCATCGTATTGACTAAACTTTTGAATCATATAATAGATAGATTTAGGATAAATTTCCCAGTTCATCGCTGTGTAGTTAACGTTTCTTTTATGAGCCGGAATGATCTTGGCATTGATGTAGGGAACATACGAATTATGCGCCACTACTTCTCTGGTATAATTTTGCAACCCAACGAAATCAAACGCTGCCTGCAGCAACTCGTCATCACCTTTTCTAAAATACTTGGCAATATGTTTCAAAAAAGGCAATGTCTTAACCGGATAACCCAACCCTAAGGAAGGTTCTATAAATACTTTATTTAGTAAGGTGTCCACCCGCTCGGCAGCTTTTATGTCTTTTTCGGTATAGGTTTTTGGAGTGATATAAGTACAGGAAAACGTAGTACCCACCTGAGCTTCGGGCTGTAGTTGTTTGATCGTTTTACAACCGATGGCCTGACATAACAACGCATGATGCAAGGCTGGCAGAAAATTATTTAACCCTTTTTTCCCCGGAGCATGGACTCCAAGAAAATAGCCGCCACCCGTAAAAACAGATGGTTCATTCAATACTATCCAGTACTTTACTTTACTTTGGAATGCCTTGACACACACCGTAACATAGGCTGTAAACCAGTCCAGGATTTCGCGGTTGGTCCAGCCTCCTTTTTTTTCTAATGCTAACGGCAAATCCCAGTGATATAAGGTAACCAAAGGCTCTATGCCATTTTCGATACAAGCATCTAAAACCTTGTGGTAAAAATCAATACCTGCCTGATTTACCTCACCGATTCCATCCGGAATAATGCGGGACCATGACAATGAAAATCTGAAATTGGGAATGCCGAGTTCTTTAATGATGGCAATGTCTTCCTTGTAGTTTTCATAAAAATTAGTGGCTGTTTTGGGAGAATCATTATTGGCAATGGCATTTCTTTTAGTTGCAAATTCATCCCAAATGGAGGCTCCTTTTCCGTCTTTATCGTGTGCGCCTTCTGTTTGAAAAGCGGATGCCGAAACACCCCAAAGGAAGTCTTCCCCAAAATCTTTTTTACTAATATCAAATTTGGTATCATTCTGATTTTTCGAAATCATTCGCTTTACTTATTTGGCAGTTATTTTTTATTGCTTTTGACATGATTTTTTACAATTAAATCAATGATTTCCTCAGTGTTGTCCTGATAATCCACTTCAACGATGGTATCGCTGTTCACCCAGGCACTAATGGATTCGATATTTTTTTTGCTCAGCTTCTTAAGTACTGCAACACCCATTTCCTTGAGCATGGCAGCATTGCAATGCTGTTCGTATTGTTTTTTCATCGGAATGACTAACAATTTTTTCTTCAGAAATAACGCTTCACTTGTAGTGCCAAAACCGGCATTGGTCAAAACGCCAGCTGAAGACGCAATACTCTTTAAAAATAATTGCGAGTCAATTGGAAAAATGGAAACATTAAATATAGTATAAGCCTTCTTGCTGTGCTTGGAGAAAACCTGCCAGTCAACATGAGGTATTTTTTTCAGTCGGTTGATAATCTGAACATCATCATAGGAAGGTAAATAAACGGTGTAATGCCCCTCATTGGTTGGTGTCATTTCCCGAACTTCTTTTCTAATTACAGGCGTAAATACGGTGGCATCTAAGCGTTTAAAATGAAAACCATAGTTGTATTGAGTGGGCGCATAATTTTGTAAAATCAATTTACCCATCATATCGTCTTTTTTGGGTTTTGGAGCCAAAGGATGCAAAGTCACCACCTGATTGCTGAGCCCAATACAAGGTTTCTTGGCTTTGATGGCGGCCCAAACGGACACCGGTTCAAAATCACTGATGATTAAGTCATAGTCGGTAACATTTAGCGATTTTATGTCTTTTAAGAGCTTTCCCGAATTGAGTTTCAAAAAAGTTTTCCAAAAATCTATGCCGCCTTTTTTACCAAAAATAAAAGACAAACCACACAATTTATATTTGACCGGAAATGGCAATTCAATATCCGATTGTATGCCACTTACCAGTATGTCCAAATTGCCTTTTTGCTGAAGATATGGAATAATCTCGATGGCTCTGGTGATGTGCCCGTTGCCGGTTCCCTGTACTGCGTAGAGTATTTTCATGTTTTGAATTTTAGTTCCGTCTTGGTGGCCGTTTCCATAAAACCATCCAACATTTTGTTGAAAATTTGATGGGTATCTAATGCGGCTAATCCCTCCTCCTCGTGTTCCGCTTCTTCAAAATCTTTATCGTCATACCGAAACAAGGTCCATTGCTGATTGTGGTATTCCAAAGCCGTTAAATTCTCTATCCAATCCCCCGAATTCATATAGATGACTTCGCCATCAGCGGTGGCAATCGTTTTTATTTCCGGATGGTGAATGTGCCCGCAGATGACATAATCGTAATGATTGGCAATGGCAATCTCAGCGGCTATTTTTTCGAAATCATTGATGAATTTTACGGCTTTTTTGACGCTGTTTTTTATGGTTTTAGACAAGGAGATTTTGCCTTTTCCCAGTTTTACCGAAACCCAATTGCAAAAAGCATTCAGTAATATCAGAAAGTCATACCCATGCGAGCCCAATTTGGCCAACCATTTTGAATGCTGCATCGTAACATCAAAAACATCCCCGTGGAAAATCCAGGTTTTCTTGCCGTCCAATTCAACGACTAATTTATTATCGATGACTAACGAACCCATTTTATGACCGGCAAACTTTCGCAGCATTTCATCGTGATTGCCCGTGATGTAATACACTTTGACTCCTTTGTTCACCCAGTTCATGATTTTGTGAATCACCTGCATGTGCGACTTGGGCCAGTACCGTTTGCTGAATTGCCACATGTCGATGATATCGCCATTGAGCACGACAACTTTGGGTTTGATACTGTTGAAGTATTTCAAAAGCTCTTTGCTGTGACAGCCGTAAGTACCCAAATGAATATCGGAAATCACCAGAAAATCTATTTTCCTTTTTTCTTTTTTCTTCTTTTTTGACATAATGGGTGGTAGTAAAACTTATTGTAAAAGGCCTTGATTATGCTAAAAAATACAACTAAAAATTATAGGTTAATGACAGGGAGAATGTCTGTCCGTATTTGGTTCTCCATACAACATCGTCAGTACTTGAATCGTATCCGTTTTCATTATCAGCACTTCCGGTGAAAATGTAATTGGTCACATCAACAAATGCTAAATGATCATTAACTGTCTTTTTGGAATTGTTCTGATAAAAAATTAAATCCTGTGCCAGTATGTTTTGAATGTTTAGCTTCAATTCTAATTTGTTTTTATAAAACGACTTGGCAATCTGCATATCCAAAAAAGTTCTTGCCTTTTCCCAAATGGCCGGTTCTACTTCGCTGGCGGTGTAGGCAATCCTGTTCCCTACCCGGTTCACATTGGTTGAAAATGTCCAGCCGTTATCTTTGTTGCTGTATTGCAAACCGGCATTTAACACATAAGGCGATTGGCCCTGCAAGGGTCTTGAAGTATCCACATTCGCCGAATTGAAATTGGACACATCCACTTTTGACTTGATGATGGCAATGTTGGAAAACAGGGTTATATTATCAAACAAAGTCGTTCTTTCCGAAGTGAATAAAGAGCTTAACAAGGTTCTGAACTCAAGCTCAATGCCACTGTTTTTGGCACTTTTGGCATTTCTGTACGTAACTGTTTTGTTGTTAACTTCCTGCTGGATTTCTATCGGATCGGTAAATCTTTTGTTGAAGTAGGAAACCGAAAACAACTGCCCTTTTCCTGGATAAATTTCATAACGCAAATCAATATTCTGAACCTTGGCAATCTTCAAATCGGGATTTCCCTGAGTAAAAAACTGAGTGGTAAAATCATAAAAACCAAAAGGAGCCAGCTCTCTAAACTCCGGACGGTTTAGTGTTTTCGAATAACTCAAACGCAGGTTTTGCTTTTTATTGATAGAAAAAATCAAATTAGCCGAAGGTAAAATATCTGTTTCATGAGTATCCAAAGCCAAATAATCCGTCTCTGTTAAGCGCGAGTTTAGGGTTTGAACATAATTTTCTATGCGAACACCCCAAACCAAACGGAAACGGTTGTATCGGTTATCAAGCATCAAATAGCCGGCATATAATTTTGAAGCAGCTTTATAAGAATCGGTGAATTTGGTAAAATCAAAAAGTGTAAATCCATTTACTCCCGGGGAAAGCTGACCCATATTGGCCACGTTAAAAATGGTAGCATTGGGAAGCGTCAGTAAGTTATAATCAAAATCACCACCCGATGTCAAAGTGTTATACTGCAACTGACGCGAATAGAAATCACGGTCTCTGTTTTGCGCAAAGCCTCCCAGTTTGAGTTCGTTGGCAGAGGCTTCCCCAAGATTGAATTTTTTAGCGATATCCAATTTGGCTCCTTTGATCGTTTCTTTATTCTCCGAAAAAAACATCCCGCCGCCATAATCAGGGCCTCCGTTATTGTTGGCAATGGCAGCATAGGCAATGGTTTCATTGGGATCAGTACTGTTGGGATTGGCAATAGAATAAATATTCCTTCTCAAATTGGGAATCGATCTGGTAATATCGCTGAAAAACGGCGTAAACGTAAACCTGATTTTTGGCTTTGGAAGATAGCTGTCAAAGTTCAATTGCCCTGAATAAATCCGGTTGCTGGTAAACCATCTGACATCGGCGTTGATGACTCTGGTATCGGTTACATCTTTTTGCCCACTTCTGTCCACCACCAAATCGGTTGAATTGATGCTGTAAATGTTTTTAAAGGTTATGTTGTTATTTTCATTGAACTTGAAAGAGAAATTGGCCAAGCCACCCGTTAATACTTGTTCGCTGTAATTTTTATCGTTGAATTTTGAAGTCAATACGGATGGCAAGTCGGGATCGGGTCTATCGTATTCGTTTCTAACCGTTTCATTGTAATTGTTGGTTTTACTATTGGATACTGAAAACAACATTCCGAAAACTTTGTCTTTAAAATCAAAATGACGTCCTATGGAATATTGAAAACTCGTATTTGGTTTAAAACTGTTATCTCTTATATTCCAATCTGATTGGAACGATTGGGCAATGGCGGCTCTGTCCTGGTAAGACAACGCATTGAAAACGGCTGTACTCGGAATGGTAGCCGGCATATCTCTTTTACCATTATCAAATCCCAGCCAGTCGGTACCACTGCCTTCATACGTTTTTTGATTCTTCCAGGTGGTAATCGTGTTGTAACCGGAGCCTACAGTCACCGACTGAAAGTCTTTATCCGGAACCGATTTCGTGTTAATCTGAATGACACCACCGGCAAAATCTCCCGGCAAATCAGGAGTAGCGGTTTTGGTAATAACCAAATTATCTAACATGTTCGACGGAAAAATATCAAACGAAAAAGCCTTTCTATCGGGTTCAGAACTAGGTAGTGGGGCACCATTCAGGAAAGCAGCATTATAGCGGTCATTTAACCCTCTGACAATCACAAACCGATTATCCTGAATACTGGCACCACTTATTCTTTTCAGCACATCCGAAGTATTCCTGTCGGGAGTTCTTTTAATGGTTTCTGCCGAAATACCATCCGAAACATTAGCACTGTTTTTTTGTTGTGTTAATAACGATTTAACCGACTCCACTTTAGCCTTTGTCGTTTTGATAACCACCTCATCCAACTGATTGTTCTTTTCTTCTAAGGATATGGTCAGGGTTAGTATTTCGTCTTTAATTACTATAACTTCTGTGATTTCTTTTTCCTGAAAGGTTAAAGCCGTTACTTTCACTTCATAGGTGCCGGGTTCAATTTTAGAAAACATAAAAGTCCCCTCGGCATCGGTCACTCTTGATTTGTTAAGTCCTAGTATCGTTATTGTAGCACCGGGTAGTGGTTGTCCGGTTTTGTCTTCGATGACAATTCCTTTAATTCCCGAAGTTTGTGCATACACTACAGGAAATGAAAACAATAAAATAAACAAATAAAAAGAAGGTAGTTTTAAGTTCATGACAGCTAAATGTTAATAAAAACAAAAGTATCAGGCTCATTACTAACAGGCATTATTTAAAAATTAAGGAATTGTTATACTACAAAAGAGCATAAGTAACGGTATCGTTAACAAATGAGAATCGATGTTATCGGAGTGTAAGTTTTTTTTGGGATACAGTGTTTTTTTAGCGTAATTGAGGAACTGAATCGCTGAGGAACCAAGTTGTATTTATTTGAATTATTTAC
>NZ_DAINRG010000013.1:0-52922 GCF_036741995.1 Flavobacterium sp. | reverse complement strand
CAACGAAGGAGACAAAATCAAAATTGATACGGCTACCGGTTCATACATGAAACGTGTAAAAGAATAGTTTTGAAATTTTCAAAACTATTCTTTTACACGTTCCATGTATGAACCGGTAGCCGTATCAATTTTGATTTTGTCTCCTTCGTTGATAAACAAAGGCACGTTTACAGAAGCTCCGGTTTCTACTTTTGCCGGTTTAGTAGCGTTGGTTGCTGTGTTTCCTTTTACGCCTGGTTCTGCATAAGTCACCTCTAAAACAATTGAAGAAGGCATATCAACCGAAAGTGGTAATTCCGTTTCGGTATTAATCTGAACCATAACGTTGGTTCCTTCTTTCAATAAATCCGGCGCATCAAGGATATCTTTGTTCAAAGTGATTTGCTCATAAGTCTCTACATTCATAAAATGAAATTGATCACCTTCTGCATATAAATATTGAAAATTCTGAGTTTCCACTCTAACTGTATCAATTTTGTGTCCGGCCGAAAAGGTGTTATCCAATACTTTTCCGTTAGTCAATGATTTTAATTTGGTTCTAACGAAAGCTGGTCCTTTTCCAGGTTTTACGTGAAGGAATTCGATGATTTTATAAATATCGTGATTGAACTTAATGCATAATCCGTTTCTAATATCTGATGTAGATGCCATTGTACTATTTATTTGTTAATGTGGTTATTCGTTTATTTGTTTGTTGTTAATAAGACCCCGAGTAGCCTTTCATAATCCCTCTTGACGAGTTTCGGATGAAATCCAGAATCTCATCTCGCTCTGGAGAGGCCGCCATTTCAGCTTCTATGATTCCCATTGCCTGAGAAGTGTTATAATTTTTTTGGTACAGAATTCTGTAAATATCCTGAATCTCTCTAATCTTGTCCGATGTAAATCCTCTTCTTCTCAATCCAACGGAATTGATACCCACATACGAAAGTGGTTCTTTTGCCGCTTTAGTATAAGGCGGAACGTCTTTACGAACCAAGGAACCACCTGAAATCATAGCGTGATCACCAATATGAATGAATTGATGAATAGCGGCTAACCCTCCAATGATGGCGTAGTTCCCCACAATTACATGTCCGGCTAAAGCAACACCATTTACAATAATGGCATTATCACCAATATGACAATCGTGTGCAATGTGCGCCGTTGCCATGATTAGACAGTTGTTTCCAACTTTTGTTTGGCCAGAAGCAATGGTTCCTCTATTAATCGTAACACACTCTCTTATAGTAACATTGTCGCCAATTACCGCAAGTGATTCTTCTCCTCCAAATTTCAAATCCTGTGGCACAGCAGCAATAACGGCTCCCGGGAAAATATTACAATTTTTTCCAATTCGGGCCCCTTCCATAATGGTTACATTGGAACCAATCCACGTTCCGTCGCCAATAACGACATTGTTATGAATGGTAGTAAAAGGTTCTATAACGACATTCTTAGCGATTTTCGCGCCCGGATGTACATAAGCTAACGGTTGATTCATACAGTAATGGTTTAGTTCTTTTTGGCTATTTGCGCCATTAATTCGGCTTCGGCTACTAATTTTCCATTGGCATAAGCGTTGGCTTGCATGTGGCAAATACCTCTTCTTATTGGAGAAATTAAATCGCATTTGAATACCAATGTATCTCCAGGCAATACTTTGTGCTTGAATTTTACATTGTCAATTTTCATGAAATAAGTCAAATAATTTTCAGGATCCGGAACAGAGCTCAAAATCAAAATCCCTCCGGTTTGTGCCATAGCCTCTACTATTAAAACGCCAGGCATAACTGGTGCTCCCGGAAAATGTCCGATAAAGAAATCTTCATTCATCGTTACATTTTTCAATCCTACCACATGTTCCTCCGACATTTCAATGATTTTATCTACCAACAAAAAGGGTGGTCGATGTGGCAGCATGGCCATGATTTTATTAATATCCATCAAAGGTTCCTTGTGTAAGTCATACACCGGAATTTGATTTCTTTGTTCAATTTTAATGATTTTAGACAGCTTTTTGGCAAACTGAGTATTTACATAATGCCCTGGTTTGTTGGCAATCACTTTTCCTTTGATACGAGTTCCTACTAAAGCTAAATCACCAACCACATCAAGCAATTTGTGACGTGCCGCTTCGTTTGGATAATGCAACGTAAGGTTGTCTAAAATTCCGTTTGGTTTTACCGAAATATGGTCTTTGCCAAAAGCTACTTTCAAATTCTCCATGGTTTTTGGAGAAATCTCTTTGTCTACATAAACAATAGCATTGTTCAAATCACCACCTTTGATTAATCCGTTATCTAGTAACGTTTCCAATTCGTGTAAAAAACTAAACGTACGCGAATCTGAAATTTCAGTTTTGAATTCTGAAATATTCTTCATCGTTGCATTTTGAGTACCTAATACTTTGGTACCAAAATCAACCATGGCAGTCACTTGATAATCATCGGCAGGCATTACCAAGATCTCACTTCCGGTAGCTTCATCGGTAAAAGAAATGACTTCTTTCACCACATAATAGTTACGGATAGCATCTTGTTCAACCACTCCTGCTTTTTCTATAGCTTCTACAAAAAACTTAGAAGAACCATCCATAATTGGCGGCTCTGATTCGTTTAATTCGATGATAACATTATCTACATCGCAACCAACAAAAGCAGCAAGCACATGCTCTGAAGTTTGAATTTTTACACCTAATTTCTCAAGGTTCGTTCCTCTTTGTGTATTGACAACATAATTGGCATCCGCCTCGATGATAGGACTTCCTTCTAAATCTACTCTAACAAAAGTATAACCGTTATTCACCGGTGCCGGTTTGAAAGTCATTTTGACTTCTTTTCCCGTGTGAAGTCCAACGCCCGTAAGCGAAATCTCGTTTTGGATGGTTTTTTGTTTAACCATGGATATGCTATTTAAGTTTAGTTTTATTCCGCTGCGCTCCAAACAATTCGGCTACGCTTCGGGTGTATGATTCTTTTTTAATTCTTCTATATCGGCCACAATCTTTGGCAAGTTTCTGAAATGAACATAAGACTTGCTGTAATCACCATAATTAAATGCCGGCGAGCCTTGTATGGTTTCTCCATCGGCTATGTTTTTTCCGATACCGGATTGAGCCTGAACGCGTACATTGTTGCCAATAGTCAAATGACCTGCAATACCTACCTGTCCGCCAATCAGGCAATGATTTCCTATTTTAGTAGAACCTGCCACTCCGGTTTGAGCTGCTATAACGGTATGCTCTCCGATTTCAACATTGTGGGCAATCTGAATATGATTATCAAGCTTTACTCCTTTTCTGATGATGGTAGAACCCAATGTGGCTCTGTCAATAGTGGTGCAAGCGCCAACATCTACATAATCTTCCAGGATAACATTTCCGATTTGTGGAATTTTGTTGAATGTTCCGGCTTCTGTTGGTGCAAATCCAAATCCGTCCGAACCAATAATAGCACCGGAATGCATAGTACAATTGGCACCAATCACCGATTCTGAATATATTTTCACACCGGCAAACAAGATGGTGTTATCGCCAATAGTGACATTGTCGCCAATAAAGGAATTCGGGTAAATCTTTACATTATCACCAATCACTACATTTTTACCGACATAGCTGAAGCTTCCTAAATACAGATTTTCACCATACGTAACATTCTCAGAAATCACCGAAGGCTGTTCAATGCCTGACTTCATTAACTTTACCTGATTGTAATACTCCAGCAATTTAGAAAACGACTGATAAGCATCTTCCACTTTAATCAGGGTAGTTTTAATTTCGCCTTCCGGTTCAAAAGTGTGATTAACAATGGTAATGGTCGCTTCGGTAGTGTAAATGAAATTAGCATACTTGGGGTTGGCTAAAAACGTTAGCGAACCTTCAGTTCCTTCTTCTATCTTGGCTAGTTTGAAAACTTCGGCATTGGGATTGCCTACTACTTCGCCTTCCAGAATTCCTGCTATTTGAGCTGCTGTAAATTTCATCGCCACAAAAGTATAAAAAAATCAATTTTAATGTTAATTTTCGGCCAGTAGTTTTGGAAAACAGATAAAATACTTGGTCACCGGTTTTGACAAGGCTTTCAAATTCAATTGGTCAGAAGCTTCCACTACATCTTCAATAGTTCGGTCTTTCTTCAAAATCCGAATTGGTTCCGCGTCTTTACTGTAGGCCTGGTTTTTTATTTTTCCTTTAAAGATAAAGTATTTAGCTTCTTGTTGGGTAATATTATGCTCTTTAATGAAGCGCGCTGTCATTTCTTCCAACACTTCTTTTGGGAATTTTTCGCTGTTGAGTTTTACTTTGGACAAATCCCTGTTGATAATCATTTTACTCAAACTACTCAGAATAAAATCTTGATGATACTGCCAATTTTTTAAAGCGCTAACAATATCAAAATCATCTAATTGTGCAAAAGTATCTAAATCAGTATTGGAGAAATTTTCTAACGTAACTTTGTGCTTCATAAAGTACATCAGTGGCCGACTGCATTCTATGGCAACGCCTCTGTGCAATAACTCTTTTGCTCGTTGCAGGGTTTTGGTCAAAGTCAATTCGGCTACCAGACTTGTTTTGTGTAAATAGGCCTGCCAATACATCAAACGTCGCGCCATCAGGAATTTTTCTATCGAATAAATCCCTTTTTCTTCCATCACCAAAACATCATCTACCACGTTCATCATTTGAATTAAGCGATCGGAATTGATATTGCCTTCTGCCACACCGGAATAAAAACTATCGCGTTTCAGATAATCCATTCGGTCCATATCCAATTGACTTGAAATCAACTGCAGCATGAATTTGCGATGGTATTCTCCTTTGAAAACCTGTATGGCTAAACTTAATTGACCCTTAAATTCTTCGTTTAATTTATTCATAAACAACAACGAAATGGCTTCGTGATTGACTTCTTCCACTATGCTGTGTTCCATGGCGTGTGAAAAAGGGCTGTGACCAATGTCGTGCAAAAGAATGGCAATATACAAGGCGTTTTCTTCTTCTTTAGAGATAATCACTTCCTTAAATCGCAATACTTCCACCGCTTTCTGCATCATGTGCATCGCGCCAAGCGCATGGTGAAAACGGGTATGATGCGCACCGGGATAGACCAAGTAAGACAAACCCATTTGCGAAATGCGGCGCAACCGCTGAAAATAAGGATGCTGAATTAAATCATACACCAAAGAATTGGGAATGGTAATA
Source organism: Flavobacterium sp. (assembly GCF_036741995.1). Lineage (GTDB taxonomy): Bacteria > Bacteroidota > Bacteroidia > Flavobacteriales > Flavobacteriaceae > Flavobacterium. The sequence continues at coordinate 47,740 of NZ_DAINRG010000013.1, read as the reverse complement.
AATCCGTAAATCGGATCGTTGAATATTTTTAGTTTATTGGTGTGGCTCACAGTGCGATCGGTTTTCGTAAATGTATCAATTTATACTAATTCCTTGAAATATTGTTTTAACAGTTTGTCGTTTTCACGGGTTGGCGTAAATACTTCCAGAATGACAGGTTGGTCGTTTTGGGCAAACAATTGTTTCAATCCTTTGGTTAACGATTTCTCATCGCTGGCGGTAACATACTCAAAGCGATACATTTTGGCTAAATGCTCTGCCGTTAAGCAATGCGAGGTTTCGAAATAAGTGTTAAACGTTTCATTTTCCTGATGCCCCGGCAATATTCTGAAGATTCCTCCTCCTCCATTGTTTACCAAAATGATTTTAAAATTCTTTGGGATGTAATTGTTCCAAAGCGCATTGCTATCGTATAAGAAACTAACATCACCGGTAATCAAAACAGTTGGTTTAGGACTGCCAACGGCAGCTCCGATGGCTGTTGATGTACTTCCGTCAATGCCGCTGGTGCCGCGATTGCAGAAAACTTCAATCGAAGGATCGATATCAAATAACTGCGCATAACGAACCGCCGCACTGTTGCTGATTTGCAACTGAATATCTTTTGGCAAACCGGACAGTATCGCTTCAAAAACTTTCAAATCGGAAAACGCTACTTTGGACAAATAATCCTTGTGTTTCGCTTTTCGCAACTGATGAATAGCTTCGAACTTCGCTTTATAATCGCTTTCTACATTTTTGACAAAAGGCAAAAACTGTTTAAAAAACTGATTCGGATGCACATGAAAATGTTTGGTCAAAATACCAAAAGTATCATACGCTCTGAGTTCATCTATATGCCAATGATGTCTGGGTTTGTATTTTCTGAGAAAAGCTTTGACTCTTTTTGACACTATCATGCCGCCAAAGGTGATTAAAATTCGAGGTTGTAGTTCAGTGAATTCCTTTACCGAAAAAGGCGTAATCAAATTATCTATGTTATTGATAAACGACGGATGATGCAAATTCGATGTGGTTTCTGTCATCACCACTACGGAAGGCAATGCTGCGAGTTGGTCAATCCATTTTTGTTCAATTGAATTGGGGAAGCACTCACCTACCAAGACCAATACCTTCTGACTGTGATTCCACAAGGTTGAAAAAGCAATAATATCTTCGACTCTAACTGTTCGATGGACTTTAAACAAACTCGTCACATTGAAGTCAACAGAAAGTTTGTTAGTTGTTTCATATAACGGTTCTTCAAATGGTACATTAATATGCACTGGGCCTTTATAAGCAATGGCTACATTGATAGCTTCGTTGATAAACACATCGTTTTCTTCAGAAGCTTCATCCAACAGATTAGCATTATACAAAGAGTGATTCTGAAAGACATTTTCCTGGCGAATGGTTTGCCCGTCGCCAATATCGATTTTGTCAAAAGGCCTGTCGGCAGAAATAACCACAAACGGAATCTGACTGTAAAAAGCTTCCGCCAAAGCCGGATAGTAATTCAGCAACGCCGAGCCCGAAGTACAAACTACGGCAACCGGTTTCTGGGTTTGTTGGGCAATCCCCAAAGCAAAAAAAGCAGCACAACGTTCGTCAGCAATACTATAGCAACGAAAATTAGGATTGTTGGTAAATCCAATAGTTAACGGAGCGTTTCGGGAACCGGGGGAAATTATTATATCGTGAACTCCTTTGGCATGGCATATCTCGATGATGCTTTGTGCCAGAGGTATTTTGGGATAAATCATTTATTTTAAGTTTCAAAGTAACAAAGGTACAAAGGTTCAAAGTTATTTTTTACATTTAACTTTTAATTCTGATATGGCTAAAATAGAAATAAGACCCTACAAACCCGAAGATGTGGAAACCATTGTGGCCATCCTGAATTACTACATTGTAAATTCAACAGCTTTGTATGATTACACGCAGCGCACCTTTGAGCAACAACTAGCCATTTTTGAAGACAAACTCAGCAAAGGATTTCCGGTGATTGTTGCCACTATGGAGGAGCGCATTGTTGGTTTTGGATATTACAGTGAATTTCGGTTTCGCGAAGCTTATAAATATACTGTTGAGCATTCTGTTTATGTGCTGCCAAATGAACACGGGAAAGGCATTGGTAAAGTTATTATGGAAAGCCTTATTGGGTTAGCCAAAAAGCAAAAGCTTCATACCATGATTGCCGTGATTGATTCCGAGAACCAAGACAGTGTGGCATTTCATGAGAAGTTTGGTTTTAAAACAGTTGCCGTTATCAAAGAAACCGGCTTTAAGTTTGACCGTTGGCTGCATAGCCAGTTTATGCAATTGATGTTGGAATAAAATCGACATAAAAAAACCTGATGAACTTCATCAGGTTATAAAGTGACGGGTTAGTCATTTTGTAAATTATATTATATCGATACCGTTCTCTTCTAATAAAGCTAAGATATAGCTGCTTTGGCTTGGATTGTATTTTTCTACGCCGCTCTGGTACCATTTCTGAATGACATCAATCTGGAAAGCAGTATAATCATCTGCATCGATATCCATGCCTAACATTCCGGCTAAGAGGAAATCTTCCAGTACTTTGTTCGTTACAATTAATTGAGGAATTCCGTAGATGATTCTTCCGTTTAATCGTTCATATTCTACTCTTCCTTGTTCAAATCCAAAAGCATAAGCTTCAGTGGTGTCCTCAATACTGTCAATATAAGGATTGAGTCCGCTTGTATATCCGTCTAAGTAATCTTGTCTATAGGCGGGGTTGAATATATTTTTCATAATACTTATTGTGGCTTTTAATACATCAAAGCTATTAACTATACTCGAGTTTGAATTTAAAAATCGTTGAAAGGATAAAAAACTCTTTAAATCACGAGGGGTGTGACGTTCGTCGATAGAATCAAAACAAAAAACCCGATGAATTTCTCCATCGGGCTTTGTCTCTATAAAAGCTATTTGTTCTATTTTCCGTTAATCCAGCCTACTATGGCCGCATCGGTTGGCAATACTCTTGGTGATAACACTTTAACCAATTCGCCTTGTTCGTTGATTAAGTATTTTTGGAAATTCCATTCTACTTCACTGTCCTGCAAACCATTTCGGTTTTTTTCGGTTAAAAATTGATATACTTCGTTTTTGTCCTCTCCTTTTACCGAAATTTTACTCATCATCGGGAAAGTCACTCCGTAATTCAATTGACAGAATTTGGCAATTTGTTCGTTGCTACCCGGTTCTTGAGAACCAAAGTTATTGGCCGGAAACCCAACAATGACAAAGTTTTTGTCTTTGTATTTTTCATAAATCGCTTCCAAGTCTTTGTATTGTGGTGTCAATCCACACTCTGAAGCGGTGTTGACAATTAAAACTTTCTTCCCTCTAAGAGAGGCAAAGTCAAATTCTTTTCCATATAAATCCGTTACCTTAAACTGGTAAATCGTTTCTGTTTTTGTTTCTGTATTCATTGTACTATTTTTTTTTGTGGTTGGCTCAACCGATTTTGTTTGCGCATTGTTTTGGCAACTCCAAAGGAGTAATACTCCGCAACTAAGTATTAAAAATCTTCTCATCATTAATTTTTTTTATAAAATTAGTCAATATTGATTGGTTTGCTGTTATACAATTCCTAAAGTTTTATTAAAAAGAGCTCAGCGACTAAATCAATCGCTGAGCTCCCAACAAAACATAATAGAAAAATTATTTTCTACCAACCAAACAAAATGAAACAATCTCATAGCAGATTCTTTCCCTAACTCTTACTTAGATAACATCAACAAAAAGCTTTTTCCCCCTTAAACAAATAATAAAGTTTTGTTAAAAAAAAGACAGTATTTATTCAAATTCATTGAGGATGAGGCGCAAAAAGAGCCAGCAAACCAGTTTTTACTTTTTTTTATTGCTTTCTTTTCAGTAAGTTTCTTTAAATTTATAAACTAAAACCTAATCGTATGACACAAGAAGAACTATTACCCTTATTATTAAGGAAGGAAGAAAGGGCATTCACTCAGTTATATGATATGTATTCCAAAAGCCTTTTCAGCATCATAACCAATTTGATCAGTGACCGCGAAGAAGCCGAAGATGTGCTTCAGGAAGTTTTTGTGAAAATTTGGAAAAACATCGATACTTACAACCAAAGCAAAGGAAGATTGTACACCTGGATGCTCAACATTGCCCGAAATACTTCTATCGATAAACTGCGTTCGAAAGGTTTTAACAACAGCAAAAAAAACCTCTCGGCTGATAATTTCGTACATCTGTTGGATGACAGTAATAAGCTAACGAGCCGAATAGATACTATAGGTATTAGAGAATTTGTAAAAAAACTAAAACCAAAGTGCATTCAAATCATTGACTTGCTGTTCTTCAAAGGATACACGCAACAGGAAGCGTCAGAGGAATTAGCCATTCCTTTAGGAACTGTAAAGACCCAAAACAGAATGTGCATGAACGACCTACGAAATTTTTTAAAAGTATAAATGGAAACTAAAGACTATATAGAATCCGGAATTTTAGAATTGTATGTTTATGGTTTACTTACCGAATCGGAGAACGACGAAGTAAATGCTATGGCCAACAAAAATCCCGAAATCAAAGAAGAAATTCTCTCTATCGAAAAGGCTATTATCAACCTTTCGAGCAGCTTTGCCCCTTTTATTTCTCATAGTCAATTTGAGAAAATCAAAGCCCGACTGGAACTCAAACACGGTAAGGTGGTTGATTTCAAATCGCGAAGCAATACGGCAACCTATATTGGCTGGGCAGCATCTATTGTCTTGTTACTTGGTATTGGTTTTCAATATTCAAAACTGAATGACAGCAAAGAACAAATTGAAACCACCAAAAAAGAAAAAGAATACCTGCAGCAAACGGTAGTGGTTTTAGAAACCAAAAACAAAAACACCGAAACCGCCTTAAATGTCATTCGGGACGAAAACAATACAGTGGTAGCTTTGGGTGGTCAAGCGGCGGCACCAACTGCTAAAGCCAAAATCTATTGGAATAAGCAAACCCAATTAGTATATGTAGATGCCAGCGGATTACCGGAACCACCGGAAGGCAAAGTATATCAAATTTGGTCCTTAAAACTGCAACCCCAGTTAACACCAACCAGCATCGGACTCTTGGCGAATTTCAAAAGCAATTCAAACAAACTATTCGCTGTTGAAAAAACAGGTGATGCAGAAGCTTTCGGTATCACACTGGAACCAGCCGGCGGAAGTGCTACACCAACCATGGAACAACTCTATACTTTGGGAAAAGTATAAATTAAACCCAATAATCAACAAAAAGTCCCGAGCAATCGGGACTTTTTTAGTTTAATCAAAATTCTATAAACTGATTGGCACTACCTTCTTACTGTATTCCGTCACCTTCTTACTGTGTTCCGCCATCTTCTTACTGTCTTCCGCCATCTTCTTACTGTATTCCGCCACCTTCTTACTGTATTCCGCCACCTTCTTGTTGTTTTCCGTCACTTTCTTACTGTTTTCCGCCACCTTCTTGTTGTTTTCCGCCACCTTCTTACTGCGTTCCGCCACCTTCTTGCTGTTTTCCGCCACCTTCTTACTGCGTTCCGCCATCTTCTTGGTGTATTCCGGCAGCGGAAGAGGCTGCGTTACTGGCGGAAACGGTTAAAACAGTGGGATTGTTTCTGTTTACTAAAAAAGTCCCGATTGCTCAGGACTTTTTTTATTTCTTTTTATAATGCTTTCTATAACTCGGATATGCTAGGGCACCTATTAAGGACATGCTTCCCAAGGTGTACCAAATCCAACTCAGGGATTTAGCTTCGCCACTAGCATAGGAATGCAGTCCTACCAAATGGAAATTCACACCGTAATAGGTAAACAAAATCGACACAAAGGCATACATACTCATTAAGTTAAACAACCATTTATTTCGCAACGAGGGTACAAAACGAGCGTGAATCACAAAAGCATAGACCATAATACTGATTAAGGCCCAGGTTTCTTTTGGATCCCAACCCCAATACCTACCCCAGCTTTCATTGGCCCACTGCCCACCTAAGAAGTTACCAATTGTCAACATGATTAACCCTATAGTTAATGCCATTTCATTGATATAGGTAATCTCTTTGATGTTCAATTCCATTTTGGCTTTGTTCTTTTTATTAGTAAAGAATATCAATACCAGCGAAACAAATCCCAATATAGCACCTAAAGCAAAAGGGCCATAACTTGCCACAATTACGGCTACGTGTATCATCAACCAATACGAATTCAGTACCGGCTGTAGGTTGGCTATTTCCGGATCTATCCAATTGGCGTAAGCTGCGGTCAAAATCATGGCGGTAACAAAGGCACAGGAAGCCACGGTTAATTTTGATTTTCTGTCGAAAGCCAAACCAAAGAACATGGTTGACCAAGCCACATAAACGATAGCCTCATAAGCGTTACTCCAAGGCGCATGCCCCGAAATATACCAACGGGCAATTAATCCTACCGTATGCAAGGCAAACAGCAATCCGACCACAACATGCAAACCATTGACGGTGACAGAAAGCCACTTTCGCTCTTTAAAAATTTGAATAATGGTAAACAGCATCATCAAAGCAGCAATGGTTAAATACCAATAAGGCAACTTTTGGAAGACATCGTATTTGTTATACAAAATCTCGTAATTGATCTTTTCATCCGATGGACGCACGGCTTTCCCAAATTTCTTTTGGTAGTTTTCCATTCCAACCAAATAGGTATTGGCCATGGTGTAGTTGTTGTTTTGAGTCGCTTTCATCAAAGCGTCTAAATAAACCGGCAAGGCATTTTTGATAGTGTCCAAAGCGGTTCCGGTAGGATGCCCGGCTTCTAAGAACGAAACCCATTTGTTGTTACTGTCGTTCGGAATCGGGAAAATTCTCAGAATCTTTCCGCTCAAAGCCGCATTCAGCAGGTTTACTTTTTTATCTGTTTCTACAAAATCCTTTTCGAATTGATTTGGATTGGCCGTTTTATAGGCTTCATCTAAATAAGGTGACAATTTATAATTCCCTCTGTCATCAAAACAGGAACGGAACGTAGCATACTTCGCATCCGATTTGATGCCCAATATTTTACGAATGCTGTCATTACCGCTTTTGATATAAATCAATGGTGTTTCAAACCAAACGGTTGGGAATTGCGTCATCGAGATAAATGCCTGATCGGAATTCATTCCTTTATAAGTATCGCTGTGACTCACTTTTCGCAGTAATTCCGAAGAAAAGGTATTGATAGGTTTCATTCTTCCGCCATCATCCTGAATGACTAATCGGCCAAACTGTGCGGCGTGTTTTTCGGAAACTTTGTATTTGTTTAAAATCGAATCGATTTGCTTTTGGGTTGGCAAACCACCGTTATGATTGCCGTGATTTTGGGCAAACCCATTAAACGACAGCAACAGAATCAGTATGGAAAGAAGTTTGGCTTTTTTCTTTTTTACGGTTTCCAGTTTTCGTTTCAAGTCGGCAAAGCGAGATTTTTTAACAAACATAATGGCCATCAAACAGAAGAACAGCAGGAAGTAACCAATGTAAGTTATAGTAGTTCCCCAGAAATCGTGGTTTACCGAAAGTACGGTTCCTTTTTCATCCGGATCAAAAGAAGCCTGGAAAAAGCGGAACCCTTTGTGATCTAAAATATGATTCATATAAATGCGGGCATCAAACTTTTTGGTTGAATCCTGAACGGTAACTTTACTCTCAAACGACGAGAAACTCTTTTCGGTTCCCGGATATTTTTGAGCCAAGAAATCATTCAGTTTGATGCTGAACGGTAAAGTATAAACCTTACTTCCGTAACTTAGTGTAAACTCTAAATTACCAACTTTGATAACTTTCGGTTCGCCTTGTTTTCCTTTGGAACCTACTAAGGTAACTTCTTCAGTTTTATTGCCTGAATGAATTGTTACCACTAACGCATCGTTACCGTTTTTGGCTTTAAAATTACCGCTAGGCTCAAAGGTTTTCACCCCTTTTTTAGGCGCATCCGGAATTACGAATTGCGTTCCGCCAACATTATATAACGAACGGTACATCAATGGCTGTACCGAATCTTTAGCAACCTTTCCTTGTAGTTTATCAGCCATTCGCATGAATTGTCCTTCGAATGGTGAGGTAATGGTATTGTTGTTCGTATCAATATTGATAGCGCCTTTCGTGAATTTGTTTACTGCAAACAGCACATTGTGAATGTCCTGAACTTCGCCTTCTTTCAGCATGTGCTCGTGTCGCATGCCATCGCCTGATTCCACTAATTTCAAATACACATCGCCTTTAGCCTCTTCCTTGACGGTTTCTTTGGCATCTAAAACAAAGTCTTTGTATTCAATGTCAAACGGAGTCTCCGCAAACATTTCATCAATAGAAAAATAATTATTGGTCACTGGTGACAATAACATAGGTTTTTCAAAAATTCTTCTTTTCAATTCACCTTGATACATGCCATCCACAAAAACGGTTAAATAGCATTTATCAGAGAAAACCTGGTTGGATGTTGCACCTTCGCGTATGGGCATCATGCCTTCATAACTAATATAACGCGTGATAAAAGCCCCGGAAATAATGAAGATGAAAGACAAATGCAGCAAGAGTGTTGCCCATTTTTCTTTTTTATACAATTGGTAACGTTTGATATTGCCAATAAAATTAATTACGAAAAACAACATAATGGCTTCAAACCACCAGGAGTTGTATATCCAAATCCGGGCTGTATCGGTATTGTATTTGCTTTCAATGAAGGTTCCGGTGGCCATGGCTACTGCAAAACCCAAAAACAAAATAGCCATCAATCGTGTAGAGAATAAAATCGAGTATATTTTTTTTTCCATGAGGTGGAATATTTTTTTAAAAAAGTCGTACAAAAATAGCGTAAATAAATAGATTTAGACTTCATTTATTTTGGGTTTTAATACTTTTTTAAGAGTTCGGTATTTCTTTTATTTAAAATAAAAAATAAAAGTATTTTTCGATAATTTAGCCACATGATTCGAGTGACGATAATTGGTTCCGGAAATGTGGCCCAGCATTTAATTCAGGCGTTTAGTAAAACTGCTGCAGTGGAGCTGGTTCAGGTGTTTTCAAGACAACCCAAAGCGGTTTCAGATTTAGTTCCTGCGGCTAAAATCATCTCTGATTTCAGCAAACTCCAAACCGTTGATGCCATCATTATTGCCGTTACTGATAACGCTATTGCTGAGGTTTCCAATCAGATTCCGTTGGAGCACCAGTTGGTCGCTCATACTTCCGGAAGTGTTGCCATGGAAGGATTGAGTGCTAAAAACCGAAGAGGTGTTTTTTATCCGCTGCAAACTTTTTCCAAATCAAAAGCCGTAGATTTTAAAGTCATTCCGATTTGCCTGGAAACCGAAGAGGCTACAGATTTTAAAATGCTCGAAACGTTAGCGGAATCAATTTCAAATGTGAGTTACAAAGTCAATTCGGAGCAACGCAAAGCCTTGCATGTCGCAGCGGTTTTCGTATCTAATTTTGTCAATCATTTGTATCAAATGGGTCAGGATATTTGTACCGAAAACAAATTAGATTTTGAAATTTTAAAGCCCCTGATTCAGGAAACAGCCCACAAAATTTTGACACTTTCGCCAAAAGAAGCACAAACAGGGCCGGCCAAGCGACAAGATACAGAAACCATCAATGCGCATTTGTCATTTTTGACAGACGAACATCAAAAAGAAATCTATAAACTACTAACAAAATCAATTATCGATAATGGGAAAAAGCTATAAAGAAATACTAAACAACATTTCTACGTTTATTTTTGACGTGGATGGTGTTTTGACGGATAGTACAGTACATGTGACACCAACCGGAGAAATGCTGCGTATTATGAATATTCGTGATGGATTTGCCATGAAAGCCGCTATCGAAAGTGGTTATAATGTTTGCATCATTTCGGGTGGTAATAATGAAGGCGTTCGCATTCGCTTGAGAAATCTCGGAATAACCGATATTCATTTGGCTTCCCCCGACAAAGTAGCTACGTTCAATGAGTATGTCGAATTGTACAATATCAATCCGGAACAAGTGCTGTATATGGGCGATGACATCCCCGATTATCATGTGATGCAATTGGTAGGTTTGCCGGTTTGTCCGCAAGATGCGAGTCCGGAAATCAAAGCCATTTCCAAATACATATCCCATAAAAAAGGCGGTAGAGGCGCCGTTCGTGAGATGATTGAACAGGTAATGAAAGTACAAGGCAAATGGCATCTCTACTATAACGGAAAACACGATTAGCAGCCCATTAACCCAATCAACGAATAACCGAATTAACACTAAAATGAAATACCTTAAATTAATACGTTTCCAAAATTTACTCTTGCTGGCTTTTATGCAGTTGATGATCCGTTATGGTTTTTTAAAGTTCCAGAATATCTTCCTTTCCTTAAACGAGTGGCAATACGGATTACTGGTGTTGTCAACCGTTTTAATTGCGGCAGCCGGTTATGTCATCAATGACATTATGGATCAGGAAACGGATACTGAAAACAGACCTAACAGCGTAATTATTGGCAAAGAAATTTCAGAAGGAAGAGCCTATAACATTTATGTGGGACTCAATATTATTGGGGTTGGGATTGGTTTTTATTTATCGAATGTGATACAGAAGCCAAGCTTTGCTGCTATTTTTATTGTGATTGCTGCGACATTGTATTTGTATGCGACCAGCTTGAAACAAATGCTGTTGGTGGGAAATATCATAGTGGCTCTGGTCCTTTCATCCAGTGTTTTGATTATTGGTGTTTTTGATTTATTGCCTGCCATTTATGATGGAAATCGAGATGAAATGAGAGTCATTTTTTCCATCTTAATTGATTATGCCGTGTTTGCGTTCATCCTTAATTTCATCAGGGAAATCGTTAAAGACATGCAAGATGTTGATGGCGATTACAATCAAGGAATGAGTACTTTGCCTATTGCACTTGGTGTGAGCAGAACAGCGAAAGTAGCTTCGGTTTTGGGTATACTAGCCACGGTGATTTTGTTGTGGTATATCAATGCCAATCTGATGGATTCCAAACTATACTACGCTACCGTTTATGGTTTGTTGTTTATTGTTGGTCCTATGATTTTCTTTATCGTTAAGATATGGAACGCTGACGCGAAAAAAGACTTTCGTTTGTTGAGTAACGTTTTGAAATGGGTTATTTTCTTTGGAATTGTTTCTATTTTGGTGATTAACTTAAATATTATATATCGTGCTTAGCGAAAAACTAAAAAATTATAAAATCATCCTAGCTTCGGGTTCTCCCAGAAGACAACAGTTTTTGAAAGACCTGGGGTTAACTTTTGAAATTCGGTTAAAAGACATTGAAGAAGTATATCCGGAAAACCTACAAGGCGTTGAAATCACTAATTATTTAGCAGAATTGAAGGCCAATGCTTTTGACAGCGAAATCAAAGAAAATGAGTTATTAATAACCAGTGACACCATTGTTTGGCTTAACAACAAAGCCCTGGGCAAACCTAAAGATTATAAGGATGCTGTCGAGATATTAAAATCGCTTTCCAATCAAACTCATGAAGTCATTACTTCGGTTTGCTTTAAAACCATACACAAAACTGAGACTATTTTTGAAGTAACCCGAGTAACCTTCAACGAACTCACTGAAGAGGCCATTCACTATTATTTAGAAAACTACCAACCTTTTGACAAAGCCGGAGCCTATGGCATTCAGGAATGGATAGGATTGGTTGGCATTACTAAAATTGACGGTTCCTACACCAATGTTGTTGGCTTACCCACCGAAAAAGTATACCAGTATTTGAAGAATTATAAGTAAAAGCGCTCGGAATGAATTAACTTTACTAAAAATAAATCGTTATGACAGAAACCGTGAAATTTCCATTCTACATTAAATTGGCAGCCTTACTACTGTGTTTAATTGGAATCATAACCATATTATATTTAGGCCAAGACATCATTTTTCCTATACTGCTCTCCCTCCTATTTGCCATTATTCTTCGGCCAGTCGTTAAGTTTTTAATTCAAAAACTCCGCTTTCCGCATTTTATCGCTGTGGTCTTTGCCATTGTATTATTTGTCTTGATTTTTCTCGGAATCTTTTATTTTATTTCACTTCAGGTTAGTGACATGGCTAATGATTGGGGCAAAATAAAAAACAATTTTTACTATCATTTTGAGCATTTTCAACAACTGATTAGAGACAATTTTAATTTGAGCAAAAGAGAGCAAAATCAAATTATTAAAAATGCCAAAATAGACAGCTTAAATTCGGGCAAAGAAATCGTGGGCAGTACCATTAGTTCGTTTACCGATATTGTATTGAATCTGACGTTGATTCCCATTTATACTTTCCTGTTTTTATTGTATCAAAATTTATTCATCACTTTTTTAATCAAATTATACAAACCACAGCATCATAAAAAACTGCAGGAAATCCTGATTGAAATCAAAGTAGCCGTACAAAGTTATGTGGTAGGCTTGCTGTTTGAAATGGTAGCCGTTTCGGTTTTAACAACGATTGGCTTATATTTTATAGGAGTGCAATATTTCATTTTACTCGGCATCATAACCGGAATACTGAATTTGGTTCCTTATATCGGCATACTGTTTGCGGGTGCTTTGAGTATAGTAGTATCATTATCCGGTTCAACAGATTTGTCAATTATTGTTGGCGTAATTGCCGTGAATGTTGTGGTACAGCTCATTGATAACAATATATTGGTGCCTCTGTTTGTCAATTCAAAAGTGCAGATTAATGCCTTGGTTTCTATTGTGGGAATAATTATTGGAAATGTCCTGGGCGGAATTACCGGAATGTTTTTAGCCATACCGATTATTGCCATATTAAAGGTAATCTTTGACCGCATTGAAGCTCTGGAGCCCTGGGGTTATTTGATGGGCGATGATTTACCAAAAACATTTGAATGGCACAAAATCAGAATTCCGATGTATAATTACAATAATTCGACAACAACCATTAATTTCAGTACGGATACTCCTGAGGAAATCACACCCGAAAACAACAACGAAGTCAATCCAATTGACAAGACCGATAATCAAAAGAATTAACATATTTTCAGTAAAACATGAGTTTCTTCTCAGAATTCACCAAAGAAGTGATTGCCACAGGAATACTTTTAGCTATTATCATTTTCCTGAGAATTGTGGTGGCTAAACTAATTCGTCGGTATGCTAAGCTGTCTTCTATTATGGAGCACAGAACGAATTTGGTAATCAAATACATTCATCTATTAATCAGTATTCTGGCGCTTTTGGGACTTATTGTAATTTGGGGCGTTCAAAAAAAGGATATTCTTTTCACTTTGTCATCTGTTACGACTGTCGTTGGTGTGGCCATGTTTGCCCAATGGTCAATTCTTAGCAATATCACTTCGGGCATTATTTTATTTTTCTTTTTTCCGTTTAGAATTGGTGATATTATCAAAGTGCATGATAAAGATTTTCCCATTCAAGCCGAAATCGAAGACATCAAAGCGTTTCATATTTACTTAAAAACCGACAAAGGGGAACGCATTACTTATCCTAACAACCTCTTGCTGCAAAAGGGAATTTCTATCATCAAACCCAAGTTCGAGGACACTGAATTTACCGATTAACGGTTAATTATGTAAATCATAGAAAAAATTCTGTAACACATTTCTATACCCGACAAGCTAATTTTGACTTAACAATACTAACAAAATTATTGTCTAATCTAATGACTTTCTTTCTTTACAAAAAACAGAAGGAAAGAGAGAATTAAATTAAAAGAATGTATTATGAGAACAACAAAATTATTTTTACTGGTAGCACTCTTTGCGGCTACAGTAAGCAGTAAGGCACAAGTTTCAGTGAATGTCAATCTAGGAACACCTCCTGTGTGGGCTCCAGCAGCTCCTGTGGAAGTAGAGTATTATTATCTTCCTGATATTCAAACTTATTATGATGTTCCAGCACGTCGCTATATTTACATGAGAAATGGGGTCTGGACTCGTACAGCGGTTCTTCCGGCTCGTTACAGAGGATACGACTTATATCATGGACAAACCGTATATTTGACTGATTACCATGGAAGAACTCCTTATGTTTTTTACAAAGAACACAGAGTCAAATATGTTGGTAAAAAATGGAAAAACAATGGTCACGATAACGGAAACCACAATGGCAATTGGAAAGGAAATGGAAACTGGAAAGGAAATGGCAAAGGTCATGGAAACGGAAATGGTAAAGGCCACGGAAAGAAATAATCTTTAAAATACCACTATAAGCAAAGGCAGGGAGTTACTCCTTGCCTTTTTACTTTTTAGCCAAATTAGCTGCCGGTTAAAACACTAATAGTCAATTAATTAAAATACTATAATTCTTAATTTTTTATTAAAAAAGCGTATTTCATCGATAATATGGTTTCTTTAGCGGATTTATGAGTGATTCTTTGTATATATTTGCAATAGATTATTATTAAAAATGCCGCTCGATATTTTTGTTAATCCCAAATCTACAAAAACATGAAAACGACTAAAATTACTTTCGCCCTGTTTATTGCACTGATATCCAACAGCATCCATTCTCAGGAAACTGCAATAAAAAAAGAATCATTACCTATGGATTCCAAAACCAACTGCTACCTGCGGTATTATTACTTTCCAAATATAGAAGCCTATTTCGATAATTTGAAAATGGTTTATTATTACAAAGAAAAAGGCAATTGGACTACTGCTCCCGAACTTCCTGAGAATTATGGTGGCTATTCATTATACAACAAAGCGCATGTGAGCATAACCAATTATGACGATGAGAATCCCTTTCAACTCATTTTGTTGCATAAAAAGATATACCCTTACAATTCCAAAGGCAGATTTGCCTATGCTACTATGAACGGCGAGTAAACCTTTATTTGATTATGATTTAGTTAAAATCAAAATAATTAAAACTCACTTTTTTATTTAATCCTTATATTTGAAGCTATTGCACCCCTAAAGATTAGAAAATGCAAAAGCTTTATTCAGTATCTGTTCTCTTTTTACTTCTTACCTTTCAGTTGGGTTGGGCACAACAGCCTCAAAAACCCAATGCTATTGAGTTATACAATCAAATACAAAAACTGAACTTCCTAGGCTCAGTTCTTTATATCGCTGCACATCCCGACGATGAAAACACGCGACTCATTGCTTATTTATCCAATGATATCAAAGCCCAAACCGGCTATTTATCGTTAACGCGCGGTGATGGCGGACAAAACCTCATTGGCTCCGAATTGCGCGAACAACTGGGAGTCATTCGTACACAAGAGCTCATCGAAGCCCGAAAAATAGACGGTGGTGAACAGTTCTTTTCCCGTGCCAATGATTTTGGTTTTTCCAAAAATCCTGATGAAACTTTGCAGATTTGGGATAAAGATCAAGTTCTTAGCGATGTCATTTGGGTCATCCGAAAATTCCAACCCGACGTCATCATCAATCGTTTCGACCATCGTTCGCCAGGAACTACTCACGGACATCATACCTCTTCGGCTATGTTGAGTTTTGAAGCTTTTGACAAAGTGAATGATGCCAATGTTTTTGCAAATCAATTGCAATACGTATCGACATGGCAACCCAAACGCTTGTTTTTCAACACTTCCTGGTGGTTTTACGGAAGCAAAGAAAAGTTTGATGCTGCCGATAAAACTAATTTAATCAATCTAAAAATCGGAACCTATTACCAATCTTTAGGCAAATCCAATCAGGAAATTGCAGCCTTGAGTCGCAGTCGCCATCAATCTCAAGGCTTTGGTTCTACCGGAACTCGTGGCGAAGAAGAGGAATATTTAGAATTCTTAAAAGGAGAAGCACCCAAAAACAAAACCAATCTTTTCGATGGTATTGATACCACTTGGAATCGTGTAAAAAACGGCAAAGCTATTGGCGATATTCTTTCGGCAGTAGAGAAAAACTTTGATTTCAAAAATCCAGCCGCTAGCATTTCGGAGCTGGTGAAAGCCTATGATTTAATTCAAAAACTAGAAGATACCCATTGGAAATCCATCAAATCGGAAGAAATTAAAAAAATCATTGCCGGTTGTGCCGGTTTGTATCTAGAAGCTGTGACTGACAATCAGGAAGCCACGCCGGGAAGCACTGTGAAAGTCAAATTGGAAGCGACCAACAGAAGCAATGCAACCATCAACTGGAATACGATGGTGACTTTTCCTAATTCGATGAATACGCAACAAATCACTCCGCTGTTGAACAACAAACCGATTACTAAAACTATTGAGCTTGAATTGCCTGACAACATGGATTACACCAATGCTTATTGGTTAAACCAAAAAGGAACCGTTGGAATGTACCGCGTGGATGATCAACAAAACATTGGAAAACCCGATATCATTCGCCAAGTGAAAGTTACTTTTATCATTGAAATCAATGGCGTTGTGATTCCTTTTGACAGAAACGTGGTGTACAAATACAATGACGACGTTAAAGGTGAAGTTTATCAACCGCTGGATATTGTTCCGGTGGCAACATCTGCTATTGCTGAGAAAGTTTATATTTTCAACAACGACAGAGACAAAACGATAACCGTAAAAGTAAAAGCCGGAAAAGACAACATCACCGGAAATGTGAAATTAGAAGTTCCCGAAAACTGGGAGGTTTCACCAACAGAAATTCCGTTTAGCATTGACAAAAAAGGACAGGAAGTTTTGGCGGTTTTTAGTGTTGCTCCATCCAAAGAAGCCAGCGAAATCAATATCAAAAGCATCGTAACCATTGATGGAAAAACCTATGACCAAAACAAAATTGACATTAACTATCCACACATTTACAAGCAAATGATTTTAAAATCGGCTGAAGCCAAAGGCATTCGCTTAAAAATTAAAACCAAAAACGAAAAAATTGCCTACATCATGGGCGTGGGTGATGAAGTACCAAAAAGCCTGGCGCAAATGGGATACGAAGTTACCATACTAAAACCGGAAGAAATCTCGGCAGAAAAATTAGAAGAATTTGATGTTGTAATGACCGGAATACGCGCTTACAATGTGTTGAATGCATTGGCTTTCAAACAGCAAACCCTGTTAGATTTTGTCAAAAACGGCAAAACGATGATAGTACAATACAACACTACGGATGATTTGGTTACCAAAGACATAGCGCCGTTTTCATTGAAAATTTCTAAAGATCGGGTGACGGAAGAAAATGCTGAAGTGCGCTTTTTGGCTCCTGACAATCAAGTTTTAAATTATCCGAATAAAATCACCGCCGAGGATTTCAAAGGCTGGAAACAAGAGCAAGGTTTGAATTATCCTAACGAATGGGATAAGAACTTCACTCCTATTCTTTCGGCCAACGACAAAGGCGAAAAACCAAAAGACGGCGCTTTACTAATTGCCAAATACGGCAAAGGAAATTACATTTATACAGGACTAAGTTTCTTCCGTGAATTGCCAGAAGGCGTGCCGGGAGCGTTTAGATTACTAGCCAACATGATAGCAATCGGGAAATAATATGGAAACAAAAAAATCATCTTGGAAAAATAGCTACACCTGGGTTTTGGTCATCAATGCTATTTATATTATCATCTTTTTTATTCTAATGCAATTATTCTTTTAGTATGCAGCAACTGGATTGGATTGTACTTTCGGCAACGCTATTGTTCATTGTTTTCTACGGAGTTTATAAAACCAAAGGAAGCAAAAACGTAGAAGATTACATTTTAGGAAATAAAGAAACTCCATGGTGGACGGTTGGTTTGTCTGTCATGGCAACCCAAGCCAGTGCGATTACTTTCCTTTCCACACCGGGACAGGCCTATCACGACGGAATGGGATTTGTACAGTTTTATTTTGGTTTGCCCATCGCCATGGTGGTGATTTCCATCACATTTATTCCCATTTACCACAAGCTCAAAGTCTTTACCGCTTACGAATATTTAGAAAAACGATTCGATTTAAAAACGCGCTCCTTTACGGCTATTTTATTCTTAATCCAAAGAGGACTGGGCACCGGATTAACCATTTATGCGCCAGCCATTATTCTTTCGTCTATCTTGGGTTGGAATCTGACGTTCCTCAATGTCATCATCGGAATAATGGTGATTATATACACTTTTGCCGGCGGAACCAAAGCGGTAAACGTTACCCAAAAGCAACAAATGTTCATCATCATGAGCGGAATGTTTATCACGTTCTTTCTCATCTTGCACTTGTTGCCCAATGACATGACCTTCTCTAATGCGCTACATATTGCAGGTGCCAATGGCAAAATGAACATATTGGATTTCTCTTTTGATCCGGAAAATCGTTATACCTTTTGGAGTGGTATCACCGGAGGTTTCTTCCTGATGCTCTCGTATTTTGGAACTGATCAATCGCAGGTGGGACGATATCTTTCCGGGAAATCAGACAGAGAAAGCCAAATGGGATTAATCATGAATGGTTTTTTGAAAGTGCCGATGCAGTTTTTCATTTTATTAACCGGAGTCATGGTATTTGTATTTTTCCAATTCAATCCGGTGCCGTTGCATTTCAATCCTATCAATAAAGATGCGGTTGAAAAGTCACAATATGCCACACAATACAACTCACTTGAAAAACAATTAGTCAATTTATCCGAAGAGAAAAAGGAATACAACTTGCTCTACATTGACCATTTAAATCAAAATTACGACAACCCAATACTTCGGAAAAAGCTGGTTTCCCTTTCCGGAAAAGAAAAAGATTTGCGCGACCAAGCCAAGGAAATCATCGAAAAGGTAGACGGCAAAGCCGAAACCAACGATAAGGATTATGTCTTTATTTATTTCATTCTGCATTACCTTCCTTCCGGTTTAATCGGGCTTTTACTGGCTGTGATTTTCTCGGCGGCGATGTCGTCCTCGGCTTCGGGCTTGACCGCTTTAGCATCAACCACTGCCATTGATATCTATAAACGAAATGTCAACGGGGAAAAATCGGAAAAGCATTTTGTAAATGCTACCAAGGCCTTTACCCTGCTTTGGGGAATCATTGCCATCCTTTTTGCCTGTGTGGGAACGTTATTTGAAAACTTGATTCAACTGGTAAACATCGTAGGTTCCATATTCTACGGAACCGTTTTAGGCGTGTTTTTGGTTGGGTTTTATATCAAATATGTGAAAGCTAATGCCATATTTTACAGCGCTATCATTAGCCAAACCACTATCTTTTTCATCTACTACTACACCATTCATATTTATCCGACTGGTCAGGAAAAACTCGGGTATTTGTGGCTTAACTTTATTGGAGCCACCCTGACGGTAGTTTTGGCAGTCATTTCCCAATTTATATTCCGGGAAAAAGAAAAAGTCATGGCATAAAAAAACCACGAATTCATTACTGAATCCGTGGTTTCCAATTGTATAAAAAATAAAATTACTTCTTACTCCATTCTTTAATACTGTCGTTATTCATTTTAACATAATCATTGTTTTTTGCTTTTTCAGAAGCGGCTAACGACAATTTTGCGGTTTCAATCGCACTTTTCTTATCTCCTAATTTAGCCTGAATTAACGATTTCATGCGCAATTGGTAAAACGGAATATCATCTCCCGGTTTTGTCATCGCGATAGCTTTATTTACATACTCTAAAGCTTTAGTCAAGTCACCATTCGATTGGTAAAAATACTGAGCGGATGAGAAATAATCTCCGGCAGTTGGTCCGGCTAAAGTCTTGTCGATACTGGCCATAGCCATTTTTTGAGTTGGTACTTCAAACTTTAAAGACACCATGGTTTTCTCCCAGGAAATATCTAAAGTAGCGCTGTCATTCGTCAAATTATTAATCGAAATGGTAAACGACTCTACAGCATTGCCTAACGCAATAGGATCAACATTCGTGGTATACGCCACATTGTTCACATTCCAGTTCTCCGGTGTTCCCCAATTATCGCTTTCAGAGTAGAAAATGATTTCCCACATATCGGCTTTTGGTGTAGTGTATAAAGCGTATTTTCCTTTCTTTAAAGTAGTGCCTTTAATTACAACATCTTCACTAAACGTAACAGTTGTATTGGCATTAGCGCCAGTTCTCCAAAGTTTTCCAAACGGAACCAAATCTCCAAATATCACTCTTCCCTTAGCACTGGGTCTCGAATAATCAACAGTTACATCTGTCAAACCCACGACTTGTGTTAGCGTGGAATGTGGACTTGGTTGTGGTGTTTTCACTTGAGCGTGAATAACATAATTAGCAATTAGCGTTGCTAAAACAAAAATAATTTTTCTCATGAGCTAGTGTTTTTGATGTTTTTCAAAATTACAAATAGTATAAGTTGGCGAATGTTAAGAATAACTTAAATATATTTTGTTTAACAAAATTAAAAAAATATTAAACAATTTTGTAATTTTACCAAAAAATGAAAATATATACACTACATACCAAACAAAACCTTCCCATTACACTCAACGAAGCTTGGGAATTTCTATCGAACCCGAAGAATCTTAAAATTATTACTCCGGATTACATGGGATTTAAAACCCTTTCGGGTGATGACAGAGCAATGTTTGAAGGACAAATTATTCAATATATCGTAACGCCTGTTATGGGCATTTCTATGAAATGGGTAACCGAAATTACTCATCTAAAAGACAAAAGTTATTTTGTAGATGAACAACGTTTCGGTCCTTATTCGCTTTGGCATCACAAACACTTTTTAAAAGAAATTCCGGGCGGTGTAGAAATGGAAGACGTCATAGATTATAAGGTACCGATGGGAATTTTGGGGCAGTTAGTACATCCTTTTTTGGTAAAACCCAAACTTGACGAAATCTTTGACTACCGTAGAAACAAACTCACAGAGATTTTTGGAGAATACAAAACCTAACAACATGAAAAACATACTTTTAATTGGCGGTTCCTATGGCATTGGTTTAGCTATAGCCAAAGAACTAAACACAGAAAACAATCTCTTTATTGCTTCTCGCACTAACGAGAATTTGAGCGAATTAAACATAACTCACCTTCCGTTTGATGCTTTAGCCGACACCTTAGACACAACTATTTTACCCGCTGTAATTGACGGATTAGTCTATTGCCCGGGAAGCATTAATTTGCGTCCGTTTCGAGGTTTAAAACCCGAAGCCTTCGAAGCCGATTTGCAAATCAATTTCATCAGCCTGATTAAGGTAATTCAAACTGTTTTACCAAATTTAATAGCTTCAGAACAATCAAGCATTGTATTGTTTAGCTCCGTGGCAGCGAGTATGGGAATGCCTTTTCATACCAGTGTAGCTGCAGCCAAAGGTGCTATTGAAGGTTTTGCCAAAGCTTTAGCAGCCGAATATGCTCCGAAAATCAGAGTGAATGTTATTGCTCCTTCACTTACGGATACGCCCTTAGCAGATAAATTTTTAAACAGCGACGAAAAAAGAGAAAAATCAGCACAACGTCATCCGTTGAAACGATTTGGCACTTCGACCGATTTGGCACAAATGGCTAGCTTTCTGTTAAGTGACAAAAGCAGTTGGATATCTGGCCAGATTTTCCATGTGGATGGAGGAATGTCAACCCTTTTAGTAAATTCCTAAATTTGTAATATGAATATTTTTTGGTTTCGCCGCGATTTGCGCCTGAATGATAACGTTGGGCTTTTTCATGCTTTAAAAAGTAATGAAGAAGTGCTACCTATTTTCATCTTTGATACTACCATACTGACACAATTGCCCAAAGACGATGCGCGTGTTACTTTTATTCAGGAGCAATTGGAAAAAATACAAAGCCAACTAAAGAAATTTGGAAAATCATTGGCTGTTTTTCACGGTGAGCCTTTTGAAATATTCAATAAAATACTTACCGAAAACGATATTAAAGCGGTTTACACCAATCACGATTACGAGCCGTATGCCCGCAAACGCGATTTAGAATTATATCATTTGTTCCAAGAATACAACATCGAATTCAAAACGAGTAAAGACCAAGTCATCTTCGAGAAAAACGAAGTGGTGAAAGACGACGGAACGCCTTATGTAGTGTACACTCCCTATTCTAATAAATGGAAAGAGAACTTTAAAAAAATTCAGCTTGTTCATTACAATTCCGAAGATTATTTAGCCCAAATCGCGCTCCACTCCTATCCTTTTTTGAACTTAAAAGAAATAGGATTTCAAAAATCAACTATTCAGGTGACACCTTATGATATTTCAAATGATTTAATCGATAATTACGAAGCGACACGCAATTTTCCGGCGATGAACAGGACTTCCTATCTCGGGATTTACCTGCGGTTTGGAGCCGTTTCCATTCGGAAAATGGTGGCTAAAGCAATTGAAAGTCAAAATGAAACTTTCTTTAAAGAACTCATTTGGCGCGAATTTTTTATGCAGATCCTTTGGCATTTTCCGCATACCATTACTAAAAGTTTCCGCCCAAAATACGATGCCATTCGTTGGGACAATAATGAAGCATTATTTCAAAAATGGTGCGAAGGCCAAACCGGTTATCCCTTTGTAGATGCCGGCATGCGAGAACTGAATGCCACCGGACACATGCACAATCGCGTGCGAATGATCGTAGCTAGTTTTTTGTGCAAACATTTATTAATTGACTGGCGCTGGGGCGAGACCTATTTTGCCAGTAAACTGTTAGATTACGAACAAGCCAGCAATGTAGGCAACTGGCAATGGGCTGCAGGTTGTGGCGTTGATGCTGCTCCTTATTTCAGAATCTTCAATCCAACAGAACAAATTAAGAAGTTTGACAAGGATTTAGAATACATCAAAAAATGGGTTCCTGAACTGAATACTTTGGAATATCCTAAACCAATTGTTGAGCACAAAGAAGCCAGAGAAAGATGTTTGAAAATTTATAAAGAAGCTGTTGGATAGCTTTAACATTAATAGTTTGATAATAAATAGTTTAGTCATTGCTTTTAGAGTACCTTTACTATTCACTTTAAATAACTATTTATGAGAAAGATTGGATTATGTTTGGGATTGATAACTGTATTAACCTTATCATCTTGCGGAAAAAAAGAAGAAAAAACAACGGATACTATTGAAAATAATACCACTACCAATACAGTCGAAACTGACACTGTAGTTGTAAAAGATACTACTCAGCCAAAAACGGACGGGACTTCAGTAAAAGTGAGCAGTGATGGTGTTAATGTTGATAGCAAAGACGTAAAAGTAGAAGTCAAAAAATAAGACTTTATTCCAATAAAAAAGCCAGTTCTCACTGGCTTTTTTTTATGCTATTACAATCACTATTCGTTCACTAATGTGGCCATTTCTTTTACCCAAATGGCATATCCTTTGGCATTCATATGGAGCTTATCTTCAATAAAGATGTCTTTTTTTGGTTCGCCATTCTCGAGCATTTTATCCCAAATATTGACAAAAGTAGCTTTCTTTTGTTGGCTTAAATACTGACTTATTAAAGTATTAGCGGCCATCATTCGGTCTTTCATTGACCATCGTAAAATAC
The DNA here is from genome assembly GCF_036741995.1 of Flavobacterium sp. GTDB lineage: Bacteria > Bacteroidota > Bacteroidia > Flavobacteriales > Flavobacteriaceae > Flavobacterium. The sequence continues at coordinate 24,360 of NZ_DAINRG010000013.1, read as the reverse complement.
ACGGTTTTATCGACACAAAAACAATCGGCGTTTCCGGAAAATGATTTCGTATGGTTTGATAAAGAGTTTTAAATCGGTCGAAAACAATTGCCGGAGTTACTTTCTCGGAGCTGGCAATGTCATTTTCGCCACAATAAATAAATATATTTTTCGGTTTGTATTTCAAAACCACATCATCCTGATAGTTAATCACGTCCAATAGCGTTGCCCCACCAAAAGCTCTGTTCACTATATTCGGATTCTTAAAATCTTCTTTCACCGATTTCCATAAACGAAACGAAGAGCTCCCAATAAACAAAACCATTCCGTCCTGCGGTTTTTGGATGCTGTCTTGGGTTCTGAAGGCTTTTATTTCATCCCAAAAAGGTTTCTCCTGCGAAGCTACCTGAAGCGAAATGAATAAAACGAATAAAGCTACTATCTTTTTCATGAGGGTTGGATTTGGCGAATGATACTGTAATTCAACTCCTTAAAATTACTGATAATTTGGTCCGCTTTGCTATAATCCTGCATTTTGGAATGAAAACTGTCATAGCCAATGCAATAAATTCCGGCAGCCTTTGCGGCTAAAATTCCGTTGGTGCTGTCTTCAATGACAATGCAATTTTCAATCGGAGTTTGTGCCAAAAATGCCGCATGCTGAAAAATCGCCGGATGCGGTTTCGATTTTGGGAAATCTTCTCCCGAAACAATATGAGAGAAATATTTGTGCAAACCAAAACGGTCAAAAATTCGATTAATAGTAACCGTCGCCGAGGAAGAAGCCAAAACCAACTGCATCCCATTGGCATACAAATCTTTGATTAAATCTTCCACACCGTCCAGCAAATACAAATCTTCTTTGTTGTCAAAAGCATCGTTGAAGAGATTGCGTTTGGTTTCTACTAAAGTCTGTACATCCTCTTCCAAATTAAATTGGGTTTTCAAACGTTCAAAGATATTCTTGGTTGAATTACCGGTAAACGAAGCGTACATCTCGGGCGTGACTTCTATATTGAGTTGTTTGAAATGTTGGTTATAGGCATAATGGTGCACCGGTTCGGTGTCAACAATCACACCATCCATATCGAAAATTACGGTTTGTATCATTTTTTAAGTTCTAAGTAGCTGAGGCGCTATGATTTTGAGTTTATTCTTCTTGTTTAAGCAAATAACGAATTACGGTTTCGGCAGCATACAAGCCAAAAAGACACGGCATATAGCTATTGGTACCATAAAATGATCTTTTATAATTGGCACCATCGGTCATTTTAAGACTGCTGGCATCTTGTATTTCGGATGAGTATACTACTTTCAGTTTATCAATTTTGATCTTTTTTAAACGCTTTCTGATGGTCTTTGCCAAATGACAATTGGTAGTATTCTTGATATTGCCCACCTTTACTTTGGAAGCGTCCATCTTTCCGCCGGCGCCCATGCTCGAAATAACTTTGACCCGTTTTCTTTTACAGGCAGTAATCAGATTCAGTTTTGGAGTTACACTGTCAATACAGTCCAGCACATAATCAAATTCGGGAGTTACGATTTCCAGCGAGCGTTCCGGTGACAGGAATTCTTCCACACGGGTTAACTTTAATTCGGGATTAATATCCATCAATCGATCCCCAACTACATGCACTTTCGGCATTCCAACTGTAGAGTGTAAAGCCGGTAATTGTCGGTTCACATTGGTAATATCAACTACATCCCCATCAACAATTGTCAAGTTTCCCACTCCGGCACGAGCCAAAAACTCTGCAGCAAAAGAACCCACACCACCCAATCCAACGACTAGGACATTAGCTTTTTTTAACTTGTTTAATCCTTCGGTTTTAAATAAAAGCTCTGCTCTTTCCTGCCATTTAGCCATGCGAATCCGTATTTAGTATTTCTGATTTTATGAGTGTAAAAATAAGCAAAAAACAGGAAGGAAAAGGTTCAAAGTAATTATGAAATGGTATTGTTTTTTCCGAAAACCTTTCGCCAATTCTCCTCTACCTGAGTTTGTAAAGCATCTATGGTGATTTTTTTATAAGAAGCGGCAAGCTCATATACTTCCTCCAAGGTTTCTTCAATCATATCAGTCTCGAGAAAGAAACGGTCATTGGGCACCGAGAGAAAGACTTCTTTCAATTCCGGGTTGCGCAACAAGTATTTGCCAAACGATAAATAAAAACCATTGTGAAGTAATTCGCGGGCTACTTGTTCGTTTTTGGAAAATCCATGAATGATTATTGGCACCGAAATATTCAATCGTTTTTTAATTTCAATCAACTCCTGAAAAGCCGCTACTAAGTGCAATACTAAAGGTTTTTGGTGTTTTTCAGCCAGAGCAATTTGCTTTTCAAATACTTCAATCTGTAGTGACAGTGGTATTTCAATGCGTTTATCTAAACCACATTCGCCCAAAGCCAGGCATTCGGGTAAGGCCAGTTTTTCATCTATAAGTTGTAAATCACTTTCCAATCGTGCTACATCAATATGCCACGGATGAATGCCAATGGAATACTGCGGAATACTGGCATCAAACTCCCAAGGATATTGATTCACCAACTCCAAAGTATTATGATTGTTGGTGTATTTGTGTGTATGAAGATTAAAATAAGGCATGTTCAAAAATACTGTAAAAGTTGCAAAGCCACAAAGAAACCAAGCTGTAAAGTTTTTTACCTTTGTTGTATCAATCATCAATCCATGCTCCTAACCGCTTTTCAACGCTATCTCAACAATTTCAAAGGCTTCACCCGCGAAATTTGGATACTGACCATCATCACATTTATCAATCGTGCCGGCACGATGGTATTGCCTTTTCTTTCGAAATACCTGAAAGAAGATTTGAGTTTTTCCTATAGTCAAGTTGGTTGGATTATGGTTTGTTTTGGTTGCGGTTCTATGATTGGTTCTTGGTTGGGCGGCAAACTTTCGGATAAAATCGGGTTTTACAAAATCATGATTTTTAGTTTGCTAACTACCGGTATTTTACTTCTTTTTGTGGAATTCATCACCAGTTTTGTCGGGCTCTGCATTGGTATGTTTTTATTAATGATTATTGCCGATATGTTCCGCCCTGCGATGTTTGTATCTATTGGCGCTTATGCCAAACCCGAGAACAGAACCCGGGCGCTGACATTAGTTCGACTAGCCGTTAATCTCGGTTTCTCTGCCGGACCAGCCTTAGGTGGTTTAATCATTATGAATATTGGGTATCGTGGTCTATTTTGGGTGGATGGCGCTACCTGTATAGTGGCCATACTAATCTTTTGGTTATTGGTAAAAGAAAAGAAGAAATCACCTTTCCTAGACAAAGAACATCCCAGCAAAGTACTCGCTCAATCGGTTTTCAAGGACAAAGCCTTTTGGGTTTTTCAGGTTACGTGTTTGGTTAGCGGAATCTTATTTTTCCAAGTCTTCACCACTATTCCGTTGTATCACGGCGAACAGTTTCATTTGACGGAATTTCAAACTGGGTTGTTACTAACGATGAATGGTTTACTGATATTCTTCCTCGAAATGCCTTTGGTAAGCTTTGTTGAACGCAAAAAAATCAACAAGATAAAAGTAGTATTTACTGGTACATTCCTGATGGCGATTAGCTTGTTTCTATTGATGTTTAAAGCCTGGGTGGGCATATTAATCGTAATGATGATCTTTATGACCTTTGGCGAAATGTTTTCTTTCCCTTTCTCCAATTCGGTTTCTTTGAGTCGGGCCCCCAAAGGACATGAAGGACGCTACATGGCCATTTACACGATGAGTTTTAGTATGGCGCACATTCTCAGTTCCAAAATGGGAATGCAAATCATTCAGGATTTCGGTTATACCACCAATTGGTTCTTTATGGGAATGCTGGGTATCGTAGGAACTCTATTTGGGCTTTGGGCTTACCGCCTAGTCAAATCAGAAAACAACTAGCTATTAATCAATTGCTTAACTTTTAATTTCTTTATGCATTCCTTAAAATTTAGTTAAATAACTATAAAAACAGTTTGTTAACTAAAAATATAGTTGTAAGTTTGATTTCAAATTAAATCATCATGCAAAAGTTAACAAACAAGGAAGAAGAAATCATGCAAATTTTATGGAAGTTAAAAAAAGCTTTCGTGAAAGATGTCTTGGCCGAAATTACCGAAGATCAACCCCACTACAATACACTTTCTACTATAATCAGAAATCTGGAAGACAAAGGTTTTGTAGCACACAATGCCTATGGAAACACACATCAGTACTTCCCCATCGTAAAAATGGAAGACTATAGAAAGCGCTTTATGAACACTGCCATTGAGACTTATTTTAATAATTCCTATAAAAATATGGTGTCATTTTTTGCTGAAGAACAAAAAATATCAGCAGAAGAATTGCGCGAGATTTTAGCCATAATCGAAAAAAAGCAATAACATGGAAACACTTTTCATTTATTTAGTCAAGTCGAGCGGATTGCTTGCTATGTTTTATTTGGCGTATTATTTTTTGGTGCGCAAAGAAACTCTTTTTAACAGCAACCGTTGGTTTTTATTAGCCGGTTTATTTACTTCGGCCTTGCTTCCGTTATTTTTTATCAAAAAGATAATTTGGGTGGAAAGACCTAAAATCTCGATGGCCGATTTGGTGGCTTATTCCCAACAAGCTACTGCAACGACTAAAGAGATACAAGCTGTTGAAGCATTTGATTGGACACAACTTATTTGGTTTGGTTACATCAGTATTGCCTTTGTCTTGGTGATTAAAATTGTGCTTAATTTACTTTCACTGTATCGAATGCTTCACAAACAGCAAATGTTTAAAAGAGAAGGATTTACCTTAGTTGACTTAGACGATAACATCTCTCCATTTTCGTTCTTTAAATACATCGTTTACAATTCTGATTTCTATACGGATGCCGAGTTGCAAAGCATCATATTACACGAACAGGTTCATAGCAAAGAACATCATTCTTTTGATGTTTTATTGGTCAAATTATTCACTGTAGTATTTTGGTTTAATCCGTTTGTTTGGCTTTATAAAAAAGCTATTTCCCAAAATCTGGAATACATTGCCGACCAAAAAGCAATTCAGCAACTCGACGACCGACAAGCTTATCAACACGCATTACTCAAAGTAGTTTCGCATCAAAACTGCTTATCCATTACCAATCATTTTTATCAATCATTAATCAAAAAACGAATCGTTATGTTAAACACCAATCAATCACACAAAAGAAATTCCTGGAAATACGCTTTAGTAATTCCAGCCCTAATTGGCTTCGTGCTGCTATTTCAGATTAAAACTATTGCGCAGGAAAAAGAGGAATCCGCTTTCATGGAAAAACTCAGAAACTCTGAGGGAATTCATATCAAAATTGACAAATCTTCCTCAGATGAAGACTTGAAAAAAGAAGCGGCCCGATTAAAAGAAGAACATGGTGTTACTTTAAAATGCACCAAAATTAAACGAAATACTTCCGGCGAAATCACTGGGATCAAAGTGGAGTTTAAAGACAAAAAGGGAAACAAAGGCACCACTCAGGTAAATGGTGATGAGCCTATAAAACCAATCCATTTCTATAAAAATGACGAAGCGATTGGATTTGGAGAGCCAAAACAAGTGAGAGTAATCACCAACATCAATCATGGCAAAAATGAAAATGCTACTAATGAGGGAGAGCCAGAAATGAGTTATGCCTATCATTTTGATGACGACAGTATTCCGGAAATTAAAGACCTTAATTTTGACTTTGATATCAACACGGATGGAGCCGATAGGATTGCTTCCAATGATGGAAATTCCAAAATAATCATCAAAAAAGACGGTAAAAAACCATTGGTAATCATCAACGGAAAAGTAGTTGAAGGCGACGAAAGTTCTTTAGATAAAGATGAATTAGAAGAACTCAAAAACGCATCCAAAATGAATGATGGAGATAGTGAAGCTACTCAAATTATCATTAATGGAAAAGACATGGCGAAAGTAAGAAGCGAAGCCATGGCCAATGCCCAAATCCAAATCAGACGGATGGGACCTCAAATGAAAAAGCAAATGGAAATGGTTAAAATCGAAAAAGACAGAGTACGCGCAGAAATGGAAAGAAGAAAACCGGAAATGGAAAAAGCAAGAAGAGAAATTGAGCTTTCAAAACCGGAATTAGAAAAAGCCAAAGCCGAAATGCTGCAAGCCAAAGAAGAAATGCTACAGGCTAAAGCCGAAATGGAGAAAGCCAAAGCTGAACTCGAAAAAGCAAAAACTGAACTTAAGAAACAAAAATCATAATTTAAAAAGACCACTTAGTTCAGTGGTCTTTTTTATTTTTGCAGAAACAATTACTGATGTACAAATTATTAGCCCAACTCAACAAACTGATTTTACCCAGTTTTACCAAACAGCAATTGGATTTGGCTAAAGCCAAAAAGTGGCAAATGGCCATTATCGGCTGGCGGTATTATGTTACCAAAAAAGCTTTAAAATGAGTTAGACTTCAGTAAGTTTTCCACAAATTCAAAATCAAATTTCCATAAAAAAAGCCCACACTTTCGTGTGGGCTTTTAATTTTTCTGTGACCTCGACTGGATTCAAACCAGTAACCTTCTGAGCCGTAATCAGATGCGCTATTCAGTTGCGCCACGAGGCCTTTTTGTGGGTGCAAATATAGTTATATTTGATAAACCTGCAAATCAAATTTGATTTTTAAACATAAAAAACGCGTGTTTTTTCAGCCTACGCCAAAACTCTTATTCTTCCTTCTTCTTATCTTCAAAACTAAATTCCCGCAATTGTGGAGCTTTGAAAAAAGTAATGGCAATTACACCCATCGTGAGGCAACCGCCAACTACAACCGCTCGCACGGTGCCCAACCAATGCGCCATAACGCCACTCTCAAAATCACCGAATTCATTAGAAGAACTTACAAACATTGTATTCACAGCCGAAACACGGCCACGCATATCATCAGGCGTTACTAATTGCAAAATGGTACTTCGAATAACCACACTGACCGCATCAAACATGCCGGAAAGTATCAGCATAACTACCGAAAGGTAAAAATTAGTTGAAATTCCGAAGATGATAATCGATAAGGCAAATCCCGTAACGCATAAAAAGAGTTTTCTTCCCGGTTTATTTTTCAATGGTAAAAAAGCCAATAATCCTAAAGTCAGCAACGCTCCTATTCCTGGTGAAGCGCGCAGGATTCCGAAACCCATTTCGTTTACGTGCAGAATTTCTTTTTGATACACCGGCAATAAGGCCACGGCTCCACCAAACAAAACCGAAAACATATCCAAGCATTGCGCTGCCAAAAGCGTTGGTGTTCGCATCACAAATCTTAATCCTTCGGCTACACTCTGTAAAACGGGTTCTTTGACTTTATTCAAAATTGGTTTTACTGTAATGGATAAAACAGGGAAAAACAAGAGCAGTTCTAATACAATCACAGCAAATAGTCCAGCAGTAATTCCTTTCCAGGCGATGAAAACTCCAGCTACCAAAGGCCCTAAGACAGAGCCCAGTTGCCATGACATACTGCTCCAACTCGTGGCATTGGCATAATGCTCGCGCGGTACCACTAATCCAAACAATGAAAACATTGATGGACTGAAGAACGAGCGCAACACGCCACCAAGGAAAACAAACAGATAGATCAAACTTACCATAGCCGTAACCGAAAGATATTGGCTGGAAACTGGCATCGCAATGACAAAAAGACAAATCGCGATCAACGCATAGCCTGTCAGACAAAGGACCACCATTTTCCGTTTTTCACTCAAATCAACAAAATGACCGGCAAATAAAGAACAGCCTATGGCCGGAATTACTTCGGAAAGTCCTACGTATCCTAAGGAAAGTTTGCTGTTGGTAATGTGATACACCCAATAATACAAAATAGTAGATTGCATATTTAGCGCAAAAATCACTCCTAAACGAGCGGTAAGAAACGATTGGAATTCCCTTATTTTGAGCGAAGGGTTTTTATAAAAAAATCCGGAAGGGGTTGATTGAGATGAGTTTTCTTTATCCATAGAGATGAAATGGCTGTTGGGATAACGTTGTAAATTTAGTGTTTTGCCACAAACCGATAATGTCCGAAATACTTTTTATCGTTATATTAACATAAACCGAATTTATATGAGGCTGAGTAACCAAATAAATTATTTAGTTTTACGGCTCAAAAAAACGACTATGTCCTCTGATTATATTATTGATCAAAAATTTGAAGATGTCTATTTTCTCGAAGCCGATATCAAATTCAAAGACTATGAAAACTGCACGTTTCACAACTGTGATTTTACCGATTGTACCTTTCAAACGGTAACTTTTGTCGATTGCAATTTCTTTGACTGCAATTTTAAAGATACCAAAATCAACTATGTTTCCTTACGCGGCGTTCAGTTTACCAAATGTGATTTTACGGCAGTTAATTTTGCCATGACCGATCAAGTGATTTATGAATTTCACTTTAAGGATTGTTTGTTGGATTATGCCAAATTCTATGCGTTGAAACTAAAAAAAATGCAGTTTGTCAATTGCAGCATGATAGCAGTTGATTTTATGGCAAGCGATCTGACCGAAGTTTTATTCGACAATTGCAATCTGCGAAGAACTGTTTTTATGGATACCATTGCCAATAAAGCTGATTTCTCTACCAGCTATGATTACACTATTGATCCGGAGAAAAACAAGCTGAAGAAAGCTGTCTTTTCAACAGAAGGTTTGAAAGGGCTTTTAGAAAAATACGATTTGATTATTAAATAAAAAAAGAGGATGTAAAATTTACATCCTCTTTTAATTTATATCCTAAAGTTATTCTTAGTTTGTCCAAGTAGTTACTTCAGCCGGATCCGTTGAGTAATCCGTCCAAGTTCCTCCTGCTGCTGTCCATTCGATATAGTCAGTCAAAGTAGAACCTTCAGAAATAGACATATTACCAGCATAATTGGCAAAAGTATTCATCACATAATGGTAATTAACTGAACCCAAATCAAAATGCATATCGAAATGATATCCACCTTGTGTATTGGTATTCCAATCAAAGCTTACATTGTAATTTCCTCCGTTTGGATCTCCTAATACAGCTGTATTAATGGTATAATCCCAAGAACCTGCAGATCCATCCATATTCTCCCAGCCTTCAACACTAAAACATTGTTGGCCTTGAGCGTTAGTCCCTACATAACTGAAATTGTATTGTGTTCCGTCATCACCATAAGAGTAAACAATGGTGTACCCTCCACTAGTCCATGTGCCAGAGGTGGCACCAGTTTTTCCGTTTGGGTTTTGCATGTAAGCCGCTGGCATAGCCATGTAAGCAGACATTTGGGATAACATTCCATAAGCTTCAGGCGCACTATTTTGCATACTAGCTGGCGCTATTTTGCTTACATCGATTGTTGAAACTTTTGGTTTAAAAGTTTGTTGGCTACTACTGTCATCTTTACTACAACTTACGGCAGTAATAACTAAACACAGAATTGATAATCTGATAAATAATTTTTTCATAAAGAGTTTGGTTTTAAAGGTTTGATAAACAAATAAAATAAAATTTTCTTTACAAAACAAAAATTAAGAAATAATTTTACCATCCTCCATGGTTATGGTTCGGTGAGTTCTTTTGGCAAAATCTGTGTCATGTGTTACAATTAATAACGTTTGATTGTGTTCTGTCGTTAATTGATTAAAAATATCAAAGACCAAATCGCTGTTTTTCTTGTCTAGATTTCCGGTAGGCTCATCTCCCATAATAATTAAGGGATTATTGATAAGTGCCCGAGCAATGGCGACTCTTTGCTTCTGTCCGCCGCTGAGTTGGTTGGGCATTTTCAGAGCTTGTTCCTGCATGTCCAACGTTTTCAGATGTTCCATTGCATTGTGCTCTACTTCTGCCTCTGAAAGTTTATTGAGTTTCAAGCCGGGCAACATGACGTTTTTCAGCACATTATATTCCGAAAGCAAATAATGAAATTGAAAAACAAACCCAATATTTTCGTTTCTAATCTGAGCCAATTCCTTATCTGCTTTTCCCGTGATTAATTCTTCGTGTATGAATAATTGTCCTTCATACTCGGTATCCATCGTAGAGAGTAAATACAACAAAGTTGATTTTCCGCAGCCCGATTTCCCAACGATGGAAACAAATTCGCCATGATTAACGCTCATGTTGATTTCTTTCAACACCTGAAATTTAATCGGGTCGTAGAAATATTTACTCAACCCTTTGACTTCTATGGTTTTGTTGCTCATCTTATTTTCCTCTAATAATTTCAACAGGATCAATTCTACTCGCTTTCAAAGCCGGAAACAAACCGGCAATAAAAGTGGTAATCATAGCAAACGTAATTCCGATACCGTAAAACAATGGATTGTAGTTGATGGGAAATGTCTTAATCGTTGGCAAAGCGGCTGTATTAAACGGAATTACATCAATAATATGGGAAAAGATAAAGCCAAAAAGCAAACCAAATAAACCTCCTGTAATCCCTATTACCATGGAAAGCGAAATAAAAATCCATTTCACATCATTGCCCGAAAAACCGGTGGCTTTAAGAATAGCAATGCTATCCATTTTTTCAAAAATCATCATGTTCAAAATATTGTATATCCCAAAACCGGCTACAATAAGCAATACGATTCCGACCGCATAAGAAATAATACTTCGAATAGTACTACCGGTTTCAAATTGCGAATTAGTGGTTTGATAATCAATGGTGTCCAAATCGAACTTTGCTTTGAATTCTTTAGCCAAAGCCGGAGCTGTAGTAATATCATAGGTTTTCACTTGAATATCGGTAATATAATTTGTCGGCTCACCCAATAGTTTTTGTGCCGTTACCAATGAGGTATAACTCATCGAATCATCAATATCCGCAATGCCAACTTGTGAGATTCCAACAATTTTTAACGAAGCTAAATTCCCTTTGGAAGTAGTGACTTTGATAATATCTCCTTTTTTCAATAGCATTTTATCTGCCAGCCCTTTCCCGATGATAATACTGTTATTTTGTAGCAAATCCGGTACTTTGCCTTCAATAATATAGTCGCTGATTTTGAATAATTTTTCTTCGGCCAACACATCAATTCCATTAATAACTCCTGAAATTTCTATGGTTCCCGAATTAAAAAAAACAGGTGTGGTTACTTTGGGAGCCACATCAATAATCCGTTTATCCTGTTTCAAAGCATGGATAATCGATTTGCAATTGTAGATGGCTTTACCTCTGTCTTTGGGCTTGACCGAAGATATAAAGTTGGTCTTATTTTTGTATTTTTCTGAAAATGATATCGGTTGATTTTCAGAAGGTTTTATCTCGTTATATAAACGAACATGTGGCGTTCTGTTGAGCATTAATCCATCCAGCAAATCGTTCATGCCATTCATAAAACTAACCAGCGTAATAAACATTGCAATACCAAAAGTGACACCAACAGCAGCTACGATAGTTTGTTTCAATCGGGCTCTAAGTAAGTGCAAAGCGATATTTAAAATGAGTTTGAAGTTCATTATTTTGGTGGGTATATGGTTTCTTCCGCACTCAATCCATCCAGAATTTCAACATGCTCATAATCATTTAACCCTATTTTTACTTTGCGCTTTTCATCTTTATTTACCAAAACATATTCGTTGTTTACCAAATAGCTTTTAGGAATAGTCAACACATTTTTCTTGGTTTGAATGACAATATTGGCTTCGGCAGTAAGATTGGGATACAATTGCTGCGGTAGCTTAGTAAAATGAGCTTCAATCTTAAATGTACGCGAACGCACATCCATAATTGGATAAATCTTGTCAACAGTAGCTTCAAAGACCTTGCCTTTGTAACTATCCATAGTAACTTCCATAATTTGGCCCAGTTTTACTTTTACCATGTCATTTTCGTCAACATCCAATTCGAGCAAATACGAATTCTTTTTTCCAATAACGGCCAATGGAGTTTGTGTGGTAATTAATGTTCCTTCCTTCACTAGCACATCAAACAACTCGCCCGAAAAAGCGCTTTTTACATTGAAATCGTTTTGTGCTTTTTCATTGATTTTCAAATTGATATTGCTCCGACTTTGCTCATTTTGTAATTGCGCTTTTAATTGAGACAATTGCTTTAAAGCCGCTTCGTAATTGGATTTAGAATTTTTATAAGCCAATTCCACTCGTTCATACTCTACTTCCGAAATCACATTGTATTGCTTGATATTTTTATTTCTATTGTAAACCGATTGGTCTAAGGCCAGTTTGTCTTTGGCAGCCTGAACTTTGGTTTCCATTTCCGAAATCTTATCTTGTATGTAGTGATTGTTTTCGTTGCTCAATTGGTAGGCTAGCCGAGCATTTTCGGTATTCAATGCCGCTTTGTCGCTTTCAATTTGAAATAAGGATTGTCCCTGCACTATGGTTTGACCGGCGGTTACATTGACTTTCTGTAAAACGCCATTCACCGTAGAGTATACCGTATATTGATTTTCGGATTTCACAACGCCCGAGGCATAAACACTTTCGGTTATGGTGCCTTTTGTAGGCTGAATTTCACCATTGTCTTTTTTAGAACAGGAAATAAGAAGAGGAATAAAGAGAAAACAAAGGGCATTTAATACTTTCATTAAATAACTATTTATAGAATTCAGCAATCCAAATTTACGATAATTCAGATATTTAAGTGTGACAATTATCATAAAAAAAATCCCTCCGAAAGGAAGGATTTAAATGGTATTTTAACCGTGAATCGTTTCTTTATTACCATAATTAGCAATAATAGTAGCTTCAAAAGCTATCCATTCGCGCCAGCGTTTCTCGACGTCTATTCCTTTTCCGTATTTTCGGGCATAGGTGATAAACGTGGTATAATGTCCGGCTTCGCTTTCCATCAAATCTCTGTAAAATTTAGCCAGTTCTGCATCCTGAATATTTTCGGATAACACCTTGAAACGCTCACAACTACGCGCTTCAATCATAGCCGAAAACAACAAACGTTCTACCAAAGCCGAAACACGACTGCCATCATTGCTCCGTTTCATGTATTGCGCCAATTCATTTACATAATCGTCTTTGCGCTCGCGCCCGAGTTTTAATCCGCGCTTTTTTATCATTTCATGCACTTGCTCAAAATGGTCGATTTCTTCTTTGGCTAAAGCCAATAAATCGGTAACCAAATCTTCGTGCTCCGAGTTATGCGTGATGATGGTAATGGCATTGGTGGCTGCTTTTTGTTCGCACCACGCGTGATCTGTTAGAATTTCTTCTATATTTTTTTCGACTATATTTACCCATCTCGGGTCGGTTGGTAATTCTAAACGCAATACAGACATAGTATTTTTATTTAAAAAAACCTCCAAAAGTAATTTTGAAGGTTTGATTTTTATTGAATTTTATTTTTTTAGTAAACAAAAATCGCTCTTTCGCTCATCATTTCGTTTACTTCATCGGCAAGCGATTCCAATAACTCATCGTTAGTGTGATTGGTAATGGCTTTATCAATCAAAGCCACGATAGTTTCCATATCACTTTCTACCATACCACGCGTAGTAATGGCAGGGGTTCCCACACGAATTCCCGAAGTTACGAATGGTGATTTGTCATCAAAAGGCACCATGTTTTTATTCACCGTAATTTCCGCTTTGCCCAAGGCAATTTCAGCATCTTTACCGGAAATGTTTTTGTTTCTTAAATCAATCAACATCATGTGATTGTCAGTTCCACCTGAGATTAAGTGATATCCTCTTTTCACGAAAGCTTCTGCCATGGCTTTGGCATTCTTTTGGACTTGCATCGCATAAGCAAAGAATTCATCCGACAAGGCTTCGCCAAAAGCTACTGCTTTAGCTGCAATAATATGTTCCAAAGGTCCTCCTTGGTTTCCAGGGAAAACAGCCATATCAATTACGTGTGACATCATTCTGATTTCTCCTTTTGGAGTAGTTAACCCCCATGGATTTGGAAAATCTTTCCCCATCATAATGATACCGCCTCTTGGCCCACGTAATGTTTTGTGCGTTGTCGTAGTAACGATATGACAATGTGGAATTGGATCATTCATCAATCCTTTGGCAATCAAACCGGCAGGATGAGAAATATCGGCTAATAATAAAGCGCCAACGCTATCAGCAATTTTGCGGAAACGTTCAAAATCCATATCACGGGAATATGCTGACGCTCCTGCGATAATCATTTTAGGCTGTTCTTTTGTCGCAATTTCCTGGATTTTATCATAGTTCAAAACACCCGTTTCCTGGTCAACACCATAGAAAACAGGATTATATAATTTCCCTGAAAAATTCACCGGAGAACCGTGTGTTAAATGGCCACCATGGGACAAATCAAACCCTAGAATTTTATCTCCCGGTTTCAAACAAGCAGCATAAACCGCTGTATTGGCTTGTGAACCCGAGTGTGGCTGCACGTTTACATAATCGGCACCAAATAAAGCTTTGGCTCTGTCAATGGCAATTTGTTCAATGACATCTACCACTTCACAGCCGCCATAATATCTTTTGCCCGGATAGCCCTCGGCATATTTATTAGTTAATACGGAACCGGCAGCTTCCATCACCTGATCACTCACAAAGTTCTCAGAAGCAATAAGTTCTATTCCATGGATTTGTCTTTCTTGTTCTTCAAGAATTAAGTCAAAAATTTGTTCGTCGCGTTGCATTTGAAATTATTTCGTTAAATTGAGTTCAAAATTACAAAAATGGTTTGTTACTTTAATAGTAAATGATATATTTGATTACTAATTTTTCAACAACTAAATCAAAATAAAATGCCCATTACAACTAACAATCCTACTCGAAAATCCTGGCTTAGCGTCCCCGATAACAGTGACTTCCCCATTCAGAACATTCCTTTTGGTGTTTTTTTAACCAAAGAAGATGTGATTACGATTGGCACTCGAATTGGCGATTATGCCATCGATTTGGGAGCGCTACAACAACTGAATTATTTCGACGGGATTGAATTAACTGACGATATGTTCATGCAGGATACTCTGAATGATTTTATATCAGATGGAAAGAAAACCTGGCGCTTAGTTAGAAACCGCATTGGAAATATTTTTGACAGCAACAATCCTAAACTAAGAGACAATCAGGAGCACCGCGATATCGTTATTTTCAAAATGGAAGATGTAGAAATGCAACTCCCTGTTTTAATTGGCGATTACACCGATTTTTATTCCAGCAAAGAACACGCTACCAATGTTGGTAAAATGTTCCGCGATCCGGCGAATGCCTTGTTGCCCAACTGGCTTCACATTCCGGTTGGTTATCACGGCAGAAGTTCTACTATAGTTCCATCCGGAATTCCGGTGCATCGTCCTATGGGACAAACCTTGCCAAATGGTGAAAACACTCCTGTTTTCGGTCCTTCCCGTTCGGTTGATTTTGAATTGGAAACCGCTTTTATTACTACGGATGCTAATATCATGGGCGAAAATATTCCAATCAGTGAAGCCGAAGATTATATTTTCGGAATGGTTTTACTAAACGACTGGAGCGCGCGCGATATTCAGAAATGGGAATACGTACCGCTGGGGCCCTTCTTAGCCAAAAACTTTGCTTCTTCCATTTCTCCGTGGATAGTGACTATGGATGCTTTGGAACCTTTCAAAACCAAAGGCCCAAAACAAGAACCAACACCACTTCCCTATTTGCAACAAAAAGGAAAGAATGCTTTCGATATCAATTTAGAAGTCTATATAGAACCTGAAAATGTAGAAGGCACATTAGTTTCCAAATCCAATTTCAAATACATGTATTGGTCGATGGCGCAACAATTGACGCATCATACGTCAAATGGGTGCCGTATCAATTCGGGTGACATGATGGGTTCAGGCACGATTTCGGGCCCAACGGAAGATAGTTTTGGCTCGATGCTTGAATTGACTTGGGGCGGCAAAAACCCAATCATTATGAAAGACGGAACCGAACGCAAATTTATTAATGATAATGATACCGTTATCATGAAAGGTTATTGCCAAAACAGTTCGGTACGCATTGGCTTTGGCGAAGTTTCTTCTAAATTATTACCGCCATTCGTTAGAAAATAAAACAAACAAACTTTAAATACTACAACTACAATCTAAAATGAAAAATACAGCTTTAACTCATATTCATGAAAGTTTAGGTGCCAAAATGGTGCCGTTTGCCGGATACAATATGCCTGTGCAATACGAAGGTGTCAATGCCGAACATGAAACCGTGAGAAATGGTGTGGGCGTTTTTGACGTGTCACACATGGGCGAATTTTTACTGACTGGCGACAATGCCTTGGCTTTAATTCAAAAAGTAACTTCCAATGATGCATCAGTATTGGAAATTGGTCGGGCGCAATATTCGTGTTTGCCTAATAATGATGGCGGAATTGTAGACGATTTAATCGTTTACCGAATGAAAGAAAACCAATATTTATTGGTAGTGAATGCTTCTAACATTGAAAAAGACTGGAACTGGATTTCATCTCACAATGACTTGGGCGTTGACATGCGAAATATTTCAGAAGACTATTCACTATTGGCTATTCAAGGTCCAAAAGCTGTGGAAGCCATGCAATCTTTGACTTCTATTGATTTATCGGCTATCAAGTATTACCATTTTGAAGTGGCTGATTTTGCCGGAATTGAACACGTTATCATTTCCGCAACTGGTTATACCGGTTCAGGTGGATTTGAGATTTATTGCAAAAATGAAGATGCCGAGCAAGTTTGGAATAAAGTATTCGAAGCTGGTGAAGCCTTCGGAATCAAACCTATCGGATTAGCCGCTCGTGATACGTTGCGTTTGGAAATGGGATTCTGTTTATACGGCAATGATATCAACGATACGACTTCGCCATTAGAGGCCGGATTGGGTTGGATTACCAAATTCACCAAAGAGTTTACCAATTCCGAAAACCTAAAAAAACAAAAAGAAGCCGGTGTTTCCCGCAAATTGGTTGGTTTTGAACTAATCGAAAGAGGAATTCCGCGCCACGATTACGAAATTGTAGATGCCGATGGCAACAACATTGGAATCGTAACTTCGGGAACTATGGCGCCATCTTTGGGTAAAGGAATTGGAATGGGCTATGTGAAAACCGAATTTTCTGCGGTTGACAGTGAGATTTTTATCCAAATCCGAAACAATAAAATAAAAGCAAAAGTGGTCAAACTACCCTTTTACAAAAAATAAAACTTAGTGAAAAAACTCTTTATCATAGGCATTCTTTTTCCTTGTGTCCTTTTCAGTCAAACTGAAAAAAATCCTTGTGAAACCCTATTAAAACTAAATGCTCTGATTCAAGAGAACCATTACAAACCCAAACCGGTAGACGATAGTTTATCGGTTTATGTTTTTACTACCTTTCTAAGCCGATTGGATGAAGAAAACAGGTTATTCATTGAGCCCGAAATCAAAGAACTCAGCAAACACAAGTACAAAATTGATGACTATATCAAGGCAAACAATTGTGATTTTTTGCATGAATTTTATTTGGCCTATAACAAAACCATAACGCGGTATACAACCATGCTGGCGGCTATGGAGAAAGAGCCGTTTCCTTTGAGCAGTACCGAAAGTGTCGTTTTTTCAAAGAAAGCATTCCCTTATGCCAAAGATGAAGCCGAAGTTAAACATTTGTACAAAAAACGGATTTTGTTCAACACCCTTCGCGATGTAGCTGAATTGAGTACCAATAAGGATTCATTAGTAACCAATTTTAATACGATTGCAGCCACGAGCAAAGCCAAAGTATTTGATAAATCCAAATGCAAAATTGAAAGTTATCAGTTTACCGAAGCTGAATTTCAAGCGATTTTCTTTAGTGTGTTTTGCTCTTATTTTGATCCGCATACCGAATATTTTTCAGCCAATGAAAAGGCTTCTTTTTTCTCAACGGTGAGTTCTGACAACCTGACTTTTGGCTTGTATGTTTCCATGACAGAGAAAGATGAAATGACTGTGGACGACATTATTCCGGGAAGTTCAGCTTATTTCACTGAGAAAATTGACAAAGGAGATCAGTTGATTAAAATCAAATACAAAGACGAAGAATATGAGATTGCCTGTGCCTCGATGAAAAAAATTGATGAAATCATCAGTTCCAATGAATACAAGAAGGCCGATTTCACTTTCCGCAAAAAAAGCGGACAAGTTTACAGCGTTAGTTTAGTCAAAAAAATATTGAAAGATTACCAAAACAACGTTTTTAGCTTTAAAATAAAAAAGGATAATGCCACTTTTGGGTATATTAGAATTCCCAGCTTTTATTCCACTTTCGAAAACGGAAAATCAAACGTAAGCAACGATGTGACCAAGGAAGTATACAAATTAGAGGAAGACAATGTAGACGGTATCATTATCGATTTAGAAAATGATGGCGGCGGTTCTATGGAAGAAGCAATAAGGCTATCGGGGCTATTCATCGATTATGGTCCGTTGGCGGTCATGAACAACAATAAAAACAAGAAAGAAATATTAAAAGACACCAATCGCGGTACCATTTATAATGGTCCTATGGTGGTAATGATAAATGGTTTTTCGGCTTCGGCCAGTGAGTTTTTTACCAATGCCATGCAGGATTACAATCGAGCTATCATTATTGGTAACAAATCATTAGGAAAAGCTTCTATGCAACGGGTATTTCCATTGGATGAGAACAATGATGAGTTTCTGAAATTGACTCTGGAGAAATTTTACAGAATAACAGGTAAAAGCAATCAGTACATAGGCATTACGCCGGATGTTGAAATTCCGCTGTTGTTTGATAAGCAAATGCCTAGAGAAGACAGTAACGATACCGCTTTGAAAAACGATGAAATTGCTGTTACGTTGAAATATAATCGCCTGCCGAATGAAACATATGCAAATGCGATTGCTTTAAGTAAAAAAAGAATTGAAACCAGTAAAGAAGCCAACGACATTATAGCTTTGAATGCGAAAATCAATCCTTTCTACGATAATAATTTACCACCCATCACACTAAAATTTGATGCCGTTTTTACTGATGTCACCAAAGTCAATGCCTTATGGAAAAGTATAAAATCGGCCAATGAAAAAGAGTATCCGATAGCTGTCACTCAAAATTCTGTGGATGATGAATACCAAAAATATGATGACTATTTGAAGAGTTGTAACACCGAAAGGATTAAAGATCTTAAAAAAAACTTTCATGTTTTAGAAGCAATTAATATACTTAACGATATAAAACAATCAAAACCATAACTATATGAAATTCAAATTACTATTCGCCTTTATATTTTTGATAAGTTTAAATTTATCAGCGCAAGAATTCAAGACGCCGGTTGACTATTTGGCTTACATTGGAAAAGAACAGGGAAACATTTCAAAGAGCATGTGGAAGTACACTTCGGCTGTAGCCCATTCTAAAAGCGCCCGTAAGATTGATGCTACCCGAAAACAACTGATAAAAAGCATCCAAACAGCCAGTAAGAAAATCAGCGATTTAAAAGCAGGCTATAAAGATGATTTGGATTATAGAAATCAGGTGCTGGATTTCCTTAGCATTTCTGAAAAAAACATCAACGAAGAATACGATAAAATCATTGACATGCAAGAAGTGGCGGAGCAATCCTACGATTTGATGGAAGCCTATATTATGACGCGTGACTTGGTGAATAAAAAAATTGACGCCGAATATGAAAAAGTGAGTTTGGCACAAAAACAATTTGCCTTGAAATACAACATCAATCTAACCGAGGACACGAGTGAATTGGGTGAAAAAATGAAAATTTCAAATGAAGTATTTGATTACCACACTCAGTTGTACCTGATATTCTTCAAAACTAATATCACCGATTTAAATTTGTCAGTCGCTATTGAAAAGAAGGATTTAGGCGTAATCCAACAAAATGCCAATGCTTTATTGCAATATGCGGATGAAGGATTGGAAAAATTAAAAACCATGAAAGCGTTTGGAAATGACAACACTATGGTAATTGTCACTAAAAAAGCGTTAGAATACTATAAAAAACAAGCGCAGCAATACGTTCCGAAAGTGGTTGATTTCCTTATGTTTAATGAGAAATTTGACAATGCCAGAAAATCGCTGGAAGCCAAATCGGATAAAGATAAAACCAAAGAAGAAGTCGATAATTACAATGGCATGGTGAAACAAATCAACAAAGAAATAGAGAACTACAACAAAGCCAACAGCGCCAATTTTCAGGAAAAAAATATGGTAATTACCAATTGGAATAACACGGGAGATAATTTTATTTCTTCTCACGTTCCGGCAGATTAATTTCAAATTTGCATTAATCGAATAATACCTTATTTTTGCACTCAATTTAGACATAAAACATAATATTCTTAGGAATGGGAAGAGCATTTGAATTTAGAAAAGGAAGAAAAATGAAACGTTGGGCTGCTATGGCCAAAGCGTTTACTCGTATCGGAAAAGATATTGTAATGGCGGTAAAAGAAGGCGGTCCAAATCCGGAAGCCAACTCTCGTTTAAGAGCCGTGATGCAAAATGCCAAATCGGCCAACATGCCGAAAGAAAACGTAGAACGTGCCATTAAAAAAGCAACCGATAAAGATACTGCTAACTATAAAGAAGTTTTATTCGAAGGCTATGCCCCACACGGAATCGCTATCTTAATCGAAACGGCAACTGACAATAACAACCGAACGGTGGCCAATGTTAGAAGTTATTTTAACAAATGCAATGGAACACTAGGTACACAAGGTTCGGTAGAATTCATGTTTGATCACACTTGCAATTTCCGCATTCCGAATAACAATATTGATATTGAAGAAATGGAATTGGAATTCATCGATTTTGGTGCCGAAGAAATTTTTGCCGATGAAGACGGAATCCTAATCTACGCTCCTTTCGGAAGCTTTGGAGCGATTCAAAAAGAATTGGAAAGTCGTGGTATCGAAATCTTGTCTTCAGGATTTGAACGAATCCCACAGATTACTAAGAAATTAACCGAAGCTGAAATGGCTGACGTAGAAAAACTTATCGAAAAAATTGAGGAAGATGATGACGTGATGAACGTATATCATACGATGGAAGAATAATTTTATATTACCTCATATAGTAAATCCGTTTTGTACCAACAGAACGGATTTTTTTATTTAACTGATTCTTAAACACTTACTTTTTTATAAAAAAAATTGTACTAAAAAGTTGTAACATTCAAACTCGCGCTCCGTATAATTACAGATTTTTATCATAGAAAACTATTCTAAAATATCGCAACGTAGCGTCAACATCAATTGAACTGCAATTTGATTTATTTTTATTTTCCAATACAATCTCTTTAAAAATCCAATTAAAAAAACCAACTTAAATTAATAACAATGAATGACATTTTCTCTTATTGGTGGGTAGTCTTACTTGTCTTATCCATTATTCTTTACAAATTTGTTTTACGTGTATTCTTCGGAATGGTAATCGTTCCCGAAGATAAAATTGGTTTAGTCACCAAAAAATTCGTGCTTTTCGGAACTGACAAATCATTGCCCGACGGCCGTATCATTGCCACTAAAGGCGAAGCGGGTTATCAGGCGCAAACTCTAGCTCCGGGTTTATACTGGATGAAATGGATTTGGCAATATTCTATCGATATGTCTCCGTTTACCATCATCCCCGAAGGCAAAATTGGATTGGTCTTGAGTAAAGACGGAAAAGAAATCCCAACCGGTCGCATTTTGGCTCGAAAAGTTTCCAGCGATAATTTCCAGGATGCCAAAGCATTCCTTGAAAATGGTGGTCAAAAAGGACGTCAGACAGCTTTCATCACAACCGGTTCGTATCGTATCAATACTTTTCTGTTCGAAATTGTTATGGCCGATCAAATCAAAATATTCGAAAATATGGTGGGTGTGGTAACCGCTTTAGACGGTGAACCTATTCCAATCGGGCAAATTGCCGGTAAATATGTAGAATCACACAATAACTTTCAGGATTTTGATAAGTTTTTGGATGATGGTGGAAACCGTGGTTTGCAGCCACAAGTAATGTTAGCTGGTTCATATTACATCAACACTTGGGCCATTCAAATTGAGCAAACTCCAATGACAGATGTACCAATTGGATATGTTGGCGTTGTCATTTCTTATATTGGTGAAGACGGTAAAGATGTTACTGGAGAACATTTCAAACACGGAAATATAGTTTCCAAAGGGCAACGTGGAGTTTGGATGGAACCACTGGGACCTGGTAAATACGCTTTGAATAAATATACGACCAAATTGGAATCAGTACCAACCACCAACCTAGTGTTGAACTGGGCTGATGCCCGAAGTGAATCACATAATTTGGATCATAATTTATCAACTATTACGGTTCGTTCTAAAGATGGTTTCCCATTCAACTTGGACGTGTCGCAAATTATTCACGTTCCGGCTAATGAAGCTCCAAAAGTAATTGCCCGTTTTGGTAGCATGACCAACTTAGTGTCACAAGTTTTAGAACCAACCATTGGTAACTATTTCCGTAACTCGGCACAGGAAAGTGATGTGATTTCATTCCTGAGCACTCGTAAAGAGCGTCAGGAATCGGCTAAAAATCATATCAAAGTAGTTTTGGATGAATACAATGTAAATGCCGTAGATACGTTGATTGGAGATATCGTGCCACCGGATTCGTTGATGAAAACATTAACCGACAGAAAGATTGCCGAAGAAGAGCAAAAAACCTATCAAACCCAAAAAATGGCGCAAGAACAGCGTCAGGGAATGGAAAAAGAAACCGCTATTGCCGATATGCAGAAGGAAATCGTTCGTGCTTCGCAAAGTGTTGAAATTGCCCAACGCACCGCCGATGCAACTGTTAAGAAAGCGGAAGGTGATGCTACCAGTTTAAAACTAAATGTAAACGCCGAAGCAGAAGCCACAAAAATGCGTGCCAATGCTGAAGCAGAGGCTACTAAAGCCAGAGCCGGTGCACAAGCCGAAGCTACCAAACTAAACGCCAGCGCCGAAGCAGAGAAAATCTCTAAAACCGGTTTGGCAGAAGCTGAGAAAATTATGGCCATTGGTAAATCGACAGCGGAATCGTATCAATTACAAGTTTCTGCTATGGGTGGTGATAACTTTACCAAATACAAAATCACCGAAGAAATTGGTAAAGGCAGCATTAAAGTAATTCCGGATGTATTGATTTCCGGCACTAATGGTTCCGAAGGCGGCATCAGTGGCTTATTGGGAATGAAACTGATGGAAATGATGGATACCAAAAATGATAAAGACGAACCGAAGAAAAAATAATCCAAAGTTCTGTAAAAACAAAAACTCCGGGCAATGCCCGGAGTTTTTTTTATATCTTAAAAGTAATGATTACTTAATAAATTCCACTTTTTGAACTTCTTCCGCATTGATGCTGTCAAAGAAACCTTGCTCATTCATCCAATCATCACTGAATACTTTACTCATATAACGCGAACCGTGGTCTGGGAAAATGGCAATTACATTACTGTTTTCAGTAAACTCACCTTCTTCGGCATATTGTTTAATCGCTTGCATTACAGCACCCGATGTGTAACCAACAAACAATCCTTCTTTCTTGGCGATTTCTCTGGTAGTGTGGGCACTTTCCTCATCTGTTACTTTCATGAAATGATCAATCAAATCAAAATCGGTAGCCGTTGGAATTAAGTTTTTACCTAAACCTTCAATTCGGTATGGATAAATTTCTTCGGCGTCAAACTCTTTGGTTTCGTGGTATTTTTTCAATACAGAACCAAAAGCATCCACTCCTAAAATTCTAATATCCGGATTCTTTTCTTTTAAATACTTTGCAGCTCCTGAGATAGTGCCACCCGTCCCGCTACAAGCAATTAAGTGGGTAATTTTTCCGTTGGTTTGTTCCCAAATTTCCGGACCGGTTGATTTGTAATGCGCATCAACATTTAGTTGATTAAAATATTGATTGATATAAATCGAACCTTTGGTTTCTTCGTGCAAACGCTTGGCTACATTGTAATAAGAACGCTCATCATCCGCAGATACGTGTGCCGGGCAAACATATACCTTGGCCCCTAAACTGCGTAACATATCAATTTTATCTTTGGAAGATTTTGAACTAACCGCTAAAATGCAATTATACCCTTTGATGATGCTAACCATCGCTAAACTAAAACCGGTATTCCCCGAAGTAGTTTCAATGACCGTATCGCCTGGAGAAAGGATTCCTTGTCTTTCAGCCTCTTCAATAATATATAATGCAATTCTGTCTTTGGTAGAATGACCTGGGTTGAAAGCTTCAACCTTAGCGTAAAAATTTCCTGGTAAAGATTCGGTGATTTTATTAAGCCTAATTAGCGGAGTATTCCCTATTAAACTTAACACATTATCGTGAGCTTTTATATCTTCTTTCATAAAATAAATTAGTCAAGGCGCATTAATCAGTCATTTTACATGACTTTATAACTTTGCAAATTTAATAAAATATTTTTAACTATCTTTTTATTCCTTCTAAATCTAATA
>NZ_DAINRG010000012.1:0-54051 GCF_036741995.1 Flavobacterium sp. | reverse complement strand
CAAATCCGATTCCCAAGTTAGGAATTCCTGCGGCAAATAAGGCGCTACCACAACCGCCGAAGACCAGCCAGTAGGTGCCAAAAAATTCTGCGAATAGTTTTCTCATAAGTTTAGTTTTTAATCATGGTAGTTCATGATTGGTTAGTATCCTAAAATTATAAAAAATCAAAAAGAGACACTTTAACCCGGAATAAACTTATTAACAGTAACGCGGTAGGCCGATTTAAAAGCCAACTGCCATTCTTAAAAGGTACGAGCGAAGATTATTAACAAAAACAAAAAACCACCACTGTAAAGTGATGGTTTTTTTATTGAGCCGGCAGAGGGACTCGAACCCACGACCTGCTGATTACAAATCAGCTGCTCTAGCCAACTGAGCTATGCTGGCGTCTCAATGTGTGTGCAAATATAAAAGTGAAATTTAATTCTCCAAAATATTTTGGCACTTTTTTATTTTTTTTTCTGCTTAAAGTGCGTTGATTTTTTCAACCAATTGATTTGCAGTTTGTTCTAATTCAACATTGATTTGTTTGAAATGCGCTTTTTTGTTTTCAACTTTCTTAGCATTCACTTTTGAAATCAAACCATCAAAAGACGCAATCGCTTCATCAATGATAGCGTTTGATTTGTCAGATGGTTTTCCTGAAGTTGTCATTTCATAAATGTATACTGCTTCAATAATATCACCCAATACAAAGTTGATGTCTTTTTTTAAATTCTTAACACTTCCCATTTTCTTGTAAATTTTAAATTTGGCGCAAAATTACATTAAATCTTTAGAATACAAACTACGAAATATAAATTTCTAGTATCGAGGCATTGCCACTAATCTGAAAATCAGTTAAAAAAGCCGGAATTAAAACCGTATCTCCTTTTTGATAATCAAATTTTTCTCCGTTGGAAAGCAATTGAAAATCACCATCCACACACATATACACCGTGAAGGAATTTTGATTTTTACTAATTTGTACAGCGCCATTCAACGGAATGAGATTGGTTGTAAAATACTGACAATGCACAATCTCATTGGAAACATTTGCAGTTTTAGCATATCTTTTCTGTGCTTCAACAGTCTCATAGTTAATAGCTTCCAAAGCTAAATCAAGGTGCAATTCGCGCTGATTGCCATTAGCATCAACCCGGTCAAAGTCATAAATGCGATACGTAATATCCGAAGTTTGCTGGATTTCGGCAATGACAATTCCGGCTCCAATGGCGTGAATCGTTCCGGTATCTAAGAAAAAAACATCGCCTTGCTGCACTTTTTTGGTATCTAAAATATCCAACAACTTTTTATCATTTACATGCTGTAAAAATTCTTCCGGTGACGATTTTTCTTTGAAACCAACAATTAGTCTGGCATCAGTATCCGCTTGCATGACGTACCACATTTCGGTTTTACCAAAAGAATTGTGGTGCTTTTTGGCCAATGCATCATTCGGATGCAATTGAATGGATAAATCTTCGCGGGCATCGAGGTATTTAAAAAGCAACGGAAATTGCTTTCCAAAAACCTGATATACTCTGGTTCCTAAAATTTCTTCCGGAAATTCCGCAATCAATTCGTTTAGTGATTTGCCTTTGAAAGCACCATTGGCAACGACACTAACATCATTGTCAACCGTGGAAATTTCCCAGCTCTCGCCGGTTATATTGGACGTTATGGGTTTATTGAGAAAGGTGTTCAATTTGGTTCCTCCCCAAATTCTTTCTTTTAAAATCGGGTCAAATTGTAATGGATATAGTTTCATTTTTGGCATTTCGGCAAACTTACATGGTTTTCAGAATTTCGAGCGCTTTTTCGATATGAATTTTTCCCGATGTACTATCAAAAATCAATTGAATCACACCCGTAGCATCAGCAACATAAGTCGCCCGTCCCGGAATAAGTCCGAGATAATCATTGGGAACACCAAACGTTTTCCTGATTTTTTTATCGGAATCCGAAAGCAAAATAAAAGGAAGTTGGTGTTTGTTGGCAAAGGCAATATGCGATTGCAGACTGTCACCGCTAATGCCTATAACCTCAGCTCCTAAAGCTTTAAAATCTTCGTATTGATCGCGAAACGAACAGGCTTGTTCGGTGCAAACTCGGGTGTCGTCTTTGGGATAGAAATAAATGACAGTTGGTTTTTTTCCAATAACAGTATCGCTTTCAAAGACATTCCCGTGATGGTCAATGGCGGAGAAATTTGGGATTACATCTCCCACTTTCAAACTCATTCTCCTTTAAAAGTTACAAAGTTTCTCGGAGTTTCATACAAAACTACTTCTAACTCTTTATCAGCATCAATATGCTTTCGGAGTTTTTGCCAAATCACTACGGCTATATTTTCGGCTGTCGGATTTAGATTGGCAAACTCAGGAACATCAAGATTTAGATTTTTATGATCAAATGCATGTTCAATGTGTTCTTTAATCAAATCCGAAAGTATTTTGACATCAATCACATAACCCGTTTCCGGGTCAATTTCTCCAGTTACGGAAACTGTTAACTCATAATTATGTCCGTGAAAATTAGGATTATTGCACTTACCGAAAACGGCATCGTTTTTTTCCATCGACCAATCTTTACGATACAATCGGTGGGCGGCGTTAAAATGTGCTTTTCGTGATACGGTAACTTTCATACTTATAGTTTGTGGTCTTCGAGGTAATGATAGAATTCGTCAAAAATGATCTTAAACCAAACCGTATAAATCTGAGGATTTTGAAGCATATCATTTTTCACATCTTCAATTTTCATCCATTTCCAGCTTTCTACCTCATCTTTGTTGATGTTTGGTTCATCATTATAATAGCCAATCATGACATGATCCAATTCATGCTCGGTCAGGCCGTTGTCAAATGGAGCTTTGTAGATAAAATGAAACAATTCTTTGAGCTCTGTTTTGAAACCCATTTCTTCATACAATCGGCGGATTCCGGCTTCAATGTTAGTCTCCCCGTCGCGTTGATGGCTGCAACAAGTGTTTGTCCAAAGCAATGGCGAATGGTATTTATGATGCGCCCGTTGTTGCAACATGATTTCGTTATTGCTGTTCAATACAAAAACCGAAAAAGCACGGTGCAACACCGCTTTTTCATGCGCTTCCAATTTATTCATCAAACCAATGGGTTCATCCTGCGGGTTGACCAAGATTACTTTTTCTTCTGTCATAACATTTATTAACCCACAAAAATACGAAAAAAAATAAGCCTTAATAAGTATGCCTAACGAACAACCGTTAAACTTTCCTTAAATCGCTGCAATTTGCAACCTAACTGACATTTCACTTCGTATATGTGATGTAAATTTGTAGTAGATTTAAAATCAATAACCATGCGAAAATCCATTTTTAACTTTTTACTTTTGTTGCCACTAGTCATGTTGAATGCTTGTGGCCAAACCAATACTAAACAAGACTTAACATCAAAACCCAACGCTATGGAAAACGTCATTTCAAAACCCGAAAATCCGTATTACTCTAACACTGATACCAAAAAACTGGATTTGCCTGATGCCGAATGGAAAAAAGTGCTGTCACCCGATTTGTATGCCATAGCCCGTCATGCTGATACCGAAAGGGCCTTTACCGGAACGATGTGGAAATCGGACACCAAAGGAACTTACTATTGTGCGGCTTGTGGCTATAAGCTTTTCAAATCAGAACAAAAATTTGTGAGCAGCTGTGGTTGGCCAAGTTTTTTCGAACAGGAAAATAAAAGCAGTATCACTTTCAAACCTGATAACTCCTACGGAATGCAACGTACCGAAGCGCTTTGCGGCAGATGCGGTAGCCACTTGGGACACTTGTTTGACGATGGCCCGGAACCAACAGGAAAACGCTATTGCATGAATGCAGTTTCATTGGATTTTGTTCCGGATGGTGTAATTGCTGAAAACAAAAACAATCTGGAAACGATAGTGCTTGGCGGCGGTTGTTACTGGTGTGTAGAAGCCGTGTACGAGCAACTGGAAGGCGTAACAAAAGTAGTTTCGGGTTTCTCAGGCGGTACTGTTGAAAATCCGAGTTACGAAGAAGTCTGTACCGGAAACACCGGAGCCGCTGAAGTAGTTCAGATTACATACGATAAAACCAAAACCAATTTAGACGAAATCTTAAAAGTCTTCTTTACGGTTCACGACCCAACGACTTTAAACCGACAAGGTGCCGATGTAGGAACCCAATACCGTTCGGTGATTTTTTATAAAAATCCGGAACAAATGAAAGCCGCTGAAAGTATCATAGCCGAATTGAATATGGCTAAAGTTTATGACAGTAAAATTGTGACAACTTTGGAACCGTTCAAAGCTTTTTACAAAGCGAAAGACTATCATCAGAATTATTATGAGAACAACAAAGACCAACCGTATTGCCAATTGGTAATTCAGCCGAAATTGGAAAAATTCGAGAAAGTCTTTAAAGATAGATTGAAAAAGAAGCACTAATAAAAAGTCCCGATTGCTCGGGACTTTTTTGTTATAAGATATAATCGGTATTGATAAAATTGGATTCTTTGCTATTAAGCAGTTCCTGAAGAATAGCGTTGTTATAGGCATTGTCTTTGGAAGCTACAAACGTTCGAATAGAAAACGAACGCAACGCATCGTGTATACTCAAAGTTCCCACGGCCGAATCTTTTCTTCCGGTAAACGGATACACATCGGGACCTCGTTGGCAAGAGCTGTTCAGGTTTACTCGACAAACCAAATTTACTAACGTATCAATGAGTGGCGCGATGGTTTTAATGTCTTTGCCAAACAAACTCACTTGTTGTCCGTAATTCGATTCCGCCATATCATTCAACGGTTCCTGTATGTCTTTGAAAGTCAAAATCGGAATCACCGGCCCGAATTGTTCTTCGTGGTACACCCGCATTTTTTTATTGATTGGAAATAAAACGGCCGGAAAAATATAGTTTTCGGTTCGTTCGCCGCCTTTGGCATTGATAACATTGGCGCCATTGGCTTTAGCATCATCAATTAATTCCTGAATGTAATTCGGTTTTTCTTTTTCCGGAAGCGGTGTTAAGGAAACCCCTTTCTCCCATGGATTTCCAAATGGTAAGGCATCCACTTTTTCGGCAAATCTTCTATTAAATTCCGCAGCGACTGATTCGTGGACATACAAAATTTTCAATGCGGTACAACGTTGCCCGTTAAACGACAACGTTCCCATAATGCATTCCTGAATCGCTAAATCCAAATCGGCATCCGGTAAAATAATCGCCGGGTTTTTGGCTTCCAAACCTAAAATTAAACGCAAGCGGTTTTTATTCGGATGCTGGTCCTGAAGTGCAATGGCTGATTTACTGTTCCCAATTAAGGCTAAAACATCAACCTTTCCGGATTTCATTATTGGCGATGCAATATCACGTCCTCGGCCGTAAACAATATTGACAACACCTTTCGGAAAACTGCTTCGGAAAGCTTCAAGCAATGGAGAAATCAACAATACTCCGTGTTTGGCCGGTTTAAAAATGACTGTATTTCCCATGATAATCGCGGGAATCAACAAGGCGAATGTCTCATTTAGCGGATAATTATAAGGTCCCAGACAAAGCACTACACCAAGCGGACCGCGACGTACCATGGCATTCACTCCTTGGCTTTTGGTAAAACGGGCACTGTTTCGGTCGAGTTGTTTGTAGTCTTCAATGGTATCGTAAATGTATTCCACGGTTCGGTCGAATTCTTTTTCAGAATCGCCTAAGGATTTCCCTATTTCCCACATTAAATACTTCACGACTTCGCTTCTGGTGGCTTTCATCTGCGTGACAAAATTCTCCATGCATTTGATTCGGTCAATGACTTTCATCGTCGGCCATATCCCCTGCCCTTTGTCATAAGCCGCCACAGCTGATTTTACTACCTCATCGGCAGCTGTTTCTCCCATAGTCGGGATGGAACCTAACAGTGTGGGTTCATAATTTTCTGTCGAAGAAATCGTGGAATATACGGGCGATGTTTCGCCAGTCCATTTTTTTAATTCTCCGTTGACTAAATAAGTATCTTGATGTAATAGATTGGTGATCTGAAATTCACTTGGAACAGTACTCATAAAAAGATGATTTTTTATAAAATTACTATTTCTGCTATAACCTTCGACAGCCTTTTGGAAAAAGAAATTAACTAAAACGTTGTAATTGAATTTAGCGCCATAAAAAGAAACACTTATTTCAAACTTTGCGCGATTTTCAAGGCGCATTTTTCTCCATCAATGGCTGCGGAAATAATACCACCGGCAAATCCGGCTCCTTCGCCACATGGATATAAGCCTTTAATTTGAAGATGTTCCAGCGTTTCATGGTCACGCGGAATCCGCACCGGTGAGGAAGTACGACTTTCCGGAGCGTGAAGAATGGCGTCATTGGTCATATATCCTCGCATTGCTTTTCCAAATTCAGTAAAGCCTTCGCGCATGATTTGCGTCAGAAATCCGGGAAATACTTGTCCCATTTCTACCGAAGTCGTACCGGGAACATAAGAAGTTTTCGGAATGGAAGAAGACACTTTGCTTTGGGTAAAATCAACCATGCGTTGGGCTGGGACTTTTTGAGTTTGTCCGGCCAACTGCCAGGCTTTTTGTTCGATGCTTTTTTGAAATTCCATTCCGGCGAGTGCTCCGAATTTGGCAAAGGGTTGGAAATCTTCCAGTTTTAATTCGACCACTATGCCCGAATTAGCGGTAGCTTGATCACGCTTAGATGGCGACCAGCCATTAGTAACCACTTCTCCCGGACTTGTGGCGCAAGGCGCAATGACACCTCCCGGACACATGCAAAACGAGTACATCCCACGGCCGTTAACTTGTTTCACTATCGAATAAGGCGCGGGTGGCAAATACTCACCACGAAAATCACAGCTGTATTGAATTTTATCTATCAACTCCTGAGGATGTTCAGCGCGAACGCCTAAGGCAAAAGGTTTGGCTTCGATGAGAATCTTCTTTTTATCCAACAATTCAAAGATATCACGGGCGGAATGTCCGGTTGCCAGAATCACTTTATTAGCCGAAATCGTATCGCCATTTTGTGTTACGATTCCGTGAATTTCGTTGCTTTTTATGATAAAATCGGTCACACGGGTTTCGAATAAAACCTTTCCACCGCATTCGATAATTTTCTCCCGAATGTCCTGAATGATTTGCGGCAATTTGTTGGTTCCGATATGCGGATGGGCTTCGACCAAAATATCAGGCGTAGCACCAAAACCAACCAACAACTGCAGAATTCTGTCGACATCGCCCCGTTTTTTGGAACGAGTGTACAGTTTCCCGTCTGAATAAGTTCCTGCTCCGCCTTCGCCAAAACAATAATTGGAATCTTCGTTGACAATATGGTCTACATTGATGGCTTTCAAATCACGACGGCGCCCGCGTACATCTTTGCCACGTTCTATGACTATTGGTTTTAAACCCAATTCTATTAACTGCAAAGCGGCGAAAAGTCCGGCTGGTCCGGCTCCCACAATAATCACTTCCTGTTTATTGGCAACATTTTGGTATTCCGGAAGTTCAATTTTTTGTTCAGTATATTTTTCATCGATTAGATAGACTGAAACTTTAAGATTGACCTTTATCGCTTTTTGCCGTGCATCTATGGAACGTTTCAGGATTACAACTTTATGAACCAATTTGGTAGAAACCCGAACTAATTGAGCCACATGTTCATAAAGCAAACTTTCGTTGGCAGCTATTTCTGGAGAAACCTGAAGTTGTAATTCGCGAGGCATGACTAGATTTTTTTTTGGTACGGCAAACTTACTTAATTTAATTCAAAATTCAGATTTGTAGCTTTCGGCTGCTTCATGTAGTATTTTTTTATAAATTTAGCTTTTTAAAAATAGTTCCTATGAAAAAGAAATTACTCCTTTTAGTACTGTTTACTTCTTTTGTAATTCATTCCCAATCAATTTCAGTAACATCAACACAATTTACGGTACCACAATTGGTTCAGGATGTTTTATTTGGGAACACTGGAACTTCTTGTTTTTCGGGACAAATTTCAAATGTTACTTGGAGCACTGGTACCAATTTTGGTTCGGCTAATGGTATTGGTTATTTTACCAATACAAACCCAAATTTCCCCATCAACTCTGGTGTGGTATTGAGTACCGGTAACGCGGAAAGTGCCCATGGCCCAAATACTTCTACACTTTCTGAAGGCAGTTGGCCCGGAGACACTGAATTGTTTAATTACATAAGCGGATTAGGAATTGAAGGCCCAAATGCTGTAAGTTACAATGACGCTACGGTTATAGAATTTGACTTTGCTCCTTATGTTAGTCATATTTCCTTTGACTTTTTATTTGCCTCAGAAGAATACGGAACTTTTCAATGTTCTTACTCGGATGCTTTTGCTTTTTTCCTTACAGATGTTACGGCTGGAACTCCTACACAAAATCTTGCGCTTATTCCAAATACCAATACGCCAATATCGGTGGTTACCGTAAGGGATATGGCCTACAACAACTCTTGTAGTTCTTCAAATGTTACTTATTTTGGCAATTACAACGGAGGGACCAATATTCCTACTGCTGCTGATAATTTCAATGGTGAGACCATTTTATTAAATGCTAATGCGAGTGTCATTCCTCAGCATACCTATCACATGAAATTAGTAATAGCTGACAGAAATGACAGTTCGTATGATTCGGCTGTTTTTTTAGCGGCCAATTCTTTTGATTTTGGCATTAGTCCATTGACAGGAACCGGAGTTTATAATGGCATGAATGACATAATTGATACTTGTCCTAATGAGGAAATAGTAATTCAGGCCGGGCAATATACTATCCCTAATGTTACCTATAGCTGGACACAAGACGGAGAGCTACTTCCTGCTATAACCACCTCAACGTTAACGGTAACGCAAGCAGGAATATATGGAGTGACGCTAACAGGGCCTAATGGGTGCCAAATTTCATCAGACACTATGAGCATTCAATATTACGATCCACTTCCTATTAACAACCCTATAGATTTGAATAATTCGGGGAATGTATTTGATTTAACTACCAATACAGCCATTATTCTTAACGGAGCAAATCCTTCGGATTATATTATCACATACTACAATAGCTTAAGTGATGCACAACAATATATCAATCCTATTGCGAATGCTCTGAATTATATTGGTCAAGATGGTGAAATACTATATGCCGCTACTGAAAGTGCTCTAACCGGATGTGTAGAAATTAAAAGTTTTATGCTAAACCCGCCTCCGGCACCTTCTAATGATAAATGTGCTGATGCCGTTACTCTTTCGGTTGGAAATAGTTTTGATGATTTTCCGATAAGCACTACTAATTTTGCAGCTACCAATAACGGTTTCAACACCCCAAGTTTTTGTGACGGATATTATGAAGCCCGTGATATTTGGTTTAGCCTAACGGTGCCAAGTTCCGGAAACATTACCATAGAAACTCAAGGCAATGGTGGTTTAGATGATACCGTTTTAGAAGCATTCAGCTCTTGCAATTCAAATGTATCTATTGGTTGTAACAATAACAATGATGGCGATAGTAAAACCGCTAATCTGTTTTCTAAATTGGAATTAACCGGTTTGACTCCGGGACAAAATATTGTTGTACGGGCATTTGGCAAAAGTACTGCCCAAGGTTCCTTTATGATTTCGGCTTATGAAACCTCTTTATCAAATTCGGAGATCAATCTATCAAAGTTGCAGTACTATCCGGTTCCTGTTGTTGATTTCCTGAATGTGTCAAATAATTATACCATACGGTCAATTGAGATTTACAATATGCTTGGACAAAAAGTTTTGAATGAATTTGGAAACAACAGCAATGAAATGAGAGTAAATATGATCGGATTACAAGCTTCTGTTTATCTTGTTAAAGTGATTGGCGAAACCAAAACGGAAACTTTTAGAGTACTGAAAAATTAAAAGAATGTCGCGACAAATAAAATTAATCTGGGATTTTCGGGGATCAGCTTCTGCTAAGACGGCTGAGCATCATGAAATTCATTTAAAGGAATACATAGCTATTGAAAAGATTCCGGTAAACATTACCGGATTTGAAATCAAAAACGAGATGCACGCCATCGCTTTTATGGTCGTTACCGATGAAAATATGATTGCGGTTCGGGATGCTTTAAAACCGCATCGTGGAGAAATTTATACAGAATAAAAAAGAGAAGCAAAAGCTTCTCTTTTTTAATTGGCTACTTCGCTGATGAATTTTATTCGCATTAAACGTAGTTCTTCGATATCATAATCGCCGTCAAATTCTTTGAGGGCGTCTTCAATTTTATCGGATTCTGATTCCATGAAATAATCATGAATTTCTTCTTGTTGTTCTTCGTCTAATATTTCGTTAATCCAATATTTGATATTCAATTTGGTTCCGGAATATACGATTTGCTCCATTTCTTTGAGCAACGCATCCATATTCATTCCTTTAGCTTTAGCTATATCTTCCAACG
Organism: Flavobacterium sp.; assembly: GCF_036741995.1. Lineage (GTDB taxonomy): Bacteria > Bacteroidota > Bacteroidia > Flavobacteriales > Flavobacteriaceae > Flavobacterium. The sequence goes on along the minus strand of NZ_DAINRG010000012.1, from coordinate 43,624 downwards.
ACAGTTTTCTGTCAATATTCTGAATAATATAAAGTTTATTGGCCGAATTGGCTCCGGTAGATTTTACGACTAAGTCATCCGGACGTATAATATCGTTATCTTCAACATAACGGGCAATTAGCTCAACAAAAGCAGTGCCGTATTTTTTGGCTTTCCCTTCTCCAACTCCGTGCACATTACTCAATTCATCAATAGTGATTGGATATTTCAACGCCATATCTTCTAGGGAAGGATCCTGAAAAACTACGAATGGCGGAACACCCAGTTTCTTGGCTTCTTTTTTTCGCAAATCACGCAACATATTCATCAAGACTTCATCGGCAGTACCACTTGATTTGGCAGCTGTTACTATGGCTTCATCTTCGCTTTCGCTATATTCATGGTCTTCCGACATCATGAAAGAGGTTGGTTTTTTAATAAACTCATGCCCTTTATCCGATACTTTTAAGATACCATAGGTTTCAATGTCTTTAGTCAACATTCCGTCAACTAATACTTGTCGAATCAAAGCCATCCAGTAGCGTTCATCAAAGTCGCTGCCACAACCAAAGAATTTCTGTGTATCAGTTCTATGCGCTTTTATAGTGGCGTTTACTCTACCGATGAGCGTAAATACGATTTCTTTTGACTTGTATAAATACTTGGTGTCCCGAACCACTTCGAGCAGCATTTTTACTTGGTCTTTGGCTTCAACTTTCGTTTTCGGGTTGCGCACATTGTCATCCATATCGGCACCTTCGCCGGTTTCGCTGTCAAATTCTTCTCCGAAATAATGCAATAAGAATTTACGGCGCGACATGGAGGTTTCGGCGTAAGCCACAACTTCCTGCAATAAGGCAAAACCTATTTCCTGTTCCGCTACCGGTTTGCCCGACATGAATTTTTCTAATTTTTCTACATCTTTATAGGAATAGTAAGCCATACAATGCCCTTCGCCACCATCACGACCGGCACGACCGGTTTCCTGGTAATAACTTTCCAGTGATTTTGGAATATCGTGGTGAATGACAAAACGCACATCGGGTTTGTCAATTCCCATTCCGAAAGCAATTGTGGCTACTACCACATCCACATCTTCCATCAAGAACATGTCTTGATGTTTGGCACGAGTCTTAGCATCTAATCCGGCATGATACGGAACCGCACTGATACCGTTTACTTGTAGCACTTCGGCTATTTCTTCCACTTTCTTACGGCTCAGACAGTAAATAATTCCTGATTTGCCTTTATGCTGTTTGATAAAACGAATGATATCCGCTTCTATATTTTTGGTTTTAGTACGTACTTCGTAAAACAAATTCGGACGGTTGAACGAGGCTTTAAAAGTTGTAGCATCCGACATGTCTAAGTTTTTCAGAATATCTTCCTGCACTTTTGGCGTAGCCGTTGCTGTTAAGCCAATAACCGGCACATCTCCCAATTGTTTGATAATGTGTCTTAGATTTCGGTATTCGGGTCTGAAATCATGTCCCCATTCTGAAATACAGTGGGCTTCATCTATGGCAACAAATGATATGGGCACACTCTGCAGAAACTCTACATATTCTTCTTTGGTTAAAGACTCCGGTGCCACATATAATAATTTGGTAATTCCGGATGTAATGTCTTTTTTAACCTGATTGATTTCGGTTTTGGTCAGTGAGGAATTTAATACGTGGGCAATGCCGTTTTCGGAAGATAAACTTCGGATGGCATCCACTTGGTTTTTCATTAAAGCAATCAAAGGGGAAACAACAATAGCTGTTCCGTTTTGTATTAAAGCAGGTAACTGGTAACAAAGTGATTTTCCGCCACCGGTTGGCATTATAACGAAAGTATTATTTTGAGTGATAATACTTTTTATGACTTGTTCTTGTAATCCTTTAAATTGGTTGAAACCAAAATACTTTTTTAATTCTTTGTGTATGTCAATTTCGTTTGAATTCATTCTTGGTTAATGGTATTTTTACATAAATTTGCAAACATAAAGATACGACTTTCTTTTACACACACAAATTTTATATTGTTACAATTTTGATAAATAAAGAAAACATTCTGGCCTCTGCAAAAAGTACGATTTTATCAGAAAGTGAGGCAGTTGCTAGGCTTGTAGATTTTTTGGATGACCACTTTGTGAAAACTGTCGAAACCATCTACAACTCGACCGGTCGCTTGGTCGTTACCGGAATTGGCAAAAGTGCCATCATTGCCCAAAAAATTGTAGCCACCTTAAATTCTACCGGAACGCCTTCCCTATTTCTTCACGCTTCGGAAGCCATTCACGGCGACTTAGGTATGGTGCAGCCCGGCGATGTGGTGATTTGCATTTCCAAAAGTGGCAACAGTCCGGAGATTAAAGTTTTGGTACCGCTTTTGAAACGATTTGAAAACAAATTGATTGCCATTACCGGCAACACTACTTCCTTCTTAGGAAAAGAAGCCGATTTTGTTTTGAATACTTATGTAGAAACCGAAGCTTGCCCGAATAATTTGGCGCCAACCAACAGTACTACAGCCCAATTGGTTATTGGCGATGCCATTGCCGTTTGTTTGATGCAACTGCGAAATTTCACTGCAGAAGATTTTGCCAAATACCATCCCGGTGGCGCTTTGGGAAAAAAACTATTACTTCGTGTAAGCGAAATGCTAGACACCACACACAAACCTATAGTAGCTCCCGATTCCAATATTAAAACCGTAATTGTAGAAATATCCGAAAAACGATTAGGCGTTACCGCTGTGGTGGATGACAACAAAGTAATCGGAATTATTACTGATGGTGACATCCGAAGAATGCTGAACAAAACAGACACCATAACCGGATTGACCGCTCAGGACATTATGACGAAAAATCCGAAAATGATTAAATCAACGGACTTGGTAAGTGATGCTTTGAATATTTTGGAAGATTTTTCGATTACCCAACTTGTAGTGGTGGATAATGGCGAATACAAAGGAGTTTTACATTTGCATGACATTTTAAAAGAAGGAATCGTATAATGGCCAGGAAGAAACACACGGAAATGTCATTCTTAGACCATCTCGAAGAGTTAAGATGGCTGTTAATTAGAAGTACGATTGCCATTATAATTGTTGCTGGCGCCTGTTACTTTATTGACGATTATATTTTCAACACTATTATTTTTGGTCCCAAAGACCCCAACTTTATTACCTATCGTTTCTTTTGCGGAGTTACCCATTTTTTTGGTGTTGATGACACATATGCTTGTGCTACCGAATTCAAATTCATCATTCAGAATACCGAAGTTGGCGGACAGTTTTCCATTTATCTTTGGATGCTGGTAACTGCTGGGTTTATTTTGGGATTTCCTTATATTTTATGGGAGTTTTGGCGGTTTATTAGTCCTGCGCTGTATGAAAAAGAACGTAAAAAAGCAGCTCTTTTTATCATCGTTTCATCCATTCTGTTTTTCATAGGTGTTTTGTTTGGGTACTTTGTAGTGGTGCCTTTATCCATCAACTTTTTTGCTACATTTCAAGCGAGTTCCGATATTGTTAATCAATTCACAATTGACTCCTACATCAGCATGATTAAAACCTCGCTTATTGCTAGTGGATTGGTTTTTGAAATGCCGATAATCATTTATTTTTTGACCAAATTGGGCTTAGTCACTCCAGTCTTTTTAAGAAAATACAGAAGAGCCGCTATTGTAATTATCCTTATTCTGGCCGCTATTGTTACACCGCCGGATATTCCGAGTCAAATTATAGTTTCCATTCCGATGTTAATCCTATACGAAGCAAGTATCATCATCTCTGCATTAGTAGTTAAAAAACAAGAACAAAATGGCTGATTTAGTAAACGAATTTAACGAGTATCGTTCAAAAATGAACGAGAAATTATTGGCTGACAACAACAAAATTGTAAAGCGGATTTTCAATCTGGATACCAATGCTTATGCCGAAGGCGCTCTGGATGTTAAAACCAAAGAACTTCTTGGATTAGTGGCATCAACGGTATTGCGTTGTGATGATTGCATCAAATACCATTTGGAAACCAGCTACAAAGAAGGCATTACCAAAGAAGAAATGATGGAAGCCATGGGCATTGCTACCTTAGTTGGCGGAACCATCGTTATTCCACATTTGCGAAAAGCTTACGAGTTTTGGGAAGCACTGGAAGAAAATAAATAATTGTTAAATGGTGGATTTGGTGATTTGTTTATTCGTTAATTTGTCGAGTAACCAAATACACGAATTACCGAATAACCAACAGAATGAAGTTAAGAGCTGAAAATTTAGTCAAAACCTACAAAGGCAGAAGCGTTGTCAAAGGCATTTCCGTGGAAGTAAATCAAGGGGAAATCGTAGGGCTTTTGGGTCCGAATGGTGCCGGAAAAACAACTTCTTTTTATATGATTGTTGGATTGGTAAAACCCAATTCGGGCAATATTTACCTAGATGACATGAATATCACGGAGTTTCCTATGTACAAGCGTGCCCAACACGGCATTGGATATTTGGCTCAGGAGGCTTCCGTATTCAGAAAATTGAGTATTGAAGACAATATTTTGAGCGTTTTGCAATTAACCAAGCTTTCCAAAGAAGAGCAAGTAGCTAAAATGGAAAGTTTAATTGCCGAATTCAGCTTAGAACACATTCGAACCAATCGCGGTGATTTACTATCCGGTGGCGAACGTCGTAGAACTGAGATAGCCCGTGCTTTAGCCACTGATCCGAAATTCATTTTACTTGACGAGCCTTTTGCCGGAGTTGACCCGGTGGCTGTAGAAGACATTCAGCGTATTGTAGCGCAATTAAAAAATAAAAACATCGGAATCCTGATTACCGACCACAACGTTCAGGAAACCTTGGCCATTACCGACAAAACCTATCTAATGTTTGAGGGAGGCATCTTAAAAGCCGGAATTCCGGAAGAATTGGCCGCGGATGAAATGGTTAGAAAAGTATATCTTGGTCAAAACTTTGAGCTTCGTAAAAAGAAATTACATTTTTAGAATATGGAGAATCCAAGCAAAGAAACACTACAAAGTTGGCATGATGATGACAACAACTGGAAATTGGGTGGACTCTTTTATTACAACAAAAAAGACAAAAGGGTTTTCATTGAAAAGAGAAATCCGGATTATGGCGTAACGCTGAACTTTGCCAATCCGAAAGCCTTTTTAGCCTTACTGCTGGGGGCACTATTTTTCGGGTTTATTGTTTATATGATTACCAAAGACTAACAAAAAAGCTTCCTAAACGGAAGCTTTTTTGTTTACTACATTATTGCCAACCGACAATAAAACATAGAGTATGATAATCAACGGAACCGCCAATACTTGAAGAAAAATCAGCATCAGGGCAGAGATTGCCAAAAAGAAAATCTGTAGTTTGTATTTGGCAAAACTGAAATCCTTAATCTTCAGCGAAAACAACGGAATTTCTGCATTCATTACATAAGCGCTTAGCAGTGTCAAAACAAGCAAAAACCATTTGTTATAAATAACATCTGAAAAATCATCATCGTAAAAGGCACTATTAATCAATGGCAAACTACTGAAAAACAAGGCGTTTGCCGGAGTTGGCAATCCTATAAAACTATCCGATTGTCTGGTATCGATATTGAATTTAGCCAAGCGATAACAAGCTCCAAGCGTGATGACAAACCCTAAATAAGGCCAGTAACTTTCCGGTCCGAAAACATCCGTATTCAACATCAATTGATACATCACAAACCCCGGTACTACGCCACTAGTCACCATATCCGCCAAGGAATCTAATTGTACACCTAACGGTCCGGCCACATTAAATTTTCGGGCAAAGAAGCCGTCAAAAAAGTCAAAGAAAATCCCTAAGCACACAAAGAAAAAAGCCATTTCAAACTTAGAATTTGCTACAAAAACCAAGGCAATACAACCACTAAACAGGTTAAGCATCGTAAATAAGTTGGGAATCTGGGCTTTTAACTTCATATATTTTAGATTTTAATACCAATTTGCAAATTTAGCACAATAAGTTACAGACTTCTGCGTTTTATATTAGAGATTTTTATTTGATATTTGTAAAAAGAAAAATTGCCTTGAAAAAAACAATTGCTATTCTGCTACTTTTCACTAGCCTATTTACTCACGCTCAGTCTGTTAGAAAATACTCCAACGAATTTATGAACATTGGAGTAGACGCGGCAGCTTTGGGCATGTCCAATGCGGTGGTAGCCATGACTGGCGATGTCAATTCGGGCTATTGGAATCCGGCGGGTTTATTGCAAATTGAAGACAGTGAGGCCGCGATAATGCACGCCAGTTATTTTGCCAATATTGCCCAATATGACTATGCGGCTTACGCCAAAAAAATAGACGACCGAAGCGCTTGGGGGGTTTCTCTAATTCGATTTGGGGTGGATGACATTTTGAATACGACTCAGTTAATTGACAGCGAAGGCAACATTGATTACAACCGAATCAGTCTTTTTTCTACCGCTGATTATGGCTTGACTTTTTCCTATGCCCGTCGTCCAACACTTATAGAGGGTTTTCAATATGGCGTAAATGCTAAAGTAATCCGAAGAGTGATTGGGGATTTTGCTAATTCCTGGGGATTTGGTTTTGATGTCGGTTTTCAATTGGATCGAAACGATTGGCATTACGGATTAATGTTGCGCGACATTACTACAACCTACAACGTTTGGAGCATAGACGAAGACAAATACAACGCCATCAAAGATGCCGTAGCCGGGCAAAATCAGGAACCGCCTGAAAGTACCGAAATCACCTTGCCAAAAGCACAATTAGGCATAGCCAAAAAATTTGAATTTCATTACGATTATACTTTAGTAGCTGCCGTAAATTTGAATATGCAATTTACCAGAACCAACGATATTATCGCTTCTGATGCCGTGAGCATTGACCCGGCTTTGGGATTGGAATTTGGGTATACCGATTTGGTTTTTCTTCGCGCTGGAGTGGGCAATTTTCAGAATGTAGAACAAATTGACGGAACTAAAAAAGTAAACTTCCAACCCAATATTGGTCTGGGTTTTAAATACAAAGGCATCCAAGTGGATTATGCTTTGACTGATTTGGGCGATCAAAGCGCCGCGTTGTACTCAAACATTTTTTCTGTTAAAGTAGATTTGAGTATTTTTAGATAAAATTTAAAAACTACCCATGTTTAAATTCAAAGTCTCTTTTCTTGTTTTAGCTTTTTTACTGCTGACAAACACTATGGTTTTTGGGCAAATGCCATTATCAAAAACAGCCAAATTCAGTATTCTTACTTGTCAGGAAGGCGATGAACTTTACTCCCTTTTTGGTCACACCGCTATCCGAATTCAGGATACTTCCAATGCTTTGGATGTGGTGTATAACTATGGAACGTTTGATTTTAAAACCGAGAATTTTTATTTGAAATTCATCAAAGGAGATTTGCGTTATTTTGTTTCGGCCTATTCCTATAATGAATTTTACTATGAGTACACTTTGGAAAACCGTTCCATCTATGAGCAACCGTTAAACTTGACTGCGGCTCAAAAACAACAACTTTTTGATGTTTTAAATACCAGTTTGCAATCGGATGAAAAGTACTATACTTATAAATTCATTGACCGCAACTGTACCAATATGGTCGTGGATAAAGTCAATCAAACGTTGGGACAAAACTGTATCGTCAAAACTACCGAAAAGGATGAAAGTTACCGTCAAATTCTGTTTCCGTACTTAGCCAATCATTTCTTTGAAAACCTGGGCATCAATATTATTTTCGGAAAAAAAACAGATGAAAAGGGAGAAAAACTTTTTCTTCCCAATCAGTTTATGGAAAGCCTGAAAGTAGCCAAATGTCACGGAAAACCAATTTCCGGAGCACCAAAAACTATCCTGAAAGCTACTCCAACGGCAACCGGAAAATCGCTATGGAATAACTTTTATGTTTTCTGTTTGGTTTTATTTCTGTTTGTTATTGCCCGAAAAGCTTGGGTCTATTTAGTGTATTTTGGAATCTTAGGATTACTAGGGGTATTCTTAACCGCAGTCGGACTATACTCTTCGCATGACGAATTGGCTTATAATTACAACCTATTACTGTTTAATCCGCTGTTGTTGCTTCTGATTGTATGCTACTGGAAGAAGAGTTTTATTTGGGTAAAAAAAATAGCGCAACTCAGCATTGCTTTACTCATGGTATTGGTCATAGTTTTGCTTAACAAACCCAATTTGGTAATGTTCTTACCAATGATAATCAGCTCACTAATTATGCTGTTTTATTTTTTAAGAAAAAGCAATCGGGCGTTATTGGCCGCGATAAAATAACACCGTACTGAAAGTTTTGAACATGATACTAAAGTCGAGGAAAAGACTTCGGTGTTTGATGTAGTAAAGGTCGTATTGCAGTTTGATCAAACTGTCTTCAATAGTTTCTCCATAAGAATAATTGACCTGTGCCCAGCCCGTTAATCCTGGTTTTATAACGTGTCGTGTTTCATAAAACGGCATCACTTCGGCAATTTCATTCACAAAAACAGGACGCTCCGGTCTTGGACCGATAACCGCCATATCGCCTTTCAGGATATTGTAAAATTGTGGAAATTCATCAATTCTTGACTTTCTTAAAATCTTCCCGAAAGGGGTTACCCTTGAATCATTGGAAGTAGCAAAAACTGCCCCAGCCTTTTCGGCATTTTTAACCATCGTTCTGAATTTCAATATACTGAAAGTCTTGCCATTCTTTCCTACTCGTTCCTGAGTGTAAAACAACTTGCCTTTGTTCCCAAACAGATTTCCTAGAGCAACTAATGGTATTAATGCTGCCCCAATGGCTATGCCGATTAAGGAAATAATAATTTCTATAATCCGGACAATAATTAAATACAAATGATTTTGATTGCTTCGGCTAAACGGAAAATAGCGGTAAAAATCACGGGAAACATACTGCACCGGAATACGTTGCGTTAAGTTTTCATAGACCTGAGTATATTCCCTAATAATATAACCGTTTTCTAATAAATGAATCAGTTGATTGTAGAGATTTACCGTGATACCATCGGTTTTTTGGGAAGCAATTACAATTTCGGAAACCGAATTTTTCTTTACAAAAACCTCTAAACTATCGATTGGGATATTTTTGATAGTCGCGATATTGAAATCTTTTAGATTGGTACTGTCCGAATTGACAAAACCCATGACTCTGTAGTGAGGATCGGCATTTTCTAATCCGCCAATGAGTTCTTTTACTTGTTCTTTGTCACAAATCAGGATTACTTTTTTCATAAACCTGTTGGACGCCAAAAATCGGACATAAAACATCCGCCAAGTAAATAACGCGGTGAAAATAGCAATGAAGAAGATAAGGATTTGGAGCCTATTTGACGGAAGAACCGGTGTATATATTGGCGTTAGCAAATACAACAAAACCGTTGTTGACGAAGTCAGAATAATACTTTTTATAATTTGAAACTGATTGCTGGCCACCTGCAAATTATACATTTCAAATACAGAACCGATAGAGATCAGATACAATCCTAAAACAATGGTCCAATAATAATTTGTAGTTGACATATTGAAATAGTTGAATTTGAAAACTATTCCAACCAAATACAAAGCAAGCAGTACAGAAATTACATCGAAAACTCTTAAAAGAATTTTTCTTTCAGAAACTTCAAAGTGAATATCCTTGTATTTGTTCATGTTTTTGATAAAAAATCATTTTTGAAGTCGCAAGTTAAGAAATATTACTAATTATAACAGCAAATCACAGCATCGCTTTTGACTAATATTCAATAGGTTTTAAAGACTATTTCACGATAAAAAGCACCAAACAAAGACAAAATTTTAGACCGTTAAAGTATCGTTAGGGTCGTCAAAATAGACTTTGAGTAAGGATAAAGAATAGACAAAAGCCGGAGCGGCAATTCGCATAGCGGCATGGTTGATGGTCAATAACCAGAAAAACAGGAAACAAAACATATAAATGTGCTGTTTATTGTCTAAGTACAAAAAGAAAGGAGTTAAAAAAACAATCATTAGTGCTATGATTCCTAAGGTTCCATGCTCGGCAAAGGTTCTGGTAATCTCGTTATGGGACGCAATTACCTGACCACCTGATTTTTCTTGTCGGAGTTCGAGTCCTTTGGCTACGCCAATTCCGAAAACCGGATTGTCTTCAAAAGCAGCTATTTCACTATCCCAAATTTCTTCCCGCCCGGTAAGCTGACTTTCCTTTACTCTACCCATAGCATCTCTGTTGGCGTATCTTTTATCAATTAATCCTCCTGTTTGATTGGAGGTATATAGCCAGGTTAGCAGCAATCCCAGGAGCATAAACATGAAAAAGACATAAAGCTTATACCTTCCCTTGCTTTTGGTATTTTGATACAGAAAAACCAGTAATATTAATATCATTACAAATCCTGTCATCATACCACCTCGGGAAAATGTAACTAAGCCTCGATAAGTAATGTTCAAAACAATAATTAAATTGATAGCCATTGTTAGTTTACTCTCTGAATTAAAAATCAATCTCGAAAAGAAAACAAACATCCCTATCCCCAGAATTGTGGCCACCTGATTAGGGCCAAATCCTCCAGATGTTTCAATGTTAGAGCCCGTTCCGGTTAAAATAGTTTTCAAATCCGGAGTATACAAAATCAAGTAGGTCGTCGTCGTTACGATGGGCAACCCTAATGTCAATAAAATGTTGTTGAGTTGAGAGAATAGTATCTTTCGATTATAACAATAAATAGCTGCAACCCCAAGACACATGGGCCCTGAGATATTAAATGCAATTGATTTTCTAAGATCTGATTCTAGATTCAAAGTATACGTTGCAATTACAACTCCAGGCATTAGCAACAATAAATAAATCCAAAAGGGTATCGATTTTTTAGAAAAACCCGAGTAATACATACCCATTATCAAAAAGCCCATCACTCCATATTTTGAAAACTCATACAGCAGATTCCCTCCCGTCATTCTCAAAAAAACCTCACTACCAACCACATAGGCAGCCACATGAAGCACTTCATTATTTTTATTTCCTTTTTTCAGAATATAATAAATCCCATATAACAATATCGCAAGACCATATAACTTAGCGATATCACGATAAATATAGGACAGCACGCCAATGGCAACATGAATCAGAATCAGTAAAATATATTTTTTTTCTTTCATAGCTTGGCTAAACTTTTTATCCAGTTTAGGTATTTCTCAATGACACCTGCTTCAGAATGATTTTCCATAATGGTATCGTATAAAGCATTGCCAAATTTACGCCTTACATTTTCATCTGCTATCAATTTCTGCAATGATTCCAAAAAAACAGCAACATCATCAATATCGGTAATAAAACCGTTGATTCCATTTGAAATTATTAAAGGAATTTCTCCAACTTTGGTTGATACTACCGGTACTTTTGACAATCCATATTCAATTAATGCCACCGGAAGACCTTCTGATTTAGAAGTCAATATAGCAATATCGGATTGATTGATGATATGAAACACATCATTTCTGGAGCCATAAACATATACGTTGGTATCCAACTGTTTTTCTTTGATTTTTTTCTTTACTTCTTTCGAATATTTGTCTTTAAAATCCTTTCCGATCAAATGGAAAGTCCAATCAGGATTAGATTCTTTGAGTTTTTCGGCAATTTTCAACAAGAAAAAATGGTTCTTTTGATCCCGAAGATTGGCCAAACACAAAATGCGTTTCCCCGGAGTTCCTTCCAAGACAGTATTTGGCGCTATGGTGGCACCGTAACTCGTAAAATTGGGAAAGTATATCACTTTCCTGCAATTTAATCTTTTTTCAGCCCAATGTTTAAGTTTATGATTCACCACAATTATGCCTTCGAAAAAAAAGGAAGCTAATTTTAAAGCATAGGTTTCTTTAGTGCTGATGTATTCGCTCATACCATTATGATCGTGCCAGATGATTTTAATTTTTGGATAAAGCAATTTAACCAAAAGTGCTATGAAATAAGAACTACTGTGAGAATGAATTAAATCAACGCGATTGGTTTTGCAGTATTTTTTTAACCGTAGTGCTGCGCTGAAGTCTATAGTTTTTTGCTTTTCTAAAAACAAATAATTGACTTTAGCGCTTATCTGGACTTTCAAATCACCTTCGTTTCTGGTAGTTACTAAACCCGAAAACTCAATCCTTTCAGAAAGAGCATTGGCATAGTTAACGGCCATTTTTTCGGCACCTCCTACCTCGAGTGAGTCTATTATTTGAACAATTCTCATGATTTCAGCAACTGTTTAATTTCACTCTCAAACTTATCTAAAGTGTATTCTCTTGACCAACCAATGGCTTTTTTAACCTTATCCTGATACAAATCATTATTGGTTAACAACTCCTCAATTTGTTTTATATCTGCAGGTAAATTCATTTTTAACAACAATCCTCTGTACCCGTTTTCTAACATATTAGGAACACACGAAACCTCCGTCGCTATAGGCAAACAACCCCAAAACATTCCTTCGGCAACAACTTTGGGCCAGCCTTCACTCAGGGAAGGTAAAACTACAAAATGATTTTCGATATAGGCTTTTTTTATGGTTTCCTGATTTTGATTTCCTTTTAAAAACACAAAGTTTTCCAACTCTTTTTCTGAAATGTAGTGCTCGAGCATTTCCCGTTCACTGCCTTCTCCATACAGCGTTAATTGAACCGAATGTCCTTTTTGGTGCAATTGCTCAATCAACTGAATGGCGTACAATGGCTGCTTCCCGTTAGAAAGTGTTCCGACAAAAAGAAACGAAATTTTATCCTTCAGTTCTCTGGTCTTTACTTCCGATTTATCCTTTTCAAAATAACTCGCTGTGAAGAATGGCTTAATGTTTTTAGTACTGTTTTCCCATTCGCCATAAACCAAAACCTGCATATTTTTAGTCAAAAAAGTATTACTCAGTATCCATTTTTGCAAACGGTAACTCATAGGTTGTTTCGATTTCCAATCCCAATTGCCGGCGTATTTCGCGGTTTTGGTTTTACTTGGAAATAAAATCTGAAGCATGCAAGCCAGTAAACCCATATTCCCTGGGCAACGCAAATGAATATGATCGGCCTTTTTCATAGCGCTGAAAATTACCCACGAAATCTTTGGCAGCAAAAACAACGTCTTTAGTGCTGATTTTACCGTCAGGAAATTAAATTCCGGCACCTTTCTGAAATCAATTTCCGGATGGGTATAGGCTATGTCAATTGGAGAAGGATTATCATCTCGCAAAGGAGCTACCAGTATAACATCTTCCACATATTTTGTCCAAATATTCATCTCACGAACATAAGGAGCATAAGCGTAATATTGCTTTTGCTCTTGGATATGAGGCACATGAGTGATGATGGCAAATTTCATAAAATAGCTTTAGAAAAAGTATCGCAATAGGTCTTTACACTGAATTTTTCCAGAAAAGTCTGTCTGGCATTGACGCTCATTTGGGCAAAAGCATCCTGATTTTCTTCTACTTTTTTGAATAGCGAGGCAATCGCATCAACTGTTGGTTCAAAGATAAAACAATCCTTTCCGTCAGTTAAATAGTGCGTCAGCCCAGTTTTGGTGGAAATCAACAATGGCGTTTTATTCATCAATGCTTCTAAACCAACCGTTGGTAAATTATCAAATTTTGAGGGTATGATGGCAAAATGGCTTTTATTCAAATACCTGTCGATTTTATCATACGACAAGCCACCAACATAATTGATGCCGTCGTTATTTTTGGCCAACTCTGAAATTTCAGTTTCCTGTCTTCCCTTTCCGGCTATGTTTAAAATGATTTTGGTGTTTGGATTTTGCTTTTTATATTTCAAATAGGCTGTTATCAAATCGAGTACGCCTTTGGATGGATCCAATCTCCCTAAAAATGAAATTACAATAGCATTCGAATCCGGAATTTCTTTGCTGACAAACCGATCCATCATTGGATTCAACACCACGATTCCTTTTTTGACACCGTGAAAAGTTTCTAAATCCTTTTTGGCCAAATCGGAAGGGCAAACAATTACATCACAAAAAAGACTGTAAAACAGCTTCTTTCTCAGAAATAAAAGTCTTTGTTTCAGGCTCATTTTCTTGAGATCCGCCAGAATTTGATCGGTCAGCGTATGATAATATTCGAAGGTTTTTGTTTTTCCAAATGACAACATTTTAGAAACCATCACACTGATATTACTGCCCACAAAGTGCCCAACAATGACATCCGGTTTGTATTTTAAATGAATTTTGGCATACCAAACGAAGTCTTTCAGCGATGTTGGTCTTTGGGTAGTTGCCCACGAAAAAACAATGATTTCGCCTTTCTCTTTTGGAACCACAACCGGCTCCGAAAAATACGGATTGTGCGACATAAAAACAACCCGATGCCCCATATCTGCAAGATGATGCGCCAAATGATAACTCATGGCCGCAAAGGAAGTCTCATTGTAATTATGGGCAATCAGTATTGTTTTCATAAGTTTATTTAAAACTAATCGTCTGTTTTGGAAGCTTCAAAATGAAGGGTGGAACCATTGTAGTTGTTAAACAAAGCTCTTAGGAATTCGGTATAAAAACCGATTCGTTTAAAATCAAGATACGGGAATTTCTTCACCGTCACTTTGCACTCTTTGAAACCGTTGATTTCAAAAATATTGGTAATGTTTTCTTTGGTAAAGAAGTTGATGTGAACCGGCGGTTTGTCTTGGTAAATGGCGTCTTTTTCTCTTTTCGGATAATTATAAATCTTATCGTAATTAGGTGTTGAAAGGATAATTTTCCCACCTTTATTGAGTCTTTTGTAAGCTAGTTTTATGAATAAATCCAAGTCCTGCAAGTGCTCCAAAACTTCCCATAGCATGATAACATCAAAAGTTTCTTCGAGGGTAGCCATCGCATTAAAATCAGCATTGATGGTGTTTAGTTTTAAGTTTTGCGACTTTTCGAAAGATTCCTTGTCAATCTCAATCCCTTGGTAGTTAATTCCGGCATTGTGATTTCGAATGTAGCAGCCAATCAACCCTACGCCACTACCGATTTCAAGAACCGATTGGCATTTGCCGTTCAGCACGTGTTTTTTCAAAAGCTGCCCACGGTGAAAGCCTACTTTAATGTTTTTGTTTTCCAAAAGCATGTTATACTCCACCACGGCGTGATGATTGTAAAGCGCATTTTCATTATTGTATAAGTTATCGTAAACTTCAATAAATTCTTCCTGCGTAAAAATAGTCAGGCAAAAAATCAATTTGCACTTTTTACACTGACCCAAATTATACTTTTGGTTTATTTTTTCAATATCGCTTTGACAAACTTTACACTGGGTATAAGCATTCATACTACTTTCTGTTTTAATTATTTTAAGACTGTTTTGGTTTGTTAAATAAAAGACTAAACCAGCCTACAGTTCTTCCTAACGCTTCGGTAAAAGCTTCTTTTCTTTTTGGGGTTGTAAATGTATTACTAAATCTAATAACTGTCAAAAGTAAGGTGATAGAATGCCATTTTACTATAGCATCTAATAATGGTTTCGGGTTTTTGGTGCGCCAGACATACCAACCGTTGCGCACCACCATTTTGCCATACTGATACTTATTCGGTCGGCCCGAAGCATCGTGATGATGGTACAATCGGGCAGCCGTATTCAGATACAGCTTACCGGTTTTGGCCACTCGTATCGAAAAATCCGCATCTTCGTATAAGCCATAGCCTTCAAAATATGTCGAGAATTGCAGGGTTTGAAAAACCGTTTTTTTAAACGAAGAAACTCCTCCCATCAATTGTTCTACTTCATAAACTTTACCACTCGGCGGCAAAAAACCAACACTACGCCCGTGGGAATACAAGCTCGAAAATCCCGGTGGACAATCGCTATCGAGCCCCAAGCGCTTGCGCATTACAAAACGGCTGCCGTCTTTTCGTTTCCAGCCATCAAAATAAAACTCATCTATTTTGGGGTGATAGTCATAACCTACGAATTCACAAACCGTTTCTTCATCGATAATAAATCCGCCAACCCCCAACGCATCGGGATGGGTTTCATAGGTTTGCAATAACAGCTCAAAATAATCCTTCTCCAAAACGATATCGTCGTCCAAAAAACAAATGACATCCATGTCTTTTCCAACTCTGGCAATACCATAATTTCTTTGTTTGGTTAAGCCTCTATGCTCCGGAGGAACTGAGTAATAATGCAAAGTATCAAAATGATTTTCCTGTAAAATGGATTCCGTTAAAGCATTGGTAGAACCATCTATAATTAAAATTTCATCCGGATATGCGGTTTGCTCCCGAACCGATTGCAACAAGGTCAGCAACGATTCCGGACGCATGTACGTACAGATGATTAGTGAAAATTTCATTTTATTTTTTACTTAATTCATTGGCCCAAAAAATACTTCTGTCCCATTTTTGTCTAAATACTTTCAAATACTTAATCGGGTTTCTGAAAAAACTTTTATCCAAATTTTTAAAGAAAAGCGTAATCTTATAACTGAGCAATTGCTCTTTCGTATCATAAAACAATCGGTACAACATCACTGTTGGTGAAGGTTTCGGTAGAATTTCATCGGTTTGCCATCGCAACACCGGTTTGGTTCTGAAACCGCCCATTGGAGCTTTTAAATGCAAAATGGTGGACGTTGAAATGTACAAAACATCAAAACCTTTGCAGCGCAATTGCATCCCAAAATCGGCATCTTCGCCAAAGCCAAATTCAAAGCCCATGTTAAAACTTATACCGGCCAAGCAGGACGATTTTACAAAAGCATGACCGGCACCAAAAACCGGAAACTGCTTAGGCAATTGTGCTTCTATTTTTTGGGTTTTCAAGTGACAGGCAATCAAAAAAACTTCATTCCCAGTGGTTTGGAAAGCTTCCATCGCTTTCTCGAGCAAATTATTTTCAAAAACCAAATCATCATCGGCAAAAAAAGTGAACTCGCTTTCTATCAGCTTCAAACCAATATTTCTCGCATTACAAACACCCGATTGGTGCGTAAAGTGGTGTTTTATTTTAAAAGGCCATGGTTCCGTTTGGATAAAATCCAATTCTGTCTTACTGCTTTCTTCCGGATTTTGTTCTACTATGATAACGTTGACCGGCAAATGGGTTTGCGAAGCCAGGTTTTTCAGTACATCGAATAAATATGTTTTTCTGCCAATGGTTGGAATCAGCACATCCATGGTGCCTTTGTCGATTATCTTTTTATTGGATTGTAATGAAATAGCATCCAGTGGTTTTGAATTAAAATTTCTTTTTTTATAAAAAATAGCCGCTAAAAAAGGAAGCAAAGGAAACCTCTTTTCAAACAACAACAAATTCAAAAACAACAACAAAATCCATCGGGCCCGGTAATGTTGTTTAGTGAATTTAAAAAGTTCGTAAAGATTGGATTTATTGGCAGGTTTGCTTTTGATACTGTTTAGTAACAATTGAGGTTCCGAATAGCAAAACAATCCAAAACTCATGGCTCTTCTGGCCAATGAATTCAGAAAATAATCGAAAGCGTCCTTTTCGTTTAAATCCTTTTTACAGGCTTTCAACACCGAAGCATGAATGGCTCCAACATGACTGCTCATTTGCCAAGTGGGATATTTGGCGGCTTTGGGAACATTGATATAAGGCGAATCCTCAATATAACCGAGCTCATTGCCAAAATAATTATCCGAAGACGGATGGTAGGAGAACAGTAATTTTTTGTGATGAAAAAGAGTTTGAATTGCAGCAACATTCAAATTATCTTTCTCACTTTCATGACACCACACCAAAATCTCATCATTAAACCGTTGCGCAAAATCAAGAAGCGCTGCTACCATACACCGGTTGATTTCCTTAGAAAAATCAATAGGTTTAGCCGCTACTACTTCCGTAATTTTGGATTGGTTATGGTAAATAATAATCATGCTTTTGGCTCTTTGTCGTTCAATATCTTTTGATAAAAATCTGCACTTTGCTGGGCCACAACGGCTATACTAAATTTTTGTTCAACTTTCTCCCTGGCTGCTGCGCCAAATTGAATTCTCAACCCTTCATTTTCAAGCAATGCGACAATTTTATCAGCATACTCCAGATGGTTCTTCGGATGCACTAAAAAACCATTAATGTTATCATCAATCACTTCTGTAGCCCAACCAATATCGGAAGCTACAATTGCTTTTTGCAACGCCATCGCTTCAATCCACGAAACGGGCAAGGCTTCGGCAAAAGTAGGGAAAACACAAACTGCTGCCGCACTAATATTTCCTCTGATTTTATCATATGGAACGCTGCCTAAATAGCTCACATTCGGCAAGACTTCTTTATCAAACAATGCCTGCATCATCTCCCAAGTCGAAGAATTTCCGGAAATAATATCGGAAGTATCTCGGCCAATCAACACTAGTTTCGCCTGCTTATTTTTTTTATACACTTCGTTGAAAATGAGTGGCAGTTCGAGTAATCCTTTTTTCCGAATTAAGGTGCCAAAATACAGTATTGTATTGTCTTGTATAGTGCTTTGACTATCGGGAGAAAATTTAGCAACATCGATGCAATTCGGAATGACCGTAAAATGGCGCTGCAATCCGAATATTTCTTTGGTAACATCAGCAGTATATTGGCTTACCGAAAGTAATGCATCGGCATTTTGAAGCGCTTTTTTTTCGTGAAATTTGTTCCAAAACTTCACCGGTCGTTGGTCTAAATGGCAAAAATAAGTATCCGATCCATTCAGACGAATAACCACAGGACAATTGGGTTTTATGTTGGAAGTAAATCCTGTCCAATCGGGAGCTTCCAGTATATCGACTTGGTTGTTTTTGACTAAAGAGTTGACCAGTTTTTGAATTTTTTTTTGAGTAAAAAACCTCGAAAACCCTTTGATTTTAAGGTTCTTTATTTGATAAAATGAAATGCCGTTTTCGATAAAAGAGCTGTCTTCCTTTTGGCCGTAAATCAACACTATCACTTCATGTCCTTGTTCCAATAATCCTTTGGACAGGTTCAAAATACTGGTACCGATTCCACCCGAAGCTCCAAGATTGGGATGAGGAAATTCCGAGGTAAGGAAAGCAATCTTCATGATTAATCGTTAGTATTATGAATGTAAAACGGCGATAAATCTTTGTCAATAATGATAGATTTTGCCGGCAAAACCGTTTGATTATCAGCAATGCTATCCGTAACAACCGCATTGGCTCCGATAGTCACGTGATTGCCAATCGTAATATTCCCGAAAACTCCGGCATTGGGACCAATAAAAACATAATTACCAATGGTAGGCACACCTGCTTTTTCGCCATAATTGCTGACGCCAATGGTCATGCCTTGCGAAATGTTGCAATTCTCGCCAATAACGGCATCGCCATGAATGACAATGGTTCCGAAATGACCAATATAAAATCCTTTCCCGATTTGAGTTCGGTAAGAAATATCAAAACCGTATTTCACTTTTAAACGGCGCAACCAAAGAAAGAAAAAATAAAACAGCAACCTGTTTTTTCTTCTGTAATGCTGGGTCAATCTGAAAATGGTCATGAACTTCAAACCCGGATTTGGTTGAAAAATAAAGACATTCAGCAGGATTCCAAAACTAATTTTTGAAATGCCGCAGCGTTTATAATCCGATAAGAGGAGTTCTTTTACCATTTTACTTTTCACAAATTGTGGCCATCGCTTCCCAAATTCTTTCGGAGGCCAATTGAGGCGGATGCTGATTGATGACTTCAAACCATTTTTTGGCATTGTCCACTATTACTGAAGCCTCTGCGCTTAGCATTTTTTCAATTTTTGGAACCATTTCTTCAGCATTATTGAGCCAAAATACTGAATCTTTAGTTGGCATCGACCTGAAATGGATAAAGTTATAGATTTTTTTCACAGACCAATCCGGATTTTTACTATTGGGAACATCATAATTGATAAACCCGCAAGGTTTGCGGAATGCAGCATAATCAAACGCCATAGAGGAACCCAAATTAATCACTAACTCCGAATGAAAAATGGTGTTCATCTGAAGTACTAAATCTTCCCGGGTTGGCAGAATGGCGTTCCAGGCTTCTCCTTTTTTCTCCCATTTTGGATTGACACTCACAATAATATCATCATATTTTTTCAAAACAGAGTCATATCTATCTGAAAAATCAACCGGGCAAC
This sequence comes from Flavobacterium sp., assembly GCF_036741995.1. Taxonomy (GTDB): domain Bacteria; phylum Bacteroidota; class Bacteroidia; order Flavobacteriales; family Flavobacteriaceae; genus Flavobacterium. The sequence goes on along the minus strand of NZ_DAINRG010000012.1, from coordinate 23,571 downwards.
GGCGAAATATGATGCCGAGATTGTATCCTTTTTTATTCAATTCTGTCACGGCATTGGCCACATCTTCCAAGTACTGCTCATCGTTGGGCGAAGTCGTCACATCGTCACCCGAAAAGCAAATGTATTTTTTGGCTAAGTCCAGTTTATGGGTTTCAAAAAAAGTGGCTTTGGATTCCAGTAATTCGGTCTCGAAGTGCGTTTCAAACTGCGGTGTACCGGTAACCAATATTTGATTTTCTTCAATGTACGGATAATAATATTGCAGTTCCTTTTTCATATGATCACTCCAGACAAAGTAAAAATCAGTTTCCACAATTTTGGTGCCTTTTGGTAAATTATCCCAAGAAAAAATGAAGGTGGCCGTGGGAATTCCCAAATCCTGCGCTGCCAAAATAGATGCTACAGCCGTGGTAATCCTTTGATTGGTACAAAATACCAAAGCCGGTTTTTCAGCTTTTAGCGTTTCTAAACTATCGAAGTATAATTTTGTTTTTCTTTCCTGCAGTGCTATTTTTTTTCGAAGAGTAGCCAGTCCCTTTTTGGAATTATGCCAAAAAACAACCCATTCCGTAAAACCGCTTTTAAAAGCTGCTTTTACAGAATTATATGAAAAAGGAAAACGATAGTAATTGTAAATCGGGTCTTTTGATTTCTTGATGTTTTGATTTAACTCCACTTGAATCAAGGCATTTTTCAAAAAAACCGTCATGGGATGTGACCTGGCATTTTCAATCTTAACCTCTTTAATTCCCAATTCGTTTAAATCAAAAAAAGTAGTGTTCCAAAAAGTAATATCAAATCCTTTATCGGCGCCGATTTTATGAAAATTTGTAAAAGAAAAATTTCTCAGTCCAATTCCGTCCGGAAGCAGTATAAATATTTTTTTGTTTGACATTTTTCTTTTCAATAGAGGAGTCAAATATCCTCATTTTCCCCTAAATACAAAAGTAATTCGACACTAAAATATACGCTTATGTAATAGCTCTGTCAAAACTGTCTAATTTGATGAGCATCCAAATTAAATAAGATTTTGATTGATGCCAATGGTCAATTCTCCCGATTCAAAATAGCTGAAATTGTAGTGGTCTAAAATCGCGTAAATAGCTTTTCTGCAATCAAATTCGTCGTGAATCTCAATGGCAATACATTTGGTGTACGCCAAAAAAGAAACATCAGCACTCGAACCGGTAAACACTTCTTTTTCAGAACCTTCAATGTCAATTTTAAGAATGTCAATAGTTTTAAATTGCTGCTGCTCTACCAAATACTGAATAGAAAACGCTTTCAAATCTGCTTCTTCCGTCGTCTCTTCCACTCGAATGGACCAATCGTTTTTGTCTCTGAAATCCTTAACCAACTTCAAATTGGCATTTTTACTCCAAAGACCGCCTTTGATTTTTACGGCATTTTGAATTCCGTTGGTTGCTAAGTTGAAACTCATGCTTTCAAAATTGGAGCTATCCGGCTCAATGGTAATGTAATTGGAATTCGGAAAAAAAGGGGAAAGATAAACTGAAGTCAGTCCGACATTGCTTCCGGCATCTATAATATTTAGCTTTTTATGGTTGGGAAAATACTTTTGAAACGTTTCCACCACTGGTTTATATTCCAAGTAATGGTAAATCTGGCTGAACACATCCATATCGCTGGAAGGTCGTTTTCTGAGTTTAATCGTCGCGTGAAAATCTGGGTAAAAGGAAACAAAAGCTTTGGCATTTTCCTGTTTCAAAAAACCGTTAAAACAGATTAAATGAAAATAAAACTCATTAATCAAACGCTCACTTTCTGTGGTTTTCAAACGAAGAACGCGTTTCAAAAGATACTTCAAAACGAGCCGCCTGTTTTCAGAATTCAGTCTATGTAGTTGAACTAGTTTTTGCATTTTATTTTAATAATTGTGCGGCATTAATCCATTGCCAAATGTGAAAACTGCTTTGATTTTCTCCCTTAAAAAACAACTGCAATTCGTGTTGCAATTCCTTCTTCTCGAACCAATTGTTTTGACACAAAGTCTCCACCTCAGCCTGAACCCAATCTTTTAAATCTGCCGAAAGCCATTCGCGTTGTGGCGTTTGCAGAGGACGTTTGGGTGCCAAAACTAAGTCTTTTTGCAGAAACTTCTCCGCAATTTTTCGCAGCATCCATTTTTGAACGCCGTCTTTTAGTTTGAAATCCTTTGGTCTGCTGAACACGTATTCCACTAGTTCAAAGTCCAAAAACGGTTCGCGTAATTCGGTTCCGTGAAGCATAGAAACCCGATCATTAAAGCGCAACGCTCTTGGAATTTTAGTATAAAACAAATCCCGATACTGAAGATTCAGCAAATCATCGGCGAAGGGCTTTTCATAAACCGTTTTATCAAAGTTTTTGGCAAAATCGGCATCGAGAACATTCTTTCTAAAAGGCGAACTGGCAACACCTTGAATGATATTTTGAGAATTATTGGTATAGTAATCATACCCTGCCCAGGCTTCATCAGAACCTTGACCATCCAGCAACACTTTGGTGCCTTTTTGCCGGGCTGCCTGAAAAATTTTAGAATATGCAATGGTTGGTATTCCACCATAAGGTTCGGCTTGGTTCTGAGCAATTTTTAAAGAAAGCTCCGGAATTTCATTAGCTGAAAGCGGACAAACCGTCAAATGAAAAGGTCGGTTTTCCAACATCGATTTTACCCAAATAAGTTCATCATAGTGCTCGTCATTGGTCACAAACGTAAAAGCTTCCACAGCCGATTTATCAATATCCTGCTGATCAATTAAAGCTAAAAGGGTGCTCGAATCCAACCCGCCGCTAAGGTTAAAACCTACCGGAACGTCAGCTCTGAAACGCAGATTTATCGCTTTTAAAAGCAAATTGGTAATGTATTCCTCTTCATTTTTTTCAAAATGATTGAACAACGATTGGGCTCTGTCTTCAAAGGAATACCACTTTTTAAGTTGCAGCGTATTGTTTTTCAGAGTCAAAAAATGACCGCCCGGTAATTGTTGAATGTTTTGCCAAAAGGTTTCATTGGGCAAACCGTAACTTCCTTCGGAGAAAAAGTGGAGCCAAACACTATCTTTCGGAACTTTAGCAACGCCCGCCGAAAAAATAGTATTGATTTCGGAAGCAAAATAAAAATTAGACTGGTCGAAAAAATAGTAAAATGGCTTGACGCCAAATCGGTCACGCGCCGCAAAAAAAGATTGCTCTTTTTTGTTCCAAAGGGCAAACGAAAACATGCCGTTGCATTTGTCTAAACAGCTTTCGCCCCACTCTTTATAAGCATTCAGCAAAACTTCAGTGTCGGATTGCGTCCTGAATTGGTATTTGTTTTGCAGTTCTTTTTTTAATTCAATGTAATTATAAATCTCACCATTAAAAATCAAAACAAAATTCCCGCAATCGCTGGTAAAAGGCTGATTGGCATTGCTCGACAAATCAATAATACTGAGTCGGTTATGTCCAAAAGCCACTTTGTTTTCCTCACAATACGAATCCATGAAATCGGGTCCGCGATGTTTTTGGGTTTCCAACATGCGTGAAATGGTTTCTTTGCTGGCTTTAGGGCCAATAATTCCGGCTATGCCACACATTTTATAAGTGGATTTGAGTCAATAGTTTTTCTGCTAATTCCCAGTCTTTCATCGTATCGATATTGACATGAAACTGAGGATTACTTTCGATATAAGCTATGGATTTTCCGAAAAGGCTTCCGTTTTTTATGACTTCGGTTTTGGTAATATAAATAGAGCCGTCCCGGTGAAAGGCTTTTGGTAAATCCTGTCTTCTCGGAATAATAGTTTCGTCTGCGGTGGCAATTTTCAACAGTCCGTTTCCGGTTTCTTCGAAAGCCCAATGCGGATTGTATTCATGAGGAATGGCCAAAACGCTTACCAGACAATCGGCGTCAGCAGCAATAAATTTTTCAATGGCTTTATCAATACAACCCATTTCCCTAAAGGGATTGGTAGGTTGTAAAAGACAAACGGCATCAAAGAAAATATTTTGACTTTCAAAAAAAGCGACGGCATGTTGCACGACTTCAAGTGACGTAGAGGTATCTTCTGCCAATTCCTGCGGACGCAAAAAAGGCGGTTTATAGCCCGATAGTTCAGCAGCTATCGCAATTTCCTCATCATCAGTCGAGACTAGAATGTCTGTCAGGAATTTTGATTCTTTGGCGGCATCGATAGTGTATTCTATCAATGGCTTTTTGCCCAAAAGTTTGATGTTCTTTCTCGGAACTCCTTTGGAACCTCCACGTGCCGGTATCAATCCTAAAATTCTCATTAGTATGTGATGGTTTTATGGAATTGCAAAGGCAATTCTTTTAGCAATTTGGCTATTACAGCTCCGGCATCTCCACCACCATAAACGTTAGATGTTACTCTGTTGTTTTTGGCTGAAAGGGCTTCAACAGCCGTTATAATTTCATTTTCGTCATAGGAAACATCCACTACATTTTGGCCTCTGTCCCTGCGGTTTTGGCGGGAACCAATATTCACAACCGGAACGCCAAGGTAGGCGCATTCTCTAATCCCAACACTTGAATTTCCGACTAAGCAGGTAGAAGCATTGAGCAAACTCAGGAAGTCATCGCCTTCCATGTTTTTAAAGAAATGAACGTTTTCCAATTTATATTTTTCACGAAACGAACGAATTCCGGTTGAAGTCCCGTCAGCTCCGGCATCCACATTGGGCCAAAACCAGAGCGTGGGTTTATTGACTTTTTGAATCGCCCGCAAAGTGGCTTCGATATGCTTTCTGGAATCCTGATACTCATTGGTAACCGGGTGTTGCATCACCACAATGTACCCATTACTCAAATCAGGTTCTGAACCAACGCCACCATATTTTTCATACGGATTAAAAGCTAATTGGGTATTCTTGGCAATTTCCTGCGCAATGTCTATCGATGGGCAACCGGTATTGAAAACCATTTCGGGATTTTCGCCTAGTTGAATCACTCTTTGTTTCGCATTTTCCGAAGCTACAAAATGGTAATCGGCCAATTTGGTAATGGAGTGTCTGACTTTTTCGTCAATATTTCCGGTAACCTCTCCACCCTGAATATGCGCTAACGGAATGTTCATGTACGAAGCTGAAATAGCGGTAGCCATCGTTTCAAATCGGTCGGCAACCGTAACCACAATATCCGGTCGCAGGTTATCAAAAACCGTTGACAGTTCAAGAATTCCAATGCCCGTAGTTTTAGCAGCTGCGGTTAGATTTTCTCCTTCTAAAACATTGAACACTTTGGCGGCAATTTCGAAACCGTCTTTTTCAATATAATTCACGGCGCTACCATAACGATCAAGCAAAGCCGATGCAGCGACAATTAATTGCAACTCCAATTCGGGATGCTTTTTTATGGCAGTCAGCACCGTTTTTACACGGCTGTATGAAGGTCTTGCTGTGATAACGACAGCTATTTTTCGTTTGTTGTTCATGCTAAATCTTCTTCCTTCAAAAAATCCCATTGGGATTTGTCATTTTTTAATTGTTTGCCGATAACCGATTTAAATTCGGTGGCCGAAATCCCGTAGCCTTTGGGTTTTTTGCTTTCTAAATCATCGAAAGTTATAGTATGTCCTTTGGGTAAATTTTTATTGATGGCCAATGATTTTTCAAAGATAGTTTTTAGTTCTTGGAAACTCTCATTGCTATTTTTATCAATGGTATGATTTTGTGCCAAATGAATATCACTTACTGCTTCCACCAATGCTTTGGTTTCTTCTAAAGTCAAAGAAGCAATGGCATCAGGACCAAACATAGCGCGATGAAAAACCACGTGGAATTCCAGAATTTCAGCACCCAAAGCTACAGCGGCAATTCCGGTAGCGATTTTGGCCGAATGATCGGAAAAACCTATGGAAACCCGATAGCGTTCTTTCAATTCCTGAATGACATTCAAACCATATTGTTCGGGTTTTGTTGGATAAGCGGTAGTACATTGCAGTATAGAAAAATTGGCATTTTTGCTTTTCAGAAAAGCAACTGTTTTATCCAATTCGGCATAGTTGCTCATCCCGGAAGAAATAATGATGGGCTTTCCGGTTTGCGTAATTTTTTCCAACAACAGTAAATTAGTCACTTCGCCGGAACCAATTTTATACGTATGAACGCCCACTTCTTCTAGCCAATCCACCGCCAAGTTGCTAAATGGCGAGCAGATAAAGTCTAAACCTACCTCATCACAATGTTTTTTAATTTCTTTCCATTGCTCGAGGGAAAATTCCATTCGTTTCCAATAGTCGTAGCGCGTGGCGTCTTCTTTAGAAAATTTCACCCGGAAAGGCTCGTGAATACTGCTTTCGGCTTCGGCTATGTGCATTTGAAACTTGATGGCCTGAACGCCGGTTTGGGCAACAGCATCGATATACGAATGGAGAATTCCCAAACTTCCATCGTGAGCTTGAGCAATTTCGGCAATTAAATAGGGTTTGGTTTTCATTAAAAATCCATTGATACGGAAGTAAAAGTAACTATTTTCCGGTTTCCAATAAATTTTTGCTTCGTTTAATTTGTTGAAACGGTCATATTCTTCGGCAGTGAGTGGCTTGCGAAATTGAATCAGTTTCGGAACGGCTGCAATCAAATCAAAAAGGGCTAAAAACAAAGGTTTTATGACTTTGAAATCGCCTTTAAAAATCTTGGTTTTGCATTGCATCCAAACGGAATATGCTAGTTTTCTTGGGACTTTCGATATTGGAAAAAACAAAAAATAGTTGTACCAATCCGCGCGAAGCGACCGGCGGTGACGGAAAGCAAAATCGTTATGGGTTTGGGTTCTTTGTTTTAAATCCACCCGGTGCTGTACCAAAAGTTCGGGAACATAGTGAATTGCCCATTGGTGTTTGAACAATTGGAAGGAAGCAAAATTTTCTTCGCCATAGAACTCAAACCATTCGGGATAATTCGGAATTTCGCGCCAGGCCTTCATTCTCCATACGTGACCGCAGCCCACAAAACTTTTTACAGTTTGCGGAATATCGTTGGAAGCTATGTATTCCGCAGTTGCTTTGCTCCAAAAAATTCGGGCGGCAATTAAGCCACAGGTTGGATTTTTTGAAAAATAATCGGTAACAAGGTCAATTGGATTTTCAGTCAAAAAGTGGGCATCATCGTCGAGGGAAATGGCGAAATCAGCTTTGGTTTCGTTCAACATTTTGTTTCGGCAGAACAGATAGCCTTTGGAAGTTTCATTTCTTTGCAGCACAACTTCGGGGAAAAGGGTTGTTACTTTTTGAGAAGTGTCGTCAGCTGAACCATCATCAAAAATCACGCATTGCACATTCTCATTGAGTAAATGCTTTATTTTTTCAAGGGTGAAAAGCAAATCATTGCAGCGGTTTTTGGTAGAAATTAAAATGTCAACTTTTACTTTATCCATAAAAACTTGATGAAAATTCGACCGATGATTCTTTGGATAAAAATTGACAAACTGCTTTGTTTCCGGAAAGGTTTGACGGCATCGAAACCAGCACGGTCAATATTTTTCACAGCATCATACTGATGATTTTGCGTAACTGCATCCAGTTTATTTCCAATGTGATAGGCGAACGTTTTTAGCGTTGAAAGCCTGTACAATCCGTTTTTATCGGCCAGAGAATCTATAAAATCACCCTCATAGGAATTGGCAAATTTCAAATCGGGAAAAGTATAAGTGTTTCTGAATTGCTCTGTTCTGTATGTGGACACCACGTGATAAGCACCGACAACGGCTGAAAAATCATTGTTTTTAAGAATGAATTGTTTTTCCTGCCAATTGTATTGGGATTTTCTGTCGATTAACTTTGGCAAATTGGTGCCATCCAGATACAGTGAAATGTCCTGGTCATCGACAAACTTTCCGTATTTAATATTGCCTTTGATGGAATGGTAACCAAAAACAGTTTGATTGTAATGAAACGTCAGATATGGTAACGGCATCGGACTCACCACACCCGATTGCGGAAATTGTTTGAAGATTTCAAACACCGCCTTTTCCCAGCCGCTGTAGAATAAAATATCGGCATCGGCAATGGTGACAAACGGTTCGTAAACGCCTCTTACTTCATTGAGTACAGCATATACTTTCCCTTTATTTTCCGTATAATAAACGTATTTGTCAATAAGTGGCTTGTACTTTTCCACTATGGTCTCTACTTTTTTAGAAGAATTGTTATTGAGTAGCGTGATGCAAGTCGTTTCCGGATTGATGGTTTGGGTTAAAGACTCCAGGCATTTATCGAGCACCAAATCCAATTCGTTGTAAAATTCATTATCTGCATCTGGCACATAGAAAACGACCACCACCCGGTGCGGTTTTAAAACATTCTTCTCGTTTTTTTCTTTTTCAGGATTGATGCCTTGGCGCATTGGATTATATGGATTTTACAATTTTAGATACGAAAGCAAATGCCTCCGAGAGTCTAAATTTAGTGATATAAAATGAAAAAACTGAAAATCCCAAAGCAAACGCTTTCTTATTGTTGAGATAGGATTTTTCAATCTTATCCATCAGTATTTCTTGCTCCATTTTATCAAACTTAGGCAATTGTTTCAGCAAATAAATACCAAAACGTTCATCGGCTTTGCTTTTCTGTTTGTTATATTTATCGGATCCCGTGATGCTATTTTCGGCTATTCTCACTTTTATAACTGCCTGATTAATGGAAAATACTTTCTTAAAATGGGACACTTCCAAAACCAAAACCACATCGGAATGCCAAGCCAAAGGAAAGTTGGCGAAACCTTTTTCGAGCAATATCTTTTTGTTGAAGATGTATTCACTAAGGGAACTTCTGGTTTTCCCGGAGTACATTCTGGCCAAAAACGCAGTAGCCTTTTCGATAACAGGATGGTTGTAAATCTCCGAAATTAAAGCTCCTTCTTTGTTGATTTTTTGTGTGGCAAACCGAATTACATTGCACTTATTATTGGCAATTTCATCGGCAGCATTATAAAAGGATTCGACAGCATTTTCTCCCAGCACATCGTCATCGCCGAGGATCATCACCCATGATTCGTCTTTCACTAAATCAAGGCACCTTTGCCATTGCTGTGTCAATGATTTGGAACCCAGATTTTCATCAAATTTTTTATAAGTAAAATCAAATTTTCCGCTGTACTTTTCGAGTAGAACATCCGGATTTTCAGGACTGGCATCATCGCCAATATAAACCTTAAAATTCTTATTCGTCTGACTGCTCAATGAAGCTAAAGTGCTCTCAAAATAAGACTGTTTATAATATGGAATGACAATGGCCAGCATGATTATTTAGTTGCTTTTTGATATACCTTCTGGAATATTTTGAAAGGCTTGTTGTAATTGAATTTCAGAAATTTGAAAAACCGGGCATACTGATTTTTGGTAAAGAAAAAGACTTTAGCTTCGCCTTGCAAAAAGGTTTCTAAAACCGTAATCGACCTCAATTGTCTTTCTAAAATTATCTTTTTTATGCTGTCATCTTTAAGATAAGACAACAATACTGTGAACAGTTTCAGATTGCTTTTTATGTTTCGCAAATGGGAATCCCCGGTATATACGCCGACGCCATAGCGGTAAACGGACATTGGCTCAGGCAAATAGTGCAATTTTCCGTGTTCGGCCAACATCATATACATAAAAAAATCACCAATCGGCGCGTGCTCAAACTCTGGCGGAAGTCCGTTTAACACATTCCGAAAAACCACTGAAGGCGTATGAATATAGTTCCCGCGACGCGCTAAGGTTTCAATCGTTTCGCAATTTTCAGGAACCACTGTGATAAAATCATCAACAATAGTTCCGGCTGGTTGCAGAATTTTCACTTGGTGAAAACACAACACATAGTCTTTATTTTTTTCTAAAAAATCAACTTGCTTTTGGAGTTTTAATGGGTCTGTCCAGTAATCATCGCCGTCGCAAAGCGAAATGTATTCGCCGTGGCACATTTCGAGCGTGGACACAAAATTTTCCTTTCCGGGAATTCCGGTTCCTCTGACTTCTCTTAGATTAAGTTTTATGATTTCAGGAAAATCTTTGGCATACTGCAAAAGGATTTCTCTGGTTCCGTCAGTTGATTTGTCATCGCCAATAATGATTTCGATAGGAAAATCAACTTGCTGCATCAGAATTCCTTCAATGCATTGAGCGATATAATCTTTCTGATTATAAGTAATGACGTGACAACTGACTTTCTTTCTCATTTTACAATCCATTCTGCCCATCCGATTCCGGTTTTCCCGAATCCGTTGCCGTTATAAAACAAGTATTTTTTAGTTCCAATCTGAATCACCGAAGGATAGGTTTGCATGGTTGCATCCCAACCCGATTCCGATAACGCAATGCCACTTTTTTCATCGTTTCTTTCCCAATTAACGGCATCTGTTGATTCGGCATAGCCAATTCGGTAACTTTCTTTTCCATCGCGATAATCAAACGAACCTCTATAAGTAAACCACATTTTGTAAATACCCTCTTCTTTGATGACGGTTGGCCTGGCCGTACATTGGTATTTCTGAGCTGGTGGAATACAGGTAATATTGGTTCTCACCCACTCTATTCCGTCAGTGGAATGGGCGTATTTGATTTCGTATAATGGCTCCGGTTTACCATTCACCACCACAAAACCGGTTGACGAAGCGTACCACAAATGCCATTTCCCTTCTTCTTTGATAACATACGGTGAAGCAGTAAAAAAAGGCTCAAATTTGTTTCTCTCTACTATGGCGCCTTTGAAAGCTCTTTCAAACGTTTTTCCGTTATCGTGGCTGATGGCTAATCCGATGGCATTTCTGTAAGGCACGGAAACACTGGGATTCCAGCCTACATAATACAAATAAATCTGAGTTTCCGACACTCTGACCACCGAGCAAGGCATGATGCCGTCATCGTCAAAAGTGCCTAATTCGCCTAGTTCTAAAATGGGTTTGTCGTGTATGTATTTAACCGTTCCGGGATTATTGGCATCCACATCAAAATAGGTAGGAATGCTTTTCCCTTTGCAGTTGCGGGGTGCGTAGTAAATTCGAATAGTATCCTTATCAACCTGCAAGGCTGTTGGCACGCAGGCATGCGAAATCATCCAATCGTTATAATTGTCAATATGCCATAGGACTCCTTTTTTTGACCACATACTTATCCTTTTGTTTTATGCGAAATACTGTCGATATCAATACTCTTTCCTTCCCGCATGGTTGATTTAGCTCCAAGCCAAATGCTGAATTCCGGTGTGTCTTTAGTAATAATGGCTCCCATCCCGATTAAGGAACCTCTGCCGATTACCGTTTCATCTCTAACGGTAGCATTGACTCCAAAAAAAGAATTCTCTCCAATCTCACAACAACCCGAAATCACTACGTGTGAGGTAATGAAAACATGGTCTTTAATGGTCGTATGATGCCCAATGTGATTGCCGCTCCATAGCACGCAATTATTACCAATTTCTACGAAAGGCTGAATCGTATTGTCTTCAAAAATAAAACAATTTTCACCAATGTTTAAATCGGGCCAGGTCGTGGCTTTTGAGGAAACATAGCTTACGCATTGGTATCCTTTGGCTTTGGCTTCTTCGTATTTGGCTTTGCGGAAATAACTCATTTGCTTAAAACTAATCGGCAAAAACATCTTGTATTCCGATGGCGGATAATTTTTTTCGATGTCTTCAAAAGCCACTACCGGCAAGCCTCTGAATTCCTTTTCCTCTATATAATCTTTGTCAACCGTGAAAGCTACCACTTCATGCGGCGAATCGTGTTCAAAATAAAAATGGGCTAAACTGGCTAATTGGCTTACGCCGAATATTATAATCTTTTCCATGGTCATAGTAATTTGTAGTGGTTGAGAAAGTCTTTTATTTTCGACACCTCATTGAACATCAGTATATCTATAATCGACAAATTTGGAACAAAATTATCATTAAATTGGCTATACTCTATTCTTTCGCTTTGAATAAATTGCAGTTCGATTCCTTTTTCTGAAAAATCAGATTTGGAATATAAGGCCATTCCACCCGAAAGATTGATGTACTGGCTGGCTTTTTCCTGGGTGCAAATATCTAAAACCCGGGTTTGGGCACTCAGGTTTTGGTTGTTATAGTTTACAGAAGAATCCACAAATTCAGTAGCAATTCCGATGTATTCCGCCACTGATTTTATGCTGCTAACCGCCAAACCGGCTATGGATTGATTTTCGGTTTGCAATATTTTTTTCAGCATTGGAAAAACATCAGTAAAAAACGGTGCTTTTTTATAATTCTGCTCGATGGTTTTTAAAAATTTATCAGCCCACGACGGATAGAATTTTTGGTTTAAAAAGGTTTCATTGATTTTCTGAAAAGAGCTCTGATTTTCTAAAGGAACCGTAAAAAGAAAAGCTTGGCCACCAACCAAAATGGAATTTCTGTTAATCCAGCCTTGTTTTATGAAGTTTACATCATCATACACCACAAATTTATCCGCAGCATTAATCAACTGAAAATAGCCAATATAAGGAAACAGGTAAGGTTGCATGACAGCCAGTTTCATTATAGGTTGGTGTTTATTGTTGAAATAATAGTATCTAATTCGGGAGTGGTTAAGCCAACGTATAGCGGCAAACATAAAATTCGGGAAGCGATGCTTTCTGAAACCGGCATGGGCTTTCCATTGGTGTATTCAATGGTATTTAAAGACGGACAAAAGTATCTTCTCGGGAAAATCTGGAGTTCGTTTAATTTTTGTTCAATAAGCAACAACTCAGCTTCCGTTTCAAAAATGATGGGATAATAGCTGTTATTCCACTGAGTGTTTTCTCTTATTTTAAGTCCTTTCAATTTTGAAAAATCGATGTTCGAATTATAATAATCGACTACTTTTTTTCTTTCTCCCAAAATCGTTTCCATATACGGCAACACTGCTAATCCCATAGCTGCCTGGAGCTCAGAAATTTTTCCATTGATACCGAGTCCATGAAAATCTAAAGCGGTTTTGTGACCAAAATTATGGCTGTAATACAATTGCTTAAACCATTTTTCATCGTTGCAAAACATGGCGCCCCCTTCGGCTGTATGGAACAACTTGGTCGCGTGAAAACTGCAAGTGCTCATATCGCCAAAATCGAAAATCGATTGGTTATTGTAAGTCACGCCGAAACAATGTGCGGCATCATAAATTACTTTTAGTTTGTGTTTTTGGGCAATTGCTTCAATCGCTTCCACATGGCACGGATTTCCGAAAACATGCGTTGCCAGAATGGCTGTAGTTTTTGAAGTTATGGCTGCTTCAATTTTGGTTTCATCAATCGTCAAATAATCCGGATGAATGTCAACAAAAACCGGGGTGCAGTTTTCCCAAACAATGGCTGCTGTAGTAGCTACATAAGAAAATGGAGTAGTTATAATTTCGCCACCGTTGCCAAACAACTTCATCGCTATTTGCAACGGAATGGTTCCGTTATTGGTGGTTATGATGTTGGAAATGGATAAATAATTCTTGAGTTTTTCTTCGAGTTCCAGAACTAATTCGCCACGATTGGTCAACCAAACGTTGTTCCAGGCGCGTTGCACTTGGGCTTGGTATTCGGCTATGGGCGGCAAAAAAGCTTTGGTTACATTTATCATTTCAACAATTACATTTTATAAGAATCGATTATTCCGTTTTTCTTAACGAAGGCAAGTTCTACCAACCATAAGACGTTGGGCGTAAATGGACGGTTTAGATCCGTTATTTCGAATAATCGATAGCCTTTTTCATCCATAAAGTTAATCATTTTCAGAAAGCTATTTTCAAACTCTTTAATTACTACACCGGCTTCGACCATGAAGACTTCGGTTTTGCCAAAAAGTTCACTGGCACCTTGCAGTACATCAATATCCAGACCTTCTGCATCAATTTTGACAATATCAGGAAAAGGTTTGTTATCGGATTTCACCAAATCATTCAGTGTGATGATGGGAATATCGACTTGTTTGAAGCCCATTTGCTTTGCTTCTTCTTCGGTATACCGGAAGGAACAACTATCATCTCTATCTACAATGGTAAACTTAAACGAACCTGGTTTCGAACCGGCACCAACCGGCAAATATTCTATTTTGGAATTTGCCTCTAATAAGTCCTGAAAAGAAGGTTTCAGCCATTCCTGAGGTTCAATCAGCGTGTAGTGAGCTTCCGGGAAATACGTCAAGGTTTCTCTGGTCCACGTTCCGTGATTGGCTCCTACATCAACTATGTGTTTTGGTGACAAACCCATGGCTTTCAAGTTATTGAAAAACGTTTGCAGCAATAAGGTTTTGGTATATAAATCTAAGGTCTTTAAGTCTCTTTTTCGTTCATACCCAAGACTACTAAAGAGTTTGGCCGTCAGTTTGAAGAATATATTTTTGGCAGTTTTTTTCATTGTTTATTTGATTGACCAATCAAAAATTGGTTTGATAAATCCGGGTTCTTTTCCCATCCACGATCCTATTGCCCGCTCGCCTTCCTGAATGTTGAAGGTCATGATGTCTTTTTCGACAAAGATGGTTTTTTTAGCATTTTCAATTACATAAAACGATAAGAAATAAGAGCCTATATTTAAGAATCCTTTGGGCAGAACGCATTTTACTTTATTCAGTCCGGGATGCAGCTTAAGCCCGCTACCTGTATGAGAAAACGTAAACAAAGCTTCGCCAAATTCATTGTTCAGCACATACGTAAAATGAAGGCTGTTATCGACTTCTTTCAGCGTGATGGCCGTATTGATTTCGATTTCCTGGTATTCGTCTAAAACAGTATCGGAAGTACTTCCCACGGGATTGATGCTAATCTGATGCAACGTAAATTCCTTTTTGTCGTAAGCATTGGAAAAGGTAATTTGGTTTTGAGCTTCGGAATCACCGCTCAGGTAGTAACCCACGGCATTTTCTACGGTATCAATTTTTTTGATTAAGCCGTTTTCCAAAACAATTCCACGGGAACATAAACTTTTTACAGCGGCCATATTGTGGCTGACAAACAAAACGGTTCTGCCTTGTCCTTTGCTGATATCGCCCATTTTACCAAGGCATTTCTTTTGAAACTCAGCATCACCAACAGCCAACACTTCATCAACGATAAGAATTTCGCTTTCTAAGTGCGCCGCAACGGCAAAGGCTAAACGAACGTACATTCCGGAAGAATATCTTTTTACAGGCGTATCAATATAGCGTTCAACTCCTGAGAAATCGATGATTTCGTCCAGTTTACGGGTGATTTCTTTTTTGCGCATGCCCAGAATCGCGCCATTCAGGTAAATATTTTCTCTTCCTGACAATTCCGGGTGAAAACCGGTTCCTACTTCGAGCAGGCTGGCGATTCTTCCTTTCACTTTTATTTGTCCGGTTGTTGGACTTGTAACCCGCGAAAGTAATTTTAACAAGGTGCTTTTTCCAGCTCCATTTTTACCGATAATTCCAACAGCTTCTCCTTGTTGAATTTCGAAATTGATGTCTTTTAAGGACCAAACGATATCGCTTTCTCCTTTGAGGCTTCTGTCATTGGTTTCGCCAATTTTTAAAAAGGGATCTTCCTTCCCCAGAATTTTGGTAATTACAAAACGCTCAATATCCCTGGAAATGGTTCCGGTTCCAATTTGCCCAATCTGATAGGCTTTTGATAAATCTTCTACTTGTATAATTGGATGGCTCATTAGATAGTATCGACAAAGTTTTTTTCGGTTCTGTTAAAAATAATCACGCCAAAAAACAAAATTACAACGGTAACTAAAGTGGAGTAACCGATACTCCAAACCGTGAATTCTCCTTTGCCTAAAAAAGCATAGCGGAATGCTTCGATAATACCAGTCATTGGATTGAGTTCAATGTATTTTTTGTAGGCCACCGGCGCCGCACTCAAGGGATAAATCACTGTGGTTGCATACATCAGCAATTGTACTCCAAAGGTAACCAGAAATGTTAAATCTTTATATTTTGTGGTGGCTGCCGTGATAATCAATCCCATGCCTAAACCCAACAAAGCCATTAACAACACCAATAACGGGAATAAAAAGATTCCGTTAGTTATGTGAAAACTGGTATTGGGTATTGGGGAAAAATAAAAATAAAGCATCATTAACAGCAGCAAAAGCAACTGAACTCCGAATCGGACCAGATTACTCACCACTATACTCAACGGCATAATCAGTCGGGGGAAGTATACTTTCCCGAAAATATTGGCGTTGTCTTTAAATACAGTGCTGGTTTTGGTCAAACAATCGGAAAAATAATTCCACGATGTGATTCCGGCTAAATAAAAAAGTTGGTGTGGTAAACCATCGGCACTGATTCCGGCTAATGTTCCGAAAACGAACGTAAAGACAATAGTGGTGAAAATGGGTTGAATAAAGAACCAAAGTGGTCCTAAAATCGTTTGTTTATAGAAGCTGACAAAATCTCTTTTTACAAGCAGAAGAAGCAAATCTCTATAGTGCCAAAGGTCTTTAAATTTTAAATCAAAAAGCGAGGTATGACCTTTAATAACTAAATCCCAATCTTGAGATTGACTACTGTTTTTCATTATTGCTTTTAATTTGATTTAAGTTTCTTATTTGCAAATATATAAATTAGAAAAGGTGCAAAAAAGGTTAACTTGATTTATTTAGCAAACAATTTTTATTTGAAATAAATACTTTTAATTTCACTAATTTTACAAATTAAAATCAATTGCTTTGATACATTTTTTCAAGAAAAAGCCTTTTTTACGCGATTTAATTCCTGACGACTTTATAGATATTCATTCTCATTTGATGCCCGGAATAGATGATGGTGCAGAAAACATTGAAGATACATCCAAATTAATCAAAGGATTAGAAAAAGTTGGTTTTAAAAAATTCATCACAACGCCTCATGTCATGGGGGAAGTTTGGAACAATTCAAGAACTCAAATTGAAGAAAAACAGCATAGCACAGT
This sequence comes from Flavobacterium sp., assembly GCF_036741995.1. Classification (GTDB taxonomy): domain Bacteria; phylum Bacteroidota; class Bacteroidia; order Flavobacteriales; family Flavobacteriaceae; genus Flavobacterium. The sequence continues at coordinate 6,717 of NZ_DAINRG010000012.1, read as the reverse complement.
GGCTGCGCTAACCATTCCAAACATTGAACCTCGATTTAAAGCGGCAGCAGAATATATGATTGACGGAGAATTTAAAGAGCTTTTCACCCGAGAGCCTCTTTTAACGTTGAAAGATAATTATGTGCTTGTTGAAATTTCCTATTTGAGTCCGCCTATTCAACTATATGACATTTTATTTGAGCTTCAAGTGGCCGGTTACCAGCCGGTTTTGGCTCATCCGGAACGCTATAATTTTTACCACCATTCGCTGAGTGATTATAAAAAATTAAAAAAAGTGGGATGCTTATTTCAATTAAATCTTTTGTCAGCCGTAGGATACTATGGCGAAAGAGTTTCTAAAATAAGTGATGTCTTAATAGAAAAAGGATTAATTGACTTTCTTGGTTCTGATGTTCATCATATCCGACATTTGGAGTGTCTGCAAAAAAAGATTGTTTTGAAAAACCATGAACACTTTTCATCGCTTTTTCAAAACAATTCTTTCTTTGATTTTTAAGTCTTATTTACTCTTTTTAAATACAGAAAATATTCTTTTTACAAACGATTTTTTGGCATTTGTCTCTGAACCGTAGCCATAACCATAGCCGTAAGCATAACTGTATTTGTATCGGTAAGAGTAGCCATATTTATAGCCATACCCATAATTCATGCCTATATTATTGATAACATACACCATGTTTTTCAGTTTCTTTCTATCGCTTAAGTTAACTGAAAATTCTAATATTTTCTTAGGTGTAAATCCGGCTCTAACCACATAAAGTGTAGTGTCAACCAATTGAGAAATCAACAATGTATCCGTTACCAGTAATGTTGGTGCTGTATCAATAATGATAAAGTCATATTCATGTCTGGCTTCTTGTACCAGTTTTTCCAAGCGTCCGTTGGATAATAATTCGGCCGGGTTTGGTGGAATATTACCCGACAAGATGATATCTAAGTTAGGATTGTCCAGTTGGTTTTTCTTGATAATATTTTTCCAGTCAATCGTAATTTCATGCAAATAATCCTGAAGACCAATTTCGTTCTTTTTGATATTTAAATAATTATGCAACTGTGGATTACGCAAATCAGCCCCAATCAATAAGATTCTTTTATTCATTAAAGAGAATGATATGGATAGGTTGAGAGCCGTAAATGTTTTCCCTTCTCCTTTTATGGTAGAAGTTACCATAATGGTTTGCCCTAATTGATCCGTTTTTAAAGGTAAAACATAGGATAAATTGGTTCTCAAGATCCTGAAGGATTCGCCTAGTAAAGACCTATCGTTTACTCCGGTTAATCTTTCTTCGGAGTCGATGTGAGGAATCTCGGAAAGGATAATTTTGTTTCGGGTGTATCTGAGCATATCCTCTTTGGTATGCAATTTATCATCTAACAGAAATCCAACATACAGTATTAAAAATGGTATTAGCAATCCCACTATTAGTGCGCCCAGGTAGAAAGCGCTTCTCTTTGGCGCAACAGGATTACCGTCTGTTGAAGCATAATCAACCACTTTAATCGAAGAAGAAGTTATGGCTAAATTAACAGCGGCTTCTTCTCTCTTTTGCAATAGTAAAAGATAAAGTGATTCTTTTATGTTTTGTTGACGTTCAATACCTCTTAAAATCTTCTCGTCATTCGGAATGGCACTGAATTTTTCAATGGAGGATTTTTTAATAAAATTATTTTGGGATAAAGAAACCTCTAATTCTTGCTGATACGCTTTAATAGATTCTAAAATATTCCTTTGAATATCGACCAGTTTGCTATTAATGATTTTGACATTAGGATTGTTTTCCCCTGCACTGACTAAAAGTCTGTCCCGTTCCAATACAATGGTATTGAAATCGGTAATATATTGATTAATATTAGTATTGATAACACCAATATTGGTTGGCAACAAATTTAACTTTCTGTCTGCACGTATAGTCTGATCTAATATTTTAGACAATGCAATTTGAGTTTCAATTTGAAAAACATCGCTTTTGGCAGTAACTTTACCAGTAGTAGCCGTCGCGGCATCTGCTTCTATAAAAGTTAGTTCATTATTACGCTTATAGGTAGCTTTATTGGTTTCAATAGAGTCTAATTCTCTTTCCAGAGATTTGAATCTGCTATTAACAAAATCAATTGTCCTTTGAGAAACCAAACGTCTGTCGTTTAAACCATCGGCATCAAATTGTTTGACAACTTCATTTAAGATGGCTTCTGATTTGTCACTATTGGCTCCAGTTAAAAATAGGCTTAAGATATCTGAGTTTTCATTGCTGTTAACAATTTTCAAGCTATTGGAAAGGCTTAGCACAGCAGATTCTACTGGAATGTGTTTTATCAGATACTTTTTCCCTAAAAGTTTATCCAAATTGGTGCCAACCTGTAGTGATAATTTATACGATATCCCGTTTACTTTTTGAATTGAATTAAAGGGAAGCACCATGTTTTTTTCTGAGCCGTTGAAACTGGTGATTTTATAGCCACCGCTAACGATTTCCATTTCAAATGAAACGGATCGGTTATCCATGTTTAAGGATGGATTTAACCACTCTATGGTAAAAGGCCTGTTCTTCCAAATCTCTAAATTATTGAAGTACCCAACGTTATAATATTGGGTGTTGAGATTTAAATTTTTACAAACTTGCTCACTTATTCTGTACGATTTTAAGACTTCAATTTCATTGTCCAAATTAATTTTAGATCTCGCAAATAATGAAATTCCGTTATTGGGCAAGGCAAAACTATTCTTAGAGTCATCAATAATTTTTACTCTGGTTTTAGATTCATACACAGAAATGGTATGATTCAGATAATTTTTAACCACAAAAAAACTAATCAGAACCGAAATTAAAAAGTAGTGCCAATAGCGTAGGTACCTGTATATCTGTTCGAAAATGTTAAAATTATTATCGTTTTCTTGAATGTCAATTTGTGTATTTTCCATTACTAATTTACTTTTTTAACAATAAAATCAAGGTTATTCCAAATGACACTATACCCAATATGCTACCCAAACTGTTCAAATAACCGGAAGACATAACTTTAGGTCCGTTCGGATTAACGATGATTACATCGTTTTGTTTCACATAATAGTAAGGCCCATTGAACCAAGTGGAAGCTGTTAAATCAAGGTGAATATAAGTTCTAGTTCCGTTAATTTCTCTAATTAATAATACATCTTTTCTAACGCCGTTGATGGTCAAATCACCAGCATAACCGATAGCTTGGTTTAGTGAAATATTTTGTTCTGAAAAGCTGTAAGTGCCGGGACTTCTTACTTCTCCCAACACAGTCACTTTGCTATTAATAACTCTAACACTAACCGTTGGATTTTTAATATATCCGTTATCGTTTAAGGTTTTGGCAATCATATTCTGTACATCAAGAATCGTTTTACCAGCAACATTTAAGGTGCCTAAAACAGGAAATGCAATGGTTCCGTCTTGTGCTACCAAATACCCTTGTACTTTATAGGTTTCGATATTGATATTTCCAGAAGCATTAACCAAAATATTAAAAGGTTCTACTGACTCTGGAATTAAAGCGGATACTTTGATAAATAAGATATCATTTATTTGAACATAATTAGATAAATAGCTGATAGAATCTTGGGAGTTGTCTTGAAGATCTTGATAATATAGCAGATCCTTTTTGCTGGCACATGACTGTATCATAAAGGAAAATATTATCAAAAGGAGTAACTTTTTTATCATTTTAGTACATTTATTTTTTAAAGTATTAATAAGAATACGGTCGCATTCATTATTTTTAAAGTGCAAATTTACGATTTGATTTTGTATTTTAATTAAGATTATAGGAATTTAATTAGATATTTGTAATGGCGATTACTAGTCATATTAAACGTCCAGCGCTTGATATTCCGAATTTAAACTTTTGTATTCGGGTACTATTTTTTTCATTTTAGAAACAATAGAGTGATTCGTTTTAAATTGGCAATTTCTATTAGTTCATCTATCGATTTATTGACTTCATCAAAGTGATGGTAATTTTCTTCCGCAATCATTATTTTTTCATGATGCGTTGCCAAATTTTTAGAAGAGTCGTTGAGCAATTCTTCATATAATTTCTCTCCGGGTCTAAGTCCAATAATCTTTATCTTAATATCCTTATCGGGTATGTAACCCGCTAATCGTATCATTTTTTTGGCTAAATCGATAATTTTTACCGGCTCCCCCATATCAAAAATAAAAATCTCTCCTCCATTCCCCATGATTCCTGCCTCTAAGACAAGCTGACAAGCTTCGGGTATGGTCATAAAATACCTAATGATTTCAGGATGGGTAATGGTCAGAGGGCCACCTTCTTGTATTTGTTTTGAAAACAAAGGCACCACAGAGCCATTGGAACCCAATACATTTCCAAACCTGGTAGTTATGTACTTCGTTCTGGCATTATCGTTTTGAAGTTTGAGTTTGTAATCCAGTGATTGAACATATTTTTCAGCGATACGCTTACTGGCTCCCATAACATTACTTGGGTTTACAGCTTTATCCGTGGACACCATGACAAATCTTTCAACACCATATTGATACGATAAATCGGCAATATTTTTAGTTCCCATGACATTGGTAAAAACAGCCTGAGCCGGATTTTCTTCCATCAACGGAACGTGTTTGTAAGCCGCTGCATGGTAAACAACTTCGGGTTTGTATTTAATAAATACCTGTTCAATGGTGTCTTTTATTCTGATATCAGAAATAACATTAACAATTCTTACATTTGGATTTACATTCAATATTTCCAAACTAAGATGGTGTAACGGTGTTTCTGCCTGATCAACTACAATTATCTTTTTAGGTTCAAACGACAATATCTGTCTAACAATTTCACTGCCAATAGAACCTGCAGCACCAGTAACCATAACCCTTTTCCCTTTGAGTTGTCCCGAAATAGCTTTAGTATCTAAAACAATTGGTTTTCGTTCGAGCAAATCAAGAATTTCGAAGTTTTTGATTGTTTTTGAAATTTCGTTTTGCCCTTCTAAATCTGCTACAAGCGGAATAGTATATACTTTGAAATCATACTCCAAACAATCTTCCACAATTTGAGACCGTTCTTCTTTAGACAGGTTCTTATCGGCAATAATCAAGGCTTCCGTTTCAGTATCATTAAAGAGGGTAGCTATGTTCTGTTCATAATGAAAAATAGGTAAATCCAGTAATCTTTTAGTAGTGTTTTGATCAGAAATATCAATAAATCCGGTCACTTTAAACCGTCTTGGAAGCTCTACTTTCAACGCATTTGCCAGAGCAATAGCATTCGCATCCGAACCAAATATCAAAGCATTTGTTAGTTTATTGGTATTGGTATTGTGAAAATAACGTTCAAAGGATTGTTTAACAACTACACGATATAGAAACAGAAACGAAAATGATAAACAACCGTTAATTATCAAGCCTGTTGTTAGGAAAAATTTCTTGTCAAATAAAAAGATACAGGAATAATTGATAACCAATAAAAAGGCGAATGAAAAGAATTGAGCAAAGAATATCTTTAAAGCATCCACATACGAAGAATGTCGAATAATGCCCGAATAGGTTCTGAACACCCAAAAGAAAAAAACGTTAACCACAAAATAAATCATGGACGAAACAAGAAGCAGTTCGTTTTTTATATAAATGAGTTTCAGTCCTTTAAAGAAAAAATACGTGGTGAATCCAGCTAAAAAGAGGATTACAACATCAAAAAACAATACCATCCATCTAGGCAAATAACCCAGATTTTCAAGTTTGAAACCGAATTGCATTCTGGACCAAAAACTCTTTAAATCAGAGGAAAGTTTATTTTTTGTAATGACTGTCAATTTTAAAAAATTATTGTGGTTGGTAAAATTAACCAAAAAAAGTAAATTCTATATCCCAAACAAGCTTTTAACCATATTTGAAATCCTATTTCTGTCTAAATCTGTCAAATTAGAACCCGAAGGCAAACAAAGTCCGTTTGTAAATAGGTTTTCGGCTACATCGTTACCAAAATACAGGCAATCTTTAAAAACAGGCTGCAGGTGCATAGGCTTCCATAACGGTCGGCATTCTATATTTTCCTTTTCAAAAGCCAATCGCATCACCTCACTTGTAACTCCGTTAGTCTTACTTGAATCTATGCTAATGCAACTTAACCAATGATTCGAAAAATAATCCTCATTCGGCTCATTAAAAACCGCTACACCCGGAATATCTTTGAATAAATCAAGATAAAACTCGTGCATTTTTCTTCTCAAACCAATATGCTTGTCCAAAACTTCCATCTGACCTCTTCCAATTCCGGCACAGATATTACTCATTCTGTAATTGTATCCTATTTCACTGTGCTGATAATGTGGCGCATTATCTCTGGCCTGAGTAGACAGAAATACTGCTTTATTTTTTTGCTCCAAGGTTTTGGTAACGATAGCACCACCTCCTGAAGTGGTGATGATTTTATTTCCATTAAATGACAAAATGGAAATATCGCCAAATGTGCCACATTTTTTACTTTTAAAGGTACTTCCGAGAGCTTCGGCACTATCTTCAACCAATGGAATTTCATACTTATCGGCAACTGCTCTTACAGCATCAACTTGGAAAGGCATCCCGTAAAGATGAACACCAATAATTGCTTTTGGTTTTTTACCATTGGCAATTCTGTTCTTAATAGCTTCTTCAAGTACCGTAGGACAAATGTTCCAAGTCTCCAGTTCACTGTCAATAAAAATAGGTTTGGCCCCTAAATACACTATCG
>NZ_DAINRG010000011.1:0-62899 GCF_036741995.1 Flavobacterium sp. | reverse complement strand
CGGGCGAAGAGCCAAAGATTTTGAAATTGCCATAATCAAAAAAGAACAAATAAGGTGACGGATTGATATTTCGCAATGCTCTGTAAACATTGAATTCATCGCCTTTAAACGCTTGTGAAAACCGTCTTGATAACACCAATTGAAACACATCGCCACGGTGACAGTGTTTTTTGGCCAACCCCACATTACTTTTAAATTCATCATCGGTTAAATTGGAAACTGAATTGCCTTCTTTGGTAAAGCTGTAGCTGGCAAAGGTTTTGGTTTGCAATAATTGCTCAATTTCCTTGATATTATTGGTCTCATCAATGCTGTGGCAAAAGATATACGCTTCGTTTTTGAAGTGATTGATGGCGATGATGTTTTGGTAAACAGCATAAAATAATTCGGGAATCGCTAAATCATTTTCCTTTTTGCTGATGTCAATTTTTTCAAAATACTGCACCGCATCATAACTCATGTAGCCGAAAAGTCCGTTGTTGATGAACTTAAAATCGGTTTTCTCGGGTTGGAATTGAGAAGCAAACGCTTCTATCTCTTTTGGAATATTGACAGTTGTGGAAATGGTTATTGCTTCTGAAGTTCCGTCAGGAAAAGTTTTGACAAGGCTGTTGTTTTCCATTTTGATGGAAGCGATAGGATGGCAGCAGATATACGAAAAACTGTTGTCAGCCGTGTGATAGTCGCTGCTTTCGAGCAAAATGCTATTCGGAAATTTATCTCTGATTTTCAGGTAAATACTAACCGGCGTGATGGTATCGGCCAGGATTTGTTTGAAGTTCGTATGGAGTTGATAGGTTTTCATAATTTGATTTTTAGCATAAAAAAAGGGCTTGTCGTGATTGACAAGCCCTTTTTGATATTTCGATTTTAAAATATACTTATAGCAGACCGCTTCACGACGTTTGACGTAAACTGTTCCACCACCAAGTATTGTTTAAAATGTTGTTCATTTTTCTTTTTGTATGAAACAAATGTAGCTAAGTGTTTTTTAATTTCAAACAAAAAATAAAAAAAACCTCGAAAATTTCTTTCCGAGGCTTCTCTTTTCATAGCAATTATTCCCAGTGATTAGAACTGTAGGTTAACAGTTAAATCGAAATCGTCGTTGATGGTTTTGTCTCCAAGATTGTCAAAGAAACTACCTGAACCGTATTTAATTCCGTATTTGGTTCTGTTGATTTTTAATGTTGTGGTAGCTGTGTTAGCTTTTGTAGTCAAATCAAAAGTAATAGGATTGGTAATTCCTTTGATGGTTAAATCAGCCGTTACCGTGTATACTCCGTTGGCTTTAGCAGCAATTTTTGTGAATTTCAAAGTCGAAGTTGGATTTTTTTCTGTTCCGAAGAAATCTTCTGATTTTAAGTGACCGTTTAATTTGTCTTTCCATTCTCCTGATAAGTCAGTCGAAGTTAACGAAGTCATATCTACAGTGAAATTACCACCGGCAACTTTTCCTTTTTTGAATATCAAAACACCTTCTTTTAAGTTAACAGTTCCTGTGTGTTCTCCTGTTACTTTTTTTCCTACCCATGTCAAGGTACTTTTATCGGCGTTAACTTTTTTACTTTGTGCTGTAGCAACGGTTGTTCCGAAAGCTACTACTAATGCGATGGCAATTGTTTTTAAATTTTTCATTTTTTAACTTGTTTTTAATTATTGATTATAAATTGATAAATAATTCTTCGTTTGATTTACGCACTTTGGCGTAGTGTTGAGTATCATCTTCTGAATGACGATATCCGATGGTGGCTACCAGGGAAGCATTTAATCCTAAAGCTTCCAATCCCAGAATTTCATTGAATTTTGCCGGTTCAAAACCTTCCATTGGAGTAACATCAATATTCAATTCCGCAGCAGCATTCAATAAGTTGCTTAAAGCAATATAGGTTTGTTTGGAGGTCCAGGTGTTTCTGTTTTCTAATGGTAACGTAGTGATTTTTGATTTCATGAAGTCGCTATAACCTTGCAAAGCATCTGTTGGTAAACCTCTGGTGGTGGCAACATTGTTGATGTAGGAATCAATTTGAGCATCGCCAAAATCAGTAATGTTGGCAAAAACCAATAGGTGAGAGGCATCTACAATTTGTCCTTGTCCCCAGGCAGCCGGTTGTAATTGAGCCCGTAGCTCCGGGTTTTCTACAAAAATTACTTTGTACGGCTGTAATCCGTAGGAAGAAGCGCTTAATCGGATGGCTTCTTTCAAAGTGTCTAAATCTTCGTTTGATACTTTTTTGGCAGCATCAAATTTTTTGGTGGCGTAACGCCAGTTGGCATTTTTTATAAAATTACTCATAGTTAGTTATTAATTAATAGTTCTGTATTTTTCTAATAAAGTGTTTAATTGTTGTACTTCTTCTTTGTTCAAATTGGCCGCAAAAATCTGCTCGTGCTCGTTCACTTTCGGATCCAACTCGGCTAAAACATCCAATCCTTTTTGGGTAATCAGGACTTCAATTTTTCTGCGATTGTCGGGGCAAACTTCCCGGGTGACAAAATCCTTGAGCAGTAATTTGTCTATCAATCGGGTAGTGTTACTGTTTTTGGCCAGCATGCGTTCCTGAATGACGCACATATTGGCCGGGCAGCCTTTCTGACCGCGAAGGATTCTCAAAACATTGTATTGCTCACCGGATAAATCATAAGGTTTCATGAGTTCACTAAACTTATCATTAATCACATTCTGAGTATACATGATATTCAGGATAACTTTCTTCGCATCATCCATGGCTACTGTCGATTTTATGATGTCTTCGATTTTCATAATTACTAGTACAATATTTGTAGGTACAAATGTAAAACATTTTATAGTTGTATATACAAATGTTATGTTATTTTTTTGTTAATTTTTTTGAGACAGAATAAATCATAGGGCAGTAGCTTATTTTCGCTTTTCTATTTATTCGAAATGGAATACATTTGTTTTTCAAAAAATTGTACTATGAATTTATCACAACAAGATTGGGCAGACCAATTAAAAGCAGATGCCAACGCTGTTATATTAGATGTTAGAACCGAAGACGAATGCCATGAAGGGATCATTCCCAATGCGATTAATATTGACATCTATAAAGGACAAGGGTTCATCTATCAAGTTGAGGAATTAGACAAATCCAAAAACTATTATGTTTACTGCAAAGCCGGTGGCAGAAGCGCTCAGGCCTGCGCCGTTATGAACCAAATGGGTTTTGAAACTACTTATAATCTGGAAGGTGGTTTTATGCAATGGAAAGGCGAAGTAGATTTTCCAAAGGAATAAATCTTTTATGAAGTAATGCTTCGTAACTTTGTTTTTCAATCAGTTGAATCTCCAAAATGAATATTCCAAACAGTACTCTGAAAAGAGTGGTCATCATCGGTGGCGGATTTGCCGGAATCGCTTTAGCCAAAAAACTCAGAAACAAAAACCTTCAGGTGGTGCTGATAGACAAGCACAATTACCACACGTTTCAACCGTTGCTGTACCAAGTGGCAACCGGTGGTTTGGAAGCTGGTTCTATTGCTTATCCCATTCGAAAAGTGATTCAGGAGTATCAGGATTTCTACTTTCGATTAACTTCGGTCAAAGAAATAGATACTAAAAATCAGAAAATAATTTCTGAAATTGGCGATTTGCACTATGATTATCTGGTGATTGCCACGGGTTCTAAAACCAATTATTTTGGCAACAAGGAAATCGAACGCAACTCGATGTCGATGAAAACCATACCGCAATCCCTGAACATTCGCAGTTTGATTCTGGAGAATTTCGAGCAGGCGGTTTTGACCAAAGACGTGAACGAGAGTAATCCCTTGACCAATTTTGTTTTGGTAGGCGCCGGACCAACAGGAGTAGAGCTCGCTGGAGCTTTGGCCGAAATGAAAAAAGCTATCCTGCAAAAAGACTATCCTGACTTAGACATTTCCAAAATGCAAATCAACCTGGTGCAAAGCAATGACCGGGTGTTGAATACCATGAGTGAAAAATCGTCACAGGCGGCCGAAAAGTTTTTGGAAGAGTTGGGCGTAAAGATTTGGAAAAACGTTCGCGTGACCAATTATGACGGAAGAACCATCACCACCAATTCTGATTTGACTTTTGAAACCGCTACGGTTATCTGGACAGCCGGAGTGCAAGGCGCCGTTGTTTTTGGCTTGGATGCCAATTCATTAGTAGAACGAGTGGCTCGCATTCGGGTCAATGAATTCAATCAAGTAAAAGGGTATGATACTATTTTTGCCATCGGCGATATTGCTTCAATGGAAACTGCGGATTATCCGCAAGGACATCCGATGATGGCGCAACCGGCTATGCAGCAGGGAAAATTGTTGGGCGACAATTTGGCAAAATTAAACAGTGGCCGAATCATGACGCCTTTTGTGTACAACGACAAAGGTTCCATGGCTACTATCGGAAGAAACCTGGCGGTAGTTGATTTGCCACATTATCATTTCAGTGGCGTATTTGCCTGGTTTGTTTGGATGTTTGTGCATTTGTTTTCCCTAATCGGATTCAAAAATAAAGCCGTAGTTTTCCTGAATTGGGTGTACAATTACATCCGATTTGATAGGGAAGGCCGCTTGATTATTCGCCCGTATAAAAAGAAAAGTTTCATTACTTTTACTAGCGATGAAGTTTAATGGTTATGAAAAAAACACTTTTATTCTTATTGCTAGTCTTTTTGGTTTCTTGTAAATCGACTTACCTCGATTCGAAAAAATCACCAACTTTACTTGATATCACTAAAGAAACCGATGACAACGCTTTTGTCAATCTGAAAAATTACAGCAACGATTTTGTGTTTGACATGAAGTATGCCACCGCTGATAATTTCCTGAAAGAAAAAGTATATCCATGCGAAGAATGTTTCCTCAGAGTCAAAACCATCAAGTCATTGCTCGAAGCCAATAAAGCATTTTTGAAGAAAGGCTACCGCATCAAATTATACGATTGCTATCGCCCATTGTCTATTCAGAAAAAAATGTGGAAAATTGTTCCGAATGCCAATTTTGTTGCCAATCCCAAGAAAGGTTCCATTCACAACAAAGGTGGAGCCGTTGATATTTCCTTAGTCGATTCGCTTGGCGTGGAAGTGGATATGGGTACCAAATTTGATTTTTTTGGCGAAGAAGCCAGTCATTTATACCAAAATTTGCCGTCTACTGTTTTAGAAAATCGAAAGTTTTTAAAAGACATCATGCTGCAATACAACTTCAAATCCTTTGATTCGGAGTGGTGGCATTACAATCTGAACAATAGTGCGGCGGATAAAGTGTCTAATTTAAAATGGCGTTGCGACGATTAGTTTTCAACACACTTTATATAATTGATAAAGAAGCTTTCGGGCTCGTATTTGACTTTATCCAATTCGGAAACAAATTCGGTGCGGAAAGGAAAATCAACCGTTTCGCCTGAAAATTTCACTCGCATATAAGTTACGGGTGATGTTTTTAACTCTTCGTAGTTGTCTTTGGCAAACAAAAAGGTGCCACCCATTATTCGGTTATTGACATTCTTATCATCGCGTAGCAATGTCCCACAAGTGTCGTTTCCTGAATAAATCAAAGTGACTATTTTACCGTTGTTCAATTGCAGATAAATTCGGGTGTTGGCATCAAAACAATTGGCTTTGATAAACTCGTTACTCTTTTGTATGTATTGAATTTCCACAGCTAAAAGACCATTGGTGTTTGACAATGCAAAAAAAATGTTGGTAGTATTTCCGGCAAAACTTCTTTCAAAAATCATCTGTTGTTTAGTCGATTTGTAGGTACCCAAGCTATCGGTCACATTGGAGTCGATTTCGCAGGGTTTTTGGGCAAAAGCTGTAATGTTTAGAAGTAGAAATAAAGCTAAAAACAGGTTTTTCATGGGTTTATTGAATTTTGCTGCAAAGTAAAACTATTTTGGAGTTATTCGCATCAGTTGTGAAAAAACAATATAGCGAGCCCCCTTCTTTAATTTTCCACTTTTTGCGAATGGTTTCCACCGAATCGGGAAAATTTCGAGTGGTGATATTGGCTTTCTTGTTTTCCAGAAATTGTTTCATTTCGGTTTTGGTATATCCAATGCTATTTTCAATTTTAAAAACCCTTCCCGGAAAATCAATCAAGTTATCCGAAGTATATAAATGGGAATGTTGGTGTAATTTCTCGAGATCAAATCGAGCCGGAATCACATCAAAACCACCCGATTTCATGATGGCCGCATTGGGCTCGTAAACATATTTTTTGGGGAAACCATAAGAAACACTATTTTCCATTGAATTCATTTCAAAAGAAAAGGTTTCTGTTTTGTCTTTTACCAAATTGGCAGTACAAATTTGGATAGGTACTGTAGCATTCTTTTCCAAAATCCAGAGCAACTCTTTGACTTCATTTTCAACCGCTACAATATGAATGGCCGTTACATTGCTGAGTTCTGATAATCCAGCGGTAATATCAAGAATGGGTGCCGTTTTTATCATGATATTTGGAGCAAATTCAAAATAAAAATTCAGCAACTCAGGAACATTTGGCAAACAATCCTGTAGCATGAAAACTTTGCCTTTCGCATCGTTTCGTCTGGAAGGATCTATGTAAATCCAATCAAATTTTTTGTTTGATTTTTTAAGAATTTTCAAGCTGTCATCAGCTATACATTCAATATTTGTAGCACCTAATGATTCAAAATTATGGCGAACAATTTCCGAAAGTTCGTCGTTGATTTCGCAATGAATAACGTCCTTTATTTTTTTGGCAAAATAATAATCATCCACCCCAAAACCACCAGTTAAGTCAATCAGTTTTTCGCCCGAAACCAATTCAGATTTGTATTTTGCTGTTTTCTCAGACGAGGTTTGTTCCATCGAAATTTTACCCGGATAGAGTATATTCTTAGTATGAAACCAAGTAGGTAGTTTGGTTTTTGCTTTTTGTCTGGCTGCAATTTGATTTAATATGGCAATCCAGTCAATAGTAGGGAATTTGTTTTTCTGCAAAGCCAAAACCGCAACATCAGTGTCGGTATTTTGGGAAATGAAATCCTGAATTTCTCTCGTTAACAGGGATTCTTTTTGCATGGAAAAAGGCGCTTTTTTGGTAGCAACAAGTATAAAAAAAACTCGCCACAAGTAGCGAGTTTTTAACAAAAAATATAAAATTATTATTATGGCTGTGCGAAAGAAAATCTAGGTCCACCGGAAACAAAGATGGCATCGATTCTGGCTTTTTGACCCAATGAGAACATGTACATTCCTCTGTCATCGGTATAATCCATATAATTCATGGTCATTTCAACCGGAGTTCCTGAACATGTGCTGTAATGCGGATAGGCTGGTACACCAAAGTTTGCTGAATCGTGATTTGGTGTATCGGCTACTAAATCATTGCCACAATTGGCATCCCCCCAAATATGACGTAAGTTCAACCAGTGTCCAACTTCGTGCGTCGCTGTTCTTCCTAAATTATAAGGATAACTGGAGCTTGAATTGCTGTACACTCCAAAATATAATGGGTCAATTACGACACCATCCGTTGCTGATGAACCACCGGGAAACTGAGCGTAACCTAAGATTCCACCGCCAATAGTACCTACCCAAAGGTTTAACTTAGTTGTTGGGCTAGTTGGATTAAGTCCACCGGATTTTGTTTTTTTGATGGCATCTCTGGTTCCCCAAGATGACTTGGTTGTTGCTTTTCTGATTACTTGGTCTAATACAAAAGAAATTCCAACATTGGCTTTTACTCCAGAAAATAGCGCAGGAACTTGATTGAAATCCGTATTTTGAGCATTGAAATCTTTATTCAAAACATCAATCTGTGATTGAATTTGTGCTGCTGAAATATTCTCAGCGGCTGTTCTGTAAAGTACATTTACCACTACAGGGATAACGATTTGACCGTTAACCAATTTGCTTTGATGCAACACCGCATTTTCAGTAAAGGCTTCAATTTGACTCATTTTGGCAGCCAATCCAGGATTTTCCTGAAGTTGTCTTTCTAAAACTTCCTGTGAAGCGCAAATCCTTCTGGAAGCTTTGGGTTGAGCATCATTGGTGCTGTCTTCTTTCTGACAAGAAAACAAAAGCAGCATAGTTGCTAATGATAAACAGATTTTTTTCATTTTACTTTAAATTTTTAGTTAATAGGTTAGCACAATTTTAAGAAATAATGAAGTAACTTGAAAAAAAAGCAATGTTACTTTTCAACAAATCGATGAACAACATGAAATTTTAAGGTTTTACGGAAAAATTGAGTTTTTTTCGCGAAAGATAAAAGCTACTAAAGTGTTAGTTTTTAAAAATATAGCTCAAAATATTAGCTCCCATTTTTAATGCTTTTTCCCGAACGTCTTGTGGATCATTGTGCACTTCGGGATCTTCCCAGCCGTCACCTAAATCACATTCGTAAGTGTAAAGCAACACCAAACGGTTGTCAATAAAAATACCAAAGGCTTGTGGTCGTTTGCCGTCGTGTTCGTGGATTTTTGGTAATCCGTTGGCAAATAAATTGGGTTTTTGAAAAATAGGATGGTTGGCTGGAATTTCAACCAAGTCATTGTTGGGAAAAATTCGTTTGATTTCCCGGCGAATGTATTGGTCCATGCCATAATTATCATCGGCATGAAGAAAACCGCCTGACAATAAATAGTTTCTCAAATTGATTATTTCGGCATCGCTGAAAACCACATTGCCGTGGCCGGTCATGTGTACAAACGGATACGCAAAAATATCAGGACTTCCAGGTTCTACGGTTGCCGGTTTGGTTTTGATATTGGTGTTGATAGTTTGATTAGCATATTTAATCAAGTTCGGTAATGAAGTAGGGTTGGCATACCAATCGCCGCCGCCATTGTATTTTAATAAGGCAATTTCCTGGGAAAAACCAACGGATGATATCAATAAAAACAGAAAAAAAAGTCTTTTCATAAAGGCTGAAATGTTATGCTTCATTTTTAAAAACTACGGAATGACAAGCCACAATGGCAGCCGTTTCAGTTCGCAAACGCGTAGTTCCCAAAGATACAGGAATAAAGTGATTCTCGAGAGCGATTTGAATTTCATTAACAGAAAAATCACCTTCAGGACCTATCAGCATGGTCACATCTTCATTTGTTTTCAGTTCGTTTTTCAAGGATTTTTTATCTGTTTCTTCACAATGCGCGATGAAAAGTTGCCCTGATTTTTGGGTTTTCACAAACTCTTTGAAAGCAATCGGTTCATTCAGTTTAGGCAAATAATAATGCAACGATTGTTTCATGGCACTTTCGAGAATCTTCTGAAATCGATCGGTTTTTATCACTTTTCGTTCGGAATGTTCGCAGATGATTGGAGTGATTTCCTGTATGCCGATTTCGGTAGCTTTTTCCAAAAACCATTCGTAGCGTTCGTTCATTTTGGTTGGAGCCACGGCCAAATGCAATCGAAATTTTGGTGTTTCCTGTTTCTCAAACGAATTGATTTTTACCGTGCATTTGTTATCGGAAGCAATCGTAATTTCGGTTTTGAATAAAAAGCCTGCCCCGTTGGTTACATGCAAAACATCACCTTCTTTTTTGCGCAATACCTTGATGATGTGCTTGCTTTCTTCTTTGTCAAAAACAAAAGAAGTAGCCGATTCCGTGATATTGGGATTGTAGAATAACTGCATCTTTAAAATTCAATTCGGGCTTTAGAAACTACTTTGGAGTCTGAGAATTTATCATGTAAAAACTTCTGATAGCCCACAATTCCTATCATCGCAGCATTATCGGTAGTGTATTCAAATTTTGGGATAAAGGTTTTCCAACCGTATTTGTTTTCAGCTTCTTTTAGTGTTTGTCTAATGCCGGAATTAGCGGAAACTCCACCACCAATAGCGATTTGTTTGATGCCGGTTTCGGCTACAGCCAATTTTAGTTTATCCATCAAAATTTCGATAATGGTATGTTGCACCGAAGCGCAAATATCGGCTTTGTTTTCTTCAATGAAATTTGGATTTTCCAACACATTTTTCTGAACAAAATACAGTATCTGGGTTTTCAAACCAGAGAAACTGAAATCCAATCCGTCTACTTTTGGTTTGGTAAACTGGTATTTTTTCGGGTTGCCTTCTTTGGCAAATTGGTCAATCAACGGACCGCCGGGATAGGGAAGGCCTAGTATTTTGGCGGTTTTGTCAAAAGCTTCCCCCACCGCATCATCAGTGGTTTCGCCAATGATTTCCATGTTGAAGAAGTGGTTTACTTTTACAATTTGAGTATGTCCGCCCGAAATGGTTAAGGCCAAAAACGGAAACGTTGGTTTATCAAAACCTTCTTCTTCGATAAAATGGGCCAAAATATGAGCGTGCATATGATTCACCGCAATTAATGGAATATTCAACGCCATGGCCAAAGATTTGGCAAAGGAAGAACCAACCAAAAGCGAACCCATCAGCCCCGGACCTTGTGTAAAGGCAATGGCTGAAAGTTGTTCTTTGGTAACATTGGCTTTTTTCAAAGCCACATCAATCACGGGAACGATGTTTTGTTGGTGTGCCCGCGAAGCCAGTTCAGGAACCACGCCGCCGTATTCTTCATGAATGCTTTGTCGCGCCACCACATTGGAAAGCACCTTGTCACCCTGCAAAACTGCAGCAGCAGTATCGTCGCAAGAACTTTCAATAGCCAGAATAAAAACTTCTTCGGGATGCATAAAAGGCACGAATTTTGAGTTATATTTGACATTCCAACAGGAAAATCAAATGTAAAGATTTTTGCAAAGGTAATTTTCTTTCCCAAGTCATTATAATAATTGGAAAAAAATAAGACAAATACTGGTTTTGTAAAGTTCAGGAAGATATTGATTCGCACCAT
Organism: Flavobacterium sp.; assembly: GCF_036741995.1. Lineage (GTDB taxonomy): Bacteria > Bacteroidota > Bacteroidia > Flavobacteriales > Flavobacteriaceae > Flavobacterium. The sequence goes on along the minus strand of NZ_DAINRG010000011.1, from coordinate 52,104 downwards.
AGTGGCGCTCCTTTTTCTTTTCCTGATTATGAGTATTGCTCTTTCATTGCCGGTGGTGCAAACCAAAATTGCCCATTATGCCACCGATAGGCTCAACAAAGATTACGGCACCAATATCAATATTGACGAAGTGGCGATAACGCTTTTTGGCGGTGTTAAACTAAAGCGGGTTTTAATTCTTGACCACCATAACGATACATTGATTTATTCGCAAAGAATCAAAACCAGCATCCTGGACATGAAGAAATTAATCAACGGGAAATTGCTTTTTGGTGATTTGCGTTTTGATCACTTTTATCTTCAGATTAAAACTTACAAAAAAGAAAAAGAAACCAATCTGGACTTATTCATAGCAGCTTTTGACGATGGGAAAAAGGCCAGCGGAAAGTTTTTGATGACTTCCAAAAATATCTATCTCAAAGACAGCCGGTTTACGATGATTGATGAAAATCGCGCCAAACCCAAGGATGTCGATTTTACCAAGCTCAATGCGCATCTGAAAGATTTCATGATTAAAGGCCCGAATGTTACTTCCAACATCGCCTCGATGACTTTCCACGACCATCGTGGCGTTACCGTTGATAATTTGCTAGCGGATTTCACCTATACCAAGAAAAATATCAAGTTAGAAAACCTGGCGGTAAGAACGCCCGAGTCTTATTTGAAGGGAAAAGTTATTCTGAAATACAACAAAGACGATCACGACTTCAGCGATTTTAATAATAAAGTTAAATTTGATGTGGCCATTGACAGTGCTACGCTGTCTACCAATGATATTCGCCATTTTTACAAAGAATTGGATAAAAATCAAAAGTTCTATTTGAATTCCAAAATCAAAGGAACGATGAATAATTTTTATGCCACGCATCTGTTTTTGCGCGATCAGAAAAACTCGATTATCAAAGGAGATGTCAATTTCAGGAACCTGTTTCCACGAGCTCCGGGTTCTTTTTATATGAAAGGCGATTTCAATAAAATTTCCTCTAATTATACCGATTTAACCAAGCTGTTACCCAATGTTCTCGGCAAAAAACTACCAACTTCTTTAGCGAAACTAGGACAATTTAATTACAGCGGAACGGCCGAAGTTACTCAGAAATACATCAATACTAATTTTGTAATGAACACGGCATTGGGTATCGTAGAATCGGATTTGCACATGTCGGATTTGGATAATATTGATAACGCCCAATACAAAGGAAATGTCATTCTCGACAATTTTGATGTGGGTGCTATGATGAACGACAACACCATCGGGGAAGTGAGCTTGAATTTGGATGTAGAAGGCAAAGGTTTTACCCGAAAATATTTGAATACCACCTTTGTCGGCGATGTTTCTGAAGTGAAATACAACGGCTATAATTACACCAAAATTATTGTAGACGGTAGCTTTAAAGAGCCTATGTTCAAAGGAAAATTCTATATCAACGACCCTAATTTATTCATGGATTTCAACGGGACGGTAGATTTATCCAAAAAGGAAAACATCTATGATTTCCATTCTAAAGTAGATTATGCCAATTTGGTAAAACTGAACTTTATGAAAGATTCCATTTCGGTTTTCAAAGGGGACATTGTGGTCAAAGCCAGCGGCAATTCTTTTGATAATCTGAAAGGTGATTTTGTATTAACCAATGCTTCTTATCAAAACAAAAAGGATCAATATTTCCTGGATTTACTGACGGTTAATTCCAGTTTTGATGCTGCCGGCGAACGAGCCATCACCATTAATTCGCCTGATGCAATTGAAGGTTCGGTAATTGGAAAATACAAATTCAGCCAATTGCAAAAAATGGTGGAGAATTCCTTGGGCAGTTTCTATTCCAATTACAAACAAAATAAAGTGTTGCCAAATCAATACCTGAAGTTCAATTTTGCGCTCCACAGCAAAATCATAGAGATATTCAATCCCGATATTTCACTGGCACCGAATACCACTTTGAAAGGAAATATAAGCTCGGATACGAAGAATTTCATATTGGATTTTAATTCACCAAAAGTGACGGCTTACGACAATACGTTTGATAAAATTTTAATTCAGGTAGACAATAAGAATCCGTTGTATAATGCCTATGTGCAGATGGATTCGATAAAAACCAAGCATTACAAAATCAGGGATTTCAGTATGATTAATACGTTTTCGAATGATACGCTGCATTTCAGAACGGAATTTAAAGGCGGGAAATTGGGCAACGATTTTTACAATCTGAATTTGTACCACACCATCAACAAAGACAATCAAAACGTGATTGGATTCAATAAATCGGAACTCCAATTCAAGGATTATTTGTGGTTTTTAAATGAAAAAGAAACCGCGGATGACAATAAAATCGTTTTTGATAAAAAGCTGAGCAATTTTTCGTTTGATAATTTTATAATCTCGCATGGCAATCAAAACATCAATTTTGGCGGAACCTGGAATGGCAAAAAAGACAAAGATTTGGAACTCACATTTGACAATGTCAATCTGAATAAAGTCACGCCCGATGTCGAGAAATTCCGCTTTGACGGAAACCTGAACGGAAAGATTAATTTCAAGCAAAGCAATAATATATTCCAGCCCACCTCCACGCTTAGGATCGATAGTTTGCAGGTCAATAATATCGCGCTGGGTCGAATGAATTTAGACATTAAAGGCGATGAAACGCTGAGTAAATTTCACTTAAATTCTACCTTAGACAATCAAAATGTGGAAGCCTTTAGTGCCAACGGAGATATAACCGTGGCAGGCAATCAGACGCTTTTGGATATCGATTTGAATTTTGACAAATTCAATTTAGGTATTTTAGGAAAAATAGGAGGCGAGGTGATTACCAACATTCGCGGATTTGCTTCAGGATCCGCCAGAATTGATGGTGATTTCAATAATTTAGATTACAACGGAAGGTTGTTTGTGACAGATGCCGGCCTTACGATTCCGTACCTCAATACAGATTATGTCTTTGATAATAATTCAATTGTTGATGTTACCGAAAACAAGTTTATCATCAGGGAAACCAATATTACCGATACCAAATTTGACACCAAAGGAACCTTAAGTGGTTTCATTAAGCACAAACAGTTTGGTGATTGGCAATTGGATTTAGCCGTTAATTCCAAAAGACTTTTGGCGCTGAACACCTTGGATCACGAAGATGCCGCGTATTATGGTAATGCTTTTATGGACGGTTCTGCAACCATAAAAGGGCCAACCAATGCCTTGATGATTCGGGTAGATGCCGAGTCTGCGAAAGGAACCGATATCAAAATTCCGATTAACGATGCCGAAGCTGTTCAGGAGAACAGTTATATTCATTTTTTAAGCACTCAGGAAAAAAAGAAGAAGAACAACGTAATTGCTCAAACCAAGAATTACAATGGTCTTCAGATGAATTTTGAATTCGATATCAATCAAAATGCCAGCATTGAAGTTATATTGAATCGGGAATCGGGACACGGTATGAAAGGAAAAGGACGAGGAACGCTGAATATGAGTATCAATACGCTTGGCAAGTTTGAAATGTATGGTGATTTTCAGGTGTATGAAGGGACATATAATTTCAAATACGGAGGTTTGATTGATAAAAAATTTGAAGTTAAAAAATACGGTTCCATAGTATGGGACGGGAATCCGATGGCGGCTACATTGAACTTGGAAGCCGTTTACAAAACCACTGCCAATCCTGCGGTACTGATTGACAATCCTTCGTTTAATAAAAAGGTTGATGTAGAAGTAAGCATAGCCGTAAAAGGAAATTTGGCCAATCCGGAACCTGATTTTAATATTAATTTTCCAACGGTCGGCAGCACACTAAAATCTGAAATTCAATACAAACTGGACGATAAAGATACCCGTCAAAAACAGGCCTTGTATTTATTGGCTTTTGGTGGATTTTTGAGTCAGGATGGTTTGAATCAATCGCAAACATCTAACATAGCATTTGAAAAAGTGAGTAGTGTTTTCAATGATATTTTTTCAGATGAAAACGGCAAACTTAATTTAGGGATTGATTATGTCACAGCCGATAAAACGCCTGGTTTAGAAACTGATGGACGCTTTGGTGTTTCCGTTTCTTCTAAAATCAATGACCGAATTACCGTAAACGGAAAAGTTGGGGTGCCGGTTGGTGGTATCAATGAAACTACTGTAGTTGGTGATGTGGAAGTGCAATACCGCGTTAATACCGACGGAACTTTGAATCTTAGAGTGTTTAACAAAGAAAACGACATTACTTACATTGGTCAGGGAATTGGCTATACACAAGGCTTGGGAATTTCGTATGAAGTTGATTTTGACACCTTCAAAGAATTGGTAAATCGAATGTTCAAAAACGCCAAGCTGAATAAACTAGTCCCAAAAAACGACGAAATCCACGATTCGAGCCTGCTTCCCGATAATATGCATTTTTCGGACAAAAAGAAAGACGATAAGAATAAGAAAACCCCGGATACTCCTCCGAACAAAGAAGCTATTCCTTCTGAGGATTAAATCTCGAAGTCCTTTCCTGTCTTTCACAAACTAAAAACTTATCAACGAAAACGATTGAATTTCCCTTATTTTATTAATATAGTAATACTATGGGCAAAAAACTGCGTCTTGTTTGTTAATTTTACATTTTAATACTGAAAAAATGTCAAAAACCATAAAAAAAATAGGTGTCTTAACTTCGGGAGGTGATTCTCCCGGGATGAATGCCGCCATCCGTTCGGTAGTCAGAACCTGCGCCTATCACAATATAGAATGTATTGGGATTTACAGAGGGTACCAAGGGATGATAGAAGGCGATTTTAAAGAAATGGGACCCAGAAGTGTGAACAATATTGTGAACAAAGGCGGGACTATTTTAAAGTCGGCTCGCTCCAAAGAATTCATGACCGTGGAAGGCCGTCAAAAAGCCCACCAACACTTAGTCAATGCCGGAGTAGATGCTTTGGTAGTGATTGGTGGAGACGGTTCGTTTACCGGTGCCGAAGTATTTAACGAAGAATTTAATTTTCCTGTGATGGGCATTCCGGGAACCATTGATAATGATATTTTCGGAACCAGTCATACCCTTGGCTATGATACGGCCTTGAATACCGTTGTGGAATGTATTGATAAAATCAGAGATACTGCCAGTTCGCACAATCGTTTGTTTTTTGTGGAAGTAATGGGAAGAGATGCCGGGCACATCGCCTTAAATGCCGGAATCGGGGCTGGAGCTGAAGAAATTCTGATTCCAGAAGAAGATTTAGGATTAGAGCGCTTGTTAGAATCTTTGCAAAAAAGTAAGGCTTCTGGAAAATCTTCTAGTATTGTTGTGGTGGCTGAAGGCGAGAAGATGGGGAAAAATGTTTTCCAACTCAAAGATTATATCGAAGAGCATTTGCCGGAATATGACATTAGGGTTTCGGTACTGGGGCACATGCAACGCGGTGGCGCGCCTTCTTGTTACGACCGGGTTTTGGCGTCAAGATTAGGCGTAAAAGCGGTAGAATCGCTACTGGAAGGAAAAACCAATTTTATGGTAGGAGTGTTAGCCGATAAAATTGAACTAACACCATTAGAACAAGCCATCAAAGGCCATTCGGAAATCGATAGAGAACTGCTGCGCATTTCAAATATCATGTCAACTTAAAAGGATATTCGGTTATTTGTTGATTCGGTAATTCGATGACAAAACAACTAACCACATGTAATAAATTATAAAATAAACAATAAAAGAAAAAATGTCAAAAGTAAAATTAGGAATTAACGGTTTCGGGAGAATTGGAAGAATTGTTTTCAGAGAAACTTTTAATAGAGATAATGTAGAAGTAGTAGCTATCAACGATTTATTAGATGTAGATCACTTGGCTTATTTATTAAAATACGATTCAGTTCACGGTCGTTTTGCCGGGAAAGTAGAAGTAAAAGACGGGCAACTTTATGTAAACGATAAATTTATCAGAGTTACAGCCGAAAGAGATCCAAAACTAATCAAATGGGATGATAAAAACGTTGACGTTGATGTGGTAGCAGAATGTACCGGTTTCTTCACAACTATCGATACAGCCAAAGCGCATATTGATGGTGGTGCCAAAAAAGTAATCATTTCTGCGCCATCGGCTGATGCTCCAATGTTTGTAATGGGAGTAAACCACTTAGAGGCAAAAGCTACTGATTTAGTAGTGTCTAATGCTTCTTGTACTACGAACTGTTTAGCGCCATTGGCCAAAGTAATCAATGACAATTTCGGAATTGTGGAAGGTTTGATGACTACGGTTCACGCTTCAACCTCTACACAAATGGTGGCTGACGGACCATCCAGAAAAGACTGGAGAGGTGGCCGTGCTGCCAGCGTAAACATTATTCCATCTTCTACAGGTGCTGCCAAAGCGGTTGGAAAAGTAATTCCGGCCTTGAACGGAAAATTAACCGGGATGTCTTTCCGTGTTCCTACGGTTGACGTATCTGTGGTAGATTTAACGGTGAAAGTGGCCAAAGAAACTTCGTATGAAGAAATCATGGCGGTTTTGAAAAAAGCCTCTGAAAACGAATTGAAAGGAATTTTAGGATATACAGAAGATGACGTGGTTTCTCAGGATTTCGTTTCTGACTCTAGAACCTCAATCATTGACGCTAAAGCGGGAATTGGTTTGAATTCTACTTTCTTCAAATTGGTTTCCTGGTATGATAATGAGTATGGCTATTCCAGCAAATTAATTGATTTATCGGTTCACATCGCCGGCTTATAATATTTTCATAAAGTCCCGTTGCACTAGCTGTGACGGGATTTTTATTTTTAACCACCCGAGGCATTTGATAGTAAGAAAATTAATAATCGGAGCGCAGCGGAATAAAACAAACTAAACCAAATGAAACTATTAGTTGATAGTGGATCTACCAAAGCCGATTGGATTGCCATTGATGACAACGGAAAAGTGCTTTTCACCACGCAATCTTTGGGCTTAAATCCTGAAGTATTAGACAAAGAAGCCATTGTTGCCCGCCTTGATGACAAGTTCGATATTGAACACAACAAAGACAAAGCGTCCCATCTTTTCTTTTACGGCGCCGGTTGCGGAACCGACAGAATGAAAGATTTTTTGACCAGTGTTTTTCAGGATTATTTCAAGAATGCAGTTGTTTCGGTTCACGAAGATACCTATGCGGCGGTGTATGCCACGACTCCCAAAGATGAAGAAGCTATCGTTTGCATATTGGGAACAGGTTCAAACTGCAGTTATTTTGACGGCAAAGTGTTGCACCAAAAAGTACAATCCTTAGGCTATATCGCTATGGATGATGGTTCCGGAAACCGTTTCGGACGTCATTTGCTGCGCGGGTATTACTTCAACAAAATGCCTAAAGAATTAGCTGCAGAGTTTGAGGAAGAATACAATTTAGATGCCGATTATATTAAAGCCAATTTGTATAAAGAAGCCAATCCGAATGCGTATCTAGCCACTTTTGCTAAATTCATCATTAAGCACAAAGAAGATCCTTTTTGTAAAAAAATCATCCGCAAAGAGTTGAAGGATTTTACCAAAAACTACATCATGCAGTTTGACAATTGCACCACGGTTCCGGTACATTTTGTGGGTTCTATTGCATTTTATCTGAAAGACGAATTGGAACAGATTTTAAACAAATACGATATCAAAATAGGGAACGTGCTCCGCAGACCTATTGACGGGTTAATTGCTTACCACGTTTTAAATAAATAGACAAATCAACCACACATTAGTGTGGTTTTTTTATTTTTACCCAAAATATACTTTATGGAAATCGCCATTATTGCTCACGACGGGAAGAAAGCTGACATGGTTCAGTTTATCAATAAAAACAAACACATTTTAGCCAAAGAAAATATCAAACTGATTGCTACCGGAACCACAGGAGGCAAGGTGGAAGCAGTAGGCATTAAAGTCAAAAAAATGCTCTCGGGGCCTTTAGGCGGTGATGCTCAAATTGCAGCTCGCGTAGCCGAAGGCAAAACCAAAATGGTGCTTTTCTTCAAAGATCCCAACTCCAGCCATCCGCATGAACCCGACATCAATATGCTTATTCGGATTTGTGATGTGCACAATGTGCCTTTGGCTACTAATGAAGCCACTGCCCAGTTGTTGCTATTAGGACTGGATGAAATTAAATAACGAATTTATCTAAATTAAAAAGCGGTTTGATTAAACCGCTTTTTTGTTTGTTGTACTCTCAGTTGCCTTTGTGCTTTCCCCGGTGTTTTCCTTTGTGCTTTGCTTTTTTTTCTTTCCATTCTTCATGGGCTTCTGCTTTGTTGTCTTCTGCTCTTGCTTTTCCGTGAGCCGATCTTTCCCGGCCTCTTTCAGAAGCATTATTATCCTTATCGTTTTTAACCACTTCTGCTTTGGGTTTGACTACTTCAACTTCCGCTTTGGGCTTTACAATTTCCACTTTGGGTTTGGTTATTTCCACTTTAGGTTGCGGAATGGATACGGTACCCACTTTTACAGAGGGTTGTTGGACTTCAATGGTACTTTTAACTTGTGCCTGCATAGCCATCGAAAAGACGAAGGCCACAACTACTAAGCTTTTGTTCTTCATAAATTATGTTTTAAGTTTCACGTTACTAACAGAAAATTTCAGTTAGCTTCTTTACACAAATTTATTTGGATACGGGCTGTTGGGTTGTAGAATTGTTGTTGTTTCGGTATAGAATATTTTCTACACTATCGGAGTTCCGGGAATAATGATTACTCTGTTAGGATTAATGATTCAGTGTCGTCACTTCGAGTGTTTTGAGCAAAGCTCAAAATGTATCGAGAAGCCCAAGCCTTGCAATTGCTACAAACGGCTGTTAGCAGCAGTACTTATAGCTTACCTTTTGTTTTTATCTATAAATTCTAAAGCAAAACTTTTGATTTCGTCAATATCATCATTAATTAATTTCTCACAAAGCAAAAGCAGTCCTTTCGTATCATCATTATCCATGTAAAATCCATATAATGCGTCAAATGCTCTTTGTCTATTGTATGAATCTTTGTTATGTGCTAAGATCTCTTCTAATCTATCCATTATCGTTCTCTGAACTCCTGCGTCCTTAATTTTGATTTCACATGATATATCGCACCCAAAACCAATCATGCCGTCATCTGAATTCAGTAGAATCAAAATGTCATTAGGATTTCTGCCATCTCTAAATTCATCATAAAGATTATTTAAAAGCGTACCATCGTCGTTAATTTTTATAATGTCTAATAATTCGGTTATAATCATTTTGCAAAAATTAATTCAAATATTCTTATTGGGAAAGTATTGTTGCTAACTCACCATCTAAACAGTAAAGCAGCGTTTCGTTATTTCAAATATAAACAATTACAACCTATTTTCTCACATTTATTCCATTCCGCTGTATCTACGAGGCTTTCCGCCACCTTCTTGCCCCTTTCCGCCACCTTATTACTCCTTTCCGCCGGCGGAAGACACCAAGAAGATGGCGGAAGACACCAAGAAGATGACGGAACACACTAAGAAGGTGGCGGAACGCATTAAGAAGGTGGCGGAACGCATTAAGAAGGTGGCGGAACACACTAAGAAGGTCGCGGAAGACATCAAGAAGGCAGCGGAACGCACTAAGAAGGTGGCGGAAGACATCAAGAAGGTGGCGGAAGACATCAAGAAGGTGGCGGAAGACATTAAGAATGTGGCGGAAGACACTAAGAAGGTGGCGGAACACCATAAAAAAAATCCCTAACGGATGTAACCAGTAGGGACTTGCTATTTTACAGCCGATTTGTTGCTGTCTATTGCACGGCTATCATCGAAATCTCGACGTTTACGCCTTTGGGCAAACCGGCTACTTGCACCGTTTCGCGGGCGGGAGCTGTTTTTTCGTCAAAGTAACTGCCATAAACGGTATTGATTCGGGCAAAGTCGCCCATGTTCATGATAAAAATGGTGGTTTTCACTACGTTGTCAAAAGTCATGCCTGCAGCCTGTAAAACGGCTTTCATGTTTTCCATCACTTGTTTAGTTTCGGTTTCAATATCGTTTAAAACCAATTCCATAGTGGCCGGGTTCAAAGCAATTTGCCCGGAGGTATAAAGGGTGTTTCCCACTAAAACCGCCTGGTTATAAGGGCCAATCGGTGCCGGAGCTTTATCGGTAAAGATTATTTTTTTCATAAGGTTCTATTTAAAACTATCGTAAGGTTCTGTCGGCCTGGTTTCGTTTATCCCATTTGATATCGCTCAACACACCCGATTTGATTCCGATAAAGAAACTCCAATACGGATTGTCGCCAAAAGGAACCCAACTAAAACTCATGCGCCAGCTCTCTAAGTCGCGTTCAAAGCGGAGTTGCGTAAAGGTAACCCCATTCTGAACCATGTCATAACCGGTAGAGACACCCACTTTCCATCGGGGCGTTAAGTCGGTATTGAGCGAAACCATCAGCGAGTTGCCGGTGATTTTCTTTTCCCGATTAATGTCGGAGTAGGTCAACGAATACGCCAGATTCACATCAAAGGGGAGTTTGTATTTAAAGAAATCGGTTATGCCGCTTTTATCTTCTTTATCATCGTCTTTAAACTGGCTCTGTCGGCTGTCATTTAAATCGGCATTGGTACCAAATAAATCGTCTTCACGACCTCCGTTTCTTTTGCTTTGGGTGTTTACTTTTTCTTTGTCATCGCCCGATTTACTGGCAAAGGCATAGTTCAGCGTCATATTGGCACTGGTCATACGGAACAGACTTCCGCCATTGTCAATATTCCAGGTATCTATTCTTTTTCCGGCGCTATTGATGGCGTAAGGATCGAGGGTTGCCGCAAAATTGATGTTCATTTTTTGGTTCAAAATCTGTGTTCCACCACTAACACGCATAGGAGACCAACGTAGGGAATCGGCCGTAATATCGTAGCTGGTAGAGAAGTTCAGGTTGTTTAGCAACATGACTTTCTTAGGCTCCGTTTTGGTCGAATCCTTATCGGTTACTTTGGCCTCGAAGGTATTGCTCAAACTGAATCCCACATTGTTAGACATGTTTTTGCCCGGTGCACCAAAGATACCGCCGTCAAATCGGGTGTATTCTTTTAGCATGGTGCCGCTTCCGTCAGAATCATAAGTATCATAATACTGCGAAAAGCTAGGGGTATAACTATAGGAAATATTAGGGCGCATCACATGGCGGATGGCTTGAATTTTTTTGTTTTCACCAAAATTAAACGTTCCGTAAACCGTGGTTCCCAAACCGGCCGTGAACGAATAGGTCCTGAAGGCATCAAAGCCGTTCACCTCTACATCTACTACTTTGTTTTGGGCGGCATCATATTGTTTTTTGATGGTTTTCATATACCATACTTCATTATAATTGATGGCAGTGGTAGCACTGAAGTATTTGAAAACCTTGAAATTGGTACTCAACGGAATGCTATGCTGGAAACCAGCTTTGGCATCGCGAAACATTTGTGGCTTGAAGAAATCGGCATCGGTAGTTTTAATGCGGTTTTCGCCTTTAAGGTTGTATTGCAGGTTGATGTTTTTCAGGATTCCTTTTTTCACACCGTCTTTGGGAGCAAAAGGATACATACGGTCCACGCTCACTTGCAGGGAGGGCAGCGTCATGTTGATTTCCCCGGTATTGGTATTTTGCGAATGGGTTGCCGATAACGACATATTCACTTGCGGAACAGAATTAAAGGTTTTGGAATACGATATAGACGAACTCAACGAATTATTCAATCGGGCACCCACATTGGATTGATTGATAGAAGTGGCATAGTATTTAGTACTTCCAAGATTCACCGAAGCCGAGAAACGGGAATTCGGATTTGATTTTCCGTCTTTGGTATGCGTCCACTGAATGTTGTAAATATTGCTTCGGAGATAGTCAGGATAGCCTCTTTCGCTGGTAATCAGGTTTTCAAATCGGATGTTGACATTCCCCAAAAACTTATAGCGCTTGGCATACGACGATTCAAAGCGCATGGCATAACTTCCGTTGGTATAGTAATCGCCCAAAACGGCCAAATCATAATTATCGCTCAAGGCAAAATAATAACCCCCATTCTGCAACGAAAAACCTCGGGTATTACTGTCGTTATAACTCGGAATAATCAGTCCGGAACGACTCTTCTCGGTCATCGGAAAAAAGGCAAACGGCAAGGCTAAAGGCGTTGGTACATCGGCTATGACCATATTGGTAAACCCAACGACTACCTTTTTGCCGGGCACCAGTTTTACGCGGCTGGCCTGGAAATAATATTCGGGATTGTCAATGTCTTTGGCGGTGGTGAATCGGGCTTTTTTCAGAAAGTAAACCGAGTCGTTTTCTTTTTTGGAAATTTCGGCTTTCACATTCATTTCCCCTTGCTTGGTTCTAGAGTTCCACACCAACGCTTTCTTGGTCTTGTAATTAAAGCGAATCGAATCAGGTTCTACCACCTGACTGCCTTGCTTAAAAGAGGGCGATTGGGTATAAGCTCCCGTAGAATCTTTGATTCTTCCGGCATACACTTCATTTTTTTGGTAATCAAAAATAATAATCCCCGATTTCAGTTCGATGTCCTGATAGTATAATTCGGCTTTGTCGTATAAGGTAACCAGCTTTTTCTTCTGGTCGATCTTGGCGTATTTTTCGGCTTTGTATTTTACCTTACCGTCGAGTAGGGGTTTCTTCTTTTTGGTGCTGTCAATTTTGATAGTATCGAGCTCTTTTACAGCCACTTCTTTCTCTGTTTTTTTTGTATCTGTTTGATTTTTAGCAGGGAAAGGTTTTTTTTCTTTGGGCAAGTCTTGTGAATATGTTTTTACGGTTCCTAATGTTAGGAAAATTGTTAAAAAAACGATATTAATTAAGTTTCTTTGCAAAGGTTTAATACTATTTTTGTAGAAATATGGCTTGGTTTTTGACGTGGCAAACTTAAACAATATTTTCGGTCAAAAATAACGAAATATTAGTTTTATGCCCGCCGGGTTTTAATTAAAATTAACTTTTACATTCTTATGAATTACAATAGATACCACAATGTTTTCTGTATAGTAGCGCTATTTTTAGTGTCGAATGCTATTTTCAGTCAGGCAAAATTTAAAGTTGCGCTCGATGCCGGCCATGGCGATCACGATTTTGGTGCCGTATATCACGGACACATTGAAAAAAATATTGCCTTAGCTGTTGTTTTGAAAGTGGGAAAGCTTTTGGAAAAAAACCCTAATATTAATGTGATTTACACCCGAAAAACAGATCAGTTTATTGATTTGATTGAGCGTGCTAACATTGCCAACAGAGCTGATGCCGATATTTTTGTTTCGATTCACTGTAATGCCAATCCGAACAATGCCGCTGATGGTTGTGAAACGTATGTAATGGGTATGTCGAAAAACGCTTCCAATTTAGAGGCTGCGAAACGAGAAAACTCGGTGGTGACATTAGAGAAAGATTACAAGCAAAAATACGAAGGATTTGATCCAAAATCGCCGGAGTCTTATGCCGGAATGATTATGGCTCAGGAATTATACCTTGACCAAAGCATTGCCTTAGCCGGAAAAGTTCAAAATCATTTTATTGATGATTTGGGCAAAAAGAGTAGAGGAGTGAAACAAGCACCTTATATGGTGTTGCACAAAGCGTATATGCCAAGGGTTTTGATAGAAATGGGTTTCATTTCCAATCAAGTGGAAGGGGCGAAATTAGATTCAGAAGACGGTCAGAATGAAATTGCCCAAGCGATAGCCGATGCGATTGTGAGTTATAAAAAAGAATATTTTGGTACCGGAGCCGGCGATGAGATGGAAAAGCCATCCAAAAAAATGGAGCAGGATGAAAGCACCAAACCTATTGATACGCCTTCAACCCCAAAAGTAACGAACAAAGTTCCGGAAGTTAAAAAACCGGAAATCAAAAAACCGGGGCCTAAAGAAGAAATCAAAACAGAAGTAGCAACTACCACTGCCGCCAGTTTCAAAGTACAGCTTTCGGCCAGTGGCAAAAAATTGGAATTGGTTCCGAGTAATTTCAAAGGATTAAGCAATATATCCATTGCTTCGGAAGGCAGTTTGTACAAATACATGTATGGCGACACTTCCAATTATGAAGAAGCAAAGCGATTATTGGCAGAGGCCAAGGCTAAAGGATATGCGCAGGCCTTTTTAATTGCCTTCAAAAACGGCAAAAAAGTTTCCGTTCAGGAAGCATTAAAACAATAATAACAAGGAGTTATAGGATTTTATTTTAACTTTGCCAAAAAAACGATTTACCATTGAAAATCACTAGAGAAATTAAGACAGCGATACTGGTTATTGCTTCGATATTATTATTTATTTGGGGTTACAGCTTTTTAAAAGGACGCGATTTGCTGTCCAATTATAAAACGTTCTATGTAGAATATGATAATGTAGAAGGCTTGGTGAATTCGGCACCGGTAACCATCAACGGGCTTACCGTTGGGAAGGTTAGTAAAATTAGTTTCCTGGATACTTCGGGAAAAATACAAGTAGAACTGCAAATCAAATCGGATTTTCCCTTTTCAAAATCAAGCGTCGCTTCGATATACGAACCGGGACTTATAGGCGGGAAGCAAATCATGATTATGCCGAATTTCGAAGACAAATCTGTGGCCGAATCCGGAACGGTCTTGAAAGGTAATGTTAAACCCGGATTGACTTCTTTAGTGGCGGAACGATTAACTCCTTTACAGGAAAAGGTGGAAAAAATGGTAGTTTCGGCTGATGCCTTACTCAAAAATGTCAACTCTGTTTTGGATGCCAAAACCAAAGAACATTTAAAAAGTAGCATTACCAATTTAGATTCGACTTTAGCCGAATTCAAAGTAGCTTCTCATAATGTAAACGAAATGTTGGCCGAAAACAAAGGGAAAATCAATAACACGATGACCAACTTTGACAAAGCTTCGGGCAATTTTGCTAAAATATCCGATTCAATTGCTAAAATAAACATTGGAGCTACCGTTAAAAAACTGGAAAAAACATTAGCCAGTGTCGACAAAATCATGGCCGATGTACAAGCAGGAAAAGGAACTCTGGGCAAACTAGCCAAAGACGATGCACTGTATACCAATTTTACCAAAACCTCAAAAGAGTTGGAATTGCTATTGCAGGATTTGCGTTTGAATCCAACCCGTTATGTGAATGTGTCTCTCTTCGGAAAGAAAAACAAACCGTATAAAGCACCCGTAAACGATACTATTAAAAAGTAAACTTTTAGCCATGATGTATATCGACAACATACTATTTGCTATCCTTCTTGTTGCGGGAATTGGTTTTTTTGCCAAAAATGTAAAAAAGCTGTCGCGCAATATCAAATTGGGACACGACGTTAATCGTTCTGACAACCCATCGGCGCGATGGAAAAATATGGCGATGATTGCTTTGGGTCAATCCAAAATGGTAAAGCGCCCGGTGGCCGGATTTTTGCACATCATCGTGTACGCCGGTTTTATCATAATAAATCTTGAAGTTTTAGAAATCATCATTGATGGACTTTTCGGAACGCACAGAATCTTTTCTTTTTTAGGCGGATTTTACAGTTTCCTAATTGGCTCGTTCGAAGTATTAGCGCTGCTTGTTTTGGTAGCGGTTATCGTATTTTGGATTCGACGAAATGTTATCCGTTTAAAACGATTTGCCAGTTCAGATTTAAAAGGAGCACCAAAGAAAGATGCCGATACGATTTTGTATTTCGAAATGGTGTTGATGACGTTATTCTTAGTGATGAATGCTACCGATTTGCATTTTCAAATGATGAATTCCGGAAATGTGATTTCGCAATACATCACGCCACTGTTTACTTCTTTTGATATTACAACTGTTGAAATCATTGAAAGAACCGCGTGGTGGTTCCATATCATCGGAATTTTAACGTTCTTAAACTATCTGTATTATTCTAAACATTTGCATATTCTTTTGGCTTTCCCCAATACGTATTTCGCCGATTTGAATGCCAAAGGGAAATTCGACAATTTAGAAAGTGTAACCAAAGAAGTTAAGCTAATGATGGATCCCAATGTCGATCCGTTTGCAGCACCGCCGGCTGATGCTGATGCCCCTCCGGCAAAGTTTGGTGCCAGCGATGTGCAGGACTTGAATTGGGTGCAATTATTGAACGCTTACACTTGTACTGAATGTGGTCGTTGTACGTCATCCTGCCCGGCGAATCAAACCGGAAAGAAATTATCCCCGCGTAAAATCATGATGGACACGCGTGATCGAATGGAAGAAGTGGGACGAAATATAGATGCCAACAAAGGTGTTTTTGTACCGGATAATAAATCGCTGTTGAATGATTATATCACGGCAGAAGAGCTTTGGGCTTGTACGTCTTGCAACGCTTGCGTGGAAGAGTGTCCGGTAAATATCAGTCCGTTATCTATCATCATGGATATGAGAAGGTATTTAGTAATGGAACAAAGTGCGGCGCCACAGTCATTGAACGCAATGATGACCAATATTGAAAACAATGGAGCGCCTTGGCAATACAACCAACAAGACCGACTAAACTGGAAAAACGAAAATTAATATAAAACAGATGAATTCTCATAATTGTGAGGCTTGAGGATTTGTCGAATGAATTGGATAAACTATAAAAAGTAAAAAAATGAAAGCGGAAGACATTGAAAAAAAACTGCAAAGCATCACGCAAAACGGACAACATTTAAGTCCGATTTTACCGGAAGGAGTAAAGAATTACCTAATCGATATTGACGGAACGGTTTGTGACGATATCCCAAACGAAGAACCGGAAAGAATGCTAACCGCTGAAGTTTATCCGGATGCGTTGGTAACATTGAACAAATGGTATGATGAAGGGCATATTATATTTTTCTTCACCTCCAGAACAGAAGCACACCGAGAATATACCGAAATTTGGCTGAAAAAACACGGTTTCAAATACCACGGAATCCTATTCGGAAAACCACGTGGCGGAAACTACCACTGGATTGACAATCACTTGGTGAAAGCTACCCGTTACAGAGGAAAGTTCACCGATTTAGTAGAAAAAGAAGTAACCATTCAGGTATTCGACGACGAACACCACGAGTAAAAATCGATTATTGGATGTTTCGATTATTAGATTAAAATTAAATCTAAATAGTCCAAAAATCTAACAATCTAAAAATATAAACAGAATGTCAGAAGTATTAAATGTGCCGACCATGGCAGAAATGATGGCTCAAGGCAAGCAACCCGAAGTATTGTTTTGGGTGGGCTGTGCCGGCAGTTTTGATGACAGAGCAAAAAAAATCACCAAAGCGTTTGTGCGTATTTTAAATCGTGCCAATGTGGAGTTTGCCGTATTGGGAACAGAAGAAAGCTGTACGGGAGATCCCGCCAAACGTGCCGGAAATGAGTTTTTGTTCCAAATGCAGGCCATGATGAACATAGAGGTTTTGAATGCTTATGAAGCTAAAAAAATCGTAACGGCTTGTCCTCATTGTTTTAATACTCTGAAAAACGAATATCCCGAATTAGGCGGAACCTACGAAGTAGTACATCATACGGAATTTCTAAAATCACTTTTAGATGCTGGACGATTAACCATTGAAGGTGGGCAATTCAAAGGAAAAAGAATCACGTTTCACGACCCTTGTTATTTAGGTCGTGCCAACAATGTCTATGAAGCACCAAGGGATTTGATTCAAAAACTGGATGCTGAACTAGTCGAAATGAAACGTTCCCGAGCTAACGGTTTATGCTGTGGTGCCGGAGGCGCGCAAATGTTTAAAGAACCGGAACCGGGCAACAAAGACATCAACGTAGAAAGAACCGAAGATGCTTTGGCCACCCAACCCGAAATCATTGCAGCCGGTTGTCCGTTTTGCAATACCATGATGACCGACGGCGTAAAAGCCAAAGAACAAGAAGCCAATGTCAAAGTAATGGACATAGCCGAATTAATAGCTAATGCACAGGATTTATAATTGTAAATCTTAATTCCCAATACCTAAATCTTATACCAAATGTACGTTCCTTTTGAAAATTTACCCGAAGATTCCAAAATTTGGATTTACCAATCCAATCGCAAATTTTCAGATGAGGAGATGGCTGAAATCGAGAATGAGTTAAAGACATTCTTAGATAACTGGTCAGCACACGGCACCGGATTAGAAGCTTCTTATCTGCTGAAATACAGTCGTTTTATTATTCTCGCCGTCAATCAGGAAGTGCAACAGGCAACGGGTTGTTCTATCGATTCTTCGGTAGCTTTTATTCAAAGTTTGGAACAAAAATACCAAGTTGATTTGCTGGATAAAATGAACGTGACGTTCAAAAACGGGGAACACATTGCCCATAAATCATTGATTGATTTCAAGCGAATGGCCAAAGAGAAAGCGGTTACGGCTAATACCATTGTCTTCAATAATTTGGTTAATACCATCGAAGAATTCAACGAAAACTGGGAAGTTCCCGCGGGAGAAAGCTGGCATAGTCGATTCTTTTAATCCACAGTTCATGAAAAGTTTGTTATTCAGAATAGGACTATTCACGGCATTGTTATTTTTGGTTACGAATTGTTCGTCCACCAAGAATAAGAGTACCGCTATAGTTTTGCCCAAAGCTGAAATAGCAGCAGATGAAGAAATCTACATTCCTCACATCAAATCCGACCGGAAAAACTTTTTTCCCGAAACCGATGCCGAAACCCATTGGGTAGACAGCATTTACAACCAAATGACTTTTGATGAAAAAGTAGGCCAATTGTTCATGGTGGCCGCTTATTCCAATAAAGATACCATTCACACCAATGCGGTTGAAAAACTGGTTCGCGTTTACAAAATAGGCGGCTTAATTTTCTTTCAGGGTGGCCCGATGCGTCAGGCTCGTTTGACCAATTTGTACCAATCGAAAGCCAAAGTGCCTTTGTTTATTGGTATTGATGCCGAATGGGGTCTGAGCATGCGTTTAGATTCTACTTTCCGTTATCCTTTCAATATGACATTGGGCGCTATCAAAGATTTGAAATTGATAGAAAAGGTTGGGGTCAGTTTGGCGAAAGAAAGCAAACGAATGGGAGTGCAATTCAATTTTGCGCCTGTTTTAGATATCAATACCAATCCGAAAAACCCCATTATTGGTTACCGTTCTTTTGGCGAAAATAAAGTCAATGTAACTGAACACGCCATTGCGCTAATGAAAGGAACGCAAAGCCAGGGCATTTTTGCCACCGGAAAACATTTCCCCGGACATGGTGACACTTCTGCAGATTCGCACAGCACTTTGCCTTTGGTCACGGCTTCGTTAGATCATATTGAGAAAGTAGAGTTGTATCCTTATAAACGCATGTTTGATGAAGGTTTGGTTTCTGTAATGGTAGCGCATTTGAATGTGCCGAGTTTGGAGCCAAGAGAAGGCTATCCGACTTCCATTTCGCATCATGTGGTAACTGATTTGCTTAAAAACGAATTGGGTTTTGACGGTTTGATTTTTACTGATGCCCTGAATATGAAAGGCGCCAGCAATTTCAAAAAGCCCGGCGATATTGATTTAGAAGCCTTTTTGGCTGGAAATGATATTTTGCTTTTTGCCGAAAATGTCCCGTTAGCCGCCGAAAAAATCTGTATTGCTTATCAGGACAGTTTGATTTCGGACGCCAGATTAGCGGAGTCAGTGAAGAAGATTTTGCATTACAAATTCAAAGCCGGACTCAACAAATACAAACCTATTGAAGGAATCAATCTATATAACGATCTGAATCCAATCAGTAATGATGGCTTGCAATATGAGTTGTATGAAAATGCGGTTACGGTGGTCAAAAATGACGAAGCGGTTTTACCAATTAAAAACCTGAATCAAAAAATTGCTTATGTCAAAATGGGCGATGATACCAATACAACTTTTGTAACTACTTTAAAAAAATATACTGAAGTCACCGAAGTTTCGGAGACTAATATTGATACGTTGATGACCAAATTGACGGATTATCAAACCGTAATCATCGGCTATCATAAATCGGATAAAACCTGGTGGAAAGCACCCGAACTCTCGGATGCAGAATTGCAAATGATTGATAGAATTGCTTCCCAAAAGAAAGTAATTTTAGACTGTTTTGCCAAACCGTATGTGCTTTCTAAAATTCAAAATTTTGATGCCATCAAAGGGTTGGTTGTTTCTTATCAAAATGGCGATATTGCTCAGGAAGTTTCGGCTGAATTGCTTTTTGGCGCAATTGCATCCAAAGGAAAACTACCGGTTTCTATTAATGGTTCGTTCAAAGTGGGAGATGGTTTAGAAACCGAAAAGCTCAACCGCTTAGGATTCACATCGCCCGAAAATGTTGGCATGAGTTCCGAAAAACTGAAGCAAATTGAAACTTTAGCCCAAAAAGCCATTGACGGTAAAATGGCGCCCGGTATGCAAATTCTAGTTGCGAGAAAAGGCAAAGTCATTTACCAAAAATCCTTTGGTACACAAACCTATGACGGTACGGTCAAAGTAAAAAACACGGATTTATACGATGTAGCTTCCTTGACCAAAATGGTAGCCACATTGCCAAATGTCATGCAGGTGTATGACCAAAAGAAAGTGACTCTGGAAACCACTTTGGGACAAATGTTACCAATGTTCAAAGGGTCCAATAAGCAGCAAATTACATTTAAAGAATTACTGTCGCATTATGGCAGAATGCAGGCTTGGATTCCGTTTTACAAAGCCACATTGGATTCGGCTAAAATGCCAATGGAGAAATACTATCGCAAAGTTTATACGGAAGGCTTTACCAAAAGAGTTTCCGACAGTTTGTTCCTGCGCGATGATTACCATGATACTATCATGAAGAAGATTATCAACAGTCCGCTGATTGAGAAAAAAGAATACCGTTACAGCGATTTCACCTTTATCATTCTGAAACAATATTTGGAAAAAATCACGGGGAAAAAGTTAGATGATTTGGCGGCTGATAATTTCTATAAAGCATTAGGAATGAACAATACGTTGTATAATCCTTTGAAGAAATTTGATAAAAGCGTTATTGCACCAACAGAAATCGATACCTATTTCCGCCACACCACGGTGCAAGGGTATGTTCACGATATGGAAGCGGCGATGGAAGATGGAGTAGGCGGTCACGCCGGTATTTTTTCGAATGCTATGGATGTGGCTAAAATGATGCAGATGTATCTCCAAAAAGGCAATTACGGCGGGCAGCAATATTTCTCAGAAGCTACGTTTACCGATTTCAACACCTGCTGGTTTTGTGCTGAAGGCAACCGTCGTGGCTTAGGATTTGACAAACCTCAAATTAGTGGCGGCGGCCCTACTTGTGGTTGCGTTTCGATGGCGAGTTTTGGACATACCGGTTTTACAGGAACGATGGCTTGGGCTGATCCGGAAACCGATATTGTTTACGTTTTTCTTTCTAACCGAACTTACCCGGATTCTAATTTGCCAAATACACTTTCCAAAGAAAACATTCGCGAAGACATTCAAAAAGTGATTCAGGAAGCGATTATGGTGAAGTAGTTTACTTTCTGCTTAAAACTTCAGCAATAGCTTTTTCTAGCAAAGGTTCCATCACTTTATAGCCAGAGAGCATTGGATGAACCCCATCATCAGAGAACTTTTTATCAAGTCCTTTTTCGTCATTTACCATAGTTGCATAGTAATTTATATAAGTAAGGTTGTGCTTGTCGGCATAGGCTTTTATCAGGGCATTTAAGGCGATGATTTTATCGGCAGGTTTTAACTCGGTGCGCCACCAAAAAGCATTTGCCGGAAGCACGGAAGAAAGAACCACTTTGATTTTGTTAGCCTTTGCCAGCTCAGCCATTGAAATGATATTATCTAAGATAGCTTCCAAAGAAATAGGGCCGGTGTTTTCGGCAATATCATTAACTCCGGCCAGAATGACCACAACGGTTGGCTTCAGATTAATCACGTCTTGCCGAAACCGCAGCAGCATTTGTGGTGAGGTTTGTCCGCTGATGCCACGGTCTATGTAACCGGTTTTGGTAAAAAAATCCGGATCAGTTGTTTTCCAGAATTCGGTGATGGAGTCTCCCATCAAAACGATTCGTTTGGCATTGGACTGTTTTGCCGGAAGTGTTTTATTGGCTTCGGCGTATTTTTTTAAGTTGGGAAAATCCATCAAGGTTGTTTCATTTTGGCTATAAACAGTTACTTGTAAAAAGAGTAAAAAGAATCCAACGGTACTTTTCATTTTGATTGGGCTTTGTGCATTAGTCTTGCTAAAATACAATTTTACTTTTAAAGTTTATTAACACGCTACCAACCTATATTTTTCTTAAATTCGTAGCACTAAAAAAGTACTATGAAAATAGCCATTGTTTGCTATCCTACCTTTGGAGGAAGTGGTGTAGTAGCCACAGAGTTGGGTCTCGAATTAGCACATCGCGGGCATGAAATCCATTTTATTACGTATCGTCAGCCGGTGCGTTTAGCATTGCTGAATCCGAATGTACATTACCACGAAGTAAATGTTCCTGAATATCCTTTGTTTCATTATCAGCCTTATGAGTTGGCACTTTCGAGCAAACTGGTGGATATGGTGAAACTGTATAAAATAGAATTGTTGCATGTGCATTATGCCATTCCGCATGCGTATGCCGGTTACATGGCCAAGCAAATGTTGAAAAGTGAAGGGATTAACATTCCGATGGTGACAACGCTCCACGGAACCGATATTACTTTGGTGGGGAACCATCCGGTTTATAAGACGGCGGTAACTTTCAGCATCAACAAATCGGATATAGTGACTTCGGTTTCCCAAAGTTTAAAAGACGACACTTACAATCATTTCAATATCAAAAAAGACATTCATGTTATTCCCAATTTTATTGAATTGGACAAAAATAGAAATGAAAGTCTGATTTCCTGCCATCGTTCGGTTATGGCCAAAAAGGAGGAACGCATTGTTACGCATATCAGCAACTTCCGAAAAGTAAAACGCATTCCGGATATTATCAAGATCTTCTATAAAATTCAGGAAAAGATGCCGGCCAAGTTGATGATGGTAGGCGATGGCCCGGAAAAAGCCAGAGCGGAGCAGTTGTGCAGAGAATTGGGCATTGAGGACAAGGTTATTTTCTTTGGCAACAGTAATGAAATTGACCAGATATTATCGTATTCCGATTTGTTTTTATTGCCGTCAGAAACGGAAAGTTTTGGTTTAGCCGCATTGGAAGCCATGGCTTGGAGTGTTCCTGTCATATCCAGCAATTCAGGTGGTTTGCCAGAGGTAAACTTTGATGGTATTTCCGGTTATTTAAGCAATGTGGGTGATGTAGATAGTATGGCTGAAAACGCTTTGAAAATATTATCTGATGAAGCTACTTTGGCACAATTTAAGACTAATGCTTTAGGTGTAGCCAAACAATTTGATATCAAAAATATCCTGCCGTTATATGAAGAATTATACCATAAAGCCTTAAAAAATAAAGCAAAATGAGAAAAGTAATTGCCGGAGTTATAGTGTTGTTTTTAGTTTCCTGTTCTTCCAAAAAAGCAGTGAGCAAGCCGTTGTATGAAGTATTGACCGTTAATGATGATGGCGGCGCCAACATTAAGTTTTACGAAATCCTGACAGAACCCAAAGAAATCATGATGCTGTTGAGTGATGAAACTTTGAAGAAAAAAATAAAATCGAGCGATACTACTAATAGCAGCTTTGTCATTCTGAATGCCGGACCCACAAAGGAAACGTACAACAGAATCAAGATTGAAAAAGTAATAGAAACGCCCACACAAATAGAAGTCTATATCAAAGACACTCAAAAAAATATTCCTACGGATCAGTCAAATGAAGAGTCGTTATTTCCTTATACGATTCTCAAAATCAACTCGAAGAAACCGATAGTTATTAAATAAAAAAATCCCGAGAATTTCTCGGGATTTTTTTTACTATATAATTCGATTAGAATCTGTAACGAATGCCTAAAGCGATGTCTGGACCAAAGTTGTTTTCTCTGAATTGATTATCACCATTATTGTTTAAATACAATTCAGGTCTAAAATCTAAAGACAGTTGTAACGGCACTTCAGCAAAGTTATATTCGATACCAATGTCTCCGGCGGCCAATATAATAGTTCCGTTATCGTTGGCACCATTATAATCGTAGCTCCAGCTACCAATTCCACCACCAACACCTGCATACCAATTGAATCCTTTGTCAAGATCCCAAACCCATTGGTACAAACCAACTAGTTTATAAGCATCCACGTGTTTGCTGTTTCTCCAACCTAAGTCTAATTCTAAACGGTTGTTTTTAGACAGTCCTCTTTGATAGGATATTTCACCACCAAAACCATCGTTATCGCCTAAACGAAGTCCTAAGGCATTCTTCGAAAACTGTTGAGCCTGCGAGCTAAATGCTAATCCTACTAGCATAAAAGCACATAAAAATAATTTTTTCATAATTCTTGAATTAATTTTTGTTTAAAAATGTTTACTCTATAAAACTGTATTTGTAGTAACAATTCTATACAGACAAAGTTATAGCATTAGCTGAATAGTTTCTTACAGAATATTTATTAAAAGTTATAAAATTTCAATTTTAGCCAAAATAAATAATCTCAAAACAAATTTCGCCAAATACTATCAAAAAACTATATTTGTTTAAAACAATCTACTATGGCCGGAAATAGCTACGGAACACTTTTCAGACTGACCACTTTTGGCGAATCCCATGGCGATGCTCTAGGCGGAATTATTGATGGCTGCCCAGTTGGAGTAACGCTCGACATGGAAGCGATTCAAAAAGAAATGCAACGCAGAAAACCGGGACAGTCTTCTATTGTTACACAAAGAAAAGAAGAAGATGAAGTGCAATTCCTTTCCGGGATTTTTGAAGGGAAAACAACTGGAACGCCCATAGGTTTTATCATCCCGAATACCAATCAAAAGTCGGATGATTACTCTCATATAAAAGATTCGTACCGCCCAAGTCATGCCGATTATGTGTATGAGAAAAAATACGGCATTCGCGATTACCGCGGTGGTGGCCGAAGTTCGGCACGTGAAACCGCTTGCCGGGTGGTGGCTGGCGCAATTGCCAAACAAGTTTTGCCTACAATAAAAATCAATGCATTTGTGTCTTCGGTTGCCGATATTTTTATTGATAAACCCTATCAGGCTTTAGATTTCAATCTAATCGAAAGCAATGCCGTGCGTTGTCCTGATTTGGCCACAGCCGAAAAAATGGAAAATTACATCAAAGAAATTCGCAAGCAAGGAGATACTGTTGGCGGAACTATAACCTGTGTGTTGCAAAATGTTCCCATCGGGCTGGGCGAGCCGGTTTTTGATAAGTTGCATGCCGAATTAGGTAAAGCCATGCTTTCTATTAATGCCGTAAAAGGGTTTGAATTCGGCAGCGGATTTTGTGGTGCCCGAATGAAAGGCAGTGAACACAACGATTTATATAATGAAGATGGCACGACCAAGACAAATCTTTCCGGTGGAATTCAAGGCGGTATTTCTAACGGAATGGACATTTACTTTAGAGTAGCATTCAAACCTGTGGCCACTTTGATTCAGAAACAAGAAGTACTGACTAATCAAAACACAATAGTAGAGCAACAGGGAAAAGGAAGACACGATCCTTGTGTGGTGCCGAGGGCAGTGCCTATAGTGGAAGCTATGGCAGCCTTAGTATTAGCCGATTTCTATTTGATTAATAAAACATACCAAAAATAAATGAGTACCATCGAAGCGCCTAAAAAATCATTTCTTTCTAATCTTACGGTTCAAATTCTTATTGCCATGTTTGTTGGTGCTTTGTTGGGGATTTTTATTCACAACAATTATATAGAAGCTGATGCCAAAAATTTTAGTGATAAAATAAAAATGCTTGCGACCATCTTCATCCGATTGGTACAAATGATTATTTCACCATTAGTCTTTACGACCCTGGTTGTCGGGATTGCTAAGCTTGGAGATATTAAAGCGGTTGGTCGAATAGGCGGGAAGGCGTTGGGTTGGTTTTTCTCGGCCTCTTTTGTTTCTTTATTAATAGGAATGTTTTGGGTAAATACTTTGCAGCCCGGTGTTGGATTAAAATTGGGCAAAGTTGATTTAACCACTGCAGCAGATGTAACCGAAAAAACGGAAGGTTTTTCAGCTCAAAACTTTGTAGAACATATCATTCCCAAAAGTATAGTAGAGGCCATGGCCGGTAATGAAATTCTGCAAATAGTGATTTTCTCCATCTTTTTTGGATTAGCGGCCGCTTCTATTGGTGCCAGTGCCAAACCGGTTGTTACTGCTTTAGATAAAACATCGCATATCATTTTGAAAATGGTGAATTATGTAATGACTTTTGCGCCAATTGGTGTTTTTGGAGCCATAGCAGGTGTTTTTGCCATCAAAGATGTCAACGAGTTATTGGTGACTTATGCCAAGTTCTTTAGTTCTTTTTTGGTTGGAATTGGCTCATTGTGGTTGTTTTTATTAGTCATTGGGTACATTTTTCTGAAAAGCCATATGACAACCTTACTTAAGAGAATTGTCAGTCCATTGGTAATTGCTTTTGGAACCACAAGTAGTGAAGCTGTGTTTCCAAAATTGACTGAAGAATTAGAACGATTTGGAGTCAAAGATAAAATAGTTTCGTTTATGCTTCCTTTAGGGTATTCTTTTAATTTGGATGGTAGCATGATGTATATGACTTTTGCCAGTATTTTTATTGCTCAAGTCTATGGAATCCCTCTAGATATGGGAACTCAGATGACTATGTTATTAGTGTTAATGCTAACCAGTAAAGGAATTGCCGGTGTGCCCAGAGCCAGTTTAGTGGTGGTAGCCGCCACTTGTGGGATGTTCAAAATTCCGATAGAGGGTATTGCTTTGATTTTGCCTATAGATCATTTTTGTGATATGTTCAGAAGTGCCACCAATGTCTTAGGAAATGCAATTGCAACTTCTGTAGTTGGGAAATACGAAAAAGAATAATTTTTTTGAAAAATTATTTCTATATTTGGACTCCTTTTATTAATAAAAAAAATAACTTATTTATGAAAAAAATTACTTTATTGATGCTTTTGGTATTATCGGGTTTGAGTTTACAGGCTCAGTCGGATATTTATACCGTATTGCCAAATAACGGTGGAACGTCTCAAAATGGTCGTGCTCCACAAGGTGCCAGACCTGCAGGAAGAAGCGTTTGGATAATTACTGCAGATGAAATGGCTGCTTCAGGTTTTACAGCTGGATCTGTGGTTAATTCAATCGGATTTACCTATACAGCTGCTCAAAACATTACAACTACTGGAACTATAGTAGTGTACATGCAAAATACAGCCGATGTAACCAACACTAAGAGTACTACTTGGGCCACTGCCATTGCAGGAATGACCACTGTAAATAATTCGGCAGTTACTATTCCTAATGTAGTTGGTTCATTTGATATTCCATTTACCGGAGGTTCAACGTTTACCTATACTGGTGGTAGTTTGTATATTGCATTTGATTATCAAAATTTTTCTAATCCTATAGCTACTACCGCTAATACAGGATCATGTAATAACTCTTTGGCAGGAGGTTTGTTAGGTGCTATATCAGCAGCTGCAGCAACTACTCCTCCAGCAACTGTTGCCGCTTCCGCTTTCAGACCGGAAACTCGTCTTGGTAAAGCAGTAACTTGTGCCAGACCAACAAATCTTTCAACAACTAACCCTACTTTGACAAGTGTTGATGCAACATTTAATGTTACAGCTGGTGGTTCAGTTGAAATTGAATACGGAGATTTTGGCTTTACTCAGGGAACAGGAACTACCGTTACTAACATCACTAGTCCTTATACAATTTCTGGATTAACTTCTGGAACTGTTTACGATTACTACGTGAGAAAAGATTGTAGCGTTTCTGATCAAAGTGAATGGAGTGGTCCTTATTCTTTCAATACTGTTTTTGAAGCTATAGATCCTACTTACACAGAAAGTTTTGAGAACTTCATCTTACCATTTGTGGGTTGGTTAGCTGTTCCGGAAACAAGTGCTGACGGATGGTTTATCAATCAAGGATTGGCAGAAGATGGTGCATTTACAACTGCTTCAATTGCTCCAACAGCAGCAGCAGCAGATTCACGTATGTATTCAAGAGGTGTTAATCTTATTGCCGGTTCTGATGTTACGGTTGATTATTGGGTTAGAAATTATCTTTCAACCTCAACAAATGCAGCTAACTATGAATTAACTGCCGGTACAGCTAAGGATGTACCTTCACAAGTTATTCCAATCGCAAGTGAACCAGCATTTTCTGATATTACTTATGTAGAGAAAACGTTTACGTTTACAGCTCCTTCAACTGGAGTGTTTTATTTCTGCTTTCACAATATGTCACCGGCGAATGCTACCGGAGTACAAGCTTTATTGATGGATAACTTTGTGGTAACACAAGTATTGAAAAACAACGATTTCTTAGCCTCTAAATTAAATGTGTATCCAAATCCATCTAAGAATATTATTAATATTTCAAATGATGTAAATGCAGTTATCAATTCTGTGGAAATGACAGATATGAATGGTAGAGTGGTTAAAGCTCAAAATTTAAATGCTGCCAACGGACAAATTTCTATCAGCGATTTAGCTACAGGTGTTTATATGATGAAAATCAAAACAGACCAAGGTGTTGCTACTAAAAAAGTGGTAAAAGAATAATTTACAATATATCATACTAAAAAAGCCATCATTTTTGATGGCTTTTTTTATTGCAAAAATTTAGATTCAAGCTCTGGTGTCGGAAACATGCAAGTGTCTTTTTTTCCATACCATCTGTATCTGTTTTTAGCGATGTAGTCATAAATGTAATTTTGAATTGCTTTTGGCAACACGGTTAGTACACTCATTAGATTATAAAAACCTCCCAATTCTTTGGTGATTTTTAATACTGCCGAAGCTTTAGAATAGTAAGCTTTTCCCGGTTCGTATAAAATAAGACTATCTGCTTTTTTAGTATCAATTCCGATATGATTGATGATTTTTTGGCCCAATACTGATTGCAGGGCAACAAACCTGAAGCGGTCCATTTTGTCACGTTTTAGGATAAACTGAACCGAAGCATTACAAAGATTACACACTCCGTCAAAGAGAATTATTTTTTTGTCTTTTGGTAAATCATCAATTTCCATGGTTTTATTTTGCTTGGACAAATTCCAGTTCTTCCAAACTCACTTTAGAAGTAAAAATCCCGTAGTTCACTACCGCTTTATTCTTCTCAATCTTGTCTATAGTACCTATCGATTTTCCATCGATCATTCGAACGCGGTCGCCAATCTTTAAAGTCACTTTTGGCCTTTCTGCTTCCTGTTTCTGGGCTTTGATTTTCTTTTCTTTTTTGACTTTTCGAATCTCTTCTACTTTGACTTTGACTTCTTCAATGACCTTCTTCTGAATGACTTCTTTCTCTTTTATTTCTTTTACCGTGGCTTTTTTTCGTTTGGAGTTTTCGATTTCCACCATCTTTAAAAATTCACCGATTAAGATTTTCTTGTCTTTATTGTTAAAGTATTTCTCTGAAAGATCATCCACCTTTTGTCCCATATAGATTAGGCGCTGATTGGCATCGTAGAGCTCTTGGTAACGTTCCAGTTTTTCCTGAATCTTTCCGTTGATGGTTTCCATTTTTTTGCCTTCTTCCCGCGCTTTGCTTTCTTCTTCTTTTAGATTTTGAGAGGTTTTCTCCAGTTTGGAACGCTCTTTTTGAAGCGTGGCAATGGTTTTGTCAAAGCGTACTTTGCCGCCTTCAATTTTCTTCTTAGCCCGATTAATCAAACCGTACGGAATTCCATTTTTTTGTGCTACTTCAAAAGTGAACGAACTGCCCGCTTGTCCCAAAATCAGTTTGTACATTGGTTCCAAAGATTTTTCGTCAAAAAGCATATTGGCATTAGAAGCAAAAGGCAATTCATTCGCTAAAATTTTCAAATTAGAATAATGTGTCGTAATGATTCCAAAAGCTTCCCGATGATAGAATTCCTCCAAGAAAGTTTCTGCCAAAGCACCTCCTAATTCTGGGTCGGAACCTGTTCCGAATTCGTCAATCAGGAATAAGGTTTTAGCATTGCACTTCTTCAAAAAGTAATTCATATTCTTCAGGCGATAGCTGTAAGTGCTCAAATGATTTTCTATCGATTGATTGTCGCCAATGTCAGTCAGAATGCGGTCAAACAAAAAGGTTTCGCTGCGTTCGTGTACCGGAATCAATATGCCGCATTGGAGCATTAATTGCAATAATCCAACCGTTTTTAAGGATATTGTTTTTCCACCGGCATTCGGTCCCGAGATGACAATGATTCTGCTTTTATCGTTTAACTCAATAGTTTGCGGAAATGTCTTTTCTTTCTTTTCTGAATTATTTAAAAACAAAATAGGATGGAAGGCTTCCCTGAAATACAACCGTTTTTCTTCAATGATAGTTGGCAGAATGGCGTTGATTTTATTAGCGTATTTGGCTTTAGCAGCAATTACATCCACATCGCTCAGAAACTCCTGGTATTGCTTTAACAAGTCAATGTAAGGCCTGATTTCGTTGGATAACTTCTTTAATATTCTGGTAATTTCTTCCCGCTCTTCGTATTCCAGATTGTTCAATTCTCTGGAATAACGCAACGTGGCTTCGGGTTCAATATAAGCAATGCTTCCGGTTTTGGAACTGCCCAAAATGGAACCTTTCACTTTACGTCGGTACATCGCCATGACCGCTAAAACTCTACGGTTTTCCACGATGCTCTCTTTAATTTCATCTAAATAACCCAATGAATTGTATTGGCTCAATGCCTGTCCAAAACTCTGATTGACCTTGCCGCGAACCAAATTCATATCGCGGCGGATATTGATTAATTCCGGGGAAGCATTGTCTTTGATTTCTCCGTATTTATCAACGACTTCGTCAATTTTTTGGATGATGAATTTAGTGTATTCCACCTGCGTGGCTTTTCCGTTGAGTTTTGGATAATAGTCGTGGAATTTTTTCAGGAACAGTAACAGCACATTCACCGTTTCCGAAAGAGTCGCTATTTTTCGGAACGCACTCACTTCGAGAAAACTGTCTTCAATGGCCAGGAATTTGATATCGTTCGAAATGTTCTCAAATCCGTGATTGGGAATGGCATTATTATTCGTGAAAGAAGATAGGTATTCCGAGGTTTGCACCAAAGCTTCCATTAGTGTTTTCTTGTCTTTAAACGGAACGATTTGCAGCGCTTTTTGCTTGCCAATTTCCGTGTTGCATCGCTCAGAAATGGTTTGCAAAACGGTAGTAAATTCTAAATCCTGTAATGTTTTATCTGTAATCGCAATCATTAAATCAATGTCTTTGGCTCAAAGTTACAAAGGATAAAATCCATATTGCAACAGAAAATAGTATTTTTGATAAAATTTTAAAAGATGGTTGTCAAAATAGATTCTTCGTGGCATAATGTGCTTTCTGCCGAGTTTGAAAAACCTTATTTTCAGCAGTTGATTTCCTTTGTGAAAAACGAATATGCTACCAGAACCTGCTTTCCAAAAGGCACTCAGATTTTCTCAGCTTTTGATCATTGTACGTTTGAGAATGTGAAAGTGGTTATCATTGGTCAGGATCCGTATCATGGTTTGGGGCAGGCTAATGGGTTGTGTTTTTCGGTGAATGACGGCATTGCTTTTCCGCCTTCGTTGCTTAATATCTTTAAAGAAATACAAACCGATTTGAAACTTCCTTTTCCAAAATCGGGCAATTTGGAGCGTTGGGCTGACCAAGGTGTTTTGTTGCTCAATGCTACACTAACGGTTCGGGAAAGCGAAGCCGGAAGCCATCAAAACCAAGGCTGGGAACTATTTACCGATGCTGTGATTCAAAAAATTTCGGAAGAAAAAGAAAACGTAGTATTTCTGCTTTGGGGAGGTTTTGCCAAAAAGAAAGGCGCCAAGATTGACCGCAGCAAACATCATGTTTTGGAAACCGGCCACCCATCGCCACTCAGCGCCAATCGCGGATTGTGGTTTGGCAACAGTCATTTCAGTAAAACCAATTCGTATCTGAAAAACTTAGGGAAAGCCGAAATTGAATGGTAACAAAAAATCCATTGCTTTTGACAATGGATTGCTGTTTGTTTATTTTCTGAAATCTAATTTACATTAAAATAATAATAACCGGCTGAGTCTACATTAGTAACCAGAGAATTGATATTTAAAATCAAACGGGCTGCCGGACTCAGCGAGCGCAATTCAACCGAATTACTCGAGCTACTGTTGTAACCATAACTCAAACGATAGCTTCCTGCAGCTGATAATGGAAATCCAACTCTGTATTCATAGGTTTCATCAACGTCATTGTATTCGCATAAACCATAAACATAAGCGCCGTTTTGCGCATTGCCTTTTACAATGTTTAATTGACTCTCGTCAACGGTAACTACTTCCCATGTTGAAGCATCTATTTGTTTTTCTATGATATAGGAAAAGGCAAATTCGGCAGCTCCGGTGGTTTTAAACAGATCCAGCGGTTTTCCGTTTTCATTTTGAAATCTTGAGAAATCGGCGTTGACATATAATTTTTCACCAACGGTATATTGCGCCGGATGTGTATCAATAGTTACTAAATTGGGAATATCAACAAAAACATTATTGTAGAATCCGTCGTCATTAGTATCACAATTGGAAACTAAAAAAGCAATCGAAATAAGCAGGATATAGTGTAGTTTTTTCATAGTCTATGTATTAAAATCGGTAACCTAAATTGATGCCCACTCTTGAAATCACGTCGGGACTTTTTGCTTTATTGGTAAGGTTGGAGCCAAAACCTACGATGAATTCCAAAGCAATAGCATCTTTAAAATACATTTTGTATCCTAAACTTCCGCCCAAAGCAAAATCGGTATATTTTGATTTTTGCGTAGTGTAATAGCCAATTCCGTTTTCATCGGTCAGCCGGATGATTTCTTTGTAATCGCCACCATTATAGGAGCCAAAGACTTCGGCAAAATAATACCTCGCTTTACTTTTGGACAGTGCATACCGCACATATGGATTGAATTCAAATTTAGGTACGTTGTTGCGATAGCCGTTGTCAAAATCATCATTGAGTTTATTGCTATTCGAAAAATTCACATTAAATCCGGTAGAAAAATCTCCGTCAAAAAAGCGCTCGTAACTCAAACTGGCTTTGGTAGAAACAATCGCAGATAAAATATCCACACGAAATTCATTCTTTTTACCGGCAATGATTGAGTTTTGTTGTGCCTGCGACGCCAGTGAAAACAGCAGCAATAGACCTAATAGTTTTTTCATCAAAAGGATAGTTTAATTTGAAACGAATATAGTAAATAAAACTTTCAGTAAAAGTAAATTCAGCGGAAGAAATTAATCCAAGGTCAAGGCTCCTAATATTTCTTCGTGCATAAAAGGACCGCCCGGATATTTAGCGGTATAATCCAGATTCAGCCAAATATTACCGCGTTCATCGATGTGATAATGAATGGGTTTTCCTTTGCTTTCTTCCGGAAACAAGACTTTTTTAATGGCGTAATTCATGCGTTCCAAATCCTTTTTGGTGCCAATGTACAGCTCGGGATAAATGTGTCCTTTGGTGTGAATTAATCGGGTAGTGCCGCCAATAGATTTGATGCAGGCTGCCATTAACACGGAATGATCATCGCAATCACCGGAAAGATATTGTAACGATTCGGTGGCGCTGGCTATATAATCGTGGCCTTTGGGATCGCTGACATAGTTCCAGCGGGTGTTGATTTCTTTGAAAACAGCAAACGATTGAATGAGTGTCCAATCATTATAGTAACCTTTCACATGCTTGAAATGTTTGTTGATGGCCATAATGGCAAAGTCCCGCACTTTGGGGTTTTGATATTCGACGGCGTCTAAAATTTTGGATTTATTGGGAAAGGGCAAAAGTTTAGTAATAATGATATCCTGTGGATATGGATCATCATTCATAGTGTATATCATGGAACGGTAATCTTCAAAAACGCTTTGAAAACCATAGTTACTGAACAGACTTCCATAACCGAGCATTATAAAATAGAGGATGACCGATATTAAAGTTACTCTCCTTAAGGCTCTTAAAATAAGTTGTATGGCAAAAAGAATTAATAGAAATAAAAGAATTCTATCCACATGATGCGCCCAATCAAACGTGATAAAATTGTGATGAGCAATGATAAAAATGGGAATGGTGATTAAGATATTCAAGGCAAAAATGATAATCAAATCCCAAGGACGTTTGATCCTGAATTTTTCCTGAAGTTGCTGATAAGTAAGCTTTCCTAATTTTATCATGTTGCCAATGGTAAAAGCTAAACGCTTTTTACTATTTCAGCAAAAGTACCTTTTTTATCTATAATTTTTAGGTCAAACAATTGATTTTGAATTTTGTTTAACACTTTTTCTTCCAGTGGTTTTTGCGACCATTTGGTCACCGATAACCATTCCTGAATGTCTTCTGTCTTTTGATGGAATTTAGATGCTAAAGTTCTGTCAATACTTGGGATATCTTTGAATTCAGCGGTAGTATTGTTGATGATGTCAAGGATTAAATCCACAGTTTGATAGTTGTTTTCCAAAAACTCATTTCTCACGGCAATTACAAAACAGGGCCAAGGCGTTGGACAATCAGCAACACGACGAAAAACACCTTTATCCACTAACGGTTTGGTCATAAAACGTTCCCACATAAAGTAATCAGCAGTGCCATTGGTCAAGGCTTCTACTGCACCGTCTATGGTATTTACAATTTCAAATTGCAGCTTTTCAGTATTCCAGTTTTGATTCTGAGCATTGATATACGCCATCAAATGAGACCCGGAACCATAGCGCGAAATGGCTACTTTGGTATTTTCCAAATCGGTTAAGGTTTGATAATTGGAATTGGCTCCAACGTGTATGCCCCATATCAGTGGACTTTCTACATACACCTGTACGATGGAACTGGGGTTGCCGCCAACGATGTCTTTTACAATACCTTCGGTCAAAATCACGGCGATATCGGTTTCCCCATCGCGAAGCATTTGGCACATTTTGCCGGTGCCTTCCGGTACATCTGTCCATTGTAAATCAATCCCTGCTTGGTCAAATTCACTGTTTTCAATGCAAAGATGCCAAGGCAGGTTGAAATGTTCGGGAACGCCGGCTATTTTTACTGTTTTCATTTGGATAGTGTATTGTTGTCTAATTCATACCAATAGCACGGAATGCCACTGTGTAAATATTGGTTCTTTTGGTGGAAACCTAGTTTTTGGATTATCTTGTTAGAACCCACATTATGAATGTGTGCCATGGCATAGAGCGTTGGCATTTTTATTTCTTGGAAAGCGTAATCCACCCAGGCTTTGGCAGCTTCAGAAGCATAGCCTTTTCCCCAATGTTTTTCCTGTAAGCGGTAACCGACATCATAAAAATTAACATGGTCGTTTTCCTCTTCAGTGACTAGTTTTAAGCCGGCCCAACCGATAACTTCCTGTGTGTCTATTAGCTCAACAATAAAGCGTCCGATACCATTTTTGCTGTATTGGTTTCTCACGCTTTCAATATAAACATAACATTGGTCAATGGAAGTCAGTGGATTGTTGCCCAAATACAAATGCACGTTTGGATTGCTGTCTAAGGCAAACATAGCTTCAGCATCTGAAAGCTCAAAAGGTCTTAATAGTAAGCGTTCGGTTTTGATAACCAAATTCATGATTTATTCTGCTAGTTTTTCTAATGTATAGGCAATCAATTCATCCACCGCTTTGTAGGGGTCTGCGCTAAAAGTTCCGGTAGCTCTGTTGGCAATGATAGCATTTAATGACAAACAATTGTGTCCTAATAATTTGCCTAAACCATAAATAGCAGCTGTTTCCATTTCTAAGTTGGTCATTCGGGTACCATTGAAATTGAAGTTGTCCATCTTAGTATTCAAACTTGGATCTTGAATTTCCAAACGCAATACACGCCCTTGTGGGCCGTAGAAACCACCGGCTGTTCCGGTGAAACCTTTGTGCATTTTGTTGCTTTCAATTCTTTTTTCTAAAGTTTCTGAACAGGCAATTACATACGGTTGTCCTTTTCGCAAATCCCAATCGGTTTGTTTGATAAAAGCTTCTTCGATGTCTTTTTCCGAAATGCTGTCAATCAAATAGGAGCGAAGCATGTTGTCTAAGCCCACCGCATATTGACTCATCACAAAACTGTCACACGGAATGTCTTTCTGCAGCGAACCCGAAGTTCCGATGCGAATGATGTTTAGCTTTGTTAGATTTTCTTTGGGTTGACGTGTTTCTAAATCGATGTTGACTAAAGCATCCAATTCGTTCATCACGATGTCAATATTGTCAGGTCCGATTCCGGTTGACATTACGGTCATTTTTTTGCCTTTGAAATAGCCGGTTTGGGTTTTGAATTCACGCTTTTGAGTGGAGAATTCCACACTGTCGAAAAACTGTGTTATTTTTT
Source organism: Flavobacterium sp. (assembly GCF_036741995.1). Classification (GTDB taxonomy): domain Bacteria; phylum Bacteroidota; class Bacteroidia; order Flavobacteriales; family Flavobacteriaceae; genus Flavobacterium. Next base: position 15,791 of record NZ_DAINRG010000011.1, on the reverse strand, counting down.
CAACTCTATTTTGGTCACCCACAAAAATGATGTCGTGAGCGATATGTTCTGGTTTGAGATTTAAATGATAGACGCTACCGTCCGGGTTTAAAATTAATTCTGATGATTGTATCATTGCTGTAATTTGATTATCTGTTAATTAGGTTATTCGTTTAGTATATCAACCGCCAACGCGTTTGGTTTTAAAGCCTTTGGCTGTTAGAAGATTCATTATTTTATCGCGGTAATCGCCCTGAATGATTATGGCTCCGTCTTTAAACGTTCCGCCTACACTGAGTTTGGTTTTTATTTCTTTGGCTAAGACTTTAAAATCTTCATCGCTGCCTTCATAGCCTTCGATGATGGTAGTGGCTTTGCCCTTTCGTTTTTCATATTTGCAAATCATCGGTTCTTTTTGGATAAAAAGTTCGTGATGACTTTCTGTTGAAATGGCTTTGGGCTCAGTCGATTCCTGATGGTCTGGGAAAAGTTTTTTTAGTTGTTCTTGTAAGTCCATTATAATTTATAAAAAATCAAAAAAGACATCAAGTATAAAACTCAATGTCTTTAATAAAATTATTGAATTAACCTTTACTTTTTCAGTCCTAGTTCTACTAATCTTTCGTCAAGGTATTCTCCTGCAGTAATGTCTTCAAATCCTTTTGGATGATTGGCATCAATACATTTCTCTAAACAATTTAGTGGCATATCGCTCACTGGATGCATAAAGAACGGAATAGAAAAACGGGAAGTACCCCATAATTCTCTGGGCGGGTTTACCACTTGGTGGATAGTAGATTTCAATTTGTTGTTGGTATGACGTGCTAGCATGTCACCCACATTAATCATCAACTCGTCTGGTTGTGCGATTGCATCAATCCAGTCGCCGTCGTGATTTTGTACCTGTAATCCTTTACCTTGAGCGCCCATCAAAAGGGTGATCAAATTGATGTCGCCATGAGCGGCAGCACGAACGGCCCCGTCTTTTGGTTCGTCAGTAATAGGTGGGTAATGAATTGGTCTTAAGATACTATTACCGTCTTTGATATAGTTATCAAAATAAAATTCATCCAAACCAATAAACAATGCCAAAGCTCTTAATACATAAACACCTGTTTTTTCAAGCATTCTGTAAGCTTCTTTACCTACTTCGTTGAAGTGTGGCAATTCAGACACGGTTACGTTGTCTGGGTATTCGCTGGCGTATTTAGAACCCTCGCTAACGTATTGTCCAAAATGCCAAAATTCTTTTAGGTCACCGGCCGAACGTCCTTTGGCATGTTCTTTTCCAAAAGATACATAACCACGTTGTCCGCCAATACCCGGAATTTCGTATTTTGCTTTGGTTTCCAAAGGAAGACTAAAGAAGTTGCGCACTTCTGAATATAAATCTCCTACCAATTTGTCATCTAAAAAATGACCTTTTAACGCTACGAAGCCAATGTCCTCATAAGCTCTTCCGATTTCATTTACAAATTTTTGTTTACGTGCCGGATTGTCCGACAGGAAATCACGTAAGTCAACACTAGGAATTTGTTGCATACTAAAACTTTTTTGTTAATAACTTTAATTGGAAAAATTCCAATCATAACTACAAATGTAACGATTTTTTAAATATAAAAAATCAAAGTTATTAACAATTGTGCAAGCTGTTCTATATAGAAACCGACTGATACCAAGCTACTTGTTTTCTTTTTTCTTTTCTCTATTTTCTAATGGCTATTTTTAAAACTCTTATTAAATAACTAAACACTTTTTAGTACTTTTGGGCGACTTTATAATACAGCAAACCAACATGAATTTCGACAGAAAAGAATTATCCAATACGCAACTATTAGATTTATATAAAAGACTGCTTAAACCCAGATTGATAGAAGAAAAAATGCTTATCCTGCTGCGACAGGGGAAAGTGTCTAAATGGTTTTCAGGAATTGGGCAGGAAGCTATCTCCGTAGGGATTACAGCTGCCTTAGACAAAGATGAATACATCCTGCCGATGCACCGAAACTTAGGCGTGTTTACCGGAAGAGACATTCCATTACACCGTTTGTTTTCGCAATGGCAAGGCAAGAAGACCGGTTTTACCAAAGGACGCGATCGCTCCTTTCACTTTGGTACTCAGGAATTTAAAATCATAGGGATGATATCGCATTTAGGTCCCCAATTGGGAGTTGCTGATGGAATTGCCTTAGCCAATAAACTCAAAAACAATGGTAAAGTAACGGCAGTATTCACCGGCGAAGGTGCTACTTCAGAAGGTGACTTTCACGAAGCATTGAATATTGCTTCGGTTTGGGATTTACCGGTGTTATTTGTTATTGAAAACAATGGGTACGGTTTATCAACACCTACCAATGAACAATACCGTTGTGAGAACTTAGCCGATAAAGGTAAAGGGTATGGCATGGAAAGTCACATCATTGACGGGAATAATATTTTAGAGGTCTTTACCAAAATAGCCGAACTGAAAGCTTCGATGACGGATAATCCAAGACCGGTGTTATTGGAGTTTAAAACCTTCCGTATGCGTGGGCACGAAGAGGCAAGCGGTACCAAATATGTCCCACAGGAATTAATGGACGAATGGGCTATCAAAGACCCCATTTCGAATTATAGAGAGTATTTGCTTCGCGTTAGTGTACTATCCGAAGAAGAAGATGAAAAGATCAAGAAAAACATCAAAGCCGAAATAGATGAGCATTGGGCAATCACCCAAGCTGAACCGGATGTAGTGGCAGACTTGCAGGAAGAGTTAAACGATATGTACAAAGCATACGACTTTGAAGCTATTTCTCACGGGGAAACCGTTGAGAATATTCGTGTCGTGGACGCTATCTCCAATGCTCTTCGTCAATCGATGGAGCGTCATGATAACTTAGTTATTATGGGTCAGGATATTGCCGAATATGGAGGAGCCTTTAAAATTACGGATGGCTTTGTGGCGCAGTTTGGTAAAGACAGAGTCCGCAACACACCAATTTGCGAAAGCGCCGTGGTTTCTGCCGGAATGGGCTTGTCTATCAACGGGCACAAAGCGGTGGTAGAAATGCAGTTTGCCGATTTCGTATCAACAGGGTTTAACCCAATTGTAAACTTATTAGCCAAATCACACTACCGTTGGTTGGAGAATGCCGATGTGGTAGTTCGTATGCCTTGTGGTGGTGGTACGCAAGCGGGGCCGTTTCACTCGCAGACTAATGAGGCTTGGTTTACCAAAACTCCCGGTTTGAAAGTGGTATATCCTGCGTTTCCATATGATGCCAAAGGCTTATTAAATACTGCTATCAACGACCCTAATCCGGTGATGTATTTTGAACATAAACAATTGTACCGTAGCGTTTATCAGGACGTGCCATCGGATTATTATACTATTCCTTTTGGGAAAGCAGCACTTTTGAAAGAAGGAACTCAGGTAACCATAATTTCTTTTGGTGCTGGTGTGCATTGGGCGTTAGACACTTTGTCAAAACATCCTGAAATCAGTGCCGATTTAATTGATTTGCGTAGTTTGCAACCGCTCGATACTGAAGCTATTTTTGCCTCGGTTAAGAAAACCAACAAAGTAATTATTTTACAAGAAGACAGTTTGTTTGGAGGTATTGCCAGTGATATTTCTGCTATGATAATGGAACAATGTTTTGAGCATCTTGATGCACCGGTGCGCAGAGTTGGTAGTTTAGAAACCGCTATTCCTTTTGTAAAAGCGCTGGAAGACCAGTATTTGCCAAAAGAACGTTTTGAAAGCACTTTGCTGGAATTATTACAATATTAAAACCTTATACCCACAACCATGAAAAAGAGACTCACATTACTAGTAGCCTTTATTACATTGACGGCTTTTACAACAGTTACTAAAAATGATGACTTTAACTTTGTGGGCAAGTGGATTGGAAAAGATGAAAAGGGAGCCAAAGGAGGTTTTATTTTTGACAAAGAAGGGTATGTGACCTTTATCAAAGGGGAGGAAACAATGGGCGGGAAAGAGTTTAGCCTGAAAGGGAAAAAGATTAATTTGAAATACAGTATAGACCAAACGGCTACACCTATAAAATTAGATATAATAATGGAAGAAATCGAAAGTGGTAAATCGAGGAAACTGCTTTTAATTGCCAAGATTATGGCTAAAGATAAAATTATGCTGGCGCAGGAAGGCGAAGGGAAGCGACCTACAACTTTTACCAAAAATAATTCAATCACACTTACCAGGGAAGAATAAAAAAAAGGCACTTAATAGTGCCTTTTTCAGTAGAATCAGTTATTATTTTTTCTTTTTCGAATCAATGACTGCTCCGGTTCCTGCTCCTACGGCAGCGCCGGCCAAACCGCCTATTATGGCTCCTTCGCCATGTTTTTTATCCACTACGGCTCCGGTTACAGCCCCTACACCAGCACCAATTAAAGCACCTTTGGCGGTGTTGCTCATGCCTTTTCGTTTGGTTGTCGTAGTAGTCGTGGTCGTGCTACTGGCAGCTGTTTGTTGTTGCTGTTGGGCTTGTTGTTGTGCCATGACGGTTTTCATAGAATCAACGGTCTTTTGCTTTTCCATGACCATTTTCATTGAGTCAACGGTGGCTTGTTTTGCTTTTTCTTGTGCTGCCTTTTCTTCTGCCATGTTTTTGCAGGAAACAGCTACTAAAGCAACAGTTAAAAATAAGGCTATCCTTTTCATGATGTTTTATTTTTTAGATTGAAGAGGTAAGGTACAAAAAGATTTACTAAAAACTAAAGGAGTGTTGTTTTTTTTAACATGAAATTAGTCAATTGTATATTTTTTTCACTTCTTTTTTATAGCTGTAAGGTTGTGTTACATTTTAAAATGGACATAAAAATATAGCACAAATGATTAGTTTGTGCTATACCTCTTTTAATCCTGACTAGGAGTCATTAACCAAGAGGATAGCACTTGTTTTAAAACAGAAAAAGGTTTTGATTGTATTGTTGTGATTGCATGAGAAGTGCAACCGGTTGTTACAGGAAACTGTTTTTTGGAATTGATGGAATTCAAAGTATAGTAACATGTATGCAAACTTAGTTGCTGTGTAGTACTTTACGATTGCGTTGCCGAGTTACAAGGATATTGTTAATCCTGTACTTTTTTGCAATATTTATTTAAATAATTTTTAAAGTGTCTGTCAGTAGTTCTGCTTCGTTCTATTAAAAATAATATCAGATTAATGGCAATTACGCACACTGCTCCTAAAATAATAATAATCATTGTTGTTTTGTTTTGACATCTCAAATCTAAATAAATTGTTAGCAAAAACAGTATAACTTGTTGGTATAAATGCAGTTTGACAATCAAAGTGCTGGTTTAACGATTTTTTCTCAAAAATTATAGTATAAAATTCTTAATTTTTTTTTGACGAAACAAACTGTTATCGTGTGCTTTTATTTACAAAAAAGAAATATTCACTCTTAATAACATGCAATTGGGTTTTGGGGTTTTAGCTTTTAAAAGAAAGAAGTATTGATTTTAATACAAGAAGTTATTTGAACGATTTACTCAAGGTGTTTTAGTCATTAAAATAGCCTCTATAGGAGCGCAATCGGTTTCTTCCTCTGGGATGGGTTGATAGCTTATTTTGGCTTCTTTATACTCATCAGTAAAATTCAGTGTGAGTATATAATATGCTGTTAACTGTATATATTGGTATTTAGGCAATTCTTTTAAGCTGTCTTTTTCAATGGTTGGAAAGCAATCTAAGTACCGTCTTATCGCTACGCCATGATATTCAGTATCGCAAGGCAAGGTTTTGGTCGCCAGGTAAAACTTTATTTTATTGGCATTTATAACTGTAACACCCAGCAATTGCTCTGAATCTTCTTCCTGATATTCGTAAACATTCTGATATTGTTTGAGCAATTCCTCTTTGGTAAGCATTTCTAATCCCTTAGCCGTTGTTTGGCTTTCTTTTTTTACTCTCTTCTTGGGTTGCTGTTGAGGTGGTGTCTGATGGCAGCTTAGCAGTAATAGCCCAAAAATCATAACAAAAAAACGTTTTATTAGTTTCATAGTAGCAGCAGTTTTAACAGGTAAATAAAATTATTTTAGTGCTATTGTAGAGCTCAAAATAGTTATCACAGCTTTGAGTTGTTTGGGGGCAAAGCATCCACATTTTTACGAGTCCACTTTCTGCCATATGTCCAGGCAAAGTATATGACTAAAAAAATCAGCATTTGGGCTATTAGAGCGCCAAGGGCTTGTGCCGATTCGCCAGCACCTGCTTTACCTTGTATTCCAAGCACGAGAGTACCTAAAGCTTTTAACAAACTTCCTAAAGTGCCCAATGTACCGAAAACCATCAATCCTGCCACTAACAGTAAAAACCAACCCATTATTTTTTTTCCCATAGTAATGTGATTTTAATAGATATATCTAAAATGAGATTAATAATAGCTAACATACTAAATACCTTCCAGTCTTCCTACAAAAGTTAATAACTTACTTACGCTTCTTCTATTTTGATTCGATCTTTGTTCGGTATTTTTCCTGTTTTAACCAAGCCTTACCGAACGAATATCGAACAAAGACCGAACAAATCCCTAAAAAGTATCGAGCAAGTGGACATTACCGGACATTGCCGGACATTTGATAAAATGAATGCTTCTGATTTTTTCATTAACCAATACAAAAAAGTATCTTTGTCTTCGATTTGAAAACGCTTATAACCTCCATATTACTGCTTACTTTCGTCTGGCAATCGTCATTCCAGTCCGCATTTTTAGGTTATTGGAAATACAATCAGAGAGAAATCATTGCTACCAAATGTATCAACAGGTTCAAGCCTATGATGCATTGTAATGGTAAATGTTTCCTTTACCGACAGTTAAAAAAAGAAGCGGATGCCGAAGCCGAAAACAATAAGATTCCCGAAGCCGTTTTAAAACTCAAAACCATAGATTATTGCATTGTTACACCGGCAACTTGGCAATGGGCTACAGTACTGATATGTAAAGCAAAAGGAAATTTCAATTACCCGAAAGCCACCCTTTTAGAGGGCTATTCCACTTCACTCGTTAAGCCCCCGGCAATTACTGCCTAGTTTTTTTAAAATAACAATTGACTTTCAGCTTGACTGTTAGTCAAAAGAACTGTGGTATAATCCAAAATAAATTTTAACGTGAATAAAACAATTTATACAGTAGTGATGACACTACTAACAATGACTTATGGCTACAGCCAATGCGCTTGTTGTGCCGGCGCCGGAACCGGTTCTTCCAACGGCGATTACAACAATGGCATTTTAACCTTGCCCAAAAACAAATGGGTAGCCGAAACATATGCCGATTACAGGACCATTAACCAAAGTAATACCGTGGCTACTGCCAAGGCAGATGAGGAAGAAACGCCTCTGAAAAATATGCTTATTACTTCATTCGGAGTGCGTTATGGACTAACTAACACCATTACAATTTCGGCATTGATTCCTTATGTTTTCCTGCATACGGATACCGGTAACGATAGCGGTCTGGGTGATTTGGTGGTGATGAGTACTTTTAATGTGTTGAATAAGAATAATTTCAGCTTAGCACTGCAAGCTGGGTTAGAGCTCCCAACCGGTACTCAAAAAAGTTCGGCTTTTGACAATACGACGGTAGTAGTAGGGTCGGGGTCTTATGATCCTATGGTAGGGATTATTGTCGCTAAACGATGGGACAAATACACTTTACAAGCTAATGGCCTATATAAACAAACTACCAAAGGGTTTCACGACAATTACTACGGCAGCATCGCCATTCAAAACGTGACTTTAAATTACAGAATATTGGGCGCCAAAACGAGTTGTGCCTTAATGCCTACTGAGGAAACTGACAAACCAACAGAGTCAACTCCTGATGCTACCACCAAAACAACTTCAGCGAACTTGAGTTGGTCGGTTTTTGGAGGGTATTATGGCGAGTGGCTGGATAACATCAAAGAAGAAGATGTAGTAGATGATAATTCAGGATATTACTTAGGCTATGCTACTTTGGGTACTACATTGAGTTATAAAACCTGGAGTTTTCCGTTGACGGCTTCACTGCCCATAATCCAAAACATGAACGGAGATCAAAACAACGGCGGTTTCCGCATCCGATTAGGGATTATTAAATCGTTTTAAAAACAGTCTATAAGTATTGTTTTCATAAAAAGCCTGATAGGAATAAAGTTCTGTCAGGCTTTTTTATCAATAGTTCACACTACAGAATCTATAACTTATGACTTTTATAAAGTAGGTTAAAGAGTGGATCAAAGTAAAAACACCTAAAGATGTCATTTACTTGATTGATTTTTAGTAAATTAGTAGTTGCTAAAATGGAGTCCAGAAACCATTATAAACGGGGCGTAACCGAAAAGCCATACGAATAGGTAACTAAACAACATGTCCTATGCCTAAGTACATAATTGAAAGAGAAATTCCGGGTGCCGGCAATTTGACACCGGAACAGTTAAAAGGAATTTCACAAACTTCTTGTGGAGTCTTAAACAAACTAGGGCCCCAAATCCAATGGGTAGAAAGCTTTGTGACCGGCGACAAAGTCTATTGTGTCTATATTGCTCCCAACGAGAAATTGATACTGGAGCATGCCCAACAAGGCGGTTTTCCGGCCAATAGTGTAGCCAAAGTAACAGCTATTATCAATCCGGTAACAGCGGAGTAATTGCGATTTTAAATAAGATGCAAATGTTAATATCCTCCAAAAAGGGTAGGGCATTGGCATCTTTTTTTATAATTTGCCACAACAATAATTACAAAATGATTTTCAGAGAAGCCCAAGTAGTGGACATACCACAAATACAAATCGTCAGGAATGCTGTTACCGAAAATACCCTGTCTAATCCGGATTTAGTTACCAATGCCGATTGTGAAGAGTTCTTATTTCACAGAGGGAAAGGTTGGGTTTGTGAAGCGGATAATCAAATTGTAGGTTTTGCGATAGCCGATTTGAAAGAACATAACATTTGGGCGCTGTTTGTGCATCCCGATTATGATAAGAAAGGCATTGGCAAAACATTACACCATCTAATGCTGGATTGGTATTTTGGGCAAACGAATAAAACCGTTTGGCTGGGCACTGCACCTGGTACCAGAGCTGAAGAGTTCTATAAAAGAATGGGCTGGATTGTCACCGGAACTCATGGAAAAGGAGAAGTTAAATTTGAAATGAACAAAACTACTTGGCAATTAGTGCAAAAAGCCAAAGCCGTATAGCATTGTAATCTAACCCTCTAAGAAGTCTAATGATCTAAACCGTCTACCCTATGAATTCACTTTGGAAGCGAATACTACTCAATACCACTCTAAAAACAAAAGAGCCTAAAAACTATTCGAGCTATGCGCTTGCCAAAGCGTATCGGTTGTTTGTCATCACTACGCGCCGTCATATCAAGGATTTTATTTTGATTGCTATCGGAATTTTGTCAGCTTCTTTTGGGTTCAAAGGATTCCTGTTGACCAATCATTTTATCGATGGTGGTGCTACCGGAATTTCATTATTAATCTCGGCCATTACCAATATTCCACTCTATTTGTTGATTATTGGGATTAATATTCCGTTTGTTATTTTGGGATATGTGGTAATGGGGAAGCAGTTTGCCATCAAAACCGCTTTGGCCATAGCCGGACTTTCTACTTGCTTAGCGTTAGTCACTTTCCCGAATGTTACTAATGATAATTTACTGGTCGCTGTCTTTGGTGGATTCTTTCTGGGAGCCGGTATTGGATTTGCCGTTAGAGGTGGCGCCGTTATTGACGGAACCGAAGTGTTGGCCATTTATTTAAGTCGAAAACTGGGTACCACTATTGGCGATTTTATCATAGTAATCAATGTCTTGATATTTTCGGCAGCCGCTTATTTTTTAGGCATTGAAATTGCTTTGTATTCGATGATAACATATCTGGCAGCATCCAAAACCCTCGATTTTATTGTAGAAGGAATAGATGAATATATTGGCGTTACTATAGTGTCTTCGTATAGTGAAGAAATCAAAAAGATGATTGTCAACAAAATGGGCCGTGGTGTGACTGTTTACAGCGGCAAGCGAGGTCATGGCAAACGAGGAGAAAGTAAAGATGTAGATATCATTTACACCGTTATCACCCGATTGGAAATTAACAAACTCACCACCGAAATCGAAAAAATAGAATCCAAAGCTTTTGTGGTAATGAACAGCGTAAAAGACATCAAAGGCGGCATGATAAAAAGACGACCGCTAGACCATTAGTTTTACGATTTAGTTTTATAGTTTTCCAGTACTTCCTGAATAATCTGCAATGGCGATGCCAAAGCATTCACGTATTGAAAATTCCCGTCTCTTTTATTGTCGATGGATAGTTGTATCGGACAGGCTTCACTTTGAATAGCATTGACTTTAAAGCTTTTGCTTTTGGCATCATAAAAAACATAAGGCGCTCCCGAAGAACCAAACCGGAAATAACCTTTAATCAAATACCGCAATCCTTCGAAGGTATAATTGCCGCCAATTCGGTCCTGAAAAAAGCTAAAATGATCCGTATACCCTTCGATCTGTGCCTTGTTGAGTAGTTTGCCTATTTCGCTTGTTGGAGAACTTTGCAGGCAATAATAGTGTTCCTGATTGTCATTCAAAATCGAAAAATCAACTTCAATGCTTGGCATGGCTTTAATCACATCCGGGTGGGTGTTGACAATTTTATACAAAGCAATATCAGCACTGTAAAAAGCTTCAACCAAGGCTACTTCCACCAAAAAGGTATGTCGGTTAATAGCTGGCTCAGCAAAATAATTATCAGCGGTAAAATGGGCCGTCAGTGAAGCATCATTGTAAAATTGTGGGTCCTTAAATTGTACAATTAAATGGGGTTTACTGATGTTTTTCTGCATCAGCGTTATCCAGCGCGTGTCAAAGTTGATTTGCTTTAGAATATCTATGCAATGTTGAAAATCACTCGGATTAATACTGTTCCAATATCTTTTAGTAGTGGTACTATCCAATGGAAAACAAGTGTCAAATAACTGTGCCTGCACCGAATTTAAATAAGGTAGTATCTCCGTTTCATACAAACTTTGTTCTATCGATTTAAAGATTTTGGCTTCTGTCCTTAGGTTGTGCGCTACCGAGAGAATGAATCCGTCACCAATATGGAAGGCACAAATGTTGTTTTCAAAATGGCGTCGGTGTGGTTCGCTTTCGTTTTGAATCCACATGATACGGAATAGCGGTGAGGTTTGTTCGTGGGTCAGTTCGAGTTGTTTGGAGAGCACAGTCATTTTGATTTATAAAATAGGTTGATTTTAGTAGTGGAAAGTAACCGAAAAACAGATTTTGATTATAGGATATTTCTTTAGGTGTTTTTTTTAAAAACGCATTGCATTGATAAAAATACGCATTTCATCGGATTTTTTGTTTGTTTACATAGTTTGCTTATTTGCCTTTTTTGCCCCTAAAATGTTTTTTTAGTTTTGCGCGATGAAAAATAAGTAAGTTTTAAACAATAGTACTTTGATTTTATCGAATATATACTATAAATCCTTAAAAACGATTTTTTTTAAAACTATGATGCTTATTTCTTCCGCTCAAACAACTAAAAGCAATCTTCAGGCTTTTAGAAAAAACACTAAAGATTACTTCCGGAATTTTTTAAAGAAAAGAGAATCTAATCCTAACACACTGAGAGGTTCTTTTTCAAAAAATAGAATTACCAGCCTACTTTTACTGCTTTCTGCATTTGGAGTGCAGGCCGCTACTATAACCAGTACAGCTACAGGAGGAACTTGGTCTACGGGTTCCACATGGGTGGGAGGAGTTGCTCCGGCAACAGGTGATACGGTTATTATTGCTACAACGGGCACTGGGTCGGTTAATATTACAACTTCTATAACGCAAACGGCAGCGGGTTCTGTAACAGTGAACAATGGTGCTAAACTAACCATGAGTTCAGGAACCCTGGTTTTTGGGGCTTTAACCGTTAGCAGTGGCGGTACCATAACCATCAGACGTACAACGACTATACTGGGTGCCACCACCATAACAGGAAGAATCAACTTTGGCGCAACCGGTACCACGGCACGTACTATTACATTTACAGGGGCTGTTACCCTTAATGCCGGAGCCGTTTGGGATGAAACCAATGTTGGAACAAATACCATTAAAGACACCTATGTCATTAAAAATAGTTTTACAAATAACGCTACAACATTTACACCTTTAACAGGGAGTGCTCATAACTTTACAGGAACGGGAACCTTGTCTGGTTCTACCACAACGGCAATGCCAACGGCAACATTTACGGCAGCTTATACCAATAATGGAGTATTTACTTCAGCCACACTGCTTACCGTTACCGGGGTAACACTAACCAATAACGGAACCATAACAGCCTCAACAGCACTGTCTGGTTCAGGAGGAGTTACACAGGGAACCACCGGAATATTAAATATAGGAGGCGCTTCAGCCATAACAACACTAACAGCTACTGCTTCGGGGAATACCGTTAATTATACAGGAGCAGCACAGACTGTGCATACCGGTAATTATAGTACGTTAAATTTTTCGGGAAGCGGAATAAAAACGCTGGCAACAGGAACTACAACAATAGGATCCCTTTCTTTAAGTGGCACAGCATCTACTACAACAGTTGTAAACATGGCTATTTCCAATACACTTACCATTGGTAGTGGTACTACTTTTACAACTGGTGCCAATTTTACCCAAAGTGTTGGTGGAGCAACTTCGATTACCGGCTCACTGGTTCTGGGAGGTACAGGAACCAAAACATTTACCGGAGATGTTACCCTAAATGCTGGAAGTGTATGGAATGAAACAGCGGTATCAACTATTAATTTTGGAGGAAATGTTACCAATAATGCTACAACATTTACAGCAAATACCGGTGGGCACAACTTTACCGGAGCCACCAAAATAATCAGCGGAACAACAGCGGCATCCATTCCGACAGCCACTTTTACAGGGGCGTACACCATAAATAATGTATTTACTTCGTCAACCTTACTTACCGTAACAGGAGTAGCAGTTACGAACAACGGAACCATAACTGCCACCACTTCATTAACCGGAACCGGAAGTGTCATTCAAGGTGCTACAGGAATTTTAAATCTTGGAGGTACCATTGGAATTACTACGTTAAATGCTGCGACTGCAGGAAACACGGTTAATTATACCGGGGCAGGGCAAACCGGTTTTGTTACTACTTACAGCAATCTTATTTTATCAGGTTCAGGAACTAAAACTTTTGCTACTTCACCAACAATAAATGCAGTATTGTCAATGGAAGGAACTGCCATAATTTCTATTGTTCCAATTTATGGAAGTAGTGCTACATTGCAATACAATACAGCTACGGCAAGAGCTGCTGGTGTAGTATGGATTACTCCATTTGTAGCAACGGGTGGAATCATTATTAAAAATACTGGGGCTATTACGACTCCGGGAGTTGTTCAAATAGGAAATAATACAAATATTCCATTAAATATTAATTCAGGTGCCACACTAACTCCGGGTGCCAATCTTATAACTTTTCACGGAGATTTTATTAATGCAGGAACTTTGACAAGTGGTTCAGGAGGAATTACCATTGGCGGAACAACGGCAACACAATCTATTGATTCTTTTACCACTACAGGAGCCGTTACATTAACCAAAACAGCAGGAAACGCTACATTAACCGGAAATGCCAACGGAGGAGCTCTAACTATTAATGGTTCTGGAGGAACTTTGAATTTAGGAATTGGGTTAACGCATACTTTTACTGGCATTGTAACACTTACGGCAGGGACTTTAAATGGAGGAAGCAGTACTTTAAATGAAAACGCTGTCAGTGCAACGGCTTGGAACGGAACCGCCAGTGTTTTTGTACCAGCCAGCGGAACGGTGAATTTTGGAGCGGCCGGAAATCAAACCATAGCGGCCAATACCTCTTTTTACAATCTTGGATTTTCAAATTCAGGTACCAAAACATTCAGTAATTCCACCACAGTAAATAATAATTTTTCAATAAGCGGATCAGCGGTAGCCAATTTAGGAATGGGTCTGGTTCATACAGCATTATCGCTAAATCTTGGCGGCGCTTCTCAGGCAATAGGTACGTGGGGTTCTACAGCATCTTCAGCGCTAAATAAAAATGCTACCTGGTTTGGGTCGTCAGCAACAGGAACCATTAATATTAGTTGTGTTGCTCCATCGGTTCCAACTAGTGGTGGCAATAAAATAATTTGTTCCGGTATTTCAATTCCTGCATTAACAGTTACAGTTAGTGGAGGTCAACTGGCTGATTGGTACAACCAATCAAGTGGAGGTACTTTACTATTATCAGGGTCAACGTCTTATACACCTTCTGGCGCAGGAACCTATTATGCAGAAACAAGGGTTTCTGCTACAGGATGTTTAAGTGCTACACGAACTGCCGTTACACTTACTGTTAATCCGTTGCCGACTATACTTTTGTTAACGGGAAATACCATTTGTGCTAGCCCGGGCGGAAACGGAATCATAGCATCAACAACTTCCCAAGTAGGAGTTAATTATCAATTATACAATTCAGGTAATGCAACGATTCAGTCTGCTAAAGCCGGAACGGGTAGTGCCTTAACTTGGTCTACACTTGCGGCTGGTAATGGCTATTATGTTGTTGGAACTAATGCAACTACAGGCTGTTTTTCAACTAGTGGTGGCGTTAATGTGTCTGCTAATGCCAATCCGATAGCACTGGTTTTAACAGGAAGTACTATATGTACCAGCCCAGGAGGTGAGGGGTTAATTACCTCTTCAACTTCTCAAACAGGTGTAGATTATCAGTTGTATGATTCTTCTAATGCAATGATACAAACTTCCCAATCAGGTAGCGGAAGTACTCTCACATGGACAGATTTGATTGCTGGAACCGGATACTATGTAATCGGTACAAATTCGGCTAGCGGTTGTGTTTCGTCTCATAGTAATTCGGTAAATATTTCCACAGTATCCAATCCAATTGCACTTGTTTTAACTGGAAGTACAATATGTGCTAGTCCGGGAGGAAATGGAACGATAACATCAACTACCTCTGTAATAGGAGTAGAGTACCAATTAAATGACAGTTCAGACAATGATATTGGTACAGCTATACCCGGTACAGGAGCAGCACTTACTTTTACCGGAGTCCCAGCAGGGACAGGCTATTATGTTGATGGGATAAATACATCAACAGGCTGTGTATCTCCATCAAGCAACTTAGTTGATATAGCCACAAATCCAAATCCTGCTGATAAAACAATCTCAGTTTCTTTAGCATCTGTTTGTACTGGTACTGGAGCTAATATTATTGTCGCCGGATCAGTTGCATCGCAAAACTATCAATTAAGAAATGATATAGGAGATACGAGTATTGGTAGTCCTGTTGCAGGCAACGGAGGTACTATAAATTTGCCTTCAGGAAACTTAACAGTTGATACAACATTCAATGTGATAGCCACCATAACAGCGACAGGATGTACAACCGAAATGAGCACACTTCCTATAATAACTGTAAATCAAAATAATACAGTAAGTGCCGCTTCGTCTTCACCAACTTTATGTATTAATACGGTTTTAACGGCTATTACTCATACAACTACAGGCGCTACAGGCATTGGAACAGTTACAGGTTTACCAGCTGGAGTAACGGCAGCCTGGGCATCAAATACTATCACTATTAGTGGAACTCCAACAGCTTCCGGGACTTTTAATTACAGCATTCCTTTAACGGGAGGTTGCGGTACAGTAAGTGCTACAGGAACAATTATCGTTACACCAAATAAAACAGTAAGTGCCGCTTCGTCTTCACCAACTTTATGTATTAATACGGTTTTAACGG